>DAOUIY010000067.1:0-226697 GCA_034423215.1 Dehalococcoidia bacterium
TAGGGCGTGTCGTCAAATGCACCGTCATTCCTGCGAAGGCAGGAATCTTAACTACTGCCGGTCGAGGTTCCCGCCTTCGCGGGAACGACGAAAAGGGACGCTAGGAAGCCCCCCACATTCAATTTGACGACACCCCCTAGGCCTTCGAGGAGCTTCGCGGAAAGTCAACCTGTTAGATGCGTCGGGTCAGGGGCAAGAAGCCCGCCGCAGGCCGGGGAAAATATGATGATAATTATTGACAGACGGCCATTTCTGTAATATAAATCGGCTACTACGGGTCAAAAGTAGTAAGATTATCCGAACAGGAGGCATCACACCCAGCAGGGAAGCACTAGAGTCTTACGTTATTCGTAATAAACGGAGGTGAATTGTGGGGAAATACATCAGAATGTGCGCCCATTCGTTTAACCGCCGCCTTTGGCTGATTTTGCCATTGATTGCGGTGCTGGCCGTGGCGTGTGGCGCCGCCGAAGAGCCGGCTGCGGCTCCCGCATCGGGAGGTCAGCAGGAAGCGGCTCCGACGGCGACCTTTGCCCCCCAGATGATACCGCAGGCCACCTCGGCGCCCGCGGCCGAAGCTATGCCCGCCGAAGGTTCCGGCGAGCAGATGACGGATACGGCCCCGGCCCAGGAAGCGGCGCCCACCGCCGTCCCTGCTCCCACCGCGGCGCCTCCTTCGGCAGACCCTGCCAAGAACCACGCCGTAGTGGTAACCGAGGCTGAACCCGCCAGCATCGGCGCCTGGAGCGAAGGCTGCTCCGCCGAGATTCACAGCATGGGGTGCCAGGACTTCGTAACCGACTTCCTGACCTGGCTGGATGACCGCACCGCCGAGATCGTTCCCCTGTCCGGAGTGGTGGACTGGGAACAGATTGACATAGACCGCTGGCAGTTCAACCTGCGTGATGGCGTGAAGTTCCACAACGGCGCTCCCTGGAACGCCGCCGCCGCCAAGTACGGCATCGAATACAACGCCTTCCCGGATAACCCCAGCGCTTCAGTCACCTGGACCGGTCCCGACATGACCGCCGAGGTCATTGACGACCTGACCGTCCATGCCGTCTGCCCGAACCCCTGCCCCATTTACCCCCGCACGGCCCTCTTTGCCGACTTCCAGGACCCCGCGTGGTTTGAGGCCGCCTCTGAAGAGGAACGCTCGCTGATGACCATAGGCTTCGGGCCCTACAGGATTATCGGTTACCAGCCCGGCGTCAACACCGAGTTCGAGGCTTACGAGGACTATCTGCCCAATGAGAACTGGTTCTCCCAGGCACCGTCCATCCAGTATCTGACCCACACTTACCGGGCTGAAGCTACCGTGCGTGCTGCCATGATCCGGGCCGGAGAAGCCCATTGGGCCGCCGACATCGGATTTGAGGAAGCGGAAACCGTGAGCAACACCGTTAGCGGAAAGACCGCAGAGGTTTACACCCTGGTCTTTGACACGGTTTTCCACGAGGAACTGGCGAAGAAAAATGTCCGCCTGGCCCTCACCCACGCCATAGATTGCCAGACGCTGCTCGACTCTCTGTTTAACGGCCAGATCCCGTGCCACAACGCCATATCAATGAATGGTACGGTGGGCATTACCGCAGAGAACTCCAAGTGGCGAGATTACGATCCTGAACTGGCGCGCCAATTGCTGCAAGAAGCGGGCTATTACCAGGGCGCCAACAGGGAAGACAACCCGGAAATCCACATCAACACCCGCCCCGGCTCCAACATCCGTGGCGAGGAACTCCTGGAGGCCGTGGTCCAGTTCTGGAGGGACGTTGACGTCAACGCCCATCTGAACTCCTTCGGAGACCTGGGCGCCGCCAGGGAATTGCAGATTTCCGGTTGCGGCCGCTTCTCCGGTGAACCCGGATACCAGGCGGCGATGGACTGCGCAGACCGGGATCCCCCGGGACCTGCTTTCCGCTCATCCCACGCCTACGAAGTAGCCACGTCCAACGAGATTCTGGACATGCAGCGGTTCAACAACTCCCGTCTTAGCTGCTTCAGCCGCAGCAGTCGCCACTGCACCGCGGAGTTCGAGGCCTGGAAGACGGAAGCTAACTCCATTCCCGAGGGCCCCGAACGGACCGCGGCTATGGAAGAGATTGCCGACTTCGCCTACGAAGAGGCCATCTTCCTGCCCTTCTTCGAGGTTGTGTACGTATATGGTCTCGCCGACGACATTGAATGGCAGCCCTACTACGCGCCGCGACTCCGGGGCAACACCCTCCGGTTCGTAGAGTAACAACTACCCGAGTCCGGCCGCCCGTCTCCGGCGGGCACTCAGGCCGGTACCGGTTGGCGCTACTGATGGGGGCGGGTCAATGACCCGCCCCCAGACTGTGCCCCCCGTTGCGGGGCCCTCCCGCAGCACTTCAGACCCATCTCCCTTGCCCCGCCTTCAGGAAACCTCTACGCAGTTCAGCTTTCGAAAAACCTCCACTGGGAATAGACTGTCTAACCGGCGGTCGGTTGGTCCGGCGACGCAACCGGCGGCGCCAGTTCGTCGAGGTCAGCCTATTCCAGCGTTGCGAGGCTAGGTAGTGTTTACAAACCGGTTCAAGCAGGAAATTCCAATCCTCGTCGTAGCCCTCCTGGTTGCCCTGGCCTTGTCGGCAGGTTTGGCCTGCCAGGGTAAGCAGGGACCTGAAGGCCCCCGGGGAATACCTGGAGAAACAGGCCGTACCGGGCCTGCCGGTGAGCCTGGCCCGGCGGGGCTGCCCGGTCCTGTTGGACCTGCCGGTCCGCTAGGTCCTGCCGGCGACCGGGGTGAACCGGGGCCCCGGGGAGCGCCAGGCCCCCGGGGCGATGCAGGAGAAGCAGGAACCGCCGGCGTTGCCGGCCCAGTGGGCCCAGCCGGGGTTTCTCTCCAGGCTTCATCGTTCACCCTGCAATTGCTCCACGCCGGCGACATGGACGGTTCCACCGGCGCTCTCTCAAACGTGGAGAACTTTTCCGCCATTCTCGACGGCTTTCGGCGCCAGTTCCCCGACAACACCCTGGTATTGAGCTCCGGCGACAACTACGTCCCCGGCCCTCGCTACTTTGCTGCAGCCGACCAGGCCAACCAAGGGACGCTGGGAGTGCCCGGCGAGGGCCGGGGGGATATTGCCCTGCTCAACGCCATGGGCTTCCAGGCATCGGCGGTGGGCAACCACGAACTGGACCGGGGTACGGAGGCCTTTGCCAGGCTGATTTCCCACGAGGAGGACGAAGGGGCCTACCCCGGAGCCAGGTTTCCATACCTCGCCAGCAACCTGGTCTTCGAAGACGACGAAAACCTGGCGCCGCTGGTGGTGGCGGACGGGCAGGAAGCATTCCTGGCCTCCGGCAGCCTGTCCGGCAGCGCGGTTATCACTGTGGCCGGGGAGCGTATCGGATTGGTGGGAGCGACCACTCCCGCCCTGGCCAGCATCACCAACTCCGGCGATATTACCGTACTGCCGGAGGACAGCGCCGCTGTGGAGGAACTGGTTAACCTCATCCAGCGGGACGTGGACAGCCTGACCGGCCAGGGAATCAACAAGATTATTCTGCTGGCCCACATGCAGCAAATCGCCATTGAGCAGGAACTGGCTACGCTGCTGACGGACGTGGATATCATAGTGGCCGGCGGGTCCAACACCCTGCTTGCCGACGAAACGGACCGGCTGTGGCCAGGCGACCAATCCCAGGGCAACTACCCCCTGGAGTATGAGTCGGCCAGCGGCGAACCGGCGCTGCTGGTGAACACCGACGCCGACTACAGGTATCTGGGCCGGCTGGTGGTCGGGTTTGATGCTGGTGGCCGGCTAATCCTCGAGTCGGTTGACCCCTATCTCAGCGGGGCATACGCCACCCATCCCCAGGGCGGCCACCGGTCCGCCGGCGCTCCCGTGCCCGAAGTCACCCGTATAGCCAGGTCTTTGACCGGAGCGCTCAAGGAGCGGAACGGGAACATATTCGGCGCGACGACGGTGTTCCTGAACGGGCTGCGGGGCTCGGTGCGCACCGAGGAAACCAACCTGGGCAATCTGACGGCGGACGCTAACCTCTGGACGGCCCGGACCGTGGACCCCGAAGTGGCGGTTTCTATTAAGAACGGCGGCGGCATACGGGACAAGGTCGGGCAGGTCATCCAGCCGCCGGGAACCAACGACCCGGCACTGGCAGAGTTCCTGCCGCCCCAGGCCAGCCCCCTTGTGGGCAAGAAGGAAGGCGGGGTGTCCCAACTGGATGTCCAGGGCACACTGAGGTTCAACAACGGCCTGGTAATAGTGGAACTGACGGCGGTCGAACTGGTCCAGGTCATGGAGCACGCCATCGGGTTCGATGGCGTCGGGGAGGTAACCGCCGGCCGGTTCCCCCAGGTGTCGGGAATGCGTTTCAGCTTTGACCCGTCGGCCCCGGCCGGTGGACGTATCCGGTCCCTGGCCATTGTGGACGAAGCCGGAAGCATTACCGGCCGGGTGGTTGAAGGGGGGTCCCTGGCGGGAGACCCTGACCGGGTCATAAAGGTGGCCACCCTCGACTTCCTGGCCGACGGTGGCGACGGTTATCCCTTCCCGTCCCCCGGCAACGGGAGAGTTGACCTGGCAGCGGCAATGTCCGGCGCCCCGGGACTGGCCGACTTTGCGGACCCCGGCACCGAGCAGGACGCCCTGGCAGAGTACCTGGCAACCCGATTCACCGATGAGCCGTTCAGCCTGGCCGATACCCCACTACAACAGGACCGGAGGATTCAGAACCTGGGAATTCCGGGCGTCCAGGACACCGTATTTGATGAGTAGGACGGGACGAAACGGGCTGGCCAGCCGCCTAAACTGGGGGGGGCGGGTTTGGAACCCGCCCCCCTTGCTTGAGCATTTGCCCGTTAGTTCAGAGCCAATGCAATTGCCGTTGAAGGCCGCTATATCCGCTGACCCTCCCTGCTCCTACGAAACGCGCCGATGCAGAACTCATTGCCCTCAGGGTCTGCCATAACTACGGCGCCGGAAGAATTCGGGCTGGTGACCTGTACGCCACCAGCCTCCACAATCCGCACAATGGCCGACTCTACATCAACTACCGTAAAATCAAGGTGTAGCCGGTTTTTTGCTGCTTTTCTGTCGGGCACTTGTTGAAGAACCAGCCATACATTGTTGCCAATATCCCCCACTGTAACCCAAGTGCCTCCGCTTCGTGGCGGGCCGGGCTTCTGCCCCAACAACTCGCCCCAAAACTCCGCCATCGCTGCCAGGTCCTGAACATCAATGACAATTGACCCCAGCTCAAGACTTGCAGAATTGACAGTCACAGCTATACCTCGGCAGCAGTGGCTTGGTTGGCTACAAGACTTTCCGTCTCCCGAGCAATCCCGGTAGAAATGAACCAGGACGGCAGGGGATTAGGGCGTGTCTCAAATACACCGTCATTCCTGCGACGCCAGGAATATCGGCTACACCCGGTCGAGGTTCCAGCCGGCGCGGGAACGACGTACAGGGACGCTCGGCAACTTCCACCCCAAAATTAGGCGACCGCGACTAATCAAACAGAATCACGCTGCGGGCCACGTTGCCGCCCTTCATGTCGGTGAAGGCCTCGTTTATCTGCTCCAGCTTCATGTGCTGGCTTACCAGTTCGTCCAGCTTCAGCCGTCCCTGCAGGTAGAACTCGATGTAGCGGGGCATGTCGGTGCGGAAACGGTTGGAGCCCATGCTGCTGCCCTGCAGCTTGCGCTCCCGCCGCAGGAAACCGCCGGCGTCAATTTCGATCATAGTACCCTCGGGAATCATGCCTATGACCGTAGCGGTGCCGCCGGGCCGCAGCATCTGGTAGCACTGCTCCGCCGTCTGCTTCAAGCCGATGGCCTCGAAGGAATAGTCAACCCCGTCATCGGTCAGGTCCCGGATTCGCTCCACCACGTCGCCGCTGGAGGCGTCAATAACGTCGGTGGCGCCGAACTCCCGGGCCATGGTCAGCTTGGTCTCCACCGTGTCCACGGCAATGATGCGCAATGCCCCAGCTAGCGCCGCGCCCTGGATGCAGTTGAGGCCCACGCCGCCGCAGCCCACCACGCAAACGGTGCTGCCCGGCTCCACGGACGCCGTGTTCAGCACCGCGCCCAGGCCGGTGGTGGCGCCGCAGCCAATCAGGGCCAACCGGTCCACGGGCACGTCGTCCCGCACCTTTACGCAGGCATTCTCGTGGACCAGCATCATCTCCGCATAGGAGCCCAGCTGGGCCATCTGGGTAATGGCCTCTCCGCCCTTGCGCAGCCGGGGCGGCTGGTCAGCGCTTCGAACTACATCGGTGCGAGTGCAGAGGACCGGCTGGCCGCGCAGGCAGAACTCACAGTGGCCGCAGAAGACGGACAGGCACATAATCACCGTGTCTCCCGGCTTCAGGTAATGGACCTGCTCGCCGACCGCCTCCACGATGCCCGCGGCCTCGTGGCCCAGGATGGCCGGCTTGGGAATGTTGTAGCTGCCCTCCACGTAGTGAAGGTCGCTGTGGCAAACGCCGCTGGCGCCGGTGCGGATCAGCGCCTCCCGGGGGCCGGGGGTATCAACCTGCACCTCTTCCACTTCCAGGGGTACGTTGACCTCTCGCAAAACGGCTGCCTTCATAGCCGCACCTCCATTAATGTTTTATCCACGAAGGGACACGAAGATTCACGAAGGTTTCGCTGTTGCTACCCACGCCGGGAGTTGGGGGAATCCTGGCAATTTCCGGTCAGACTTTTACCTGGCGGCGAGGATTCTTCCGGCCGGTGTGGAGCTTGGTTGCCACCTCCCGCTTGACCCGGGAAGCCAGGCGATGGTCGTGTTCCAACAGGAAAGACTCCACCGCCGCCCGGTCATGTTGCGCAGCAGTCCTCAGCGCCCAGGACAGCGCCTTGACCACCATGTCTTCGCCGCCGCCGGCCAACAGGCGGCACACCGGAAGGGTGCGGCCCACGTCGCCGGTTCCGCCGCGAGCCTTCAGGTTCAGCGCCACGGTGCTGACCAGGGAAACGCGGCGCCACCACAGGTTTTCTGACCTTGCCCACCTATGTACGTCAGCATCGCCGACCTGCCCCTTGCGCCAGGCCGGTCCCGACAGGTAGAGGGAAAACACGTCCACCGAGTCCCAGGTGTCCAGGCCGCGGCCCAACTGTTCCAGGATCTGGCGGTCCAGGGCAGCCAGTGTTGGACGGTGGTAATGAGCAATCTCGTAACCCACCCAACGCAGGTCCGGCTCCCCATCCAGCAATGACCGGTCAATAATGTCCTGTACCAGCGCCAACACTTCACCGGCGCCAGCCCCGGCAACCCGCCGCGACAACTCCCGGCGAATGGGGCGGATGGCGGGAATAGTTGGAGCAGGCAGGTCGTTTACCCTGCTGAAGAGTTCAACGACCGGTACGGTGGAGTTGGTCATTCGGCAGTTCTGGCCCCCTGGGGCTAGATTGGGGGCATTGTAGCAGAATTGGGGGGTGGAAGGCGGGCGCTCCACAACTGACAGGTGCGCATTGTGCAGGATAAGGCCTGGTCGGAGTACTGGCGTGCAAAAGTGACGACCTCGACAATAGGTGACATAGTGATAACCTGTCTTTTCAGGGTAATAGTCAAGTCGGATGATGACAGGTGGCAAGCCTATTGTCTGACCGTGAAATCCATCATAATACGATAATACTACCCTTAAAGAGTGCTATGACTTATCACAGACTAATAAACCGCAGGTGTTACCTTGTTGCATTGGTCTTGGTGCTGGTGGTGGTCCTGGCCTGCGGGCCGGCAGACTTGTCAGTCCAGGAGCGCATAGGCAACGTAGACGCCCAACCGCAGGACGAGGAGCCCACTCCCATGCCAGCGCCCACCACTTGCATATCAGGCCTGGACGATAAGGGCGAATCCTATGAGACCTGCTGGACGCCCCCGACGCCCCGCCCGACCAAGTACCCTGAGTTGCCAGAGGACCTGGACTACCGGGTCCAAGACGCCACATCCGGTGCGTCGGGCGCAGCCGCGGCTGAGCGTATCGAGGTTCTCGCCTGGATTGCGGAAGAAGCCACCGATGAGGCCCGCTCCCAAGCCATTCAGTGGTTGGATGATGAAGGAATCCTCTACGACGACCATGACAATGCCTTCCAGGTTGTCCTCCGCATCGACCAACTGCCTGGCTTGGTGGCCCTGGAGGCCATCACTTACGTTTCCGTCCCGACGCCGGCGGTAACACCCAGGGAAATAGACCCCAGCGAAGTAAATCCCAGCCCGTAAATGGCAAAAGTGAGCGGGCCCCAAGCTCGGCTCACCTTGCTGTACCACTACCTCAAGGAGCGTAAACATGAGACCCTTCGATAAGTTTGCCCTGCGCCGGAGCGGACGGTTATTGGCCAGCGGGATGGCCATCACCTTGATGGTCGTCCTGGTGGCACTGCTGGACTTCAGCGGCCAGCCTCAGCCCGTCTCTGCCACGTCCCACAGCACAGTGACCAGCGCAGGCGTAGCCGCCCACGGTGCCGATGTTTGGAAGGACGACGGTCATACCGGCCTGTTGTTTGGGAACACCGATTCTCCGATCAGGGTGGCCATCATAGATACCGGCTTTATGGGTTTTGAAGACCTGCCGGACGCAGAAGCACCAGGCCCCTACACCCACCGAGTAGAGTTCAAGTGCTTCTTCGAGAATGCTGCAGGAAAGGTCGTGACCACCGAAACCGACTTCACTAAGTGCGAAAGCAAGAGCAACCACGGCACCAGGGTGGCCGAAGTCCTCTTGGGTGTGGCCCCTGACGTGAAACTCTACATCACCAATCCACCCGATTCGGGGGAACTGCGCAAAGCCGTGGATTGGTTGGTAGGCAAAAACGTGGACATAGCGAATAGGGTGAATTTTGTTGGCGCTAAAACTGTTTACTGAATATACAGGAAGTGGTAGCATAAGTAATTGGAATTGGGCTGGTTCCGAACGGTCCCCTTCATGGGGCGCTTGCCTTGACGGGCTAGGAACCAGTCTTTACTTTGGCCAAATTCCCCGGGAAACTTCCTTCCTTCTCAAGTGGAAATCCCACAATGCAATAGCCTCCATATTCCCGGATATTACTTGATTCCCTACGCCGGCAACGTAATCGGCCAACTGCAAAAGGTTATTTCTGTGTGAATCCTGTTGGTTGAGCTTCCTTATTTTACGCTGCCCATCGGATGTGCGAACGGTGTTTCGCAGATACCGAAACAGTTCGAGCCTGAATTGCTTGTCTCCCCGTTTGTCCATCACTATTATGGCATCTTCAAGATAAGAACTTGCCCTTTCAAATACCAGGCCTGATATGTACTGGTACAGATTGTCTGGACTTAGAGAAAGGTCGCGCAGTTTTTGCGGGTCTTTGTCCAATGCGAAGACGTGATACTTGAAGTCATACTGCCTAACCGCTTCCAGAAAAGCTTCGCGGACTTTCCTTGAATTCTTCCCGTAGTGAAACTCAAAACTTTGAGGTAGGCGCAACTCGCTCCTTAGCCTGGCAATCCTCTCGTCGCACTGCAACGCTTCCGCGTCGTCGGTAAATGTAACCAAAGATACTACAAAGTAACGGCTTGACCCCTGACCAATCTTCAGGCCAGGGTCTCCGGATTCGTCGAAAAAGCCCAGCATTGCGCGATTATGAATGGCCACAGTCCCTGGTACAACAGGCCACTGTCAGTCATAGACTCTTCCCCTCCCCCAATATGCTAAAATAGCCCCCGGCTTTCCCCATTCCTATTAGCAGGCAGGTGTGGCATGGCCGGCAACCGTATTACCGTGGGCAACGTGGAGATTACCTCTCTGTCTGACGGCATCCTGGAGTTTGACCTGTGTAATTTCTTTCCGAACCATAAATCAGATGAGGAGTGGCAGGGATACCGGCAGCACCTGGTGGGCGGGCACAAGGTCCGCTTTAACCTGGCATCCTATCTGATACGGTCCGGAGGCCGCACCATCCTGGTGGACACGGGTATGGGCGCCCGTCCCGCCGACGCCCCCGATACGCCGTGGGGCGAGTTGATGAACGATTTCGCGGCCCATGGCGTCCGCCCCGATGAAATAGACATGGTGGTTATGACCCACCTGCACCGGGACCACGTGGGCTGGAACCTGACCCCTCCCGCCGAGGAGGGCGGCAAGTATCTGCCAACCTTCCCCAACGCCCGTTACTGGTTAAGCGGCAAGGACTGGGAAGCTTGCCACGACCAAGACATCATGCCCGCCCGCTTCCCCAACGCCCCGGCTTGCGTCTGGCCGCTGGAGGACTTGGGACTGATCGAGTTCATGGAGGGCGAGCATGTGTTGACCGACGAGTTGACCGCCTTCCCCTCGCCAGGCCATACCCCGGGCCACATGAGCATCATGGTCAACTCGCAAGGGGAACGAGCCATCATCCTGGGCGACGTAATCCACAACCAGGCCCAGGTTAACGAACCCGACTGGGAATCCCGGGCCGACATGGACCCGGTACAGACCCGCCTAACCCGCCGCAAGCTGATGGACCAGCTGGAAACCGAGGATATCCTGGGAATCATAGGGCACTTTCCCTACCCAGGTTTTGGCAGGGTGGTACGCGCCGATGGCCGCAGGTACTGGCAGGCCATGTAGGTTAGAATTGGGAAGTTGCAAATGGCGGGCCCGACCGGAAATATTTGGCTCGCTTACGTTCCAGTCGGCACTTTTTTTGGTTCGCAGTTTATTATTTAGACAAAGGTGACATTTGATGAAATTTGGCCTCTTCCATTCGGTGCAGTTGCCCGACCCCGCAAGGCAGAACCAGTATTACCGTGACGCCCTGGAGCAGGTGCTCTGGGCCGAGCAGTTGGGCTATGATTCGGTCTGGATGACCGAGCACCATTTTTCGAGCCACGGTATAGTTTCCGCTTCTCTTTCGGTGCTGGCCTATCTGGCCGGGTTGACCAGTTCCATCAGGCTGGCCACCGCCGTTACCGTTCTGCCTTTCCACAACCCCATCCAGATTGCCGAGGAAGCTGCCACCGTTGACCTGCTGAGCGACGGCCGCCTGGACCTGGGCGTAGGCCGGGGCTACCAGTGGGGAGAGTTTCACAAGCTCAACATTCCCATGGAGGAAGCGGACCGGCGATTTCAGGAGTCCATCCAGGTGATGATTCGTGCCTGGACAAACAACGAGCCCTTTGACCACCGGGGGGATTTCTGGACTTTTAACGACATGACGGTCCTGCCCAAGCCGGTGCAGGAACCGCACCCGCCCCTGTGGGTAGCCGCCGCCAGCCCCGGCAGCATGGACCGCATCGCTGAGAACGGGTGGAATCTGCTGGTGGGCCAGGGACTGACCTTCGACCAGGTGGGGGAGCAGGTGGCTTACTTCAAGGGGGCCGTGGGAGAAGCCGGCGAGGTGTTCGACCCATACCGCATCAAGGTAGCCCGGGCCATGTACACCGCTCCCACCAGGGCCCAGGCCAGGGAAGACGCGGAAACACCGTTCATGTGGTTCAAGACCACAGGCGACGAGGTGGGCGCGCCGCCGGAACGCCGGGGCGAACTGCTGCCTGAGAATTACCAGGCCTACCGCCGCCGCTTCGCCGCCGAAACTACCTTCGACTACGACGATATGGCGGAGAAGGTTATCCTCTTCGGTACACCGGACGAAGTGGCGGAACGTGTTGAGCGGATGCGCAAGGCCGGCGTGAAGAGCATAATCTTCTTCACCAACTATGGCGGTATCGAAAGCCAGAAGGTTAAGGACTCTCTGGAGCTATTCGCCACCGAGGTAATGCCCCACTTCCAGGACTAAGCTCCCTTCAGTGTCATAAGGCGAGGACGCTGTTTATTCGGCGTCCTCGCTTCCTTTTCCGGAGACAGGCTGCCGGAGAACACTTTCAGAAACAGACTTCCGGCAACTGCTTCCGGCGGTCAACCGGACTGCGTAATCGTACACGACCATTTTGCGTATTCGCGTTCCTTCATGGATAGGCAAGCATGGCGTTGACTGTTTCGCGATTTGCCCGGTCCCTTCCGTCGCAGCCTTTTGGTGGCTGGCGCAGTCATACCGCCGAGTTGGGGTTTTACCTGTGCCTATACCTTATCTACCTGCTTCTCAGAGCAATCGCTGTTGGTGGCGAGCAGCGGGCCCTGTCCAACGCCGACCGAATAGTTGACCTGGAGTCAGCCTTGGGACTGCTTCACGAGCCGGCGCTACAAGATTGGGCCTTGAACCACGCCCAGCCGCTGGCGGCCCTTCTCAACTGGGTCTACATTGTCACCTACTGGCCGGTCATTCTGGCGGCGGCCCTGGCCCTGTACCTGACCCGCCGGTGCGTGTATCTGCGGTATCGCAACTTGCTGGTGGCACACCTGGCGCTGGCGCTGGTGCTCTTCGTGGCATTCCCCCTGGCTCCCCCCTACAAGACCGAATTGCTGGCAGATACTATCCAACTCTACGGGCCTGCAATTTACGGGGGTCCGGCGATGGCGCCCTTCTACAACATCAACGCCGCCATGCCCAGCCTGCACTTCAGTTGGACCTGCATTCTTGCGTGGTTGTGCGTGCGGGAGTTTCGGGGTTGGCAACGTTATCTTGCGCTTGGCTACCCGGTGTTAACGCTGGCTGCCATAGTGGTCACCGGCAACCACTACTTTCTTGACGCGGCGGTAGGGGCAGCTTTGATTCCGGTAGCATATCTGGTATCCAGGATCAGCCAAAGCGCGTGGGTGCGGCGAAGTAAGCAGAACAGGGGAGAGCCGGTCGGGCTTTGAGCCGGTAAATGGCTGCACCGGCTTGCACTCGGCGCCTAGCTGGCGCAAATAGAAACCGGAGGTGGGAGAGCGTGGGAGGTCTGCACAAAATCAGCCTTTATCCCTGTTGATTCCCCGGTAGCGGTTTAACCGTCCACAGCATCCTCTGACTGGCCCGTCGGCGGTTCATTGAAGGCCAAGCCGGCCTGGCGCGCCGACTGCATTCTTTCATACCACGACCGCCATGCACGGCGCTCCGCCCGGTGTCCAAGTTCTTTTCCCTCTTCCCTGCCTTCTTCTCTGCCCCGTTCAGCCGAGTCTTCCGTTCTTCTCTCGTCGCTTTCCCTCAGCCATTGCGCCAGCATGACGCCCTCCAGGATTAAGTAGATGCTCGCCGCCATGTTAAGAATGCTGGCGGTCATGCCCTTTTGCACGTTTGATGTAATATGGGCGGTCTTACTATCCGGTTCTTGTGGTAATGCTACCCTTTCCGCGAGTTGTCCTTTTCGTGGGGAGGTGGTTCATCGAAGGGCAAGCCCTCCCTCTTGGCTGCCTGCATTCGATCGTACCAGGCTTGCCATTCTTCCCGAACCCGGTCTATTGCTTCCTGCCGTTTTCTCTCGTCCCTTTCCCTCAACCATTGCGCCAGCATTATGCCCTCCAGGACTAAGTAGGTGCTCGCCGCCATGTTAAGAATGCTGGCGGTCATGCCCTTTTGCACGTTCAACGTGATTTGAACTGCTCCGACTCCGGCGCCATTCGTCACTTCATCCCAAATAGTCAGACCGAGGATAGCGAAGTATTGAATGGCGAAAATTATAACGTACCACCGCCAAAGGTGACCGGGTACGCTCCATATTGATTGTCTCTCGGAAACACGGCCTTGTTCGCTATTCTGCACCTTACCACCGCCAAAACGATGCTGGCAACATTGTAGGCACGGAAGGCAGGCAGAACGCTATAGGCGCCTGACAGTAGTTATTCGAGGTAAAAATTGGGATTAGGCGCAGTGAAAGGACTGCAGCCGATTATGCCGGAGGTATCTGCCCCCACAGGGGATGGCGGAAGGTGGGAGCCAACGCCGGGTTCATGTCTTCTCGGCGGCGGGTGGGCGCGGCGAGTTCGTTCTGCTCCAGCTCTTCGAGGGAACGCGACCGCCGGTAGGCCGCGGCCGGTTCCTTGCGAGCGGGCAAATTATTCAAGTGATGGGCCAGGGCCTCCAGGCTGTTAAGGTTGTGCACCGGCAGAAAGTCGTCAACGTAGGGCAGGGCCGCCACCATTCCCTGGGTGAGAGGCTGGTAATTGGGCGAACCCAGGAGCGGATTCAACCAGATGAGGCGGTGGCAACTCCGCTGCAACCGGGACATTTCCCGGGACAGCAGTTCCGGCTCCCCCCGGTCCCAGCCGTCGGAGATGACCAGGACCACCGGCCCGTTGCCCAGTGTGCGCCGCGCCCAGGTGTAGTTGAAGCTCTTTATTGCCTCGCCGATGCGGGTGCCGCCGGCCCAGTCGGGCACGGCCCTTGCCACTTCGTTTACCGCCTGGTCAATGCTACGGTAATTGAGGTAGCGGGTTATTCGCGTCAGCCGGGTGGCGAATAGGAAGGCCTCAACCCTGCCAAGGTCACCGGCTATCGTATGAATGAAGTGCAGGAGCAAGCGGGTATAACGCTCCATGGAGCCGCTGACGTCACAAATCAGCACCAAGGGCCGCACCTTTTGCCTTGGCTGGCGGTGGGACAGTTCCAGTAGTTCCCCGCCGTATTTGAGGCTGCCGCGGAAAGTACGTCGAAAGTCCAGGGTCTGACCTTCCCCCGGCCGGGTTCGGCGGGTCTTGCGGCGCCCCAGGTCCCAGGCCAGATCGGCCATCATGGAGCGGGCCTGGGTAATCTCCGTGGGGGTATAGTCGGCAAAGTCCTTCTGGCGCAGCACTTCCCGGGGGCTGTAGGTCTGGCTCATGTCAATGCCAGGCATACCTTCAGGGGCCTCTCCCACCAGGTCGCCACCCTCGTCGCCGGTTATGGGAGGGCCCACCTGGGGGTTGCGGTAACGGCGCTCCTCGCCCATGCTGCGGAGGTCCCGGGTACTGATGCCGTGGGCGGGCCTTCGCCAGAAAATCTGGAAGGCGTCGTCGAACAGGGGAAAGTCCTGCTTTCGATGTACCAGCAGGCAGCGTGCGGCGGCGCGGAAGTCCTGACGGCGGCCAATGGGGATAGTCTCGGTGGCCCGCACCAGGTCCAGCATGTTTCCCGAACCAAAGTCCAAACCCAGCCGGCGCAGGGTCTCCCCGAAGAGCATCAGGTTGTGGAGAATGTGGCCGTCGGTTTCCTGTTCAAAGGTCATGGTATCCAGTTTGTCTCACTGTAAATCCAGGGGTACCAGGATGTGCGGGCGATGTCACTGGAAACTGCAAAATCCTGCTTATCCAGGACAGTCATAGGCGAATCCGCTTCAGAATCAAGGGACGATGCCGGTTGCAACCAGGAACGGGCTCGGGTCAAGCCTTCTTCACTTGCCAGCCCTACCCCGCTTGAAGGCAGGGATGGGTAGGTGCAATAACCTCCAGGGCAGCTTACCCGCGGCGTCCTCCCCGACGGGGGCCGCGGTTCAATGACCGCTCCAGGATGTTGCGCACGGGTTCACCCCGCACCAGTTCTATATCATCCTGGTACTTCAGCATTATGCCCAGGGTATCGTCTATCACCTGGGCGTCCAGCTCGGTCTGGTTAAGGGCCAACAGGGCAGACGTCCAGTCTATGGTCTCGGAAACACCGGGAATCTTGTACAGTTCCGTTTCCCGCAACTCCTGGATGAAGCCGGTTACCTGCTGGGCCAGGCGGCGGGGGGCGTCGGGCAGCCTGGCACTGACTATCTGCATTTCCTTCTGGTAGTCGGGATAGTCAATCCAGTAATAGAGGCAGCGGCGCTTAAGGGCGTCGTGAATTTCCCGGGTGCGGTTGGAGGTTATAATGACCACGGGGGGATGTGCGGCCCGGAACGTCCCCAGCTCGGGAATAGTTATCTGGAAATCGGCCAGCAACTCCAGCAGGAAGCCCTCAAATTCCTCGTCGGCCCGGTCCAGCTCATCAATCAAAAGGACGGGCGGCTTTTGGCGGGTTTCGTCAATGGCCTGGAGCAGCGGGCGTTTGACCAGAAACCGCTCACTGAAAAGGTCTTCGGTAGCTGCAGCACGATCCACGTCCCCGGCCGCTTCCAGCAGACGGATTTCCAGCATCTGGCGGGTGTGGTTCCACTCATATACCGCGTGATTGACGTCCAGGCCCTCGTAACACTGCAGCCGGATAAGCTCGGTGTCCAGGCCACTGGCCAGAGAGCGGGCGATTTCGGTCTTGCCCACGCCGGCTTCTCCTTCCAGGAACAGGGGACGCTGCAAGGTCAACGCCAGGTAGATGGCTACGGCAAGGCCGCGGTCGGCAACATACTGCTGGTCGCGCAGCAAGTTCTGGACCTGGTCAATGGAAGCGGGCATGTCAATCGTGTCGGTGGTGGTCAAGGCAGGCTCTCCGATAGACAAACTAGCGGGGTTGACTGGCCGGTCGCCGGGGCAGGTCTAATTCAACCTGCCCATTCTATCCCATCGGGTATGCTAAATCACCCTTAAGGCCTTGCGGCAAGCGGATACTCCTGCTGAATAAAGTCCCTCACCAACCGCTTCAGGGCCGCCCAGTGGTCGCCCATTTCCTCCTTTTCGGAGTCCAAAAGCTGATTGTAATATTTACCCAGGTGGGGGAAGTACCACAGGGGAAACACCCAGAAGCCTGGCGCATGGGGGCCGGGTTCCATTTGCCGGGCAATTATGCCACTGCCTCCTTTGAGTTCCCAGGACTTCAGGGGCCTGCCCGAGTCGGCGATGGCCAGGGCTTCAACCCAGGAAGCCTCCCGACGGGCGCCGTCGGCTTCGTCCAACAACTGCAGCAGGCGGCGGCGGCGTCCATCGTCATCGGCAGCGGGTCCGGCAAAGCGGTGGGTGTAGCGACTCTCCCAGTTGGCCCCCAGGACCGGCACCACCAATCCGCCGTCGGATGCAATGGCCAGCATCCCGGCCAAACGGGACCACTCCGCCGCCTTCTCCACTGCTATAGCCTCGTGCGTATCGGCGGTTTCGTCCGGGTCGGCGGAAATGCCCAGGTCAAAGGGAGTTACCGGGTTCAGCCACAACCCCTCCAGCAAGCCCCGCAACGCCTGTTGCTTGGCCGGGTTGCCCGTGGCCAGCAGTATGGGAGTTGGGTCATCGGAAGCGGACATTGGACGGCCTGGCGGGCTAGAGGATGCGGGCCACGGCCCGGGCGGCCGCCCGCAGATCCAGCAACAGGGCGGGCCCCATGTAGCGGTTCAGGGGCATGTCCTCCACCGTGGTCCCGTCGGCGTGGAAGTGGTAAGGCGCATCCACGTGGGTCCCAATGTGGGTGGCGCGGGTCAGCTTGGTGTTGGACCGGGCATGAGACTCGTGGGTGTGCAGCGGTTCGGTGCAAACGCCAATCAGTCCCGGCACGGGAACAACCCGGTCGCTGCCCAGGGTCAGCGTTAGGTCAATTAACTCCGTCAATTGTCTGCTTCCTTGAATTTTCAATGGCGCCGTCAGGCTCAATACGGTGTTCCGACACAGGCCTCAATTGCTGCTTCCCACTCGTCAAGGTCAAAGAAGTGGGGACCGGCGCCGCCATGGTATGCCACGCGGCCATCGGCGGCAATCAAGTAGAGCCGTTCCGGCGCCGCGCCATAGGCTTCGTCAATGGCGTTGTCCATTTCCTCAATGAGTACGGGCAAGCCGATGTTCAAATCAATGCTGCACGACTGGGCAACGTCTTCCCGTTCCTGGTAACTCCGGTGCTGGCGGAACAGGACGCCTTCCTCGATATTGCTGTCGGTCTGCCAGCCGTCGGTGGGGTGCGCTTCCTGCACGTAAACTACGAAGAACTCAACCCTGTCCCTGTAACGCCGGAAGATCCCGTTCATGCGCTCAGACTGGGCGCGGAAGGGGGGTCAAGTGTAGCTGCCGAAGGCCAGGGCCACCGGCCGCCTTCCCCGGAAGTCCGACAGCCTCACCCGCTCGTGGGACCCCAATCGCTTCAGGTTGAAGTCGGCGGGAAACTCGCCAACCTTCGGCCCAGTCTCATCCCGCGCCAGCGTGGCTTCCAGGGCAGACCGGACTTCATCAGGCAACGCCACCTGCCAGCCTTCCAGGATTTCCCTGGCCGTCGTCGTTCCCTTGGCCACAGCCAGATCGGGGCTGCCGCCACGGGCCTCCTTGATAGCGGCAATAATCCGGCGCATACTCTGCCGGTTATCGGCGCTCAGGCTGCTGATCAGGCGGTCACGCTGGGACTTCAGCATAACGATCTCCCAAGACATCCTGGTTTGGGACAAGGAAGGCCCCCAACTAAAGCTCGATGGTGGGCCCTCCCGACTACTGCACCAGCACGTCCACCGGGAATACCATGTTGTTGCCGTAGCCCCGGCCATCCCACTGATTGGGAAACTCCATGGGCTGGGTCTCTCCCAGGTTGTTGGTGGCGCGGGACATCAGGGTGTAGCGGCCCGGGCCGGCCGGTTTCCAGTCATATTGCCACCGGAACCAGGCGTAGGAACTGGCCCGGGGCGCCAGGGTGGCTAGGTCCCAGGTCTGGCCGCCGTCTGCGCTGACTTCCACCTTGACCACCTCTTCCTCGCCGGACCAGGCAGCGCCGGCCAGGGTGTAGCCGCCAACGGGTATTACCTCGCCGGGGGCGGGGTTGGTGATGATGGACTTCACCTTCATTTTGGTGTGATAGGTGTAGTATTCCGCGCTGTCGGGCCCGTTCTGGGTCATGTACCTTTCCACCTGGTAAAAGCCCTTAAACTCCCGGTCAAGGACATGAATGCCTACCAGCCATTTCACGGAGTTCATGCCGTACCAGCCGGGGACGACCAGGCGCAGGGGAAAGCCGTGGTTCAGGGGCAGCGGCTCGCCGTTCATTTCGTAGGCCAGCATGGTATCCGGGTGCTGGGCCTTGGCGATAGGAAGGCTGCGCTCGTAGGTAACTTCGGGAGGATCGCCTACGGTCTCATCCGGGCCGTGGTCGGCGCCCTCGAACATTACCTCAACGGCGGACGACTTAACGCCGGCCCGGGCCAGGATGTCGGCCAGGGAAACACCGGCCCACTCAGCGTTGCCCATGATGCCGTGGCCCTTAATCATCTCCATAACCGAGCCGGTGCGGGTGGCCTTGGCCCAGTAATCGGGTACGGGACTGTTGCCGCAGCACTCGAAGGTAACCTGGAACCGCTGCTGCGCCATGCCCAGGATGTCGTCCATGGAAAGGCTCAAGGGAGTTTCCACCTCGCCATCCACCACCAGCCGATAGGTGTTGATGTCAATTTCGGGGCAGTCGGTCCAGTGATTGCGAATGTAGAAGAGGTCGTTGGGCACCACCTCCTGTTGCAGGGCCTCCGGGGGCGCTGCCCAGGTGCGGTACCCGGCGTTGGTGGGGATTAGCTGGGGCTTTACTTCGGTGCGCAGGCTTTGGGTTGCCATTGTCGGCCTCCTGAAGGGGATTGCTCTGTTTCCGGTCAGGCCCAGGGGGGAGGAGTCGCTCGCTCCCCGTCTGCGCCGGACCACGTTGCCACAGGTTTCCGGGCTTATTGGTATCTACTCCAGGTAATCGGTTTCCTGGTCAGTTGAGGGATACATTACCAGCAACCGGACGGGAATCCACAACCTGTTTACCAGCTTGTGGGGCACGCCCGGCGGCGCGAACAGGGTGCAGCCGGCCCGTACCGTTTGCATCTCATCCCCGATAATCAGCTGCACGGCTCCGGCCAGGACCATGATGGCTTCGTCGGTGGAGTGGGTGTGCAGACGACCCTCCCAACCGGGGTGAAGTTCCACCTCCTTGACGGTCAGTGAAACGGCTCCCTGCTCCGAGGAGACGAAGGTGCGTTCGGCCCGGCAGTCCACCGGCGCCGGCATCCTGATAGCGCTGTGTTCGATTATTGGCATTCCTTACCTCAAAGTTCCCTGGACTTCCCTGCAGCCCGGCCCTTAACTTCCCTGGCCGGCTGAAGTGACTCACCGCAACAGTTCATTACGTCAGTTCATAGAGTAGGCTAACTGCGTCGCTTCACCGGGCAACCAACCCTGGTGAACCGGTACTTCAACTTTAGACTGTTGGCTAATCCACAAACCCGTCATTCCTGCGAAGGCAGGAATCTTAACTCTAGCCTGTCAAGGTTCCCGCCGGCGCGGAAACGACGGGCCGGGCTGGCCAATCATCATTTCAGAGTCGTTAAGCTGCTAGCGGCCCAACTTATTTGAACTGATGGCTAATATTTCCTCTAACCTTGAGCTTGTCGAAGGGCCTCCCGTTCATGCTTCGACAGGCTCACCACGAGCGGAATGATGTAATAACCGTAACCAAAAGAGCGGCAACCTACTGAACTCCCTCGTATTTCTCTCCCAGCGCGGTCTCCCACCGCAGGTAGTTCATCATGTCCGCATAGTTGCGGTCGGGGCCACTGGCCACCAGGTCGGTGGGGGGACTCATCACGCCGGAGAGGCCCGTTTCGATGGCAAACTCCTCGGCGAGCCAGGCGTCCATTCCTCCCTCCAGGACAGACAGGTTGGCGTACCCCATTCCCTTGAGGGCTGCCGCCGCCAGCGCCGAGTTCCGCCCGTCCCGGCAGGTAACCACCAACGGAGTTTCCAGGGAAGGCGCCAGGCCACCAACCTGCAATTCAAGCCAGCCCCGAGGCGCCCAGCGAGCGCCAGGTACGTGGCCAGCGGCAAAGTCTGCACTGGAATCCACAAAAAGGACAAGCGTTTGCTCTTCCGTTTCAACCTCTTCGTCGTTTTCGGCGCCCAGCTCCAATGCAAGTTCCGACAGCACGTTGTCAAACAGCTCGGTCGCCAGTTCCTCCGCGGTGAGGAGCCGCAGTCCATCCCGAGCCTTGTCAAGGCCCAGCACCGGCTCGGCCGGCGCGCCGGTGTCTACGGCCAGACCGGCGGCGGCCCAGGCGCCGACTCCACCTGACACGGCATAGACCTCCGGGTGGCCCAGCTGCCGGTACCAGGAGGCGGCAATCGTGGAACGCACCTTGTCGTCGCAGGCAAAGATAATCGGGGTGTTTCTGACCACGGCAACTTCGTCGGAGCGTTGCACCGCCTGCCCCCCGGGGAACCAGCGGAACCCGGGAATATGACCCTCGGCGTACTCGGCAGTGGTACGCACGTCCACGAAATAGACGGTTTCGGTCTTGGACCGTTCCATCATGGCCTGCAGGGCCGGAATGTCCAGGTAGCGAACGCCATCCTCCTCGGCCAGGCGGTCGGCATAGGCTTCGGCGGCGGCCAGTCCTTCGGCAGAGGGCTGCGGCAGGTGAACTCTATCGGCGCCCGATTCCAGTTCGTAGCCGGCAAGCACCCAACCCGAGGTGCCGTTCTTCAGCCCATAAATGTTCTGGCGTCCCATGCGCTGCAGGACGCGGGTTCCGATGATGCTGCGGGTACGTCCCGCGCAGTTAACAATCACCGTGGTATCCGGGTCCAGTTCAGCGGTTATGTCGGTAATTCGCAGGGCAAGTTCGCCCCCGGGCACGCTGCGACCGCCCGGGATGCAGAACCGGCGGTACTCTTCAGGCGTACGGGTGTCGAGAATGACCAATTTGTCGCCCCGCTCGATGCGGTTGTGCAGTTCCGCGGCGTCAATTTCAGGGACGTGATGGACGACCTCAACCTTTTCCCCGAAGTCCTTGCTGGGCACGTTGACGCCCCACTCTGTGGGGTAGTCCAGGCTGGCCCAACCATTGATTCCCCGGTCCAGGATGGACACGTTGGAGTACCCCAGGGCCTCCAGGGTGCCGGCGGCCAGGGAGGCGCGACGGCCGTCATCGTCGCAAAGGACGATATGCGCGCCCTGGTGCGGCGCCGAAGCGGCGATACGAAACTCCATCTCCCGCCGGGGAATAAGGCTGGCCTCCGGGATATGGGAACTGTTGTATTCGCCAGCTTCTCGCACGTCAATCAGGGCGAAGGACACTTCGCTTTCCAGCAGGTGCCGCAACTCCTCGGCGCTTACCAGGTTGGGCATGGCTCAATTCTCCTGTTTCTAGTTGCTGATGCCTGGCCGGTTGGGCCCAAAGCCGGGCTTCTCAAATGGGGCGCCCGCAACGCTACCTCCCATCGGGCCCGGCATAACTGGGTATTCCGGCTAGCAGTTGTCGTATTTTTCGGTAACAAAGGGGATAATCTTACCCGAGTCCAGGTCGTAACGGGAGCGGTTCAGGCCCCGCAGGTCGTTGCCGTAAACGTGGATTTCCACCGTGGGCCGGTCGGTAAAATTGTCCATCTGGTGAATTTCGTCCACGTCGGGAATGAGCAGGGTAATCTCCCCCGATGTGAACTCGACGCTGCGGTCTTTTTCCAGCGTGGCATAGCCCTCAACCGAACGGTCATCCACCCGCCGGAATCGGGTCTCGGTCAGGTGGTTGCCCATTACTCCGATCATGCCCCAGGTACCGTGGTCGTGGGGCGACGCGTGGTCGCCGGGGCCCCACACCACCGAGGTAACCAGCAGGCCGCTTTCTCCCTGGTACAGGGCGTAGGAACCGTGGTTGCTTCGGCCACCCCGTCCCACCGGCACCAGGTATTCGTCCGGAATGGCTGCAGGGTTGGCGATAAGCTTCTCCAGGTAAGAGGAACCCCGGTCGAAAATGGCGTGCCGGTCGGGCTGCTCCTTCAGCAGCGTCTCCATATCGTGGACGAATTCTTCCAGTGAGTACTTTACGGCAGTCATGGCAAACCTCCCGGCGCCCGTAACTTCATAACCGTGGATTCAAGTAAAAGTCCGGTTGGACAGGGCAGGAAACTAGGGGAATTATGGTATTGGGGTATGGGGATGTCAAGGAAAGGGCACTTGCCTCTTAATGGCATCAATCAATGGGCGATCTATCCGGAATCTTTCGTCAGCTTCTTGCCATAGCTCATTGTGAGGGTATGCGCCATGAAATAACTTTACCAATACTCCTTCAGCCTTCGCCGCCCTAATGGCAGGTATAAAGTCGCTGTCACCCGCCACCAGGATAGCCTCCTGTATGTTTTGTTTGGCAGCCAATTGAACCAAGTCAACTCCTAGAAGGATATCTACCTGCTTCTGTTCAAACCTTCTATTTCCTTGCCGGTCATACCGTACCGCAAGGCGCCCGAGCTTAACCGTGTATCGTGGTAACTTTTCCAAGGAAGCAAAGAACGAACGTTGTGAAGAATATCTTGCTCTTTCTTCGTCAGTTGGAGGGTTGCTTTGATATGAGGCGCAGTGGTAGTAATAGGTCCTTAATATGTCTGCATCTCCAGAAACCAGTGCTGAGAAAGCTTGATAATCTATGCTGATACTCTGAAACTCGTCACGAAGAACGAAGTCCAAATATGCTCCATCTATAAATATCGCCGCTCGGCCAGCCACAAATCCTCCTCAAAGGGAAAGCGGCACAGTCAAAACTATGCCGCTTTTACAAAGAGATACTAGCCTGATGTGCGCCGAGGCGAACAACAGGGGACATAACACCCTTAATTTATCAATTGCTGCCAGTAGTGTCAACCAGAAGTTTAGATTATGCAACCGCATACTATCTTGAGTAGTTCATTTGTCCGGTCTTTGTTTGTGGACTAGCCTGAACTCCCTGTCCTATAATCTCTGACACCTTTCCCAGGAGCTATAGAAATGGCCGTCTTTCGCCCTTTCCGGGGTTGCCGCTATTCTTCTCAAGTCAGCGGCAGCCTTGCAGAAGTGCTTTGCCCCCCCTACGACATGATTGGTCCGGCGTTGAAGGAAACCCTGCAGGGCAAGAGCCCGTACAACGCTGTTCACCTGGAGGGTGGCGAGCAACCCGACCCCCGGGACCCGGAAGCCGGCTACCGGCAGGCGGCGGCAGCCTTCCAACAGTGGCTGAACTCCGGCGTCCTGGCCCGGGAAGAGGTTCCCAGCTTTTACCTTATGCGCCACACGTACCCGGACGGGAGCGCCAGCAGGCAGCAACTGGGCCTGTTTGGCAACGTGCTGGTGGAGGAGTACGACCAGGGCTCCGTTCTCCCTCACGAGTTCACCCGCGAACCGGCGGTGCTGGACCGGGTAGCCCTGCTGGAAGCATCCAGGACCCAGTTCAGCCCCCTGATGACCCTGTACCGGGATTCGGAGGGAACCCTGCTATCCGTGCTGCACGAGCTAATGTCAGCCCAGCCGGCGCTGGAAACCGGGGGCAGCCGGGAAAGCAACATCGGCAAGGTAGCCTTCTGGCAAATCACGGACCAGGAGACCCAGCGGAAAATCAGCGAGTTCTTTGACGGACGACCCATTTTCCTGGCCGACGGACATCATCGCTATGAGGCCGCGCTCCGATACCGCAACTCACAACTAGACAAGGGCGGACAGAACCCGGACGCTGCCAGCAATTACGTAATGATGTCCCTGACCGAATTCGGCGACCCGGGCCTGCAGTTGTTGCCCTACCACAAAGTCATGGGTGGACTTTCCGAGGAACAGTTGCAGCGCTTCGAGGAAAACCTGTTGGAGCTGTTTGAACCGGATACCATGGACCTGGGACAGTGCGGGGGCGCGGAAGGCTTCGCCAGCCTGGTTATCGAGCGGGGGAAGTCCCGCCACACGGTGGGAGTGGTCGGCCCCGGCGGAGACACCGGCCGGTTGCTGCAGTTGCGGGAGGGAATTGACTGGCGCCAATGGGGAGACCTGGCGGTTTCCGAGGCGTGGGTGCTTGACGAGCAGGTAATGAAGCCGGCGCTGGGGGACAACCTGGGGCCCTATGTAGATTACAGTCACGACGCAGGCCGCACGGTGGAAATGGTGCGGGAAGGCTCGCAGCAGTTGGGCTTTCTGTTGAAGCCTTTCCCCCTGGACGCATTCGAGGCTATTGTCGGCGGAGGACGGAGGCTTCCATCCAAGTCCACCTTTTTCTACCCCAAGCTGCCCACCGGACTGGTGTTCAACCGGCTGGACGGGAACATATAGCAGACTCCGAAAATTGCCAGAGTCACCCCACGGAAACGTGCATCAAGGGCAGATGAGGCAAGCCGGAGGGAAGAACCGGGGCGTCACCCTCACCATGGGCCAACCCCGCCAAAAGCGAATGAAGGCCGGGGTGTCGGAAAGAAACTCAGCCGCCGTGCCGCTCCTGGTAGCGGGCGGTGATTACCTGCTCCGCCAGCTTGCTGTGCTCGGCGATGAAGGACTCGAGGCGTCGAATTTCGGAGGTTGTTTCCTGGCTCTCACCCTCCAGCCTGGCCTGGCGCTTCAGGTTTGACAGAGAGCGCCGCGCCTCGTCCACTTGCTGCACCGACTCCAGGGCGGCCAGTTCTTCCATGGCCGTCTTCTTTATAGCCAGCAGCCTGCGCCTGGTGGATTCCGTATCTGCCAGACGCTCTTCAATTTCTCCCATGGAAGACAGAGACGCATCCAGCGAAGTGCGACCATAGATGACCTGCCGCGGCAAACGCTGCAACTGGGTGCGGAACTGGCTGATCATGGTATCCAGTTGTTGTTCCTTGTTCTGCAGCTCGGCGAGGCTCATGCGGAGGGTAGCCATCGTCTGCTGCAGTTGGGACATAGTCATGGCAAAACCTTAAAGGCGCCGCAGGAGCAAATTGTGGTCCTGCATCCGGCGAATTCGGAATCCTCCGCCCCCATATTGCTCCCCCGGTTAAGGGGAGGGCATTTGTAACCCGGAGGCGGGCTAGTAGTTCAACCACTTTGGAATGACGGGTAACTATCGAAACTCGTCATTCTGGCGCAGGCCAGAATCCAGGAAGGTTAGCGCCGGGCATGGTTCCTTACCTTCAGGACTTCTGGGTTCCGGCCTTCGCCGGAACGACGGAGAGAAGCAGTTTCAACTATCATTTCAAAGTTGTCGGACTACTAGGGAACTCTGAACAAGTCCCCTCTCCCCTGTCGGGAGAGGGTTAGGAAGAAGGAGGATTTCCCGGCAGCAAGCTATCACCCCCATCCCAACCTTCCCCCTTGATGGGGGAAGGAATCTTATTCAGAGGTTCCTTAGAAACCCACCCGGGGCAATACCCGGCCCAGGGCGTCAAGGACTTCCTGGATATGGTCCTCGGTGAAGTAACCGAGATGGCCGATACGGAAGATATGACCGGTCAGTTTGCCCTGACCGCCGGCGAGCACCACGTTCTCTTCAGTGCGCATCATCTCCATCATCTGCTCACCGTCAATGTGGGCCGGCATCTTGATGGCGGTAACGGTGTTGGAAGCGTAGGATTCATCGGTACAAAGTAGCTCCAACCCCAGGGCCCGCACCCCGTCGCGGGTAAACTGGCCGATGCTGGCGTGGCGACCGAAAACGCTCTCCAGCCCCTCGCCCGTGATGTTCTCCAGGGCGGCGCGCAGGCCATACATGGCGGAAAGATTGGGTGTCCACGGCGTCTGTCCCCGCTCCAGATACTTCCTGGCTTCGTCCAGGTCGAAGTAGAACCTGGGCATGGTGGACGACTTCTGGGCTTCCCAGGCGTCATCGCTGAAGCTGACAAAGGCCAGCCCGGGGGGAATCATAAAACCCTTCTGCGAGCCGGTGGCCACCACGTCGCAGTCCCAGCCGTCCACCGGCAGGGGTACGCAGCCCAGGCTGCTGACCGCGTCCACGATGAGAAGCTTGCCAAACTCGCCCTTTACTACGCTGGAAATGCTCTGCAGGTCGTGGGTCACCCCGGTGGAAGTCTCGTTGTGGGTGACGATGACGGCCTTGAATTCCGGGTCCTCTCGCAGGGCCTGCCTGATGGCGTCCGGCTCAATGGGCTCGCCCCATTCGAAGGTCAGCCGCCGGGTATCGGTCCCATAGGCCTCCAGCATATCGGCGAAACGGTCCCCGAAGGAGCCGGCGCTGGCAGCCAGCACACGGTCGCCGGGGGAGAGGGTATTGACCACCGACGCTTCCAGCCCGCCGGTGCCCGAAGACGTCAAGATGAACAGGTCGTTCTCCGTCATGAACACCTGCTTGAGCATCTGGGTGCATTCGGTAATGAGTTCAAAGAACTCGGGCCCACGGTGGTTAATCATCGGGTCCGACATGGCATCGTAAATGTCTTCGGGTATGGGTGTCGGCCCTGGCGTACGCAAGTTATGGGGTTGGATTCTCACGGTTCCTCCTGGCCTCCTGACGAGACTCGCCACACGGGTAACAAAAACTGTCTATGGTTATCGCCAAACTGCCGTATATTCGGCGGGCTGGCTTTCGACGTAGGATTATAGCACTTGACGCAGGGCGCCGCACACGCCGGTAATCGGGCCGGTCAACTTACGGCGTGTCTTGATTAAGCTGCCCCGGCAAGCCTGTATGCCGGGGGCGCATTGCCAGTGGCCCATAAGCATAGGAACGGAGGATAAGCTGGGAGTCCGCTCGTGGTGAGGTCGTCGAACCATGGTCGAACCCTGAAGGGAAAGCCCTTCGACAGGTTCAAGGTGAGCGAAAACATTACCCGTCAGTTCAAAATGACATCAGTTTTATCGAGTTGAACAACCAGTCTATTGAGTTGAACAACCAGCCCGTCCCGGTTCCGGATTTTATTCGGCAAGACCATCCGGACTGTGTGCCGTAAGTGTACTGAATATGTGCGGGGCCGTCCGGCAGTGGGTTGGTGGCTGGCAGGGAGTAGTGGCAGCATGGAGACAAGACTTGGGATGAGACCTGTGCTGTTGACCGAAACTTGACATTACCTGCCGGTGTTCATTGTTGACGGGTCTGGCGGGGCAGTCTAAACTGCAAGCATCGGCATCCCCAAGGCTTCACAGGAGATGTGAGCGTATCATAAACGTAAACGGTCACCCCACTTCGGGAGATGACGTAGCCCTATTCATAGACTGGGAAAACTTCAAGATCAGCTTGGCCGCGGGCAGCAGGACGCCCAACGTCACCGCCCTCAAGGAGGAGGTCGCCAACCACGGGCGGGTGGTGGTGGCCAAGGCCTATGCTGACTGGGTTACCAGGTCTCCCGAGCTAAGAGGGGCCAGCCAATTCATTAACGATCCCCCCGCCCTTTATGCCTCCGGCATTGAACCGGTGTATGTCCCCACCCGACTGCCGCTGGGTGGCGCCGGAGCCCTGAACTCCCGCACCACGCGCGTCAAGAACAGCGTGGACGTAAAGATGACGGCTGATTGCATCGAGTGCGCCCACTCGTACCCGAACATCGGCACTTACGTGCTGGTTTCCGGCGACTCAGACTTCATTCACGTCATTAACTCTCTCAGGTCAATAGGCAAGCAGGTCATCATCATCGGTGTTTCTTGGAGCACGTCCCGCCGCCTGGCGGACCAGGTGGACGGGCTGATCCTGTACGACGCCGACGTGGACCCGGAGTTGCCTGCCGAGAGACCGCCGGCAACCGTGGGACGACCGGCTACCCGCTCGAACGGAGCCAACAGGCAGCAACTCTCCGACGTGATGCGAGTCATAGAGGAGATAGTTCGGGCCGAGCGGCAGGCCGGCCGTACGCCGCTGCTTACCTCCCTGAAACAGCGGATAATGCGCCGGGTACCGGGCTTTGACGAGAAAAAGCTGGGCTTTTCGGGTTTCAAGAAGCTTTTGCTCCGCACTGCCGACGAGGGAAACATTAAGCTGGTAACCGTGGGCCTGGTGGACTGGGTAATAATGGCCGACGAACCCGTTCCCGAAGAGGCTTTGCCCGAAAGCCGGGTGTCCGGCGGGACCATCGAGTCGGTGGCTGCCGATGAAGAGGTCATGCCGGCCGTCGAGCCCGATACCGCCTCCCCCGCCGGCGAGGCGTCTCAGCCCGGTGAAACGGTCACTGAAACGCCCGAGGACGCTGTCGCTCTTGGTGAGACAACCTTAGAGGACGGCGGAGCCGCGGCGGAAATTGAGGAACTCTTACCCGCAGATTCTCTAACCGAAACCACGCAAGAAGAAACGGAAGCCGTAGAAGATGCCGATTCAACGGTGGAGAGTCAAGAGGAAGCGCCAGCCCTCAGTCCCGAACTGGAACGGGCATTGGAAGAGGTGCTGGAGCAGATGGAGTTGCCCAAGGGTCCCGGGGACGGGCAGGACGGCCGCCGCATAACCGACCTGGTAATAATGGCCGACACGCTGGAGCACCGGGAAGAATTCAGCCACGTGGCGTTTAACTTCCTTTTGGGCGAAATCTGCGACGCGCTGCAACAGGGACTGGAGGCCGAGCACCCGGAAATCTCCGGACGCTGGGGTGGACGCATCTACTCCCGCAACTACGTAACCCGGCTGCTCAGGGGCCTGGGCGAGAAGGAAGTTTTTGTCCGTGACTGGCACCAGGACAAGAACGAGGAGACCGGGCGTACCCGCCGGTTCCGCACCTTCACCCTGAACCGGACCCATCCGCTGGTAAAGCAGGCCCTGGTAAGCCAGTGGGGGCCGGAGGCCGACAGGGTTACCCAGGCTTCCGATGCCACCGGCGCCGCCTCATTGGTAACGGAAGAAGCCTCCATCCCGGCAACCGAAGAGGTGGTGGTAGAGACGGCCCAGCCAGCGGAAATGGCCTTGCCGGACACCGCTATTGCTGTGGCTGAAGCGCCGGAAGGGGAAGAGTCCGAGGCCGACGCTGCTCCGAAGCGAAAACCGAGAAGGGCCCCGGCCAGAAGGGGACGGCAACCCGCCAAGCAGCCGGCGCCGGCGGCCAGCGAATAGGTTGCCGAAGCAACCGTGGCAACGGACAGCCAAGTGTAGTCAATAAACCATCGGGGCGGGAAATTTCCCGCCCCGATGGTCATCTACCTCTGTCTTCTACCTCGTCAACGATACAACTTCGTTTAAGGCAGTTGTACCGGTTCTTCTGCATCACCTACGTGGGCGAAGTTGGTAATTGTTACCTCCCCCTCGGGAAACTCGGCAACTATCTTCAGTTGCCCGCCGGCTGCCTCGATATAAGAACGTAAATTGGAAACGTAAATGTCTGCTCGCCGTTCCAATTTTGCGATTGCCGGCTGTTGCACGTTGAGCCGTTCAGCCAAGTCCTTTTGACTCAGGGCCCTGGCCCGCCGCAGTTCGTGAAGCGGCATTTCGGCCCGCAACTCGGCCTTCAGAGCATCTACCCGCCGCCGGCGCTCGGGCGAAAAGTCTTTGGTCAGTTCTCGGAAAGGATGGTGTCCGCTCATTCTATCAACCCCTCTCCTCGCAATTCCCGAAGGTGTTCTTCGTAAAGGTCGTCAGCAATTGGAACATATTCCTGGTAAAAACGTTGATTACCGGTCTTGTCACCGCCGACCAAAAGGATAGATGTTCGGCGGGGGTCAAAAGCGTAAAGCACTCTCAAAGGCCGACCCGCCCATTGCGCTCTAAGTTCTCGCATTCTTCCGTGCCGAGAACCTCTGATGTCCGAAGTGTGAGGAAATCCAAGGTTTGGCCCATGCTCCATCAACAGTTCTACCCTGGATGCCACGGCTTCTTGCTCTCCCTCAGTCATGCTAAACCACCAATCTCCGAATTGGTCTGTGTATTCAACCTCCCAAGCCATATCCCAATAATATTCCTATCTCGGAATATTGTCCAGCGACCAAGCACTGCCGATTTAGATTTGGCCGCCCCACAGGTTTACATATCCAGAATCAACGTCGTCCACCCAAAATCCCGCGCCCCCAGCCCTTCTCCCGTGTAGGGGTGATAATACTCGCGGAAACCGGACTGTTCTATGGCTACGTGGGTCTTTGTTACGATGGTTTCGGCCAATTCCGGGTAGCCATGCCCCTTTAGGGAATGGGACAGGAACCAGTTGGTGTTGACCCAGGTTGGTCCCCGCCAGATGAACCCACGGGGATTGCCCGGCATGAACCTGGGGTCCGAGGCAGGCACCGAGGGCAACGGATAGGGCAGCCAGAAGTGTTCCGGGTTGCTGACCCACTGCTCCACCAACCGCTCAACTATATTGCGGGGCAGGTCGCTCAACACCAGGGGCATAAGCGAACTTATGGTAACCACCTCCACCTGTTTTTCGGCAACGCCGCTGAGGTCGAAGAATGCGCCGGCCTGCTCGTTCCAGCACTTGTCCAGCAGCGCGTCCCGGGTCTTGTCCGCCTCCCGCCGGAATTCGTCCGCTTCCGGTGAATCACCCAGCAGCCTGGCCAGGGAGCGCAGGCTGAAGGCGTAGATGGAGTTAACCAGGACATCCTCAAAGTGGAAGATGTCGGCGGCCAGGATTCGGCGGTCGTCGCCCCGCATGGGTTCGTAGGCGGCGTAAACTTTTCGCAGGGCCGTTATGAAGCCCCGGTTGCTCAGCTCTTCCAGTTTCAAAGCCTCGTCGTACTTGGGGGAGCAGTCGGTGCCGGCTTCCTCGGGTTGGATTACCGCTATCAAGCCGTCCTCATCCGGGTCCCGGTGGTAGCGGAGCCAGCGGTAATAGGCCACCAGGATGGGAACAGCCATATTCAGGAAAGCCGTGTCGCCGGTCGCGCGGAATACCCGTTCCACCGCGTAGGCGATTATGGGGGGCTGGATGGTTGCGCTGAAGTTGGGCGACGTCATCCCCACGATGTTGCGGCTGAGAAAGTCGGGCTGCTTTTCCATTTCCCAGAAAATGATGTGCGGGATGAACCCGTCGGGCTGGGCGCCGCTGAGCAGGGTGGAAATTTCGGCCTTGGCCTGCTCCAGGTCCAGGTGGGTGAGTGCGATGGCATGAAAGCACGAATCCCAGAACCACTGGAAGGGATATCCGGTCAAGGAAGGAACAACGAAGCTGAATTCTTTGCCGTTCCAGTCGGCAACGCCCCGCCGCAGGTTGCTCAACAGGATGCCCCTGGCTCGCTCTTCAAGTTGCGCTCGTTCCATCAAAAGCCTCCCCGGCCTTCGTCATCCGGATTTCTTTACTTTGGAACTCTTTACCCTATGTAGGGCCCCCCGGGACTTGGCCCCGGTAAAGCGCCAGGTATTTCGCGGCCACCGATGGCCAGGTAAATTCCTGGCGGGCGTACTGCCGGCCAGCCTCACCGAGCCGGCGGCGGTAGGCGGCATCGTTGACCAACGCTGCCATGCTGTCCTCCGCGGCCTCCCGGTCGAAACGGGGAGTTACCACGGCTCCCTCTGTCAACAGTTCCCTGTTGGCGCCCACCTCGTGGGTCAACACGGGCAGCCCGCAGAGCATTGCTTCCAGGTAAACCAGGCCAAAGGCCTCGTAGTGGGAGTAAAGGGCGAATATGTCGGCGCCCTCGTATTGCGCCGACAGGGCGTCATCGTCCAGCTCGCCGGCAAACTCCACCTCATCCTGCAGGCCGGCGGCCCTGACCTGCGCCCTCAGCTGGACTTCGGCGTCCTCATCTCTTCCCACCAGTACCAGGCGCGCGGGCCGCTCAAATCGGGGCCGGGCGGCTCGATACACGTCCAGCAGCCAGGCCTGTCCCTTGTGCCGGCTAAGGCGTCCCACGCTGAGGACGGTGACGGGCCGGTCCGCCGGTTCGGCAATACGATCCCTGGACGCGGCGTCCCGGGCCAGCGCCGAGGCGCCCCAGCCAACCACGGAGATCTTTTCACGTTCTACCCCGTAGTCCCGGGCCACCTGGTCGGATTCCTGCCTGGTCAGCGTTACCACCTGGTCAACCTGCCGGGAGATAAACCGGTTTACCTGTTTGAGCCAGAACCGGCTGCGGGGCAGGGTATGGTAGGAGGGAGTGAATATGAACCTGGCCCCGTTTCTGCGCCACAGCCAGGCCCAGAAGTGACCCCAAAACCAGCCATCGCCCACGAAATGGATTACGTGAGGGTTGAACTCATCCAGGTAGCGGCGAATCTGTGCCGGGGAAAACCATACCAGGGGTACGGAATATAGCGGCAGAGACTTATGAGGAAACCCGGAAAGGCGAAAAATTGCAATGCCTTCCGGCGTTTTCTCGCGGTCGGGCCATTCGGGATGCGGCGCCCGGGGGAAGGCGTACTTGGTAGTAAGCACGCCGACGGCCTCCACCGCCGGTGAGTCCAGCAACTGGAAGGAAAGGCGCTCTATGGCCCGTTCAATCCCGCCCAGGTAGGGCCGGAAGTAGGGACTAAGAAACAAGACTCGCAAGGGAGGAGCGTCCATTCCCATACCCACTCAAAACCGGCAGGAGTTTCGGCCAAATTACGGGAACTGCTGGAACCTGCTTCAAAATCCCTTCCCCCGTTAAGGGAGGAAGGCCAGGATGGGGGTGACGCACTTCCTCGGATCGCCTTTACAAGTTTCCAAGAGCGCGCTGAATGATTGTTGAAACAGCTTCCAGGACTACAGGAACTTTGGGAACCAGGTAATCTATGCTACCGGCGAGACCTGCACCGTTACCGGCGTTCTCGTGATTCTAGGCTTTCTCTTTGGGCAACGTCAATTTGCGGAGGGTCGCCAGCCGGCAGCCCCTTGATAGAGAGGAATCTTCTATACTCCAGGACAAGGGTTTCTCCGCCTGGGTGAAGATGCGCAGTCGCAAATCCCCTGAATTAGGCGCGCCCTTGAAGTCCGGGACAGGTGCCGGACAGGTCGCTGCCGTCACTGGTCCTCCGCACAGGAATACCAGGTCTCTTGTGTTATATTAGGGGCCAGACCATGTAAGGAGATACGACCGTATGCTGGCATTCCTGGGGGGTACCGGACCGGAGGGGCGGGGACTGGCCATAAGGCTGGCGCTGGCCGGAGAGAACGTAGTCATCGGTTCCCGGGACGCCCAGAGGGCCGTTGACGCCGCCAGGGAATTGGCGGAGTTGGTCTCGGCGGCCCGGCAATCCGGGGGTTGCGGCCGCATAGAGGGCGCCGGCAACCTGTCGGCGGCAGAGCAGGCGGAAACGGCGTTTCTCACCATACCCTACGACGCGCAGAGGCCCCTGCTGGAGCTACTGGCCTCATCCCTGGCGGGCAAGGTGGTGGTCAACGTCATCGCGCCCATGCGATTCGAACGCGGCAAGGGGGCCATAGCCGTGCCGGTGGAAGCGGGCTCGGCGGCGGAAGAGGCCCAACATCTGCTGCCCGATTCCAGGGTGGTGGCCGCCTTCCAGAACGTGAGCGCCGAGGAACTGCAGGAACCGGACCACGAAATGGCCGGCGACGTGATAGTTTGCGCCGACGCCCGGGATGCAAAGAACCTGGTAATGTCCCTTGCGGAGAAAATACGCAGCCTGCGGGCCGTTGACGGGGGCGGACTGGCCAACGCCAAGTACGTTGAGCAGATTACGCCGCTGCTGGTCAACATCAACCGCATTTACAAGGTGCATTCGGGCGTGAGAATTGTAGGGGTTTAGAGTTATTCAGCAACTTAAACTTTCCAACGGGAGGGATTGGCAATGCCTAGAGGAACACTGAACTTGCAGAACCCGGACGACCTGGAGGCCGTGCAGGGAGTATGGCGATGGGCGCCCGGGCTGGTGCCTGGCGAGCCCAACGAAGGGCTGGTTTCCCAGTTGGAAGGCAGCCCCGCCCGTCTGGCCGACTATGACGATTCCGGCTGGGACGTTTGCGAAGACCTGGCCGAATGGCGTTCCCGGGGTGTTACCTTTGCCTGGTATCGCATAAAGGTCACCCTGCCCGAACAGGTGGAGGGCCGGGACATTGCCGGAGCCCGCTGCATATTCGAGACCTGCATTGACGACTACGGGGAACTTTGGATTGACGGCGACTGCAACCGGGACCGGGGCGCGGTACAGGGTTTCAACGTGCCCCAGCGGGTGGTGGTGGACGCCGAACCAAAGCCGGGTGACGTCCATACCATCGCCCTGCTGGCCATGAACGGCCCCATTGGCGCCCCGGGCGGAGCGGTCTTCGTCCGCTACGCTACTTTGGCATTCGAGTGGCGGACGCCGGGCTATTAGACGAGCATTGGCAACCAGCTGAAGAGAGGAGGTAACGACATGGCTCTCTCACGGGAAAAGTTTGAACAGGGGATGACCACCCAGGAGTACATCGAGTACATCAAGGTCAACAAGCAGCCCTTTATTGATATCTACAATGGCGTCCAAGTTCCCGAAGAGACGCAGGCCTTCTTTGATGGCTTGGCGGAGCCCCTGAACCTGGCGGTGTTCACGTCGGACTGGTGCGGCGACGCCATGAGCACCACGCCGGCCATACTCAAGCTGGCCGACGCTACCGACAAGCTGAACCTGCAGGTGTTCAGCCGGGACGACGAACTGGAAACGACCAACAGTTTCCTGCCGGAGAGCCGGGCGGGCACGGTGCCGGTGTTCGTCACCTTCGATGCGGAAATGGGGGAAGTGTCCCGGTTCATCGAGACTGCCCGTTCCCTGGTGCCCCAAATTGACGCCATGGACGAGACCATCGCCCAGGAAGTGGAGGCCGAGGGCATAGCAGGTGACGAGGTCCGCGCCGCCGGCCGGGGCAAACGCACCGCCTTCCGTGTCGGAAAGGCGCGGGAGTGGGGTGACGTAATCCTGCAGGAGTTTCAGCAGGTGGTGGCGGAAGGACTGGCCAGGGCTCCGGGCGAGCGCCCCTCCGAGGGCGGCACCCAGTGGCCCCCTCCCGAGGAATAAGGACTTCACCCGGGCAGTCCGCTCAATACCGGGACAAACTGCCCTCCGTTGTACGGGCAGTTTGTCCCGGTTAGTCAGACGTGCAGCGGTTCCCGGTCTTGTTAGCCCATCACGCATTAAGCGGCTGAAAATTAGCCTCCTCCGGCAAGGGAAGGGAGACCGGCCTTGGAATACTTGAACTTCAGTTGGGTGCTGGAAGGATACCTGGCCGGAGCCATGGGTCCCACCAGCCGTCGCGACCTTATCTTCTTTCAGCAGCATGACATTCGGGCGGTGCTGCGGATGGAACAGAGCACCATTTCCGCCGAAATCTGGAACATGTACGACATGTTCGAGATGGTGCCCGATTTTTCGGCGCCCACCCAGGGGCAGATAGACCGGATGTGCCGGTGGATCGAGGACCAGATAGAGAACTACGAGCGTCCCGTGGTGGTGACCTGCCACGCCGGAATCGGGCGGACCGGCACGGTGCTGGCATCCTACATGGTTTACATGGGCTACGATGCGGAGGCCGCCATCAAGCTGGTCAGGGAACTGAGGCCCGGGTCAATTCAGACGCCGGAGCAGGAGCAGGCGGTATTCGCCTACGCCGAGCACCGGAAAAACACGGGGGGCGGCAGGGTACGGGAATAGTGAACGCCCGCGGGACCTGAGAAGTCCCGTCGGGCGTTCGCACTTGGGCAAATTGCATCTGACGAAGCGGTCGGCTTGGCCTGCATCCGGCTATTTCAGCCGAAGAAGCCAGGCACAATAATCATGCGGCCAGCCTTTCGCCGGACCCCTGAGCCGCGGCCGTGGCCCCGGCGGCTGCCAGCGGCGGGGTCTCCATTCCCAGGTCCACGATGCGGCCGCATTGGAGACACTTGCGGAAGCAACCGTCGAAGTCCCGGTCCTGGACCATATCACCTCCGCATTTCGCGCAAGACTTGAAGAAGAACCTGGTTGTATTTTTCATTTCCTCCAATATCCTTTCCCCTTGCGGGATTTTAGCGACTGCTACTAGGTTCCTTTACGTTTGACCGCCCACGCTCGGATGCATAAGTTTGTTCTATCTTGCCTGGCAAAGTAATTATGATTCCTTATTATATTGATTAGCTTATAAAGTGTCTATAGATTATAAGGGCTTTTTCCTCTTTCCCGGTTTTCCTATGCCCGGTTTTCCTATAGTTGCAGTCCATTCGAATTCGGATGCCGGATTTTTGAGCGTTGGAGGCAGATGATGAACAACCGCCAGGAGTCAGACGACATTCACCCGGTTGCAGTGCCCCGGGAACTGCTTCTGGGCATTTTTGCGGAGGCGCGACGCAGCTTCCCCGCAGAATGTTGCGGTTGGCTGGCCGGTACCAGGAATAGCAACGCCGCGGACGAACTGCGGCCCTGCGCCAACGACCAGGACGCCGGCAATCACCCCATCGCGGCAGACCGTACCGCCGAGCGGGCCTACGTCTTCAGCGCCCAGGACCTGTTGGAACTGAACCGCACCCTGGACGGAGACCGGCCGCCGCTGGTGATATACCATTCTCATCCCAACGGGCAGGCCTATTTTTCGCCCACCGACCGGCAGGTAGCGGCCAGCCCCTGGGGCGACGGCCCGGCCTACCCGGTGCAGCAACTGGTGGTGGGCATAGATGACCGGCGAGTGGTGGAGGCGGCGCTGTTTGCCTGGTCGGACCAGGAAGAGGGATTCGTGGAGTTGGCGCGGTACGAGGGGGCGGAGGTATAGCGAAAGCCGCTGTCTAAGACAGAGCGCATACAAGGAGCCATTGGGGACACGAGCACCGCCAACAAGAAGGCGCCCCCACAGTTGCCATTAGTGGTTCAACTTTTTTGAAATGATGGATAGCATTTCCGCTCACCCTGAGCCTGTCGAAGAGCCGCCCATTGGCAGATTGACAATTTGATGGTTCGACAGGCTCACCATGAGCGGACTCCCGGTTTACCCGTCAACGCAAACTGGTCAAACTGCCAGGGAGTGTAATCAAATTCGCCGTCATTCCTGCGAAGGTGGAAATCTCGACTACTGCCGGTCCAGGTTGCCGCCTTTGCGGGAACGACAAGAAGGGCCGCCTGGAGCTTCAACCTGCAATTTGACGACACCCCCTGGAGTGCCAGCCAATTCGCGGTTGCGCTAACCTGTACGTAACTTCTGCTACGGTTTTCGGATTTGTTCAAGCGGGATACGGTTGATATAATCTGCCTAAGCCGGAAGACTAATCTCTTTCCAATGCGAAGGGAGGTACGTTATGGGTTACACGCCACGACAACTCGGTCACGTCAATATCTACGTGCGAAACGCCGAGCGGGCCCGGGACTGGTACGAGGACCTGTTGGGACTGCATACCCAGGGTTTCACCCCCGGACGGGCGGCCTTCATGAGCGCCGATATTGGCAACTCCCATGAAATCGCCCTGGTAGAGGTGGGAGAGGATGCCCCGGGACCCCAGCGGGGACAGGTGGGCCTGAACCACATGGCCTGGTATATGCACAGCCTGGAAGACCTGGCGGAGTTGTATGACCGGGTAAAGGAAAAGAACATTCCCATTGAACGGGTCTCGGACCACGGCCACGCCATTGGCATCTACATTCACGACCCGGACGGCAATGGTATTGAACTTTCCTACGAGATGCCGGCCAGCGAGTGGGGCCACGACCCCAGCGGCTACATGATCGGCGGCACAAGGAAGGGCCGGTTGTCTGGTCCATGGGACGAAGTACTGGAGCAACAGGCGCAGTTCACCGCCTGATTGCTCTCACGAAGGGCTCCCCACGCGCGCTTCCAGTGAAGGCGGGAGCGAGTTTGCCCGAGAAAATCGGCCGCTGACATGCGGCATTTCCAGGGGTGGAGCCAAACCCAGAGATTTTGCACCCAACGGGAGGTAACGGCAATGGCAGGGAATTACAGCATCATGGTAGGAACCACCGGCGCCGGTTTATTCCACAGCGCCGATTCCGGGGAAAGCTGGCGCCGCGTGGGCAACCCCTTCCCCGGCGAGTCCCAGGTCAGGGCGCTCACCGTGGACCCGAGCAAACCCAGCGTGGTTTACGCGGGGGCGGAAAACGGGATTTACCGCAGTGAAGACTCGGGTATGAGTTGGGCCAGGCTGGACTCTCCCATGGAAGGGCTCAAAATCTGGTCCATAGCGGTGGACCCGGCCAACTCCGACAACATCTACGCCGGGACCAGCCCTCCCTTCCTGTTTCGCAGCAGGGACGGCGGGCAGAGCTGGGAAAAGCTGTCGGCATCCATCGCCCAGGAGTGCGCCATCGGGGACCCGCGAGTCACGGCCCTGCTGGTGGACCCGGTGGACACCGATACGGTGATAGCCGGCGTCGAGATTGATGGGGTTTACATCAGCCGGGATGGAGGGGACACCTGGAGCCACGTGGACCAGGGCATTACCAACCCGGACATTCACGGCATGGCCTTCAGCCTTGGGGAGGAAAAGACGATTCTGGTCAGCACTCCCAGGGACATCTTTTCCAGCAGGGACGATGGGGCGTCTTTCCAGTCCCTCATGTCCTCCAACTCGCTCCAGTACCCCTACTGCCGGTGGGTTGCGGTGAAGGCTGACGACCCGCAGACCATGTTCGTGGCCAACGGCGACGCCGCTATCGGAAACACGGGAACCATACGGCGCTCCACGGACGGCGGCCAGTCGTGGGAGGAGCGCCCGCTGCCGGTAGAACCCAATTCTCCGGTGTGGAACTTCGCTACCAACCCGGCAGACCCGGAACTGATTCTGGCCAACAGCGTTTACGGCGAGCTGTACCGCAGCGAGGATGGAGGGGAAAGCTGGGGGAAAATCAAGAAGGAATTCACCGAGGTCCGCGCCCTGGCCTGGACACCCAACTAAACGCCTTCAATTCCCGCGGCAAAAACGATCTGGGCGGCCATCGTGGCCGCCCTTTTTCCTGCCGGTTCAACCTGCTACAGCCCCCCGCCGCTAAACCGGAAGAGGAAAAAATAGACCAGAAATACCACCGCCAGGACAATCCCGATTATCAGGCAACCGTATCTGGCCAAACTCTCTTCTCCCCGTCTCTGCCGAGCGAACGCTCCCCATTCTCTAACCGAACAGACCCTGGGCCGCTGGAACAATCAGTTCGGGACCGTTGTTGCCGGCCCTGTTCACCAGGGTGGAAACCTCGTAGGCCTCCATCAGGTCTCCCGGGTAGGGGGCAAGCACGTCGGAGAGGGCTGCAGGATCGGTAACGTCGCCGTCCAGCCAGAACTCTTCCAGGTCGCGGGGCAGGATAACCGGCATACGCTCGTGGATAGGACGCAGCAAGTCGTTGGCTTGGGTAGTGATTATGGTGCAGGAACGCACCGTGCCCCCTTGCGGGTCTCGCCAGGACTCCCACAGTCCCGCGAAGGCGAAGGGTTCCCGAGAACCCAGGACTATGCGCATGGGCCGCTTGCCCTTGCCCGCCTTCTGCCATTCGTAGAAACCGTCGGCCAGCACCAGGCAGCGGCGGCGTTGGAGGGCGTTGCGGAAGCTGGTCTTCTGGGACACCGTTTCGCTCCGGGCGTTAATCATGCGGCTGCCGATGGAGGCGTCCTTGGCCCAGGAGGGAATCAGCCCCCAGCGCATATATTCGGCCCGCCGCCCCTCACCATTGGTTACGGTAAGGGCCTGCTGGGTGGGGGCCACATTGTAGCTGGGGAGTTTCTCGAAGCCTGACCCGTCAAACTCGAACTGGCGGGCCAGATCCTGTATGTCGGCGATAAGGCTGTATCTTCCGCACATGGTCGTGTTCCTGCCCCGGAGGACGTCTTGGTTACATTTTATCACTGAAACGACAGGGGCATCCTGGCGTCCGGCAATTGACACCCGGCGGAATTCCCCCGCATCAGGTATAATGTGGCACATTACAGGTACCAGTTTTGACCATAATGACCAGGCCGGGAAATCGCTGGTGGTTGTGTTAACCTATAGTTACAGGGTAGAAGCAACAGATATTGAGGTCTGAAATGACCGCACCTCGACCGAAATCAACCAGACCCAAGCTCCGTGAGCGATTTGTTCTCCCGGACCCGCCGGAGCGCGAGCCGGAGGATATGACCAGTTTCAAACACCTGGGTGAGAACGGCAATGTTCATCACCTTATACAGCACTTCAGAGACCGAGAGGGCGCCATCTTCGGGAGTGAGAAAATCCTTTCGCCAATGGCAGAAGCCCATCCCCGAATGCGGCGAATTCCCGACTTGCTGATTGCCTTCGACGCGGACCAGCAACTTTACGTGGAAAATAACGGCTACATAGTTTCTGAGCAGGGCAAGTCCCCCGACTTCGTTCTTGAAATCGCTTCTCCCAGCACCGGGCAAGAAGACATTGGCCGCAAGCGAGATGACTACGCAGCTCTGGGCGTCGTGGAATACTGGCGTTTTGATGAGACCGGCGCATACCACGGAACCCGCCTGGCCGGCGACCGCTTGGTGGATGGGGAATATCAAGCTCTTCCCCTCGAGGTGCTGGAAGATGGGAGCCTGCAAGGCTACAGCGCAGCCCTCAACCTCTTCCTCCGTTGGGAGAACGGCCAGTTGGGCTGGTACGATCCGGCAACTGGCCGCCACATTGTTACCTTCGACGACGAGCGGGCCAGGGCTGAGCAAGAGCGATTCCGTGCCGACGCCGCCGGGGCCAGGGCTGAGCAAGAGAGAATTCGCGCGGAGCAGGAGCAACAGGCCCGGATTTCCGCCGAAGCCAGGGTGCGGGAACTGGAGGCGGAGCTGGCCAGGCAAGATTCGGAGGGGTAGGGCCTGGTTCCTGTTGCCCTAATGCCAGTCATGCCCATCCGGCATGGTCACCAGCGGGTCTATGGCCTTTACATCCGACACTATCACGTTGGCGGTGCCGTCCCACCTGGACACCGTCCCCCGGGCCAGGATTACCTGGCTGCTCAACTGCCGCTTGCACCGCTCAAAGACGGGCGGCCAGACGATTAGTTGCGTGTCCCCCTCCTCGTCCTCAATGGTCACAAATACGGTGCCGTGGCGGCCCCGGGGATGTTGCCGGGCCACGGGCCAGCCGGCCACCAGCACCTCCGTGCCATCCCCCAGAGACTCAATGGCCGTAGTGGGCAAGACCCGCGGGTCCAGGGCCGGGCGGACGAACTGCATCAAGTGACCGCTGGGGTATATGCCCATAACCCGGTACTCGCCGGCCATCCGCTCAAAGTCGGTGAAGTCGGGCAGTTGGGGCGCGTGTTCCACGGTGGTCAGGGGCAAGGCCGGCTGAGCAACAGGACCCGGACGGCCTGGGCGCACATCCAAACCGGCGTTCCACAAAGCCTGGCGGCGGTTGGACACCAGGCCGTCAAAGGCCCCGGCCTGCACCAACGACTGGACTGCCTGGGGTTTCAGGCCGGTGCGGCGCACCAGGTCTGAGGGGTCCGTGTAGGAACCGCCCCGTTCCCGCTCGGCCACGATTAATTCCGCTCCCCGGCCGCCCACGTCCTTGATGAACTCCAGGCCCATCCGTACCGAACCCTCCTCGGGGCGGCAGCGTTCCAGGCTGCGGTTAACGCAGGGGTTCAGGAAGGGCACCCCGAAACGGCGGGCATCCTGCTTCAGTGTCTCCCGGGGGTAGAAGCCCATGGGCTGATTGTTCATCAGGGAGACGAAGAACTCCACCGGGTGGTACCGCTTCAGCCACGCGGCCTGGTAGGCAGTAACGGCAAAGGCGTGGGAGTGGGACTCCGGGAACATGTACTGGCCGTTAAGCTTGGCGAAGATTTTGGCGGCGGTGTCATCGGGGACACCCCGATGGCGAGCGCCTTCCCGGAAGCGCTGCCAGTGCTCCTCGATGAGGTGCTTGTTGTTGGGACGGGCGAAGGCGCGGCGCATCTCGTCGGCCTGGGCGGCGGTAAGCCCGGCCACGTCCATCACCAATTGCACCACCTGCTCCTGCCAGACTATGATGCCGCAGCCCCGCTCCAGGGCCCGCTGCTCCAGGGGATGGTCGAATTCCCAGGCGGCCCCGTAGCGGTACCGCTCCACGAACTGGGAGACGGCGCTGCCCTGGACGCCCACGCCGGGCCGGATGAGGGCCACCTGGTAGGCCAGGTCCAGCAGGCAGCGCGACTTGAGCCGCTGGCCCATGTTCAGTTGGGCCGGAGACTGCAGTAGAAATACCCCCTTGGCCTTCCCCTGGTTGATCAGGTCGTACACCAAGTCGTCTTCCGGGTCTATGCGGCTGATGTCGGGGCGCCGCCCTTCCCGGGCCTCAATCAAGTCCAGGGCTTCTTCCAACTGGTCCAGCACCGGCAGGGACAGCAGGTCAATCTTGGCGAAACCGGCGTCGGCCACGCTGTCCTTGTTCCAGTCCATGATGTAGCGGCCCTCCATGGCTCCGGCCCGGGTGGGCACCATTTCGGGAATAGGAGAACTGCTGAGGATCATGCCGCCCACGTGCTGGCTCAGCAGCTTGGGCGCGCGCATTAACTGGGGGGCCAGTTGCACCAGGTCCCGCCAGCCCGGGGCATCCACCTTCTCCCGGAAGGCCGGCAGTTCCCGCATTTCCTGCTCCATGTCCTCGGCCTTGTAGGAGTAGAGCTGCCTGGACAGCAAGGCCAGCTCCTCCCGGGGCAGACCCAGGGCCTTGCCGATGTCCTGTACGATCCCCCGGACGGTATAGGTGGAGATAGCGCCGGTCAGGATGGCATACTCCTTGCCGAAACGCCGGTGTACCCGGGTGATAAGCTCGTCGCGCAGGTTGCGGGGGAAGTCCAGGTCAATGTCCGGCAGCAAGCTGGTATCCTCGGAAATGAACCGCTCCAGGGTAAGGCCCCACTTCAGCGGGTCCACGTGGCTGATGCCGATGAGGTAGCCCACCAGCAGGGCCACCGAGGAACCGCGGCCACGGCCCGGCGGCCGCTCCTCCAGGGGCGTTTCCGGGTGAGACAGGCCCCGTTCCTCCATGATTCCCTGGGCCAGCAGCACGATTTCCCGGTAAAGCAGCAGGAACCCGGCCAGGCCGTGCAGGCCAATCAGCTTGAACTCCTCCTGCAGCCGTTCCTCCACTTCCCGGGTTACCGAGCCGTAGCGGCGCTGGGCTCCTTCCCGGCACAATCGTTCCAAATAGCTGTCCGGAGTATAGCCGGGAGGCACGTCGGGTTCGGGCAGGGTGTAGCCCAGGTCAGCGCTGAGGTTGAACCGGCATTCTTCAGCTATGCGGCGAGTGTTGGCCACCGCCTCCGGGTAATGTTCGAAAAGCTCTTCCATCCGCCGGGGCGACTTGAGGCACAGGTGCCGGTTGGGATGGATGAAAGGCAGGGCCTGGTCCATGGTGGTGTTGTGTTTCGCGGCCACCAGGGCGTGCTGCAGGCGGTAGCGGTCCGGATCGTGATAGTGCACATCGTTAGTGGCAACCAGGGACGCTCCGACCTGGGCCGCTAGGCTGGCCAGTTCCCGGTTGCGCCCGGCGTCACCCTGCAGGAAGTTCTGTTGCAGCTCTACGAACACCGAATCCCTGCCGAACCAGTCCAGGTAGTCTTGCAGCAGCCGCAGGGCGTCGGTACGGCGATTTTCTGCCAGCAAGCGGACCAGCGGGCCGCCCCGGCCGCCGGTGAGCAGGACTACCCCGGCGGCATGTTGAGACAGGTACCAAGGGTCCAGTTTTGGCTCGCGGCGGTCGGCGGTGTTGGCCAGAGTAAAGAGGCGGGAGATGTTGGCGTAGCCCTCCCGGGTGCGGGCCAGCAGGACCAGGCGGCTGCCGTCGGCAAGGGTCAGTTCGCCGCCGGTGATGGGCCGGATGCCCAGGCTGCCGGCCAGGCGGGCGAACTCCAGGGCGCCGCACAGGTTGGTGTCGGTCAGGGCCAGGACGTCATAGCCATACTCCCGGGCCCGGGTCAGCAACTCGTGGGTATGGGATGCCCCCAGTCCAAAGGAATAGAAGCTCTTGGCGTGGAGTTCCACGTAGCCGGCGGACATTAGCCTTATCCTGCCTGGTACCAGCCCCGGGCCCGGCGCGCTCTAACGGCCCTGCTGGTACCAGCGGTCTTCCCGCTGGTCCCGGAACAGGACAACCTGTCTCCCATCCTCCCGGTCCACCCGGTAATAGGTCCTGGTCAGGGGCTTGGGCAGCCACCAGAGGTCGAAGCTCCAGCGCTCGGCGATTCGGTCCACCCGTCGCCAGTGGCTGCCTTGCCGTATGGCCGCCGGCTGATGGTCGGGACTCTCCCGCACCAGCACCGGAACGGGCGCCAGCAGAGGCCGGATGCCGCCGGAGCCCGAATGGTCCAGGGGGGCCTGGACCGCCCGCATCTCAGGAGCCGGATGCCAGGGGGCCACGTTGACCACCCGGTACAGGGTAGAGGCGCCGGAGGTCCGGGCCTGCAACCGCCGCTCCATCTCCACCAGTTGCTGCTGTCGGGTCTCCCGCGCCTCGGGCAGCAGCCCCAGCTGGGCGCCGGACTCGCCGGTGAAATCGGCCAGGGTCAGGGTCAGGTCATCTATGGGCGCTTCAGGGGGCTCGGCCTCCAGCCGGCTGCGGACGATAAAAGAGGCCCGCTCCCACCGGTTGACTCCCTCCTGGAAGACAATGGACTTCTGCCAGGGAGCAGCCCGAAAGACGGTACATTCCAGGAGCGCCTTGCCGGCGTAGCGGCCCCGTATTTCCGGTCGGGCGTAGGCCCGGCGCAGCAGGGTATCCGCCGCGACCAAAAGCAGTTCCAGCGAGGTGGAGGAAAAGGGCAGTGAGGTGCGTTCCACCACCGCCTCTTCCTGCTTGAGGGGAACCAGGGGAGTGTCGTCGCTGCCGTTGGCCAAGGTCCAGGCCTGCCAGCCCTCGCGGCCGAAGCGGTCCACCAGCAGGGAACAGGGCATGGCGGCCACCTGGCCCAGGGTGTGCAGGCCAAAACGGTGCAGCGCCTCGCGGGTACCCGACGCCAGGGGCAGCAGATCCACCGAACGGGGAGCCAGAAAGGCCGCCGGGTCGGAAGATACCCGGGTAGCGCCCAGGGCCTGGCTGGTTCGGGCGGCCACCAGGGCCGGGAACTTGCCCTCGCCGACCCCGACGCGGGGATTCAGCCAGCGGGGTATGGCATTAAGCAGGGTGGTAACCAGCCGGGCTTCGCCGCCGTACAACTGCTCCAGGCCGTCTATTCCCACATAGGTAGTGCCCAGGTCCGAATCTTCCACCCGGTCGCTGACCCCCAGCAGGGAGTTGAGCACCTGGCGAAAGACCCGGCGGTAGTGGGGCTCGTCGGCTTCCAGGATAACCGCATCGGGCCGGAGAGCCAGGGCCTTTTCCAGGGTAGTCCCCGGCAGCATGACAGACGACCCGAGGGAACTGTCAATTGCCAGGGGACGGGTGTGATTGCGGTCAACTATAATGATGGGGAGACCATCGAGGCTCGGCTCCCGCTTCAGTTCAGCCTTGACCCGGAAGTGGGTAATCAGCGCACAGGCGACCTTCATTTCTACCCGGCAACGCTCAATATAAGGCCCAATATGGGTACGCGTTGCCGGGATAATTTTACGAACTTATGTTCTACAAGTCAATGTCCGGGGAAGTTGTTACAGCTACGAAAGGTTGTTTATATTTACTGACAGAAGCCGGTTTGAAATTGATTTGGACTGGGGTTTAATGGAGGAAAATATAAAAGGAACCACCAATGCGCTGGACATGGGACCCGGAAAAGGACAGAATTAACCAAAACAAGCACAGGATAAGCTTCCAAACTGCGGGCATGGTCTTCGAAGACCAGAACCTACTAATTGACTCAGACCCATATCCATTTGAACAACGCTGGCGGGCTATAGGATATATAGGCAGTATGATCATTACCGTCATCTACACGGAACCAGAAAACTACGGACAGGAAGGGCGGATTATCAGCGCAAGGAAAGCAACTCGTCTGGAACGAACGAGATACGAGGAAGGTAATGGCAGAACTTACTGAACAGCAGAAAGCTGAACTTCAAGCATTGGCGGAAATGTCCGATGATGAAATAGATCTTTCGGACATCCCCGAGAGAGACATCGACTGGTCCACGGCCAGGCGCGGGCTTTTCTACCGGCCCGTTAAGCTGGAAGCGACCCTCACCCTGGACAAGTATGTCCTGGACTGGTTCGAGGAAAAGGTGCCTGACGAGAAGGCCCGGCATGAGGCCATGAACGAAGTCCTGGTCGAATACATCCGGGACCAGAAATTCCCCAACCGGGACAAGAACAGCCCCGAATGGGCCTGGAAACGCAATAACGAACTCCCGGTACACCCATTGGCAGCAAAGAACTTGCCCACGAATAAGCGCGAATAAGCCGGCCATAATGTTCTGAAAATCGCGCTTATTCGTTGATGGAACAAAAGAACCGGCCCACCCCCTCAATGTTCTAAAGCGGGTGGGCCGGTTTTATTTCCGTCTATTGGAAGGGTTGGGAAACCGAATTGCCGGGGTTGGCTACCGGTCCATTACCTTCATGGTGTTCTCGTCGGGGTTGTACTGGTAACGGACCAGGCGGTCCAGCTTCTGGGACTCCAGGCGCACTACCAGGGCCCGGCCGCCGGTAACATTGCGGGTATTGTGAATTTCGCCGGGCAGGAAGAAGGCCACCGCCCCTTCCTTCTGCACAAACTGGCCGGTCTCCTTGAGCTGCAGGCGGTCAACGCCCTCGCCGGGGTAGAACCAGCGCCACTTGGTCTGCTCGATGGCGCCGTCGTACACGCCGTAAACCACCCAGGCATTGCCGTGGTCGTGGGGCAGGTTGTCGCGGCCGTCCTCCTGCACCGAGGCCATCAGCCAGAAACCGGGCAGGGGATGGCCGGCTTCCTCTTCCAGATGCAGGCTCTTGGGGCCGTAGCCGCCCTCTTCAGGCAGGTCCAGCATTTCCTCCAGCCAGCCGGGGGTGTTGATGAGGGTCTTCAGGTTGTCGGCAACGGCCTGGGCCTGGGCCAGCGGGTCGCTGGTGGTGGCGAAGGTCTCCCTCACGTCATCCAGAAAAGCATCCATGGTGTAAGCGGGCGCCATAGTCATAATAGACCTCCTAACATCCAAACTAGGGAATGTTCTATATTTGCAATTGTGATTGAAAGGGCCGCTCTTGTCAATTTGTTGCCAGCCGGCAGTGGGCGGGCCGGTTGAAGCCGGGGATTCCTGGTGTTAGATTCTCGTCAAGGTCTGTCCAATTACTGAAGCCGAACGACTTTCGCCATGTCAAAGGAGGCAAGAAATGCCGGAACGCGTGTGGGACTCCTATCTGACTGAACAAGACAGGGCACATTTGGCTATGACCGCGCCCAAGTCGGTGGGCTTCGGCAAAAGGCCCGCCCTGCTGCTGGTGGACCTCTACCGCTGGGTATTCGGTGACGAACCCCAGCCCCTGCTGGAGGCGGTCCAGGACTGGCCCGGCAGCTGCGGCCTGGCAGCCTGGGACGCCATTCCCCACATCCAGACCCTGCTGGACGCTGCCCGGAAGGCCGGCATTCCCGTAGTCCACGTAACCGGCCTCAGCGATTCGGGGGTGGAGTCGTGGAGTTCCCTGAAACAGCCGGCCGGCAATTCAGACCGCAAGCCGGGCATGGTGGATGAGGCGGCCCTGGACCGGCAGAGGCGCCGGTTCGATATCATCGAAGAATGCGGCCCCATAGACGGCGAGGCGGTGCTGTACAAGACCGCGCCCAGCGCCTTTTGGGGCACGCCCCTTACCGGCCACCTGACCAGGCTGGGCATTGATACGCTGATTACCTGCGGTGAAAGCACCAGCGGCTGCGTCCGGGCCAGCGTGGTGGATGGCTGCACGAATCGCTACCGGATGATTGTGGTGGAGGAGTGCGTCTTCGACCGGCACCAGGCCACCCACGCCATCAACCTCTTCGACATGCACCAGAAGTACGCCGACGTGCTTTCCCTGGCGGACGTGCTGGAATGGCTGGCCGAGGGCAGGTTTGAGAAATCGGGGGCTTCAGCCGTTTAATCCACGAATAGTCATCAATGGAATGGGGCAGCCACAAGGGCTGCCCCAACGTTTTTCCTGACTCCCATGCGGAGACTACCCCGCCCTCTCCAATGGCGCCACGCTGAAAATTACGTGGAAGGGCATGCAGTAGATGATGACGCTGTTCTGCTCGTCCAGGTTGATGTCCGCCGGGATTTCGTAGTTCTGGCTGCCCTTGTTCCCTTTCAGCTTTGCCAAGTGGGTGTAGCCGCCGGCCTGCAACTCGTCCCGGCTCATGGGGTCTCCCGGCTCGGCCAGCAGCACCCGCAGGTCGGGCCCGTTGGTGACTTCAAAGTCCTCCAGCCGCAGCAGGTGGGAACCGTCGGGCAGGAGATAGATTGTCGCCGTGCCGCTGCCCCGGTGGAAAGAGTCGGCGTCGCGGAAACTACCGGAGGCCAGTGCTACCGGTTCCGGGGGAGGCCCCGCGCTGGCGGCTTCCTCCCTCATTTTCTCCATGGCCGAAATATCTCCAGCCCTGGCTTTTTCTATAGCTTCCTCCATTTCCGGAGAAGCTCTTGTAAGTAAGGCTTCCTCCGGAAAGGGCTGCATTTCGGCAGGCGTGGGCATGGGTTCCGCCATGGCAGGCTGGTCCATCTTCGCCATGGTTTCCATGACCATTTCCACTTCCGCCATGGTCATGTCTGCCGGGATTTCAGCAGTGGCGGCCAGGGGGAATTCCTCTTCCACCGTTTTTGACAGGAATAAGGGCGACAACAGCCACCAACCGAAGGCAACCACCGGAACCAGTACCACAATCGCCACGATAATAATGTTTCGCTTTCGCATTTCCGGCTCCTGAATTTACCAGGCTTCTCCCAAAGCTTCCCAGGTTCTCAATTCAGCACATTGGCGGCTTTGGGCCTTCAGCGGCCCTGTACTTCAAACACCTCCGGGTTGGCGCACCGCTCCAGGGGTTTGCCCTCCAGTCCGGCCACCAGGTTGCGGGCTGCCAGCATGCACATGGCGCCGCGCGAGTCCAGCGACGCGCTGCCCACGTGGGGCGCGATGACCACGTTCTCCAGGGTTAGCAGAGGGTCATCCACCGGCAGCGGTTCCGGCTCGGTAACATCCAGGCCGGCAGCGTAAATCCAGCCCTCCTTCAGGGCAGTGTACAGAGCCGTGGAGTCCACCACCGGCCCCCGGGCGGCGTTGACCAGGATGGCCGTGGGCTTCATCTGCCGCAATTCCGCTTCACCTATGTAATGCCGCGTTTCCGGCGTCAGGGGAACGTGCAGGGAAACAAAGTCCGACTCGGCCAGCAGGGTTGGCAGATCTGCGTAAACCAGGCCATGCTCGGCCTCCAGGTCCGGCCGGCGGGTGCGGGAGTGGTAGAGAATCTTCATGTCGAAGCCCCGGCCCCGTCGCGCCATTTCCAGGCCAATCTGGCCCAGGCCCACAATGCCCAGGGTCTTGTCGTGGATATCCACGCCCAGCCAGCGGAGGGGGTGGAAGGCCAGCGTCCACTCTCCCTTTCTGACCCACCGCTCGCTCTCCCCGATGCGGCGGGCGGCAGACATGAGCAGGGCAAAGGCAAGGTCGGCGGTGGCCTTGGCCAGCACCCCCGGCGTGTATCCCACCGGAATGCCCCGCCTGGTAGCCTCGGCTACGTCCACGTTGTCCAGCCCCACCGCCAACTGGCTGATTACCCTGAGCCCGGTGGCTGCATCCAGCAGGGGAACGTCCACCCGGTCCATGATGTTGGTTAAAATGCCGTCCACGGCGGCAGCTTTCTCCCTGAGTTCCTGCGGAGATGGCGGTTCTTCTTCGGGCCAGACCTCCATGTCGGCAGCCTGGGCAATCAATTCAAGGGCATCCGGCATTATCCGGCGGGTCACGAAAACGCGGGGCCTGTTGATCACGGTCGGCACCTGCTTTTATGGCGTTGGGGCGCTTAGATGTCGGGGCGTTGATGAAAGGGCTGAAATTAAGCCTGTTATATAAATCTTAACAAATGGATTTTCCCTTTTCCACAAATAGGCTGCCCCTTATGACGGCATTGCCTAACATGACTGGAGACAACCCGAAATCCCTGTAGTGCTATACTTAGCCCCGTTCCTGTGCAGAACATTTGACTACCCATATCCTCGGAGGACTTATGGCCCTGTTTTTGAACGAGCAAGAAGTAGTGCAATTGCTGCCAATGGCCGAGTGCGTGGAAGTGCTGGATGAGGCATTTGCCCATGCCGGAGCCGGCAAGGTGGACATCAAGCCCCGCTCCCGCATCCGAATGCCCGGGGGCTTTTTTCACTTCATGGCCGCAGCGGACGCCGACCACCAGGTTTTCGGGTACAAGGCATACCCGTCCTTCGCCGGCGGCGCCAAGATGATCGTTATGCTGTACGACTACAACTCCGGCGAGCTTCTGTCGTGCATGGAGGGGGGCCGCCTGGGGCAGATACGCACCGGCGCCGCATCGGGCCTGGCCTCCAAGTACATGGCCCGCGCCGACGCCGACAGCGTGGGCGTAATAGGCTCCGGCTTCCAGGCCCGCACCCAGTTGGAAGCGGTGTGCGCCGTGCGGGACATCAAGCGGGCCAAAGTTTACAGCCGCCGGCAGGAGCGGCGGGAGAGTTTCGCCCAGCGCATGAGCGAGCAGCTCAATATCGAGGTAACGCCGGTGGAAAGCGCCCAGGAATGCGTCTCCGACGTGGCGGTCGCCATTACCATCACCTCGGCCCGGGACCCGGTGCTGGAGGGGGAGTGGCTGGCCCCGGGCACTCACGTCAACGCCGCCGGCGGAAACCACTGGATACGGAGGGAAGTGGACGAAGCCACCGTCCTGCGCTCCGCAGTCATCGCAGTGGACGACCTGGACCAGGCCAAGATTGAATGCGGCGACCTGCTCTGGCCGGAAAGCCGAGGCGAGTTCCGGTGGGACATGGTTTGCGAGTTGCAGGACGTGGTGGCCGGCCGGGTGAGGGGGCGCCCGGACGACGAAGCAGTCACCCTTTTCGAGTCCATGGGCGTGGCGCTGGAGGACATAGCGGCGGCCCAACTGGTTTACCGCAAGGCGCGGAAGCAGGGCATAGGCCAGGAATTGCCCTTCTAGCAGTCCAACCGTCTTGAAATGAAGGGTACTATTTCCGCTCACCCTGGGCCTGTCGAGGAACCCCGCTGATGATTAGACAGGCTTACCAAGAGCGGACTACCGTACCCGCCCATCAATGCAATTTAGGGGCGCATGGCCATGCGCCCCTACGGCCTGACATGTTGGAGAAGATGCCTGGATCGCCCAACTCATCGTTCCCGCACTGGCGGGAACCTCGACAGGCCGGAATTAGAACTCCGGCCTTCGCAGAAATGACGATTTAGCGCATTCGTCGTCATTTCAGCCAAGGCAACCTGTTGGCCCCGGCCAGAGGCGCCAGCGACGGACACTGAAGCATAACCATTTCCTGGCAACAAGCGGCCCCGGTCCCATAAGGGACCGGGGCCTCAACATTGGCAATCCGAGATTTGGTTCAGATGCCCGGGGTGAAGAACCGAACGTGGGGGAAGCTGACTGCGATCTCCCGACGGGTACGGTCTCTTTCGCAAGTCGGGTTGGCGCTGAACCACTTGTAAACGGTGGTCAATTGACCTGCAATCCTGCTCATATCGAATCTCCATTCCAAGAATTCTGGCAGAGAAAGTGTGGCGAATGCCCGGCAACCCTGGGGTTTCCGAACATCGGCAATAGGTTTGCTGCCGCTTTATCGAGGTTGCTTTTGGCGTCGCTTTCGGGCTTGGTACCGGGCTTGGCGCCGGTGTTAGTACTGACGTTGCCAGTGAAAGCGGCTCGATGAAGAGCAGACTGGAATCTTCCGGACTTCTTTCCACCTCCTTTGATTTTTTGGCGTTAAGTCCGGCTGAACCGAATGGAGGATATAAGAATGATTGCTGGAACCCAGCCGTAAACGCCTGCATAAAGCTTATGCTGGAACCGGCTAATAATTCAACAATCTGGCGCGCGGGAAACCGGGATTTTGCGCCACTGGCGGTTCACTTGTTTGAACCGATGGGCAATATTTCCGTTCACTTTGAGCCTGCCGAAGGGCTGCGTGTTCATGGTTCGACAGGCTCACCACGAGCGGACTGGACAAGATCGTCACGAGCGGACTGGACAGGCTCACCACAGGCAGATTACCGGGTTTGCTAATTGGTGCAATGTTGGGGCGCATGGCCATGCGCCCCTACGGTCTGACACGTTGGAAATGATGCCTGGACCGGCCCAACCCGTCGTTCCCGCGTAGGCGGGAACCTGGACAGGCTGGAGTTAAGATTTCTGCCTTCGCAGGAATGACGGGTCAGGGTATTACCCATCATTTCATTTATGTTGACCTGCCAGGGCCAGGCATGGGCTTGATGCCGGGGATACCAGGTATGCCGGGCTGCGGTCAAAACCCTCGGGGCAAACTGCCTTCCAGCCGGCTTTATGTTGCTGGCCGCCAGACGGGGCGCTGGCCCGTGTGGCTGCTACAGCCCCAGCTTTCCAGGGTTCATGATGTTGGCCGGGTCCAGGGTCTGCTTCAGCTCCCGCAAAAGGTCGTGGCCGACGCCCATTTCCCGGGCCAGCAGGTGATTCAGCTTCATGCCCACGCCGTGGCAGTATTCCATGACGCCGCCCATGTCCTGGGCCAGGGTCAGCACCTCCTCAACGGCCTCAGCCAGGTTCCGGCGGCACTCCTCCTCGTCCCCTGAAGTATCCTCGGGCACAACCATCATCGAAAACAGTTCAGGGCGGCTCCAGATGGCGTATTCCACGACCCGAACACCCCGCCGCTCCAGTATGTCCTGGCACTGGGTTCGATAGTCCAGGACCCGGGAAACGGGCAATGCCATGTGAAGGTAGTCGAAACTGCGGCCCCACTGGCGGTTCCAGCGTTCCTCCCTGGGACGCCCCAGGGCATTCCGAAGGTACCGGTAACCCGAATCGTGCCGGCCCTCCCAGTAGTCCAGGGTTGGCTCCGGCCCGATGTCCCTGCCGCCGAACTGGGCACAGATGGACATGGCCCGACGGTGCCTGGCCTCAACTCCCTCCCGATAACCCTCGAAAAGAAGGAACATCCTTACCTCGCCGTCCTCTTCCGTAAAGTCCAGCAGGGTGGGATGCAGGTCCAGGCTTTTCATCTCCACGGCCGCGTTGAAGCCCTGCTCAAAGGTATCGAAACCGGCGGTGGCGAAAACGCTGGCCTCCGGCTTTGGGAACACCTTTATCGTTGCCCTGGTGATGATGCCCAGGACTCCCTCGCCGCCTATGAACAGATAGTTCCAGTTGGGACCGGAGGAATACTTGGGAACAGAGCGGGTATCGAGAACTCTGCCGTCCGGCAGTACCGCCTGCAGCGAAACCACCTGCTGCCCCATGGGGCCGAAGGCGCTGGCGCGGTAGCCAACGCCATTGGTGGAAATGGTTCCCGCAACCGTGGCGATGGGTACGCTGTAGGGGTCATGGCCGATCATCAGCCCGTATTCCTCCAGGGCGTCGGCCAAGTCTTGCAGCACCACCCCCGGCTCCACCGTGGCAGTCATGTCCCGGAGGCTGATGTCCAGGATGCGGTTCAACCGCTTCACGTCAACAACTATGCCGCCCCGGACCGGCAGCACCCCTCCCATCACGCCGGTGCCGCCCCCGTAGGGAACCAGGGGCACTCCCTCGCTGGTAGCCAGGGCAGCGATGCTGGAAACCTCTTCAACCGAGCCCGGGCGAACTACCAGGTCCGCCAGTTGCTCAAAGGCGTAGCCGGCCCGGTAGGCGCGAAAGGGCGTCAGGGCATCGGCGGAGTAACGGTCCAGGTCGTAGGGAGAAGCAAGCACATTGTCCTCGCCAACGATCCGGGACAGGGATTCAACAATGGAAGATGCAATCATATAAGCGCCGCTTTTCGTCGCAGGATTTCCGTGAATTGGTTGAGCCGCAAGGGGGCTGTACCGGTACGGGCATCCATTATGTCAAAGGGGAAATCAAAGGGCAACAAACCCCGCGCCTGCAGGGCAATCGCATTATGAAAAGACGGCATGCTGAGGGAAGCCGAAGCACCCAAACTCCTGCCCGGCACGTTTGTATCGGGTTCCCAGCCACGACTGGGCATTAGGATTCCAGACCTTTCGGCAAGCCCAAGGCGACATGACCTTCCTCTGGGCCCTTTGCACGAATTCATAATGTGATTGCCCTATCCCAAACAAATATCTTATTGACTTTGATAAATACCGGAAATACAATGGATAATGTTGCGCTTTAGTGACACAAGACACTCCAACCTACCGAAATAAGGAGGTACTGGATGGCTGAAATTACCGAAACCGTGAATGATTCATCAGGAGACGGCATTTTTGGTCAATTCCTGCCCAGATTCACCGATGAGTTCTATCTCATCTTCCGCCTCATCTTCGCCTTCCTGGTATTGCTGCATGGTATGCAGAAAGCCTTCCTGATGTGGGGCTTTCCCGCAGACCATCCCCTGGGAGCGCTGGTTGACATTGCGGGGTGGGTGGAATTCATCAGCGCCATTCTCATCGGGCTGGGCATCTTCACCCGGCTGGGCGCCGGCGCCCTGTGCGTGACCATGATTATCGCCTACTTCCGGGTGCATGCGGGCAACGGAATCTGGCCCCACATTTTCCCTGAAGGGGGCTACGGCGCCAACGGCGGCGAGGTGGCTATCCTGTGGTTCGCCATTGCCGGCATCATTGGCGTGCTGGGGAGCCGCAAGTACGGCGTAGAACGGTTGCTCTTCAAGAAGGAAATATTCTAGGCCGCTCCCACGGCACAGAGTCCGTATACAACAACAGCGGGGCCGGAAGTTATCCGGCCCCGCAGCTTCTCCGGCCAATTCTCCGGTGCGATGTCTCAAGAGGACTGACGCTGGTATTTCCAGACGGTGCCCTGGGCCGAGTCTTCCAGCACAACGCCCTGGACCGCCAGTTCATCGCGGATGCGGTCCGCCAGGGCAAACTGCCGCGCCTGGCGCAACTCGGTGCGGGTGCTTACCAGCAGGTCTATGAAGGGCTTGGCCGCCAGTTCGTCGCTGCCGGCGGCCGGCTGCTCAAAAGTCAAGCCCAGAATCCCGCCCATTTCCCGCAGCGTTGCCTGGGCGGCCTCCACGCTGCGACCCTGCTCCCTCTCCCGGTTTATATCCCGGGCGAGGTCGAACAGAGAGGCCATGGCCTGGGGGGTATTGAGGTCGTCCTCCATGGCGGCCATGAAACGCCGGCGAAAGAGTTCCGGGTCCAGAAACTCGCCGCCAGAGGCTACCGCTTCATCCTCAGCGTCCGGGCGCAAGGCGTGACGGAAACGGTCCATGCTCCGCTCCATGGCCGCCGACCCTTCGTCAGTGTACTGCAAGGGGCTGCGGTAGTGGGAGCTGAGGAAATAGGCGCGCAGGGCGTCGGCGCTGTATTTGGACAGCGCCTCTTCCACCGACACCAGGTTGCCCAGGGACTTGCTCATCTTGTCATCGCCCAACTGCAGCAAGCCATTGTGGACCCAGTGGTGGGCGAAGGGAGTAATGCCGGTGTGCGCCTCGCTCTGGGCGATTTCGTTCTCATGATGGGGGAATATCAGGTCCTGGCCGCCCCCGTGAATATCCAGGGGAAAGTCCAGGTAGCGCAAGGACATGGCGGTACATTCAATGTGCCAGCCCGGGCGGCCCGGGCCCCAGGGACTGTCCCATGAAGGCTCGCCGGGCTTGGCCCCCTTCCAGAGGACGAAGTCCATGGGGTGTTCCTTGTCCCCATCCACCTGCACGCGGGCGCCGGCGATCATGCCCTCCAGGGTGCGATGGCTCAGTTTGCCGTAATCGTCCTTGCGGTTGACCCGAAAATACACGTCGCCGCTGGCGGGGTAGGCGTATCCCTTCTCCACCAGGCTCCCTATAGTTTCCAGTATAGACTCAATTTCCTGGGTTGCGCGGGGGTAGGTATCGGCGCGAAGTATGTTGAGGGCGTCCATGGTCCGGAAGAAGTCGTCAATATAGCGCTCGGTCAGTTCGTCCTCGCTGATGCCGGCTTCCTGCGCGCGCTGGATAATCTTGTCGTCCACGTCGGTAAAGTTCTGAATGTGCTTTACCTGGTAGCCCAGGTGCTCAAGATAACGGCGAAGGGTGTCGAAGACGACGTAACTGAGGGCGTGGCCCACGTGGGTGGAAGAGTAGGGCGTGACGCCGCAGACGTACATTTTTACGGTCTTGCCGTCGGCGGGGGCAAATTCCTTCTCCTCGCCGGTCAGCGTATTGTAAAGACGCATAACCTAGTTTCCCGTTCCGCCCGGCCCTGCTCCCCCGGGGCGGTGGAGAGGGTTGGGGCTTGGGAACGGAGCGCCCCATGAGCGCTCATTCCGCTCGATATATGGTGGCCACCGCCATGGCGGCGATGCCCTCTTCCCGACCAACGAAGCCCAGGAAGTCGGTGGTGGTGACCTTGATGCCAACACGGTCCTCGGGTATCTGGAGAGAGGCCGCCGTCCCGGCTTTCATTTCCGGGATAAAAGGCCCCAGGCGGGGCCTCTGAGCCAACATTGTAGCATCTACGTTAGATATGCGCCAAGCGTGCGCCTCCAACTGCTGCCCCACCCTTTCCAGGAGCAGAAGGCTGGAAATGTCCCGGTATTGTTCGTCGGACGAGGGAAAGTGCTGCCCCTTGTCGCCCAGGTTGGCCGCGCCCAGCAGGGCGTCCATGATAGCGTGAACCAGCACGTCCCCGTCGCTATGCCCCACCAGTCCCCGGTCGTGGGGCACCATCACGCCGCCCAACACCAGGAGCCGGTCGGGCCCCAGGGCGTGGGAGTCAAAGCCTATTCCGGTACGGATGTCGGGAATTGTCATAGGGGCTCACGGCCATGGTTCGGCCCAACTGCTCAGGCAACCCATAGAGGCACACCTTCGGAAGCGGCGGCGTGGGCAAGGGCTCGGTCCAGGGTCGCTAATTCTGCGCCCTGCCGTTTGGCCAGTTCCAAGTATAATGCATCGTAGAACGACAACCCGTGCTTCCTCGCCAGGTCAAAGGCTGACGGATAGTTGGGATCTCCGTCGGTTTGAATGGGTAAGCCATTCAAGGCATCCAGGCGCTCGCCAATCTCCTCCGGAGAAATCCGCCCTCGCCGCCCCGCCGACAGCAAGGCATTGCGAATCTCCAGGAGCCAGAGTTGCGGTACAACTGCCCCATCTTCTTTGAGACGTTCCAGCGCCGCCTCGACTCGTGATTGGTCCTCGTCGTTGAAAATCCACGCCAGGGCCATCGAAGCATCAACAACCAATCCACTCACAGGCGGTGACCCTCATGGCGCAAGGCAAGTATCTCATCTGCCGTAAAGGAAACGGGATTCCACCTGGCACGGCGTTGACGGAACTGTTCGACCAACTTCTCTCGATTGACGCGGCCCTGATCCGCTGCGGGAACCAGGTGGGCAATCGGCTTGCCGTGCCGGGTGATGGCGATGGCCTCCCCACGCTCCACCACCCGAAGAAGTTCCGCCAGGCGAGCCTTGGCTTCTGTAGCTTGAACCTCGCGCATCTCAACCCCAACCGGTTATTTTGACCAGTTCAGATTACCAGTAGCTTTGCCGGTGGGCAAGGATTTTGCTGTGGGGGTTAAAGTCCGTGCGGGTGGGGATGTTGGGGTAATTTAGCATGGATGGACAGGAAAGGCAGGATCGCACCATCCTATCCCCTCCTTCCACGTCAATTTATCCCCGCCCCCCCAGCACCGCCTCCATAACCGCCATATCCTCCGGCGTCGTCACTTTCAAGTTTTCGTAAGAGCCGGGGAACAGGGTTACCTGGAACCCAAGGGCCTCTACCATCATCGCGTCGTCGGTGGCGTCGCCGTGGAATTCAGTGTAGGCGCGGCACAGCAGGTCGTAGGCGAAAATTTGGGGGGTTTGGGCGGCCCAAAGGGTTTCGCGGGGCGGAGTGTCCGTAACGCGGCCATCGGGAGCGACAACCTTGATGGTGTCCTTGACCGGAACGCCGGCAATGGCAGCGCCATCGGGGGAGGCTGCCGTGGCCTCCATTCCCCGCCGCAGCAGGGCCCCGTCCAGACCGGGGCGGGCCCCGTCGTGGACCATGACCCATCGGCATGGTTGCAGCGCGTCGAGGCCGGCCTTCACCGAGTCCTGCCGCCGCACCCCGCCGGCACACACATGGGAGACTTTGCGGTAGCCCCGTTCCTGCACCAGGGAACGGCCAAAATTGAGGGAGGCAGCGGCCAGGACCAGGACGATTTCCGAGACCTGGGGGCACTCTTCAAACCGGTCAAGGGTGTGGGTAATCAGGGGACTGCCCAGCAGCGGCGCAAAGGTCTTGTCCACCCCTTCCATGCGGGTGCTGCTGCCGGCGGCGACTACAATGGCTCCAACTCTGGCTTCCAAAGCTTACAACCCTTCATCCTGATAAGACTCTTTTGACACGCGGGACACGCACGTAGGGCGCGGTTATGCGTGGAAGCTGCTCTCTGCATTCCACGATGGCCGCGCCCCGGTGGGTGCCAGCGCTTGTATTTCTTGCTAATTGTTCTTGGACTGGGCGAATATGATGCGGCCGGCGGCGGTCTGCAAGACCCGCGTTACGGTTACGTCGTGGAAGGCGTTGATGTAGCGCTTTCCGCCCTCGACCACCACCATGGTACCGTCATCCAGGTAGGCCACGCCCTGGCCCAGTTCCTTCCCTTCCTGGACGATGTTGACCCGCATTTCCTCGCCCGGCAGGACGATGGACTTGAGGGCGTTGGCCAGTTCGTTGACGTTGAGGACCTGGACTCCCTGGAACTCGGCCACCCGGTTAAGGTTGTAGTCGGTGGTCAGGATGGGGCACTTCATGGAACGGGCCATCTGCACCAGCATGGAGTCAACCTCATCGCCGTTGCTGATGCCAACATCCATGATGTCCAGGGTTATGCTGTCGTCGCGGCGGAGGCGTCCCAGCACTTCCAGTCCCCGGCGTCCCCGGTTGCGGCGCAGCGGGTCGCTGGAGTCGGCGATGTGGCGGAGTTCGTCGAGGATGAACCGGGGGACCACCAGGGTTCCCTCCAGGAAGCCGGTGCCGGTGAGGTCCGCTATGCGGCCGTCAATTATGACGCTGGTATCAACGAGAATATTGCCATTGCGTCCCTCTTTCACCAGCCCGTTGGTGGGAGCGGCGCTCTCCAGGGAGGGGAATACGGCCTGCACGTCCTTGCCCCGCATCCCGCCCAGCAGCAGGCCAACCATGCCCAGGGTCAGGCTGACCATTATCGGTATGCCCCAGCCCATCCAGCCGTTGATGTTATAGAAAGGAATGGATATCAGGGCCGCAAAAACCAGCCCAATCAGCGCGCCAAATGCGGCGGACAAAAGCGTTGAACCCGGAACGGCGTTGACGTAGCTGACGAGGTTTCGCCAGGGTCGAAGAAAAATGTAAGGAGTTACCAACGCGCCTACCGGAATCCCGACGAGAGCCAGAACTATGCCCCAGGGGATAATCTGCCTTCCGTCCGAAGGCAGGTCCGGTACATAGGGCCCCAGGCGCCAACCCAGGACGCCGAGCCCTCCGGCCCCAATGATTCGTAGAGTCCATACATCAAACACGAAAATCTACTCCCTTTCCAACGTGCGCCTCCCTCGGCCTGACCTGTTCATATTTCGAGTCTAATGTATCCTGTAAACTCCCCTCACCCTCCCCTGCAATTCAACAGGAAAAACAACAGTTCAGATGCCGTAGGGGCAAACGCCGGAGAAATAAATATTGAATATCGTGCAACCGTCCCGCCGCCGCCGCGATACTAAGTTAAGAAAGGACGTGGGCGCAGCCAGGAACAGGCAGCCGGCCCTATTTAGACGTACTTGGGCCGGCGTGAGCATAACATAAAGCATCAGCTTTAGGAAGATTTATCGCCTTGAATGGGAAACATCCGGGCATTTGGTGGGAATATTCAGCCTTGACAAATGCCGTGAGCGGCATATTTCGACGGAAAATGGGACTATCAGCGCGGAACGGCAACGTGTTCAGGCGTCAACGCGCCGGAATGGATTGAACCGCCTAAAATGCCTCGAAACGGCGTGCCGAGGTAAGGCCTGCCCTGCGGATGTTGAGCAGGCCGCACTGCTCAGCAACCTAGCGGCTCAAATTACTCGAACTGATGGATAATGTTTCCGCTCACCCTGAGCTTGTCGAAGGGCCGCCCCCTCATGCTTCGACAGCCTCACCACCAGCGGACTTCCGATTTGCCCACCGTTTCTCGGGTGCATCGTCAAATTCACCGTAGTTCCCGCCTTTGCAGGAATCTCGACTACAGCCAGTCAAGGTTACCGCCTTCGCAGGAACGACGAAATGGGACGTTCGCAAGCTTCAACTTTCAAGTTGGCGACGGGCCCCAGGGCGATGGACCACCGGATTTCATTCGGTGTCGGGTGGTTACGCAGGAATAATTCGCAAAATGAGACCGGCGGATTCGGTTCACTCCGCCGGTCTTGAAATGGGACGTGCCCTTTTGCCAAGGCAGTCAGGTTGTCAGTGGTGCGCCCCGGAGAAAATCTCCGCGGTTACGCTGGTGCTGGGGGTCGCCACGGCGACCGAACCATAGAGGGGTCAACGCCGCTTCCACTGGTCCACCAGGTACTGTCCCTGGTCGTCATCCAGCCCCCAGATCTGGAAGTGGACTTTTATGTCGTCATAAACGCTGACCGTGCCTTCGTCGGCAATAGAAGCCCGGTCGGGGTCCCGGTAGGCTTCGACACTAACGTCCATCCAGTTGACAGGAATTTCCTCGCCGCTGGCTATGCGCTCCACCATGTTAACGGCGCAAGCGGTAATGCCGGACAGGAAAAGTTCGCCGGCGCCAACCTCCTCGCCGCCGGAGCCGTCGGCCACCCAGTGGTGATTGCGAGTGTTGCAGATGGCACGCCCCGGGGTGCCGGTGCTGTAGCTGTGTACCCGATAAGCCAGGGTTAGTTCCGCCATTTCTTCAACCTCCTTTTTCTCGTCCTTGCCGCTGATGGCTAATATTAGGGAACAATGCCAGGCAAAAGCAACCCCCTTCCGTCCAGGGAGGTTGCACTATAAACTGGTCGCAACTCGCGCAAGGCCCTCAGGTGGAAATGAATGTCGCCCTGAGCTTGCAGAGGGTTCAACATGACATTTTTCCACAATGCAATCGCAATGCCCTTTCGCCGAAACCGGATTCGTGACCTGGGCAGGCTCTCTTCAGGCTCCCTTGCTTCCTCCTTTCGGCTCTATCGCAGCTTCCTTGTGGTATATTTACGAACCGGAACCCATATCTGATATGGCGTCACTATCCCCCTTGCGGAGGACAAGACATGAAGCTGGTCACCTATAACACCGGAACCGGACCTCGCTGCGGCGTGCTGCAGGATGATTCGGTAATTGACGTAACCGCCCTGGTGGGCTGGTCCCAACCGCTGCGCGACGTGCAGGCCCTGCTGGAGACGGGCGACGATGCGCTGGAACGGGTACGCGCCGCCCTGCAGGACGGCAACTCCTCTGCGCCCGTTTTTGCCCTGGAAGACGTTCAACTCCAGTCCCCCATCCTGCGGCCGCCAACCATCCGGGACTTCATGATTTTCGAGGAGCACGCTACCCAGCAGGGCACCCGCGAACGGGAAGAGGCCTGGTACCGGATGCCAATTTTCTATTTCTCCAACCCGCTTTGCGTTTACGGCCCCGGGGACACCGTGCCGCATCCCTCGGCCTCAAACATGCTGGACTATGAGCTGGAGATTGGCTGCGTAATCGGCAAAGAGGGTACCAACGTATCCGAAGCGGACGCGCTGGACTACATAGCGGGCTTCCTCATCTTCAACGACTGGAGCGCGCGCGACTTGCAGCGGGACGAGAGCGCGGTGGGCCTGGGCCCCGCCAAGGGCAAGGACGGCGCATCCTCCCTGGGCCCCTGCCTGGTAACCACCGACGAACTGGCCCCACTCATCCGCGACGGTCGCCTGCACGTCAAATGCACCGGGCGGGTCAACGGGGTCCCCTGGGTGGAGGACAGCGACGGCAGCCTGTCATACCATACCTGGGGCGCCATGGTGGAGCGGGCCGCCAAGGACAGCCGCATCGCGGTGGGCGACGTGCTGGGCTGCGGCACCGTGGGCGGCGGTTCCATCGGCGAGGCCATCCGCAAGGGCTACGAAGCTCGCTGGCTTCAGCCCGGCGATGTGGTGGAATTCGAGGTTGAAGGGCTCGGCACCCTTAGCAACACCGTGGGCCCCAAGGTGAACGAAGACCCCGGCTACCGCTACGGGGTTGGCATCGAAATCGAGGCGCCCGTCCCCGGCGTGGCTACCGGCTACGTTTACGAATTGAAACCGCGTTAAGGGGACAAGTCGGAAACTGGCGGGAAAAGGCCGGAACAAGCGAGTCCAACACCGCCCGGCGGCCGCCGGGCGCAACAAGGAGCAGACAATATGCCAAACAAGAAGGGCACCGGGTTGTTGATGGTATGGGCCGACGTGCCAGCGGACAAGGAGGAAGACTTCAACGCCTGGTACAACGAGGAACACATACCGGAGTTGCTGGCTATCCCCGGCATACTTAACGCCGCCCGCTACGAGGCGGTGAAGAGCGGGCCCAAGCATCTGGCCTGCTACGAACTGGAGAGCCCGGCGGTGGTGGAGTCCGACGCTTTCAAGAACCGCCCGCCGCGCTCGGAGTGGGCCAATCGGGCCTCAGGGCCGGCCATTGCCACCACCCTGATCAGCAATGTTTACCAGATGATCCACCCCACCGAGTTGACGGCTGAAATAGCCGGCAGCGACATGGCGCCGGCTCTGCAGATTGGCCGCATGGACGTGGCGCCTGCAAACGACGAAGAGTGGAACCAATGGTACAGCGGCATCTACGTGCCCAACTACGAAAAAGTGGCCGGGGTCATCCGGGGCCGCCGGTACAAGTCCGTCAGGGGCACGCCCATGTACGCCACGGTCTATGAATTCGAGCACGAGTTGGTATCGGAAAGCGATGAGTGGGCGCGGCAGCGGGACATAGATCCTTCCACCGAGCGCATTCGGCCCATGATGACCCACGCCACGGGTTCACCGGGGGTTTGGAAGAAGACCTTCCAGGTTTAGCGCAAGCCTGCCGGCCGGCAGCGCCCAAACCGGGAGCCAGGAATTGCCCGTGGGGCCGCTTGCGGATTGGTTCCTGCGCCAGCCCAATGGCGTACCCGCGAGGCCACCCGAACAGGTACGCAGCCAGGATGGTGGCCAAGCCGGCAACAGTCAACCAACCCCGCTCATCCCGAGCCTGTCGAAGGCTATCTTAGTACCACGAAGTGGTTCGACAGGCTCACCATGAGCGGTTGCCGGAGTGCTCTGCAGCCGCCCCGGTGTAAGCCCCAGGGCAATCCCAGCATGTAGAATTGTCATGCTGAGCGTAGCCGAAGCATCTAACCTCCTACCCAGCAGCCTGGTTTTGGTCTCGGGGTTTTAGCTTCCGGGTCATCGTTTCCTGCCAGGATTTTTGGGCCCTTCAGCAAGCTCAGGGCGGCATGACTTCCAGCTCAGATGTACAGCGTAACCTAATACGCAATCGCCCTGGTCAAAGCTGCATATTTCAACTCCGGCGTGAGCAGAATCTGTTAAACTTGATGGTGCAGGTTTTGGTTTGGCGGTTCGACCTATTCGAAGCATGAATCTTGAAAGGTAACGCAAATACCGCCGCCGGTTCCGTTCCCGGATTTCCATTCTTGACCGCTGAATTTCTCGTGACAACCCGTGTCGAAGAGTGAAGGAAACCCCGCTTGTTAATCACCAGACTGCTCCCCTTTTTCCTCGTCGTAGCCGCGCCCATCCTGTTGCTTTCCAGCGCCGGACCCCTGTTTGCCCAGGACGGCGGACAGGGTGGGGACACCACGGGTCCGGTGCGGATAGACCGGCAAGTAACGGTGGGGGCGTACCAGATATTCGTGGAGGCCGAGGCATCCAATTTGTCGCTGGGCACGGCCCTGATCAGCGTGGCCGTGCTGGAAAGCGAAAGCGGCGAACCGGTACCGGGAGCCCACGTGGTGATACATACCCGCCACGCCACTACCGACGAGACGGGCTGGGCCACCGCCCTTCCCGTACCCGAGCGGCCCGAAATTTACCGGGCCCGCATGAAACTGGACCACCCGGGCCGGTGGGCGGTCAACGTCGAGGTTGACGGCTCCATGGGACGGGTGGAAACCAGAGTCGGTACGGTCACCATACCGGAACCGCGCCAATACTGGGTAGGCTCGCTGGTGTTCGCCGGAATGTCCGTCATTCTCTTCTCCGGGGCGGCCTACGTTATCTGGAGCATTCGCCGGGCCCAGAAGCGGCGGGAGGCGGCTAATGCTGCCTGACCACACCCACGGCCGAGACCCAGCCCACCGCAGTGGTTCGGGTAACAGTAACAATAGAGATCCGGGTCGCAGCCCCGGCCGTGAGGGCGATGGCGCGGCGCGGGGCAGCGGCGGCTCAACTTCCAGGGCGCCTTTTCTTCAGAGCATGGGCCCCAAGGCGTGGACGCTGGCGGTCCTCTTTGTCCTAGGAGCCTGGCAACTGATTGCGCAGCCGGCAACGGCCCACGCCCACGGAGGCGTCGCGCCGGGAGACAACATCTGGCTGGCCTGGAATACCAGCAATCCCCTGCCCACCCTCATCCTCTTCATTGTCGCTTTTCTTTACGTAAACGGCCTGGGCAAATGGGAGCGGCCCAGCCATCCCATTACGGTCTGGCACAAGATTTCCTTCTTCTCCGGGCTGTTCGTCATTTTCCTCGCCCTGCAGTCGCCCATAGACCCCCTGGCCGAGCATTACTTTTTCATTCACCAGGTCCAGCACCTGATGATACGGATGCTGGGTCCGATGCTGGTGCTGCTGGGGGCGCCGCTTACGCCCATGTTGCGGGGATTGCCCCTGTGGCTGCTGCAGGGCGTGGTCCGCGCCATGGCCGGAAATCCTGTCGTCAGGAGGGCCTACCACCACCTGACCAATCCGGTGGCTGCGGTGGCGATATTCATCGCGGCACTGTACCTCTGGCAAATCCCCTTCCTGCACGACACGGCGGTCCGCAACGGCTACGTTCACGAGTTAATGCACGGCACCATGCTGTTTTCGGGCTTCCTCTTCTGGTGGCTGGTAATAGACCCCAAGCCCCACCGGTCCCGCCTGCACTACGGTCTGCGAGTCCTGTACCTGGGGCTGATTGTTCTGCCCAACACGGTGTTGGGCGCGGGAATAACCTTCTCCCGGGGATTACTCTACCAGTCCTACGGCGAGGTGGAGCAGCCCTTCATCCTGAGCGGGCTCATTGACCAGCAGCTGGGAGGGCTGTTCCTGTGGGTGGTGGGGGATATGATGAGCATTATCGCCGCCGGTATCGTGATGATAATGTGGTACCAGCAGGAGCAGGAGAAAGAAAGGCTGGAAGCGGCTCAACGGGCAGCACAAAGGGCAGCCCAAAGTGAAGGCCAGGGCGACCCATGAAGCTTGCCGGCCAGTCGGGCCGGCTTGACCTGGCGCCGGCCCGCCCCGCCCATTGGTGTGCTTCCAGGGTTAGCAGCGCTTCCGGGGCTGGCGCTAAGAGAAGAGACGGGCGCTGCCCTTACGTTAGGGGCCAGGACATCACACCATAGAACCGGTGGGCAAAGTGCGCCGCGCCAACCACTTGACGCGGTACGCAATAATCTGTACACAAGTTCCCGTAAAACCACTGCCCCAAATCTGCAATCAGCCGGAAATTAATTGGGCTTTTGATGAACTGGATCGGCTCCCTATTCTGGCTTCTGCCCAGGCGCCTGCGATGGTCGTGGGGCCTGCTGCTGGTGACCGGCTTCGGAGTGCTGGCGGCGGTGACCATCATGTCCGTTGGCGCCGTTTACACCCGTGCCCTGGCCGAAGCCGGGCTGCAGCACAGCCTGGCCTCCACCAACCCGGCCATACTCAACACCCACATCATCGCCCAGAACCGTCCCCTTGGCCCGGCGGACTATAGCTCGCTGCGGGACACCATGGATGAAATAGCCAGGCAGCGGCTGGGCTTCATGCTGCGGGACACCCAGCGATACGGACGGGCCCAACCCGACCTGCTCCTGGTCCAGGAACCCTTCCAGGCTTCCCAGGTGCTGGGCGCCCCGGCGGCGCGGCCCTTTTTCCTCACCGACTTTGAAGAGCACGTCCGGGTGGTCGAAGGCCGGTGGCCCACTCCCACGCCCGCCGAGGACGAGGGCAGGCTTTCCATTGAGGTAGCCGTGGGGCCGGACACTGCCAGCGTCATGTTCTGGGAAATTGGCTCGGAAGCGGTCATTCTCCCCTACCGTTCAGACCTGGACGAGCAGATACACATGACGGTAGTCGGCATCATGGAACCGGTGGACACCACCGAAGAGTATTGGATGGGTTTCCGCGACTACTTCGGGCCGCAGGAAGTGGGGGAAGTGGTGCTGATGCCCATGTACCTGCCGGAGGAGCTTTTCTTTAACGGCCTGGGCGCCCGCTACCCGACCCTGGTGGGAGACTTCGGCTGGTACTTGTACCTGGATACCGACGTGCTGAACGCTGACCTGGTAGCCCCGACCCGCCAGGCCTTCAACCAACTGGAAACCGACATAAACAAGCAGGTGCCCCGTTCCCTCATCCTGACCAGGCTGGAAAACAGCCGCGATACCGGGCTCTTGGCCCAGTACCAGCGGTCCCTCACCCGCGCACGCGCTCCCATCTACCTCTATATCTCCCTGGCCTTGGTGGTCATTCTCTACTTTTTGACCGTGGTGACGGGGCTGCTGGTAGCGACTCGCAGCGAGGAGGCGGGGTTGCTCCGGAGCCGGGGAGCCAGCATGCTCCAGGTCGGCGCCGTCATAACCCTGGCCGAGGCCCTTATCGTTGTCGTCTCAACCGTTGTGGGGCCTTTCCTGGCTCTGCTCCTGTTCCGGCTGCTGCTGTTTGACACCATAGACCCCAAGGGCGGCACCGAGGTACTGGAGATAGGGCTACGGGCCGACATGTTCATTTTCGGCGCCGTGGGCGGGCTGATGAGCCTGGCGGTGCTTCTGGCCGCCAACTTTAACCTGACCCGCCTCGGGTTGCTGGACTTTCTGAGGGAAAGGGCCAGACCGCCGGCCGTGCCTTTCCTGCAGCGTTATTATGTTGACCTGCTGGTGGTTGCCGCCCTGGGGCTGGTATGGTGGCAGGTGGAGCAGCGGGGGGGCTTTCTTGAACGAACTCTAACCACCGGACGGGCCCAACTGGACCCGAGCCTCCTGCTGGCGCCGTCGCTGGCCCTGTTGACGGCGGCATTCCTGGTACTGCGGCTCCTTCCCCTGGTGGTAAGAGTCCTGGCGTGGCTGGCCCGCTGGGCGGCGCCGGCGTGGGCCGCCTTTGCCCTGGCCCGGGTGGCCCGGGACCCGCTTCCCTATGGTTCGCTGATAGTTATTGTGATGCTGTCCGCGGCGCTGGGCGTTTTTGGCGCTTCCTTCCAGTCCACGCTGGAGCGCAGCCAGCGGGAGCAGGCCCTTTACCGCACCGGCGGCGACATGGTGGTAAGCGTGATAGCTCCCACGGGCGATACCCAGGCCAACATTGCCGCCCTGCCTGCGGTGCACTCCTTTACGCCGGTAGAGCGGGAGTCGGTGACTTTGCTGGACACCAGGCCCGGCTCTTCGGCCACCCTTCTCGCCATTGACCCGGTAACCCTGGTGGACGTTGCCTGGTATCGTGAGGACTTTTCGCCCACGGGCAAGACCCTGTCGGGCCTGTTGACGCCCCTGAGGCGGGGCCAGTCGCGGCTGCCCGACCTCAGCGGCAATCTGCCTACCGGTATTCCCATTCCTGAAGAGGCCGAGAGCATCGGCCTGTGGGTGAACACCGAGAGCATTGCCGACAGCGCAGTCCAGCAGAGCCTGAGCCTGTGGGTGCGGCTGGTAGATGCCGATGGCAGCCACTTCAACCTGGACATGGGGGACATCGAACTCTCCCCGGGAGGCTTGCGGAACCCCGTGCCAGGCGGCGCAACCCAACCGGCCCAGGCCGGGTCGGCCAACCCGGGCCAGGAGGACGGGGGCGAACCGGACACGGAAGGACAAGGCGCGGCAGAGTCAGACCCGGCGTGGCGCTATTTCGAGGCCCCCATTCCGGTGGAAAAGTACTGGCTGGACCTCCCTCACAGCGTTGTAGCGGTCTTTTTTGTGGGTCGGTCCCTTTACCGTATGCCGCCAGGCTCCGTTGACGTGGACGATGTCACCGTCAAGCTGAAGTCACCCGGCTCCGCCGCCTCAGCGGAACCAGACTTGCAGGTAATCGAGGACTTCGAGGATATAGGCCGGTGGGTCGCCCTTCCTCACGACGGCGATACGTCGGACCGGGCGGGCGTCTCCCGCCGGGCGGGGCGGGGCGACGGGCAGGGCATGGAGTTCACCTGGCAGGACCCACTGCTGCAGGCGCCCCGGGGCTTCTTCATTCCCCCCGGAGACTTTCCCCTGGCAGCCGTGGGCAGCCCTTCCCTGGCCGGACCGGGCGCCTTGAGGGTCAACCTGGGCCGGCAATTGGTGCCGCTGCTGGTGCATGACACGGTCCTTCACTTTCCCACCATCTCCGAGAGAAACAAGCCCTTCCTGATAGTGTCGCTGGAGTCCCTCCAGGACTATACCAGCCGAATTCCCAGGGGCATCCCCATTCCCCCTCGGCAATACTGGCTGGCCCTGGAATCGGGCGCCGACCGGGAGCAGGCAGTCCGCTCCATTCGCGAGGCCACTTCCGTTTCGGCCAATATAATAGACCGGGCCGGCCTGGTGGACCGTGCGGAGAGAGACCCCCTGGCCGGCGGAGGATGGAACGGGCTGACCCTCCTGGGCCTGGGTACTCTCACCATCGTGGTCACTCTTACCCTGGCTACCCACGCCCTGGTGGCCGTCCGGTCCGCCCGGGTTGACCTTACGGTAGTCCGCGCCCTGGGGTTGTCCCAACGCCAGGTGCTGGGGATGCTGGTGCTGGAGCGGGTCCTGGTGGCGGTCCTGGGACTGGTTGCAGGGACGGTGATAGGCTATTTCCTGGGCCGCTGGACCCTGGGGTTCCTGGAAATCTCCGCCAGCGGCATCCCGATAATTCCTCCCATGATACAGACGGCCCAGCCCTGGCTCATTGCCCTGATTATCGTGAACCTGGCAATCGCGACAGTCCTGGGCACGGTGGTGGCCGTGCTGGCGGCGGTAAGGCTAAAGCCCTCTGATATACTGCGAAACAGCGGGTAGGGCGAGGAGAAGCGACCGGCAACCATGTCATTTTTGCAGTTGGCATACGTCATGGCCCGCAGGAGAATTGCCACTGCATGGCGGCTGGAGCTTGTCCTTTTTCTCGGCATTCTCCTGTCGGTAGCCCTGCTGTCCAGCAGCGTGGTCTTTTCCGACCTGCTGGCCGAAGCGGCGCTGCGCCGTGCCCTGCGGGAGGCCGCCGCAGAAGACGTTAACTTCTGGGTCCGCATCTTCCAGAACCTGGAAGAGCCGGCCACCGCCGAGCGCCGCGCCTCGGTTTACCAGACCAGCCAGGAATTCGTAGAAAGCCGCGTCACCAGTTCCTTTGAGCCCTACGTGGAGAACCACGCCCGCCTACTGGAAACCTCCACCTTTTTCTTCACCGGAGACCCGCGCTTCAACGTGGAGCGGGACGCCAGGCCCAGGGGCCGCATCCAGTACATGACCGGCCTGTTTGAACCGGACCGCAGCCGGCTGTTGCAGGGAAGCTGGCCCGCGGACTCCCCGGCCATTTCCGACGCGCCTGTGCCGGTTGCCATAGAGCGCGTCGGGGCAGACCTGTTGGACTTCCGGCTGGGCCAACGGTTCCAGGTGCATCCCGCCTCGGGCGACCGGGAAGAGGAACTGCTTGACGTAGAAATAGTCGGCATATTCGAGCGAAACGACCCCTCGAACGATTTCTGGTACGGGCGGGAGCATAACTTCAGCAACCACAACGGGGAATGGCCCACGGTGCCCCTGTTCGTCACCGAAGGGACCATTCTCCAGCGAGTGGCCACCGAGTACCCAGGCATCTACTCCAACGCCACCTGGCTTTACGACCTGGACCGCCAGGGGTTCGGTTTTGAAGAAGTGGAGGAAGTCCAGTACCGCATTCGCCTGATGCGGCATGAAGTGGCTACGGCCCTGGACAACTCCTCTGTTTCCATCAAGCTGGACCGGCTGCTGGAGGATTACTCCGAACAGTTGGTGCTGTCCCGAATCCCGCTCTTTTTGATGGTGTTCCTGGTAGTGGGCATTCTCGCCTATTACCTGGCCCTGGTTTCGGCCCTCACCATACGGTCGCGCAGCGCCGAGATTGCCCTGCTGAAGAGCCGGGGAGCCACCACCCCGCAGGTGGGCCTGATGGTCTTCGTGGAGGGACTGCTGCTGGCCGCCCCGGCGGTGGCCATAGGCACCCTGCTGGCCGCCCCGGTAGCCGGCGTACTGGGCAGCCTTTTCTTCGACGTGGAAAGGGATGGCATCTTAATCGCGCTGTCCGACCGGGCATTTCTGCTGGGGGCGGCCGGGGCGCTGCTCTCCGTGGTTGTGCTCACCCTCTCCACGCTGGTGGCCGCCCGCCAGGGCATAGTAGAATTCCGCCAGACCGGGGCCAGGCCGGCCCGCGCTCCCCTGCTGCACCGCTACTACCTGGATTTCCTGCTCCTGGCCCTTATCGGCATCATCTGGTGGCAGATTCAGAGCCGGGACAGCTTTCTGTTGCGCCCCGTCGGGCGGGGCGCGCTGGAGATTGACTTCACGCTGTTGCTGGGGCCCGTCCTCGGGCTGCTGGCCCTGGGACTGGTGGTGCTTCGCTTCTTTCCCCTGGCAGTGGCGCTGCTGGCCCGCCTGGCAGAACCGGTGGGGCCCGTCTGGCTGGTGCAGGGTTTGCGCCGGGTGGGGCGGGACCCCATTGCGCCGGGCAGCCTGGTGGTCTTGTTGATGCTGGCCACTGCCCTGGGCGTCATCGGCAGCGCCTTCGGCTCCACCCTAGAGCGGAGCCAGGAGGACCGGGCCTGGTACCAGGTAGGGGCGGATTTGCGGGTGGAACACAACGGGAACAGGAAACCGGTCACTTTCCAGGGGCTTGGCGAACAGCTTGAGGGCAGCGTGGCCGGCCTCCGGGTGGCAGAGGCTACCCGGCTGAACGGCAACCTGCTTACCCAGGGATTCAGCAGCGAACGGTTTGCCCTGCTGGCCGTTGACAGCAGGGAGTTCGGCCAGGTCGCCTGGTTCAGGCCGGATTTTGCCGATGGCAGGTCTCTTCCCTTCCTGATGCGCTCCATTGCCCCGCCGGCCCGCCTCTCGGAAGAGCGACAACTGGGCGAGGTGCAAATCCACGAGTCCCTGCTGGCCGGCGGCAGCCCGGGAATAGAACTGCCGCCCGATGCCACCGGCCTGGCGCTCTGGGTAAATCCCGGTCAACCGGGCGCGCGGCTGGCCATGGGAGCCCGGATTCGGGACGCCACGGGCTATACCTTTGACACTCTTATCGGCGAGCCGGGCGACTCTGGCTGGCAACGCATATCCGGTGAACTCGCTTCCCGTCCCCGCCGGGGCGGCGGCGAACCCCATCCGGTTACGCCGCCCTTCACCCTGATAAACCTCCAGGTTACCAGCCGCCTGGGGCTGAACGACCCGGGGGTCATGTTCCTGGACGAACTCTCGGCCATTACCCCCGATGGTGAAGAGGTTGTGTCCGATTTCCAGGACCCGGAGGACTGGCAGGTGGTCGAGGACTTTGCCCGGCCGGGTCTGTACGCCCTGGAAAGCAGCAGGGCGGTCACTCGGCAGGGACGGAGCGTGTCGCTGGCCTACAGTTGGGCGCCCGGCGGAACGGGCCTGCGGGGCTTGCGGCCGGGAGGGCCCACGGCGCCGGCGCCGGCCATCGTTTCGCCGGACGTCCTGGAACTGGCCGACATTGAGGTGGGCGAGGTTATCAACATCAGCGCCACCAGCTTTGCCCTGCCCGTCCGGGTGGTGGCGGTGGCCGACTATTTCCCCACCCTTGACCCCAGGGAACAGCCCTTCATGGTACTGGACCTGGAAACCTTCAACCTCTTCGCCGACCGCCAGGCCCGCCGGCCCGGCTCGGGCCCCAACGAGGTTTGGGCCGCCGCGCCGGATGCCGGAGCGGCGCTCACCGCAATAACGGCGGCGCTGGACCAGCTGGAATTGAACCGGGAAGAGAGCCTACTGGCCGAAGAGGAGGTGCGCCGGAGAGTGGAGCAGCCCCTGGCCAACGCCAGTTGGGGCGGTTTGCTGGCCCTGATGTTCCTTGCCCTGGTCCTGGCCAGCGCCTCCGGGGTGGTGCTCTATTCCTACGTGGATACGGGGGAGCGGCGCACCGAGTTCGCCCTGCTGCGCACCCTTGGCTCCTCGGCCGGCCAGTTGAACGGCATGGTATGGTTTAACCTGCTGTTGATGGTGGTCTGCGGCGTAGTCCTGGGCACGTGGGCCGGTCAGCAGATAGGTGCTACCCTGCTGCCCGTTTTGGAAGTCTCGGAAGGCGGGGTCAGGGTGACTCCGCCCATGACCCTGCAAGCCAACTGGATGACCCTGGCGGTGGCCTACCTGGCCCTGGCCGCGGTGGCGGTGGCCAACGTGGTGTGGCTGGCCTGGTTCACCTCCCGCCTCAATATTCAGCAGGTGCTGCGGGCCGGCGAGGGAGGGTAATCTATTCAACCCCGGGCGGGGCTGGAAGGATATCTCTGATGACTATTGATGGACAGCCGAATTCGACGCCGCAAGGCATGGCCGGCGCAGCATCTCCTGGTGCGTCACCTGCCGGGATGCCAATGACGGCCCCGGACGACCATGGCCGACCTTACGTGGAATGCCGCGACCTGTTCAAGATATTCAAGCTGGCCGACCTGGAAGTCGTGGCCCTTCGCGGCGTTGACCTGGAAATCCACACCGGAGAGGTTACGGCCATCGTGGGGGCCAGCGGCAGCGGCAAGACCACGCTGCTAAACATACTGGCCGGCCTCGAAAGGCCCTCGGCGGGACAGGTCCGGGTGGGCGAACGGGACCTGCTGAACATTTCCGACCACGAGTTGGTGCTCTATCGCCGGCAGGAGGTTGGGTTTGTCTGGCAGTCCACTTCCCGCAACCTGGTGCCCTACCTTAACGTGCGGGACAACCTGGAGCTGCCCATGGCCATCGCCCGCGTTCCCCGGGCCCAGAGGCGGGAAAGGAGCATGGAACTGCTGGCGGCCATGCAGATGGAGGACAAGGCCCGGCGTTTCCCCGACCAACTATCGGGCGGGGAACAGCAGCGCGTTTCCATCGGCGTGGCCCTGGCCAACCGCCCGCCCCTGCTGCTGGCCGACGAACCTACCGGCGAGCTGGACACCCAGATGGCCGACGAGATATTTGGGCTGCTCCGGCAGATGAACCGGGCCTTCGGAGTTACGGTGGTCGTGGTTACCCACTTTCCCGGCGTCGCCAGCCACACCAGCCGGGTGGTGCACATCAGGGACGGGCGCATCAGCGCAGAGAGTTTCATGCAGACCACCTTCCGCCGTGACGGTGACCGGGTGCAGCAGGAGTACCTGGTGGTGGACCGGGTGGGAAGGCTGCAACTGCCGCCCGACTACGTGGACAGGCTCAGAAGGAACGGACTGGCCGGGCTGGCCGCCGCTGATTTCTCCGACGGGCAGATAACCATTCGTCCGGCGGGCCGGCCGGACACCATTCCCGCGCCAGTCCAGGGCCAGTACGCCAACGAAACCGGGCCGGGACTTGAGGCGGAGCCAGACCAGGACTTTAGGCCGGACGCCTCCGGTGAGCTTGGGGCGCCGGCTGCGTCGGAAGCCCCGGAATCGGAAGCCCCGGAAAAGGCGGCTCAGGAAGCGCCGACTCCCGATCCCCACGCCATGTTCCGCCGCCCTGCCAACTGAGAAGAACGGCAATAAGAAACTATCTCAAGAGTCCCTCCCCCCTTGCTGGCCTCGTCCTATCAAAGGGGGTGACGGATGGCGCAATGCTACTACCAGTACCAAATACGAAGTCCGATAACCTTTTAGGGATAGTCTCTAAGGCCGGGCAATGCCGGGCCCGGGAGGGCGGCGATGCTCAACTTCCGCCATACCCGGACCAAAGCAAACCAACAGGAACAGTGCAGCCATGACAACACAGCCGCCCACGCCAGGGAGCCAGTCGCCATTGGGCCAGTCGCCATCGGGCCAAACCGGGGTTGCCGCAGCGGCTCCGATTCCCGCTTCCAGCATTATTTCCGCCAGGGGCTTGAGTAAGGTGTTCGGCGCAGGAGACCAGGCAGTAACCGCCGTAAATTCCGTGGACATGGACATAAGGCCCGGGGAGTTCCTGGCAATAACCGGCCGGTCGGGGTCGGGCAAGACAACGCTGCTCAACCTGCTGGCCGGCCTGGACCAGCCCACCGACGGGCGGGTGGTGTTCGAGGGCCGCAACCTGAATGAGTTTACGGAAAGGCAGTTGGTGGAGTTGCGCCGGACCCGCATTGCCTTCGTGTTTCAGTCCTTTGGGCTGATACCCCTCCTGTCGGCCTACGAAAACGTGGAACTCCCCCTGCACATCGGCGGGGCCAACTGGCGGGAACGCCGTCAACGGGCGGCGGAATCGCTGGAGTTGGTAGGACTGGGCTCCCGGACCGGCCACCGTCCCTATGAGCTGTCCGGCGGCGAACAGCAGCGAGTGGCTATAGCGCGAGCCCTGGTTACCGGGCCGTCAGTGCTGTTTGCCGATGAACCTACCGGAGAACTGGACAGCGTCACCGGCATATCCATTTCCACCATCCTGCGGGACATCGCCCGGGACCGGGGCGTCACGGTAATCACAGCCACCCACGACCTGACCCTGGCCGGCATGTGTACCCGGAGGCTGGCCATGGCCGACGGCATGTTCACCGCCGCCGCCAACGATTAATGGACTGCAGGATGGAGCCGGGGGCAAGACTCATGGGAGGAATATCGGGTACTGCCGGAACTTTGCTTTCGCCGTTAAGGGCAGGTTGACGGTTCAGAAATGGAGGGAATGAAAAGCCCAAGGACCGTCATTCCCGCCTGCGCGGGAACGACGGTAATGGGAGCAACCTGACCTCTTCAACTGTGAACTGTTACCGGGCAGACAGGGCAATCGCGTTTTAACGAATCATCCTCCTGAGCGGCCAAAACTGTCATTCTGAACGGAGTGAAGAATCCAAAAACCTTCCCAAAGCCCGGTTACGGACCCGAAAGTTGGCTTGGGGGCAGGATTTTAGGCCCTTCGGCAAGCTCAGGGCGACATGACCTCCCGCTTGGACGTATAGCCTAGCCCAAAACGCGATTGCCCTGACCGGGCAGATGGTTTTGTTGCCTGTACCCGGTCTGTGTGTTAAATTATCGGCAATAACACCCTTCGGAAGGCAAAGGAGAGTCGAATGGCATTTGTAACTCCTAGAGAAGGCGAGAGCCCGGAAAGCCTGGTAAACCGGTTTCGTGCCTCCGTGCAGCACGCGGGCATTCTGCGTGAACTGAAGGACCGGCGCTTCTTCAGGTCCAAGGCCCAGAAGGAACGGTTGGCCGCCCAGCGCGCCGCCCGCCGCCGTCGCCGCCAGCGCCGCTAGAATATCCGGCAGGACATTTCATCAGTGAAACCGATGGCCCGTTTGACGGGCCTTTCTATTTTCCGGCGCCCCCACCAACCCGGCGCCCGGCGCAACGTATGGGGCCAACAGGAGCAACCGCAATGACCGACCGGCAGCGTCCCAACAGGGATATCCTTAATGCCTTTTGCCAGGACGACGATGTCCACCTGCCCGGCGGGGAGGGGCCGCTGGCCGGGCTGACCTTTGCGTCCAAGGACATTTTCGACGTCGCCGGCCACGTAACAGGGGGCGGCAATCCCGCCTGGAAGGCCACCCATGGCCCCGCCGAAGCCCACGCCTGGGTGGTCCAGCAACTGGTGGACGCGGGCGCCGAGCTAGTTGGCAAGACCATCACCGACGAACTCACCCGGGGCATTTTCGGCGAAAACGTGCATTACGGAACCCCGGTCAACCCCCGCGCTACGGGAAGGGTGCCGGGCGGTTCATCCAGCGGGTCCGCCTCCGCGGTGGCCGGCGAAGTTGTGGATTTTGCCCTGGGCTCCGATACGGGCGGTTCGGTGCGGGTCCCTGCCAGCTTCTGCGGGCTATACGGGCTGCGGCCCACCCATGGCCGCATTCCCAGGGGCGGGATGCTGCTCCAGGCTCCCAGCTACGATACCATTGGCTGGTTCGCCAGGGACCCGGAGACCTTTGAACGGGTGGGTCGCGTTCTGCTGAAGTCCGGCGGCTCCGCCACCCTGCCCCGCAACCTGGCAATCGCCGAAGACGCCTTCGATCTGGCCGAGACGGCAACGAGGGAAGCCCTTAGGGCGGCAGCGGCTAGGGTGGGTTCCCTCTTTGACTCCGTTGCCACCGTGCGGCTGTCGCCCACCAGCCTGACCGACTGGTCCAACCAGCAGCAGATTCTGCAGAGCCGGGAAGCCTGGGAGGCGGTCAGGGAGTGGATTGACCGGGTGAATCCTGCGTTCAGCTTCGAGGTATCCGACCGGTATGCCCTGGCCAGGGCGGTAACCGACGAGCAAGTGGCAGCGGCCCAGGCCGGCCGGGAAGCCATAGTGGCCCGCATGAACCAGGTCTTTGAAGGTGGGGAAACCGTGGTATGCCTGCCCACCACAATCGGGCCGGCCCCGCCCACCGGGCAACCGGTATCCCAGCGGCACGAGTTGCGCCTGCGCAACAGCGCATTGACGTCCATCGCCGGCAACACGGGCAGGCCGCAGATTTCCCTGCCCCTGGTCGAGGTAGATGGGTTGCCCGTCGGTTTTTCCCTTCTCGGCGACCGGGGCGCCGACGAGTCCCTGATGACGTTGGCCGCCAGGGCCGCCGAGGTCTTCTCGGCCAGGCGTCAAGAGGGCTGAAACAGCAGAGCGATTTAGCACGATAATGTTGATTTGCGGCATTGGCGAGCCAATTGCCACATTGACACTTGGTCAGACCAATGATAGATTGTTCGTGAAAGTATTAACAAACTGAATGATTGCGCAGATCATTGGCCGGCTGTTGTTGGCCGGGCGCAGTTTTCCTCGGGAGGACTAAATTGCCCCGCTACGATTACCAGTGCACCAGTTGCGATCACCGTTTTGAATTGGTCCAGACCTTCAAGGAAGCCGGTTCCGGCGCCTGTCCCGACTGCGGCGGCGAGGGTCGCCGCGTTTTCCACGCCGTTCCGGTCATCTACAAGGGATCGGGCTTTTACACAACCGATTATGGCCGCCCCAAGTCGCCCCCCTCGGACAGCAAGGAGAAGGAGACTTCCTCCGGCTCCGAATCAAAGTCTTCCGACTCTTCCGGCGGCTCTTCTTCCGAGTCCACCAGCGATTCTTCGTCCAAGGCCACGTCGGAAGCTACAGTCTAGCCCGCTCTAGTCCCAGAAATTCAACTGCCGCAGGCCCGTTAAGGGTTCCTGCGGCTTTTTAACCCGGAATTTGGCCGGCGACCAGGGAATGTTGCAGGGAACGGGATAACCGGGCCCGCGTTTCAGGGGGAGGTCATTGAGGGCGTTAATCCAGAGAGTTGCCGGGGCTTCGGTTACGGTGGGCGGCAGCCCGGTGGGCCAGATAGGGCCCGGCCTGGTGGTCTTGCTGGGAGTCTCGGAGGAAGATACGGAGGCCGACGCACAGTACCTGGTGGACAAGACTGTCAACCTGCGCATCTTTGCCGACGAGCAGAACCGCTTCAACCGATCGGCCCTGGATACCGGGGCGGAGTTGCTCCTGGTCAGCCAGTTCACCCTCTACGCCGACACCCGGAAGGGGCGGCGGCCCGATTTCACCAGGGCCGCGCCTCCCGAACAGGCGGAACGACTCTACCAGCATTCCGTTGAGTTGTTCCGCGCCGCCGGCCTGAAGGTATCCACCGGCATTTTCCAGGAATACATGCAGGTCTCCCTGCAGAACGACGGCCCGGTTACGCTTATGCTGGACAGCGCCGACCGCCATCGGCCCAGAAGATAGCGGCCTTCCGGCGGCCGGCCACAAACCCGGTTTCGATACTCACCTGGGACGGCCCTGATGCCGGCGCCCAGGCAGACGCAATGCGGCGTCGGTAAGCTGGCGGCCCCAACCCCATGCGCCTCTACCGCGGATACCACCCCATGCCCTGGTAGAAGCCCCGCAAGTAGGCAATCTGCCCGCCATGAGCTACGTTGTCCCAGGTGCGCTGCCCCAGCGCGGACCCCACCGTCCTGGGCTCGGTAAAGGGCGGAATTACTACCTGCCTTTCCAGGTCATCCAGGGTAAGGCCCTCCAGATAATCGGCGGCCAGGCGCTTTACTGCTTCGTAGTAGCCCAGCTGAACCTCCACCGCCGGAGGCTGCCATTCGGCAACCTGCCCCGCGGTCCAGCCCACGCCCCGCTCATCCGGGTCCGCTGCCATGCCGTACTTGTCGTGCCAGCCGTCCCGAATCCACAGCTGGGGCTGCTCGGTAAGCCAGACATTAATCAGGGCGTCCCATACCCGGTTCATGTGCCAGAGTATCCACGACACGGAGTTGGAAGAGTCGTTGGGACGGCGGGCCATTGTCTCGTAGTCCATGCCCTCCAGGGCGCGGTCAACCATGTCCCAGTTTCGTTCCAGGGCGGTGGCTATTCCGTCGGTTACGGGCATTAGCGGACTCCTTTAATCAACAATTTCCGCCTTGGCGCCATCGGGCAGTTCCACCTCAAAGGCCGTCAGAATCTGCCCGACCAGGAGGTAGTGCCCGATGAGTCCGGTTATGTCCACCGTGTTCTGGGTGCCGAACCGCTCCATCACCGCGTTGAAGGTGCCGTCGCTGATTTTCCGGTTCTGGAGAAGTTCCTGAACGTAGCGGACAACCAGCTCCTCGTCGCCGGAGAGACCCTGGGGAGCCGTGCCCCGGGCGATGGCACCGATGGTCTCCTCGGTTACGCCGTGGCCCCTGGCCAAGCGGGCGTGAGCGGCAAACTCGTACTGGTTCCGAATCTCCCGGGCGGTGGCGATGATGATGACTTCCTTCAGGGCCTCGGGAATGTCAAAGTCAAAGCGCACGTAGGTGCCGGTGTGGGCGACCCTGGCCGCCAGCTTCGGGCTGTGGAGCAGCACGCCGTAGGGGCCCCTCACACTGCCCCGGCTGCCAACAATCTCGTCAAAAAAATGCTGGTCCTCTGCGGACAGTTCCTCTCTGGTTACATTGGGTAGTCGTGCCATGTTTGCCCTCTCCTTTAAGCTGAACGGGTTGAATGGTGCCGGGGTTGTGCCGGGTTGATTCTGCTAACTGGCCTCTCGGGTATGAACCGGCCCTTCGGGGCGCGCAGCCCGAAATGTCCCAATTTACGCTGATATGTTACCGCCTATGGGAACTCCAGGTCGAGGCTGATGTCCAGGGCCCTGGTGGAGTGGGTCAGGCCGCCGATGGAAATCAGGTGAACCCCCGTTTCCGCCACCGCCCGGACCGTTTCCATGTTGATGCCCCCGGAGGCTTCCACCACGGCCTTTTCTCCAATAATATCCATCGCCGCCTGCATCATGGGAACGGGCATATTATCCAGCATAATGATGTGGGCGCCTGCTTCCAGGGCCTGGCTGACTCCCTCCAGGGACTCCACCTCCACTTCTACCTTGATGGTGTGGGAAGCCCTCTCGACGGCCAGGCGAATCACGTCTTCCAGGCCCATTTCCCGGGAGGCCAGGGCTTCGATGTGGTTGTCCTTAATCAGGATGCCGTCGGCCAGGTTCAGGCGATGGTTGTGGCCGCCGCCCATGCGGACCGAGTATTTGTCCAGGTAACGATGGCCCGGGGCCGTCTTGCGGGTATCCACAATGCGGGCGCGGCAGCCTTCGATGGCCCGGACGTAGCGGTTGGTGTCGCTGGCAATGCCGCTCATCCGCTGCATGAAATTCAAGGCTATGCGCTCCGCTTTCAGGATGCTGGCCGCTGAACCCTCCACCGTGGCGATGTCATCGCCGGGGCTTAGGGAATTGCCGTCGGCCAGCAGCGGCGCAAAGGCCAATTGGCTGTCAACCCGGTGAAACACAGCGCCGGCCACGTCCAGGCCGGCCAGCACTCCCACGTCCTTGGCCCGGAGCATTCCGACTCCCCTTATGTCGGGGGGTATCAGCAGCCCCGTGGTGGGGTCGTTGAAAGTCTCGTCCTCAGACAGCGCGGCGTCTATAAGATTGTAAACTTCCGGCGGAAGTTGGGTCATGCAACCACCTCCTCCTGGGTCAGCACAATGTGCTTTTCCCACTCGGCCCGCGTTTCGGGAAAGTCCTCCCGGAAATGGGAACCCCGGCTCTCCTGCCGCAGCAAGGCAGACTCCACCACCAGGCGCGCCAGCAGCGCCATGTTGCTCAACTCCCACGACGCCCGGTCGGTTGGCGCAGGCATCATGCGCTGCCACACATTGAGGATTCGGGCGGTCAACAGCAGGCGCGACCCGTTGCGGTTTATGCCGGCATTGCGCCAGGTCAGGTCCTGGAGGTTTTCCAGTCCCGGCGAGGGCATGGTGGCGCAGACGGGCGCGCGTTCCGGCACACGCCTCAATATGAAGCCGCCGGCGCCGTCGGGGCTCTCGAAGCCATGAGAATGGTCGGAACTTTCGCCGTGTTCCGGCGCATCCTCCGGCGCCCGGCCCAGGCTGCTATTGACCAGGCGGCGGGCAAAAACCAGCGTATCCAGCAGCGAGTTGCTGGCCAGGCGATTGGCCCCGTGGACGGCGGAACAGGCCGCCTCGCCGCAGCCGTAAAGGCCCTGGACATTGGTGCGGCCCCAGGTGTCTATCTTTATCCCCCCCATCATGTAGTGGGCGGCGGGAGCGACCGGGGCCGGTTCCCGGGTTATGTCCAGGCCATAGTTGAGGCAGAAGTGATAGATAGTGGGAAAACGGCTCTGCACCACGTTGCTGGGCAGGTGGGAAATATCCAGGTACGCGGTCTCCCCGTCGGCCCTTTCCATTTCGGACGCAATGGCCCTGGACACCACGTCCCTGGGCGCCAGGTCGCCCATGGGGTGGTATTCAGCCATGAAGGCCCGGCCGTTCCGGTCCCTGAGCACCGCTCCTTCGCCCCGCATGGCCTCCGACAAGAGAAAGGTGGGCGCTCCTTTCAGCCGCAGCGCGGTGGGATGAAACTGGTAAAACTCCATGTCCATCACCCGGGCGCCGGCCGCAAAGCCCAGGGCTACTCCATCGCCGGTAGCGACCTCCGGGTTGGTGGTGTATTTGTAGAGCTGGCCGGCCCCTCCCGTGCCAATGACTATGTGCCTGCCGCTGAAGGTCTCGGGTTTGCCGGTCTCCGAGTTGAGCGTCTCGACTGCCACAACCCGCCCCTGCTCCACCACCAGGCGGGTAGCCAGGGTGTATTCCAAGACCTTGATGTCAGACTCGGCAACCAGGGCCGCCAGGGCCAACTCTATGTGCTGGCCGGTGGCATCGCCCCCGGCGTGAAGAATGCGCGGGCGGCTGTGGGCCCCTTCCATGCCCAGGGAAATTTCGCCGTGCATGGTGTCGAAGGGCACTCCCCACTGAATCAGGTTGGCGACCCGCTGCGGCCCCTCCCTGGTCAGCACTTCCACGGCATCCCGGTCGCACAGTCCGGCCCCGGCCGACAGGGTGTCCTGCATGTGGAGGGTAGGCGTGTCGCCCGCGCCGATGGCGGCGGCAATGCCACCCTGGGCGTATCGCGTGTTGCAGTCGTCAACCCGGCCCTTGGTCAAAATCAGGGTCGAGCCGTGCTCGCGCGCCAGCAAGGCGGTATTCAGACCGGCTATGCCGCTCCCAATGATTATGTAGTCGTAATCAACCTTTGGCATGTGTGTTATTTGACGGCGGACTGCCTTCCGCGGCTAAGGCAGGGCGGAAAAGAACAGCCCCGGCCAAGATTTCGCCATACTATACTGCCCAGCTAGCCCGTTGCCAAGCTGTCCGGCGGGGCCAGCTCGGCTACGCACTTACGGGCTTTGCAGACTTTGGGGGTTAGAGGGTAGTGATTTCCCAAGGAAGTTGGTTCGCAGAGCGCCTGGTTCCCCGGGCGTTTTGTGGCATGGCGCCGGGGCTTCCCGCCAATACGCCCCCATTGCGCGGAACGGCGCGAAAATTGCCGTGGCCAAAGCGAAGGGCCCGGTATTTGATACCGGGCCCTTGGGAAATTGACATTCTTTAGGACGCAGGAGGCCTCTTCAGTTTTCCTCCGTCCGGTCAAAGTCCTGGTTCAAGTCCCTGAGAAATTCCTCGATGTTGGCCGAAAGGGGCGGGGGCGGCGGTTCCTTCTCCCTGCGCTCCCTGTCGTAGTGCTCTTCCAGTTGCTGGAGCAGCGACGTGATGTCCTCACCTTCCCCGCTCACTATGTCGGCGACGGAGTCATACTGCTCACGACCCCGTTCCGGCTGTATCAGGCGCTCCGGCAGGTTGTAGAAGGAGCAGAGGATTTCCGTCAGGCGCGCCGTGCCCATCAGGTCCTCGTCCACCTGGAAATACTGGGGCAAATGTACTACGTAGGTACGGGTTTCCACGCCCTTGCGGGCGGCCTCCTGGGGTATCAGGTAGGTAATGGTGGTGGGGCCCTCGTAATCGCTGTTCTGCACGTCCACCCGCCGCTGTTCCTCCGCCAGTTCGCCGCCAACGCCGGAACCGGACACCAGCAGCGGCCTGGTGTGGGGCACCATGTCGTACATGGCGCCAACCAGGGAATAACGCTTTACGCCCAGCCGGTCCAGCAGATCAAGCATGGCATCGGTATAGTCCTCGCCGTACAGGTGCGGCTCCAGCAGGTGGGCCAGCAGCAAGTCCGGACCCTGTTCCCTCTCCGCATACCGGATTATGGTGTTGGGAATAGATACCTCGCGCCGTCCCTCGTTGAAATAGGACCGGGGCCGATAGCGGGTGAAGTCGTAGAACAGGCCGGGGCGGTGCAGCCTGCCCAGTTCCTTGGCTCGCAGGTGCCGCTCCAGCCGGTTAAGGCTGAGGCTGCCCACGCGTCCCACGTCAATCCAGGGGCGCAGCACGGCCAGAAAATGGGGGTCCTTCAGTTCAGGCAGGGGTTCGTTGAGTTCAAATTCACCAAATTTCATGCCTATAGTGTGACAGCGACGGAACCCATTTACAAGACCCGGCCCGGGGGCGCGCCCTCCCCCACAATAGGAGGCTCAAAGCGGCGTCGTTTCACCGCCGCAGATGTATTAATCGGAACGGTTGCTGAATGGAAAAGGGAATGGGATACTGTAGCCCTTTACGAAAAGGAGTTACAGCATGAAAGTAATAGACATTCACAGCCATATTGTGCCGCCCTGCTTCTGGGAAGCCAACGAGAGGGAAGGCAACTGGTACGGCGCAAGCCTGTTCCTGCGTGACGGCATCCGGTACATCAACGCCATGAACCGGGTGGCCGGGCCCATTGACGAGAAGTGGGAGTTCACCCCGGAAGAGCGCATCGCCTTCATGGACGGGCAGGGTGTGGATGTTCACGTCCTGTCCGTGGCCCCCTATTTGACCAACTACCACCTGGAGCCCAAGGAGGGCCTGGCCTCGGCCCGGGAACTGAACGACGGAATCGCCCAGGTGGCCCGGGCCCATCCCGACCGGTTCGTAGGTCTGGGCACGGTGCCCATGCAGGATACCTCAGCCGCCATCGAAGAGCTGGAGCGAGTGATGCAGGACCTGGGCCTGGCGGGGGTGGAGCTTAACACCAACATGGAAGGCCGCAACTGGGACGAGGAACGGTTCCTGCCCTGGTTCCAGGCGGCGGAGCGGCTGGGAGCCTTCGTCTTTTTCCATCCCCACAATCCCGCCGGTTCCGACCGGGCCAGCCGCTACTACCTGTCCAACCTGATCAGCTTTCCCCTGGACACAACCATCGCCATCGCTTCCTTCATTTTTGGAGGGGTGCTGGACAAGTGCCCCGACCTGAAGCTGTGCTTTGCCCATGGCGGCGGTTACGCCTGCTTCGGCATCGGCCGGATGGACTTTGGCGCGGGGGTGCGGCCTGAGCCGAAGGTCAACTCGATAAAGGGAATGCCCAGCGACTACCTGCAGCATCTTTACTACGACTCCATCACCCACAGCGAAGAGGCCCTGAAGTACCTGGTTGACCGGGTGGGCGCCGACCGGGTAATGCTGGGCGACGATTTCCCCTTTGATATGGGCCCCACCGACCCGGTGGGCTGGATCAACTCGCTGAAGTACCTGAACGACTTCGAAAAGCGCCGAATCCTGGGGGAAAACGCCCAGGGAGTACTGGGGGTTGAGGGGTAGATTGGAACTATCAGCGGAAAACAAGATGGGCTGTTGGCCCATCAGCATTGGAGTGATGATTAGCGAATTAGACCGTCATTCCTGCGAAGGCAGGAATCTTAACTTCGGCCTGTCCAGGTTCCCGCCTTCGCGGGAACGACGAAATGGGACACCAGGAGACTCTTACTTTCAATTTGACGACACCGCTGGTAGGCCTTCCTGCAAGGTAAAGGGCGACCAAGCTTTCACTTCATGGCCGCCCCCAAAGTTAGCCCCCGCTACGCAATAACCAACTCTGTAATCCATCGTAACATACTTCTCAAAATTATTGAGCAATGCAGAAGAGCATTGCCACTCTACTACATCACTCCCCCGCCCGATATATGGACGTCTCGGGGTAGAAGGAATACCAGCCAAACCAGTAGGCATTGTGGCTGGGTATGCGCTCCGGGCGCAGGGTGGGGTCTTCCACGTTAACCAGGGCGGTCTCTTCCACCCTCCACAACCGGCCTTCGCTGTCGGTGAGAACCGTCGTGTCGGGGGCCTCGCCCTCCTCCAGGATAAACGTCCGCTCGCCCCGGTGGTAAGCCCTGCTGCCCAGGTGGCCTATCGTGACCATCACCAGCGGCTGCCCCCCCAGTTCGTCGTTGACCACCCGCTGCTTCCTGAGCGTTTCCAGCGGGTACGCCCTGGCCTCGCCGTTAATGCGCAGTCCTATCACCTGGCCCTTGGTGGTAAGGGCATCGCTTGACCGCCAGACGGGGAACATGGTCTGGGGGCTCTCCCGGTAATTGAAGTAGATGGACCGGCTGTCCCACTCCGACTGGTAAAATTGGCCCGGATAAAGTCCGGTTTCCTGGTCCAGCACCGTGGTATCGGGATGGGCCGTTATCCATTCCTTCCAGGTTGTGGTCACCACCGGAAGCAACTCCAGCCGGGCGCCGGTTCCCACCAACGGACCCGCGGCAGGCACGCCCGTGAACTGGTTCCAGAGGGTGTGGGTCTTACGGTCGTACATCAGCTTGTTGCTGCGGTATAGCATCCCGGACGTGCCAAATTCTACCCTTTCCCCGTCGATGTTGGTGGAATACACGATTCCCGCTCCGCAGAGGGTTCAATATGCCAGCGCGAAGGGCACGCCGCCCACCACGTCGTTGGCCATTTCGTGGGCGTTTACAATGCGGTGGGGGTAGGCACGGTGCTCGCCGTTGAAGGATACGCCGAAGACCCGGTCCTCCGGGTCCAGGTAGTCGGCATCGGCCCCGGCAATGACCGGGGCGTCGGTCAAGTCGGGAATCTGGTCCTTTCCCACACCGCCCCAGACTATTTCCTCAACCCGGATGTTGGCGGGCATGCCCTCGTAGAGGAAGGCGCCAGTTTCCACGTTGACCAACTCGGAAAAGAGGGTGCCCTTCCAACCGGTAAAACCTGGGGGAGGCCATACATCCGGGCGCTGGCCTATCCATACAACCCAACGGAACCACTCATCCGGCTCCCGTTCCGCCTCAACCGCCGCTATGGAAGGATTCCGGGCGGCAATCCGGTCCAGCGAGTCAAAAATGGCTAACTCTACGGACCGGTCCCTGAGCCACCAGGGAAACCGCATCAACTCTACCAGTACGGGAATGAAGGCCGGGTCGCCCGTCTCCCCCATCTTCTCAATGTCCCAGGGGTCTCCCAGCAGCGCAGAGTCCAGGGCATCGTACATCAGCCTGTTTGCCGAGCTTCTTTCCGTACCGGGGTTGGGTCCGGGGACATGCCACCGGGACAGGTTACGAGTTGCATCGGCGCAGGATACCAGCCTCAAGTCCCGGCGCAGGTGGGAAGGCCCGCCGGCCGGCTCACCCTCGCCGGGGGCTACAGTCAGGCACACTTCTCGGTCCGCAGTGCGCAGTGAGCCGTCGGCGCCGTGAACAAACTGCTGGTTAGGGCTGTCGCTGCACGGACGGGTATATACCAACTCCCCCTCGGCCTCCATGCAGAGGTCGTGGGCGGCCATGTAAAGGCGCCCTGCAATGGGCGCGTTAACGGTGAAAAGTTCGTCATTGGCGCCCGGCTTGCAGGTGTGGGCCTGCAGGGGCCGGTCCACCCCCAGGTTGTTGCCAAACCCGGGAATGTCCACGCAGTAAAACTCGGGTTCGTCCAGCGGGTCAATAAGCTGGATGAGGGTTTCAACCACCTCGGGGGACTCTGTGGCAGGCTGGGGGTCAGGCGCACCGTTCTGTGCAGACTCAGGAGCAGCGTCTTGCGAAGTTGCGGACGCTGTTGAGGGTCCCGACTGACCGGCCTCGGAGGTTGAGTCCGTCGAGGGGCCAGGCGATGTGGCAGTGGAGCCGGAGTCCTTTGCAGCCACCCCGGCCTCGGCAAGGGCAATGGCCGCCGACCCGGAAGAGGACTCGTCCTGCCCACCTGCCGGGGCAACCGACACCGATGAACCGCTTTCGATTCCCGCGCTGCTGGTCGGCGTGGTGAGTTCCGTGCCATCTCTGCTGTCCGAATTTTCCGAGCCACAGGCAATCGGAAACGCCAGCAGCGTCAGCAAGGCCGCAACGGCCAAAAGAGTCCTGAAATGGAGGCCTAGCAAGGCCCCATCTCGGTCAACTTGCCTTCGCGCCAGGCCACCGCTCCGTTGCGGACCGTCAAAAAGGTGTCCAGCCGCACCTTGCCCTCTACCTTGTTTCGAGCCATGTCGTGCCAGACGAACCTCCCTTCCCGGAGGTCATAAACGGCGGCGTCGCCGGACATGCCCGGGGCGAGGGAACCCAGTTCATTCTCCATACCCAGCACCTGGGCCGGGCGGGACGTGCTGGCCGCCACCGCGTCCTCAAGGGACATTCCCAGCGCATGGAACTTGCTTATCAGGTCATTCATCAAGTAAACCCTACGACCGGGCGGCGGCAGGTGGATGTCCGTGCTGATGGTATCCGGCGGCAGGCCCTGCTGCATGGCCGCCCTGGCCACCTCAACGTCGCAGTGGACGCCGGCGTGTCCCAGGTCCATTATGACGCCCCGCTCCGAAGCAGCCCGCACCTCCGGGCGCAGCCGGTCCTGCCTGTCGAGGATGCCCTCATGGTTGCCGTTGAAGGCATGGGTGGCAATGTCCCCGGGCCCCAGAAATTCCAGCACCTGGGGCAGGGGAATAGGCGTGCCGCTCACATGGACCATGAGTTTGCCGCCCGACTGGTCGGCGGCGGCGCGGGCCCGGCGCATGGCCTCCGGAGCGTCCCAGTAGGTCACCGCATTCAGCTCCATGCGGACTTTTACCCCGAACAGGAACCCGGGGTTGTTCTTTACGGCGTCCGACGTCTGGTCCACGTCAATTATTCTCAGGTCCTGCAGGCCGCCGCCCAGCACTCGGTTGGCGGCCAGGCCCACCGAGCCAATGTGAAGGAAAGCCAGGAGACGGGTGCGGTGGGCCGGGAAGACATAGTCCCGCATGGCGCCCATGTTCAGGCAACCGGCGCTGCCCGCATCCACGCCGGTGGTAACGCCGGCGGAAAGGCAGTTCTGGTCGGCGTGGACGGCGCTGCCGGTGCCCCCATGATAAAAGTGGCCGTGCAGGTCAATAAGCCCCGGCGTTACCACCTTGCCGGCAATGTCCACCACGTTCAGGGCAGAGTCCGGCGATATGCGCTCGGCAACGGCGGCCACCCTTCCGCCCTGAAAGGCGACATCCCTGCGGTCATGTATGCCCTGGGCCGGGTCCAGCAGCGTTCCACCTTTTAGCAGCAGGTCATAACTGGCGGGCGCGGTGGTCATTCTCTCCTCCTCAACGTCAACAGGAAGGTCAACGGGAAAGCGGTCTTGCTGGCAGAAGCACCTGGAAATCCGGTTGAGGAAATTCGGTTGTCGCCACTCGGCCCCGGTAATTCCTGTTTGGGAGTTCTGCTTTCAGGAACGGTTTTGGGTACTATTTGGAGGTGCTATTCGGGGGTACGGCTTCTACTCTTCCTCCGGGTCGCTGAACTGCATCCGGCGAAGCCTGGGATAAACCCGCTCCCTGGGGTTCAGAAAGTCTGCGTCGGATATTTCCGCCGACTCGACCAGCGGCCGGGCCTGCCACTTCTCCACGGCCTGCTGCACCAGGCGGTTGACTATCTGGGGCGAGCGGCCCTCCAGCCGTCCCACCTGGTAGGCCAGCGTCACCGCCAGTTGGGCGCCGGTAATCAATTCGAAAGCCGCCGGGTTGGACGGATCTTCAGGCATGGCGCCGCACTGGTCCAGGAAGTCGTCCAGCACCTGGCCCATGATGTCGGTGAGGCCGCCCAGTTCAATTTCCGTCATGTACTGGGTCAGTTGGTCGGTCAGGTCCTCAACCCCGTCGGCAGGGAGCACCAGCCCCTGTACCTCCGGTTCCTCGCCATTGGATTGGTGGTCGGTAGCCATGCGCGCGCTCCGTTTACGGGCGCTCCATACCCGGCCCGGTTTGGCGGTAATTGTAGCACGTTGCCGGGGCAACTTTGACCTTGACGCCCGGTTTTGACCTCGTGCTAGTATGAACTCTCACTTCAAACCCTTTCCGGCGACCATAGCCTGACGGCAGGAGTTGGCCCACCCTTGATTTCTCACGCAGAACGGCAAGTCCTGGTTACCGTTGCCGACGAATTTCGCCGGGAAGTCTCCGAGGCATGGCTGGAAGGGGTAACCCAGGCCGCCCTGGCCGTGGCCCTGGCGGCGGACGAACCGGGCCAGGTGAGCCTGCTGGTCACTGATGACGCTACAATTAAAGAACTGAACCGCTCCTACCGGGGCCTGGACGAGATTACCGACGTGCTATCCTTTTCCGCCGTTCACCAGGGGCACTGGCAGGGAGAAATTGCCGACCCATACAATCCCGAACCCGAACCCGAACCCGAACCCGAAACCGGTCTCGCTCTCGACCCTGTGCTGGGCGCGGGAGAGGGGGAAACGTGGCCCGACTTTGTCCTGCCGCCCGGCGAGCTTCCGCCCCTGGGTGAGGTAATTATCTCCTACCCCCAGACCTGCCGGCAGGTGGAGGGCCTGGAACGTACGGCCGCCGAAGAACTGGCCCTGCTGGTGGTCCACGGCATCCTTCACCTGGTGGGCCACGACCATGCCGAACCCGATGAAACCGCCCGGATGCAGGCCCTGGAAAGGGCGGCGCTGGAGCGGTTCTTCGGCGACGGGGAGGATGAGACATGACCTCCCAGGTCTATTACCGCAAATGGCGTCCCGGCTGTTTTGAAGACCTGGTGGGTCAGGAGCACGTGGCCACCACCCTGCGCCAGGCCATCAGGCTGGGCCGGGTGTCCCACTCCTACCTCTTCTGCGGCCCCCGGGGCACGGGCAAGACGACCACGGCCCGCATTCTGGCCAAGGCGGTCAACTGCCTGGACCCGCAGGACGGCGACCCCTGCAATCAGTGTTCCGTCTGCCAGTCTTTCAACGAAGAGCGGTTCCTGGACACCATTGAGATGGACGCCGCCAGCAACCGGGGCATCGAGGACATCCGGGAAGTGCGGGACAAGGTGAACTTCGCCCCGGTGGAGGGACGCCGCAAGGTATATATCATTGACGAAGCCCACATGCTCACCGACCAGGCTTCCAATGCCTTCCTCAAGACCCTGGAGGAGCCCCCGGCCCACGTCATATTCATTCTGTGCACCACCGAAGCTAACCGGATTCTGCCCACCATTGTCTCCCGCTGTCAGCGGTTCGACTTCCGGCGCCTGCCCTCGGAGCGCATCTATGGCCGCCTGGCTGAAATTACCGAGGGCGAGGGCGTGGCCGTGGCCGCCGACGCCCTGCGGCTGGTAGCCCGTTACGCCGCCGGAAGCCTTCGGGACGCGGAGAACCTCCTGGAGCAGTTGGTAGTTTCCTACGGGGACGGGGTGACCCTGGCCCAGGTGGAGGAGCTTCTGGGCCTGGGCCACGGCGACCGCTGGCTGGACCTGGTCAAGTACCTGCTGATGGGCAATACCACCGCTTCCCTGGAAATTATCAACCAGGCGGCCTGGGACGGCGTTGACTTGCGGCAGATGCACCGGCAAACCCTGGAGTTGCTGCGGGCGGCCATGCTGCTGGAATGGAGCGCCGCCGATGCCCTGGAACTGCCGGAGCACGTCAGCGCCCAATTGAAGGAACTCTCCGGCTCCCTGCCCAACTGGCGGATAGTCAAGGCGCTGCGCATCTGGGGCGAGGTCAACATGCGCTACGACGCGCCTTCCACCCTGCCGCTGGAGTTGGCGGTGGTGGAAATCTGCAACGATGACGTTGCTCCCCCGGTTGAGGCAGCCAGAACGGAGCCGGCGGCCCGGCCCATGACGGCCCCACAGCAACGCAGGCCGGCAGCCAACCCCTCGCCATCGCCCGCAACGGCGAGAGCCGGGACCGGTGACAGAGCGGACGCCGCCGCTCCATCGGGCACGGGCGGGCCAACCGGGGCGCCCGCACCGGCCCGGGCAGCGGAGGGTCCACGCACGGCCCCGGTACGCCCCCAGGCAGCAGGCCAGGGGGATGTTCCGGCAACGGGCCCCTCATCAGCTCCAGCAGCAACTCCCGGCGGCGGTGGCGACGACGTGCCCGGCATGTGGATGGCTACCGTAAAGGCCTTGGGGCGGGCCACGGGCAAGCGGTACAATCTGGGCGCCCTGCTGCGCGACTGCAAGCCCAACACCATCACTCTTGAAGGTGATACACTGTTAATACCCTTCGTGCATCGTCCCAACATGGAACGGATGCAGGAGGAGTTGGAGGACCCCAACGCCAGGAACCTGGTGACCGAGGCGGTAACCCGCTACTTTGGAACGCCTTACCAATTCAGGATTACCCTGGCGGGGGAGTCGGAAGAAGGCGCTCAAGCCAACCGGCCCAACCAGCACAGCCCGCTGGTGCGGACCGCGTTGAACTTGGGAGCCAGAATCGTGGAGGACACCATCGAATGAACCGGAACATGATGCGCCAGGCCCAGCGTATGCAGGCCCAGTTGCAGAAGATTCAAGAAGAACTGGAAACGGCCACCGTCGAAGGAAGCGCCGGTGGCGGCGTGGTAAAGGTGGTAATGACCGGCAAACAGATGGTGGAGTCGGTGACCATCGAACCGGAAGCGGCCGAAGACGTGGAGTTGCTGCAGGACCTGGTCGCCGCCGCCTTCAATGACGCCACCAACAAGACCCAGGAAATGGCAGCCAGCAAGATGAGCGCCATTACCGGGGGCATGAACATCCCCGGGTTGACCTGATAGCCTGCCCGTACCGGATTTCCGTCCCTGCGCCCGGCGCGGGGTCACCCGTCTCTATTCTCCGGTGGCCGCCCTTCTGGGCCGGCCCCGCCTGTAACGGACTGACATGACCCTGGAGCACCTGCCATCCGCCGCACCTTCCCTGGCGCGGCTAATCCAGGAACTCAACAAGCTGCCCGGCATTGGCCCCAAGAGCGCCCAGCGGCTGGCTTACTTCATCATTCGCCTGCCCGACGAGGAAGCCTACGACCTCGCCAACGCCATCAGCGCAGTCAAGCAGAGCATCATGTTCTGCAGCCAGTGCCAGAACCTCACCGACGCCAGCCCCTGTGCCGTTTGCGCCAATGACCGCCGCAACCGGGAGCAGATTTGTGTTGTGGAAGAGCCCATGGACGTGCTGGCCCTGGAGAGGACCCACTGCTACCGGGGCCTGTACCACGTTCTTCACGGCGTCTTGTCCCCCCTGAACGGGGTGGGGCCGGACCAGTTGAAACTGCGGGAGTTGTTTGCCCGCCTCTCCGACGGGGCAGTCAAGGAAGTGGTCATTGCCACCAACCCCACGCTGGAGGGCGAGGCTACCGCCATGTACATCTCCCGCCATCTGACCGGTACCGACGTAAAGGTGACCCACCTCGCCCGGGGCCTGCCCGTGGGCGGTTCCCTGGAATACACCGACGAACTGACGTTAAGCCGAGCCTTCCAGGGTCGGCAAGCGGTAGAGTAGGACGCTCCTGGAGAATCTCTGCTGCCCTGAAGGGAAAAGGGCCGGGGCTGAATTGAAAGAACCGCCCGCTCGCGATTCAGCAGAAGCTCCGGAGCGGCTAAATACCTTCGGGGAAACCAAACACACGAACGAGAGGCAAGCCGCCAGCAATGCCACCGCCCCGAACATACCGCGCCGAGGCCCTGGTGCTGAAGAGCGTTCCCCTGGGAGAGGCCGACTGCCTCGTGACCCTGTTCACCCGGGAAACCGGCAAGGTCCGGGCAGTGGCCAAGGGAGCGCGCCGCTCTACCGCCAAGCTGGTGGGCCACGTTGAACCCCTTACCGCCACCCGACTCTCTCTTTCCAGGGGCAGGAGCCTGGACGTCATAAACCAGGCCGAGACCCTGGAGAACTTCACCCCGCTCAAGACCAACCTGACGGCGGTAACCAGGGGATTGCAGGTTGCCGAACTGGTGGACGGGTTTGCTTCCGAGGCCAGCGCCAACGAGCCGCTTTACTACCTGGCCCTGGCCACCCTGGCAGCCATCGGGGCGGCCCCCGATGATGAGCTGCCTCTGCTTCACTTCAAGCTGCATCTGCTGTCGGTTTCTGGACTGATGCCGGAGCTGCAGGACTGTGTCGGCTGCCGTAACGAAATCGAGCCTGACCGCCACCGTTACAGCGCCGATGGCGGCGGCGTCTTCTGCCCCGACTGTACGCCTGACCACGCCGGAGTGCGGCCCCTCTCTTTGCGCGCCCTCAAGGTCATGCGGCTGCTGGCTCGCAACCGGGTAACCGAGTTGCCCACCTTGCGCCTGGACGCCGCCCTGACCCAGGAGTTGAAGTCCCTCCTCACCGGCACGGTCCAATACTGGCTGGACCGGGAAATTCGTACCGACAACTTCCTCAACCACCTGGCAAGGAAGGAGGGATACCGGGCATTTTCCTAGCCGACGACTTTCAAGCCTCAAGTGTACAATGTTTGAACCCTATATTATTGTGGGTGGCAGAGTAAGAAGGCTTACCCCACACGTTGCATTGAGAATGAGACAACGCCAAGCTGATCTAAGCTGGATAATCCAAGTCATTGAGAATCCAGTCGTAGTAGTGGATGATGAAGAAAAGCTCTCGATAAACTATTATGGGTTTATCGCCGGAAAAAACCCTTTATTGAAGGTAGCGGTCTCCAAGCTGGACGATGAACCTATAGTGACGGTGCATTTTGATAGCGGGGCAACGAGAAGACATTTGCGAGGTGAGCTATGAATCTCGATCAGGCCGACAGTCCTTACTTGAAAGTTTGGTATGACGAGGAGTTGGATATTTTGAACGCGTTGATACCAGGACGGGAAATAGCCACTTCCAGCGAAGTAACTTCTCCCCTTATCATTGATTTTGGCAGCGAGGAAGACGGCTTCGACGTTGTTGGTTTCGAGCTTCACGGCGCTTCCAAGTATTTGGGGCCAATGCTGAAGCGCCTCAATTCTGCACCGGTCAGCCATGATTAAAGAAGAGCATCTCTTCCCGTCGCAAAAGCAAGTCTGATAAACTCGATACTGCAAGGGTAGATTATCTGGAAAGACCGGCCTGCCAAACTTTAGGGAGAACCAACTGAACCCGTGCCCACCTACCGTTTAAGAGTCGGCGAAAATTGGTACACCGTAGAGGTGGGCGACGTTGGCCGGTCGCCTGTGGAGGTCAACGTCGAGGGACAGACCTACTACGTGGAGGTGGAGGCGGACGAGGCGGAGACCCCGGCCGTCCCGCCCCGTGGCCGTCGGGGTAGAAGGCCGCCCAGCCGGCTTGCGCCCCCCACACTGCCCCGGGTTGGAGGGGCAGTACCCGCCTTTGACCCGTCGGACAAGGTCCTGCGCGCGCCCATGCCCGGCCGGGTAATTGCCATTCGCGTGCGTCCCGGAGACCGCGTTGCCTCGGGCGATGAGGTCTGCGTGGTGGAAGCCATGAAGATGGAACAGAGCATCCGCGCCGCCCAGGACGGCGTGGTGAAGGAAATCTTCGTCCAGCCAATGGACTCCGTTGGGGCCAACGACGCCCTTATCGAACTGGAGTAGGTTTTGCCGTGTCCCTGGAATGGCTCCACTTGGGCGTTCCCTACGGGTGGCTGGTAGTACCCCTGGCCATCACGACCATTTCCGCAGTTGCCCAGGTCCTGGCCAAACTCCGGGCGCGCAAAGTTCTCAACCGGCTGCGGGCAGACCTGGAATACGCCCGGCTGCGCCACCGTTCCCTGCTGACCGAGTATTTTCTGCGCCAGCATTTTCTCTGCCGCCAGCTGGACCTGCCCCCGCCCGACCGTCCCGAATCCACCCGGCCCCTGGGGCCGGCGGAAAAGGAAACTGAAGAGACCCGGTGGTCGCGCTGGCAGCGGCAGCTCCCGTGGCGCAAACCCAAGACTACCCTGACCGAGGGCTCCACCGGCTCCGCCAGGGCCATCGTTGGCCGGCACTCTTTCAGCGTCGGGTGGTCTTTCGTGTGGCGGACCACCGGTTCCAACATGATGCGAGTCGCCCAGCCGGTGGGAAGCCGGCTGGTTTCCTTTGCCCCGCGGCTGGTAACTTTCGGAGGCGGCGCCGCTTCCACCGGAGGCTCCCTGGCCGCTTCTACCACAATCCGCGCCGTAATCGGGACCGTTTCGGTGGTAGGCTGGGTTATCGGCCCCGCCCTGGCCGCCTGGACGGTGTTCAGCGAGTCGCGCAAGATTAACAAGGCCCGCCAGCAGTTACGGATTTTGCTGGCCCAGCAGGGCACCGAACTGGCCTCATTCAGGGTCCGCAACCGCAGGCTGGAAGGCCTTTATGCCGAAGCTACCCTACCGGCTAACGAAAATCGGGACCTGTTAGCTGCCTCCCACTAATGGTTCAACAGCTTTGAAATGCTGGCTAATGCACTACATCGTCATTCCTGCCTTCGCAGGAATCTGAACTCCAGCCGGTCGAGGTTCCCCCGTAGTCGAGAACGACGGGTTGGGCTGGTTCGATCATCGTTTCAAATTTGTCAGGCCTTGGGAAAGCATGGCCATGGGCCCCTGTATTGCATCAACGAGTAAACCCGGAAGTTCGCTCATGGGGAGCCTGTCGAACCACGAATGGGCGGACCCTCGACAACCTGAGGGCGAGCGGCAATACTAACCAGCCTTGCTGGGGGAATGCCCGCGTGAACGGGGCAAATACATTATGGAGAAATGTCATGCTGAGCTTGCCGAAGCATCTAAACTCCTACCCGGCAGCCAGGCTGCGGTTTCCGGGCCCTAGTTCCCTGCCAGGACTTCAGACCCTTCGGCAAGCTCAGGGTGACATTGATTTCCAGTTGAAGTACCTTGCCCAAGGTACGACAACCTTATAGTCTAATCGCCCTGCCGTCGAAAGTCCCTGCGTGGATAAACGAAGCGGGCAGGTGTTAAAATCAGCCTTGAATTCTGACTTGTTCCGTAGAGGATGTTGGCCTATGCCTCAGGACTTTATCCACGTAAAGGGCGCCCGGGAGCACAACCTCAAGAATGTTGAGGTAACAATTCCCCGGGACAAGCTGGTGGTAATAACGGGCGTTTCCGGGTCGGGTAAAAGCTCCCTGGCCTTCGACACCATCTACGCCGAAGGGCAGCGCCGCTACGTGGAGTCCCTGTCCGCCTACGCCCGCCAGTTCCTGGGGCGCATGGACAAGCCCGACGTGGACTACATCGAGGGACTCTCACCGGCCATCTCCATTGACCAGAAGGGCGTCTCCCACAACCCCCGTTCCACGGTGGGTACCGTTACCGAAATCTACGACTATCTCAGGCTGCTCTTTGCCCGGGTCGGCAAACCCCACTGCCCCAAATGCGGGCGGCCCGTGGAGCGGCAGACCATCCAGCAAATTGTGGACGCCATCCTATCCCTGCCCGAAGACAGCCGCATCACCCTGCTGGCGCCCAAGGTGCGCCGCAAGAAGGGCGAGCACAAGGACGTTTTCGAGGCCGCCCGCCGCGCCGGCTTTGTCCGCATCCGGGTCAACGGCGAAATCCTCATGCTGGACGAGATGGAAAGCCCCAATCTCGACAAGCAGAAGTGGCACTACATTGAACTGGTGGTGGACCGCATCATCATCCGGCCCGATACGGAACTGAGCCGGGTCTCCGAGTCGGTGGAGACGGCCCTGCGCGAAGGTGAGGGCGTCCTGCAGATACTCAGGCAGCCCAGCGAAGAGGGAGCCAAAGAGGAGGAGATGGTCTTTTCCGAACAGTTCGCCTGCGTTCGTTGCGGAATCAGCCTGCCGGAAATAGAGCCCCGCACCTTTAGCTTCAACAGCCCGCACGGGGCCTGCTCCCAGTGCACCGGCCTGGGCTTCAAGCTGGAAGTGGACCCCAACCTGGTCATGCCCAACAAGAACCTGTCCCTGCTGGAAGGCGCGGTGGTGGCCTGGAACCGCACCGGGGCCTCTTCGGGCTGGTACATGAGCATGATGGAATCGGTGGCCCGCGCCCATGGCTTTTCTCCCCAGGTTCCGGTCAAGGACCTGGACGAGGAGCACCTGAAGGTCATTCTCTACGGCGTCAAGGGCAAGAAGGTCACCATCCGGCACCGCACTCACAACGGCCGCACCTACAGCTGGGACACCCGCTTCGAGGGGGTAATTCCCAACCTGGAGCGGCGGTACCGCGAAACCGAGTCCGACCACACCCGCCAGGAAATCGAGCGGTACATGACCGCCCGCCCCTGCCAGGCCTGCAAGGGTCAAAGGCTGAAGCCCGAAGCCCTGGGCGTCAAGGTCTGCGGCCTCAGCATCATGGACGTTACCGCCATGAACATTGGCCAGGGCGTGGAGTGGGTAAGGGACATAGACCCGGATGCCGACGGTAAGCACGCCGGAGAAGTCCTGTCCCGCCGCGACAAGTCCATCGCCAACCAGATTCTCAAGGAGATTGACGGCCGGCTGAGGTTCCTGGACGGCATAGGCCTGGACTACGTGACCATGAGCCGCACCGCCCGCACCTTGTCCGGGGGAGAAGCCCAGCGGGTCAGGCTGGCAACCCAGATTGGCTCCGGCCTCACCGGGGTCCTCTATGTGTGCGACGAGCCCACCGTGGGCCTGCACCCCCACGACGACCACCGCCTCATCAACACTCTCACCCGGCTGCGCGACATGGGCAACACGGTGATAGTGGTAGAACACGACGAGGCCATGATGCGGGCCGCGGACTACATTGTTGACCTGGGGCCCGGCGCCGGTGAACACGGCGGCCACGTGGTAGCCACCGGCCGGATAGACGAGGTTATGGCGAACTCCGGCTCCCTGACCGGCCAGTACCTGAGCGGTGTCAAGGAGATACCCCTTCCCGGGAGCCGCCGCCCTGGCAACGGCCTCCACATTACGGTAACCGGGGCGAGGGAAAACAACCTCAAGAACGTGGACGTATCCATACCGCTGGGAATGCTTACCTGCGTTACCGGCGTGTCCGGTTCCGGCAAAAGCACCCTCACCTATGACATTCTCTACAAACGGCTGGCGCAGGTAATTAACAAGGCCCGGGACTACCCCGGCGACCACGACGACGTTACGGGCGTGGAGAACATAGACAAGGTGGTCAATATTGACCAGTCTCCCATTGGCCGGACGCCCCGCAGCAATCCCGCCACCTACACTGGGGCCTTTACCCCCATCCGGGAGTTATTCGCTTCCTTGCCCGAGGCCAGGATTCGCGGCTACAAGCCCGGCCGCTTTTCCTTCAACGTCAAGGGTGGCCGCTGCGAAGCCTGCCAGGGCGAGGGCTATAACCAGATTGAAATGCAGTTCCTGCCCGACGTAACCGTCCCCTGCGACATCTGCAACGGGCGCCGCTACAACCGGGAGGCCATGGAAGTAACGCTCAGGGACAAGAGCATCGCCGACGTACTGGAAATGACGGTGGACACGGCCCTGGAGTTTTTCTACAACTTCCCCCGCATCCGTCCCAAACTGGAAACCCTGCGGGACGTGGGATTGGGCTACATCCGGTTGGGGCAGCCGGCAACCACCCTGTCCGGCGGCGAAGCCCAGCGGGTAAAGCTGGCCACGGAACTGGCCAAGCGGGCTACCGGCAAGACCCTGTATCTCATGGACGAACCCACCACCGGCCTCTCTTTTGACGACTGCGCCGCCCTGCTGCGGGTACTGCACCGCCTGGTGGACAACCGCAACACCATCGTCCTCATCGAACACAACCTGGACCTGATTAAGAACGCCGACTGGATTATTGACCTGGGCCCAGGCGCCGGCGACCGGGGCGGCGAGTTGATTGCCACCGGCACCCCTGAAATGCTTGCCCGGCACCCCACGTCCCACACGGGCCGCTACCTCAAACCCCTGCTGGAGGCCAACGGCCACGCGCCGTTAACCGTGGCGGCAGCGCCGGAAGTTGTTGAAGAGGAAGAACCGGCGCCCCCAAAGAAGAAAGCCGCCAGAAAAACCCCACGCAAGCGCGTCAAGGAACCGGTGGCGGTGGGGGACGATTAATCACTACAATACCGCTGGCGCCGTTACCACCATTTGAGGGTTAAATTGGATGGATACCCAACAGGAACTTCTAGCGCGTATAACCGCCAGGCAGGACGTGTTTGGGGGCAAGCCGATCATCCGCGATATGCGTATTTCGGTGAGGCTTATCCTCAGTTTACTGAGCCAAGGAGTATCCCAGGAGGATATCCTGGACGATTATCCGGAACTGGAACCGGATGACATTCGCGCCTGCATTGCCTATGCCTGCGCCGTAGTATCCGGTGACACCTTGGCGTCCATATCGGTTGACGGCGTTTGAGGTTCATGACAGACCGGTGCGCCGGGCGTCGTCTGGCCGAGTGGTTAAGGACCAACGGGCACGACGTTCTTGAAGCGCAAAGCCTCGGCCCGGACCCGGGAGACCAGGCGTTGCTGGAATATGCGGCGGCAGAAAGACGCATATTCATCACAATAGACAAGGACTACGGTGAGCTTATATTTATGCGCCTTGCTGCCCACAGCGGGCTGATACGGCTGCCCGACCTGGAGATGTCCCGGAGAATGACATTGGTTGAAAGATTGATTAGGAGTTACAGGCAGGAATTGGAAGAGGGCGCCGTAATCACCATAAACGCCGGACGGATTCGAACTTCATACTCCCCCAACTTTCCGCGGGGATGTAACGGTGATTACTAGATAACCAAGACAGTTGAGGGGCAAACACCCATGACCCAAACCAAGACTATGCAATACGACCTGCTGATTGACGGCGAGTGGCAACCTGCCGCCAGCGGAGACTATTTTGACGTAGAAAACCCGGCTACGGGCCAAACGGTGGCCCGCATGGCCAACGCCGGCGAGGCCGACGTGGCCGCAGCGGTAGCCAGCGCCGAGCGGGCCTTCAAGCACGGCCCCTGGTCCACCATGCCCGACTCGGAACGGGGCAAGATTCTCTGGCGCATGGCCGACATAGTGGAAGAGCGGCGCATGGAACTGGGCCGGATGGAGTCAATCTCCAACGGCCGGCCCATTTCAGAGACCTCTTCCCAGATGCTGGTGGTCGCCAGCTATTTCCGCTACTTTGCCGGCTTTTGCGATAAAATCCAGGGTTCCACCGTCCCCACCGACCGGGGCCACCTGAACTACACGGTGCGGGTTCCCCTTGGCGTGGTGGGGCAACTGACCCCCTGGAATCACCCCCTGATGATCGCCTCCAAGAAGCTGGCCCCGGCCCTGGCCGCCGGCTGCGTGGTAGTCTTGAAACCGTCGGAATGGGCGCCATTGACTCCCACCGAGATCGGCAACATCGCATTGGAGGCAGGATTGCCGCCGGGCGTCCTGAACATCGTCAACGGCTTTGGACCCACCGCCGGCAAGGCCCTGGCCGGAGACCGTCGCCTGGGCAAGCTGGACCTGACCGGCGGCACCGAGACGGGCCGCGCCGTGGGCGAAGTGGTGGGCCGCAACCTCACTCCCTTCCAGGCGGAACTGGGCGGCAAGGCGCCGGTCATCGTGTTCCCTGACGCCAACCTGGACGAAGCGGTCAACGGTTGCGCCTTTGCCTCCTTCGTCGCCTCGGGCCAGACCTGCATCCAGGGCTCGCGGGCCCTGGTCCACAGCTCCATCTACGACCGGTTCGTGGAGCAACTGTCGGCCAAGGTATCGCAAATCCGGCTGGGCGACCCCACCGAGTTTGAAACCCAGATGGGGCCGGTGGTCTCAAGACCTTCATACGATCGCATACTGGACTACGTGAAGGGGGCCAGGGAGCAGGGGGCCAGGATTGCCCACGGCGGCAAACACGCCGACGGGGCGCAGTTCGCCAACGGATACTTCATCGAGCCGACGGTGCTGGCTGATGTGCGTCCCAATATGACAGTGGCGCAGGAGGAGATATTCGGCCCGGTGGTCTGCGTAATCCCCTTTGACACCGAGGAGGAGGCCGTGGCCATCGCCAACGACATACCCTACGGGCTGGGGTGCTCGATCTGGACCAGGGACGTGGCCCGCGCCCACCGGGTGGCCGGCGAGGTTGAGGCGGGTATTGTCTGGATTAACGACCATCACCGGCTTCACCCGGGCATACCCTGGGGCGGCTTCAAGGACAGCGGCTACGGGCGCGAGGGGAGCTTCGACTTCATCCACGAGTACACGGCTCCCAAGTACGTCTGCGTCCGCGTAGAATCCCAGGGGTTTGACTGGTACGCCGTTAGCGGCCCGGGCCAGCGTTTGAACTAGAGGTGGGATCCTTGATTCTCCAAGAGACTGTCATCAGTGAAAGTGTCCACCGAAACAATGATGTCCTCGGTTTCCCCAATGACATAGTGCAGCTTTTCGACCCCAATCACTTTGCCGGTGGTGTCCTTGATTAGTACCACATCGTGGACGGGTTCGTTGCGCTTACACTCCTTATCGGGATTGTCAAACCACACGGTTAGGGATTTCCTCGCCCGGTCATGGTGTACCTTAACCTTTAAGTCCGAAGGAGCATCGAGAGGGTAAACGTAGTCCTCAAAGGCAATAGCTTGCTCGTTAACGTCAAGGCTGACAATAGCGCTGACATCATCGTCAATGTCTGTGCAAATGTCCTCTTTCTTGGGGTCGTCCCAGCCGGCCCACAAAACGCCGTAGGGATGCGCATAGGAAACCCTTATTTCGGCCATACTTTCACCCTGGCCTTTATATAATCGGTTGGATAGGCGTTAATCAAGAATCCGCCTCCGGGTTCGTTTCTGACCACAACCCGTAGATATCGGCGGCTTCCCTCCACTCGGTAGAATTCGTACATTTCCGGGTCTGTAAGACTCTGCCATACCTCGTCAGGGTTCATCAGGGTATCAGTAACATCATCCAGTCGCTCTGCCATGTCCGGGTGTTTTGTCAAAATGTACCGCCAGTAGTTACTGGGTGTATGGACGCCGAACCCCAATGGAGTAGGCACGTCAAATAAAATGGTACTTTGCATGTCCCTTTCACGTCTTCGAATTGTAGCATATCAGGACGGTGCATAATTTGTTAGAATAACCACACCACACCCCAATCTCCCGGGAGGAAATGCTATGGACTTGCACTACGACGGCGAGGTGAAAATCGCCAAGATCAACATGGGTCCCTACGATAACAACGGCTACATTGTAGTCTGCCCCGAAACCAACGAGGGCATCATTATAGATACACCTGCCGAGCCCGAAAAGCTGATAGACCAGGTTGGCGACGTGCAGATTAAAGCCATCCTGATTACCCACAAGCACCAGGACCACCTGAATGGTTTCCACGAAATTACCGGCGCCATCGGCGCGCCCGTGGCAGTTCACGCCAACGACGTGGACGGCATCCCCCGCACCCCGGAAACGGTCTTGAACGATGGCGACACCATTTCCTTCGGCAACCAGACAGCCCAAGCCATCTATACCCCCGGGCATACCGAAGGCGCCACCTGTTTCCTGGTAGGCAAGCACCTCTTTTCCGGGGACACCCTGTTCCCCGGCGGACCCGGCAAGTCCCGCAGTCCCGAACTCCTGCAGCAAATTCTGAGCAGCATCAGCAGCAAGCTGCTCACCCTGCCCGATGAAGTGGCCGTTTATGCCGGACACGGGCCGGTGGACACAACCATTGGCGAGGCCCGCCGTCGTTACCAGGTTTTCACGTCCAAGAGTCACTCCCCTGACCTGTTCGGCGACGTGGACTGGCTGGAAACCGAGTAAGCATTAGCAGGGCGTGAACGTATCAGGCTGTCGCCCTTCTGCCAGCCCGCTCACCTGATATTATCGCTTGCCCGACCATTTGGAGGACGTGGCAGGACTACCCAAAAGTGGGGAGCACCGATAATGTCGAATTGAGCGGGCATACTCTTGGGTCGCATCAGGGTCCGGGAAATGCGCGGAAGTGGCGTATCAACTAGGTACAATCGTTGACACGCTACCCGATTCTTGGTAGACTTCAAGGTCATGATAGCAAGTATCATATTGCTGGTCAGCATATACAAAATTACAAAAAGGTGAGGCTATCCATGTCAGAATTCACCGCATACAGTTTCAAAGCACGGCGTCAGGTTCCGGTCAAAGACGTTAAGTTGGTGCGCTACAAGAACGGTCGTTACGGCATTCAGGGTCAGGCCGCCGAAGGGCCCGAAGGCGTGGTATCCAAGATGATAAGCACCGCGCAGGCCGAGGAAATGCAGAAGGCCGGTTACTCCGTTAACGACATGTCGGGTTAAGTACACCCTCGGAAAGCAGCGAAACTTCGCTGGGCTTCCTTCTCGTTAACCCCTTATGGGCCGGGAGCGAGCTTCGCCAAAACCTTATTGAGGCAAAAATGTTCCAACGCACCGTTCTGGACAACCAACTGAGAATCCTTACCTCCGCCATGCCCCACTCCACGTCGGTGTCAATGACAATAAGCGTAGGGGCCGGCTCCCGCTACGAGCCTCAAGAGTTGGCCGGCCTTTCCCACTTCCTGGAACATTTGCCCTTCAAGGGCACCGAAAACTGGCCCACGGCTCGCCACGTCAGCGAGGCCGTTGAGGGTGTGGGCGGCATCATGAACGCCAGCACCGACCGGGAACTGACCGTTTTCTGGTGCAAGGTAGCCAGGCTGCACTTCAAGCAGGCCTTCGCCGTGCTGCTGGACCTGGTGCTGAACCCTCTGCTGGACCCGGTTGAAATGGAAAAGGAACGGGAGGTCATCCAGGAAGAACTACGCATGACCTATGATTACCCGTCCCAGCGGGTGGACTTGCTCATAGACGAACTGTTGTGGCCCGAACAGGCCATGGGCCGGGACGTGGGCGGCACGCTGGAGTCCGTGGACCGCATCACCCTGGAAAACGTCCGGGACTACATGATTCAACAGTACAACCCGGCCAACACGGTTATAGCCGTGGCCGGCAACATTGACCATGCCGAAGTGGTGGATATGGTGAACGAAGCCACCGCCGGATGGCTGCCGCGCCCGGGCCTGGACTGGGAGCCGGTGGTGGACCATTACGCGGATGCGGGCATGGGCCCGGTGGCGAAGGTGGAGCAGCGGCAGGCAGACCAGGCCCACATTTGCCTGGGCCTGCCGGGAATCTCATTGACCGATCCAGACCGCTACTCCCTGGCCATATTGAACGGAGTCCTGGGCGACGGCATGAGCAGCCGCCTCTTTCTGAACCTGAGGGAAGAGCAGGGACTGGCCTATGATGTCGCCAGTTCCCTCAATCACTTCCGCGATTGCGGCTCCCTGGTGGTCTATTGCGGGGTTGAACCCAGGAAGACGGCGGAAGCGGTGCGGGCGGTGATGAAGGACCTTTCCGGCATGCGCCAGCCCGTGCCGGAAGCCGAGTTGAAAAAGGCGAAAGAATACTCCAAGGGCCGCCTGATGCTTCGCATGGAAGATACCCGCTCGGTGGCGGCGTGGCTTGGCGGGCAGGAACTGCTGTTGGGACAAATCGCTACCCTGGACGAGACCATCGCCAAAATAGACGAGGTTGGCGCCGAGGACGTGGCAAGAATTGCGGAGCGGGTGCTGGACCCGGACAAGCTGCGCCTGGCAGTGGTGGGGCCCAATGAAGGAGGAAAGGAACTTCAGGAGTTACTGCGGTTTTAGGTACGCAGTTTTCTAATTTTCACCGCAGGGCTTATTCTCCCTTCTCGTCATCCGGACCGTCAGGGGGAGGTTCGTCAAAGGGCGAACCGGACCGAAGCGCTGCCTGTTGCCGCCGGTACCATGCCATCCATTCTTCTTGCAACTCTCTCTTCCCTTGATTCTTCAACTGCCTTATTCTGCGGGGAATTAGTAGAACCATATAACCTATTCCCTCCGATACAACTGCGACAAACAAGGCTATGCCTATGGAAGCCCCGGCAATAGCAGCCAAAAGATAGACATAGTTTTCAACAGTGAAGCTGCGCCAGTTCAACGCCACTAATGTGATGACCGAAACGAAGTAAACCAGGTAATAAACTACCCAGTAGTCCCGCACACCTCTCATTATATCGCCGTTGTAACCCCTTTGTACTCCAGCTTCTTCTCAAAATGGCAGGGATTCCGCCCCGGTACTAACTTGGACCAACCAGGCAAGCGGAATCCCCATTCCGTTCTAAAGTCGTCAAGACCTCCTGACCCTACTTGAACACCGCCAGGCACTTGGGAGCGTTGAAGCTCCAGCACTCCGCCCACTCCAGATAGTCGGCTCGCCGGTCCAATTCGGCCATGGCGCCCACCAGGCACTGCCAGTTCAGCGTCTCCTGCTGGCCAGATTCCTCTACCTGGTGCAATGTCCAGTTCTTCCAGGTGTCGTACTCGCCCTTGCGTAGCGCGTCCAGCAGCACTCGGTCGGCCTCCAGGTCCGGATAGACCCAGCTATTCTTCTCGGTCAGGAATGCGTGGGACCAGCTGGATGATGCCATCAAGACGACCCGGTAGGGACTGTCAATCAGGGCCCTGGCCGTTGCCTGCCCAATCTCGAAGCAGCGGCGCGGCGTGGGCGAAGGCGGGTCAAGCTCTTCCTCGAAAACTTCGGCGCCGCCCCGCATCCGGACCACGTTGCTGCCGTAGCAGTTCACCGCCATGGGCAGCACGGGATAATTAAACCCCTTGCGGTCCAGGTCCAGGAACAGCAACGTGTTGGCAAAGGCATGGCCCAGCCCGGCCTTCTCGTGCAGGGGCTTGTAGGCATAGGCCATGTCAACGCCCTGCTCAATCAGCCGACGCGTGAGGTAGCGACCGGCTTCCCGGTGGCCGGGGACGCTGAAAACCTTGTCCCTGGGCTCGTCCCACACGTTGGGCCGGTCACCAATGCGATGGTAGGGCTGAAAGTCAATCTGGTCATAGGCCAGCACACAGAAGGGAGGAATGATGTCCTCGCGGAAGTTCTCGTACTGGTCGTCGCCCCACAACAGGATAAAGTCAGGGTTAAAGGCGTCTATCTCTTCCCGTATCTTTCGGAAGGCGTTAAACACCTGGGCCCGATGCGCCTTGTGGGAGGTGATTCCCTCGTCGTCTCCCCACTCGGCCTGCATTTCCGCGGGCCAATTGGACGGGTCCTTCATGTGATCGGGAATGCGGTTGGTCTTGAGCATGCGGGTCAGGGGCCAGGGCTTGTATTCGTCGGGCACCAGCCCGGGGGGATAGTGAGTAGCGCCTACGCCAAGTATTTCTCCCATCAGTACCTCCGCTCAGGTATGCAATTCAGGCATGTATTCGCCCGCCAGTGCGAGTTTCCACCTGTATTAAACGTGGCTGGAATTATAGGAGCGTCCCGCCGGCATAGTCAACGAACAGAAAATATCCGGTCTTCTTCGGGTCCCTACACCTTCTCTTCAGTTGAAACCAACTCCTCGGCCCGGGGACGGTCCTCAGGCAGGGTAGAAAGCGCAATCGTGGCAAACCCTTCCGTGCGGTCCAGGATATGTACACTTCGGATGTTAATGCCGGCATCGCCGAATCGCTGCGCCACCCTGGCCAGGGCCCCGGGCTCGTCCTTCAGGCGGATAAGCAGCGCATCATCGGTGACTGCGGAATAACCGGCTTCCGCCAGCGCCACCAGCGCCCGGTCGGTGTCGTCAGTGCTGATGATGATAGTGCCGTGTTCCCCATTTACTTGGGTGTTAATGGATTCCAGGTTTACGTTGGCCTGGGCCAGGACGCCGGTGACATCCGACAGGACGCCAACTTCATCCCGGGCCATGATGACAATACGCTCCAAGAGACTCCTCCGGTTGGAAACTTCGAAAACTAACCCGCGACCCGCAACTCGAACCCTGCCAGGCAGTCGTCAACCAGTCTGTCCACCATTTCCCGGGTCACATGGGGCATGGTAATCAGATGGGCCAGATTGCGGTGGGGCGCAAGCTGCCACTTGCTAATCACTTCCTGGGGCGGCCTGGGGAACAGCACCGTAACCGAGTTCGGGTTGCGCCAGGCCGGCACGCCGCTGTCGTTGAGCCGATTCTCGGCGTATTCGGCCACCTCCAGCATGCCTTTAACCAGGTCCCTCAATCCCTCTTCCCCATAGCGCTCCAGGGCATACCATAGCAGCAGCGGGGTCCAGGCGTTGCGGGAGCCGGGAATGGTGGTATCCAGCACCCCCACGTATTCGACGGAGCGGGATATGCGGGACACATACTCCTTCCGGGTCAGCACTACGCCACAGGGAATGGGAGAGCCTATCAACTTGTGCCCGCTGACCGCCAGGCTGTCCGCTCCGGCGTCAAAGCCAAAGGGCTGCGGGTCGGGCACAAAGGGCAGGATCATCCCGCTGAGGGCGGCGTCCGAATGAATGTATGAGCGGGTGATGGCGAGTTCCCCCAGGATTTCCCGCACCTTGTCCAGGTTGTCCACCGCGCCCTTCATGGTGGTGCCTATATTGGCCATAAAGATAACCGGCACGTCCCGGTTTATCCGAATGGTCTCATGGAGGTCGTCGTAGTCTATTTCCCCGTTTTCCTGGCTCCGAATCATTATGTTGCGCATGTTCAGCACCTGCAGAATCTTCAGGATGCTGTAGTGGGTGTCCTGGGAGAAATAGACCACTCCGTTGGGGTGCAGTTCTCGGGCCATGTACAGGCCGTACATGTTTCCTTCGGTGCCGCCGGTGGTTACGTAGCCCCAGGCGTGCTCGGGGTTGAGGCGCGCCAGCGAGGCGAACTTGGCGATTACTTCCCGCTCAAACTCGTGGCAGTTGACCCGGTAGTTGGTGCCATGAAATGGGTCGCCCACATTATTGGCGTTGTAATTCAGGAAAGGCAGCAGGTCGCTATAGTCGAAATCCAGGTTGGCCGGATAGCCCATCATGTGCGCCGATGCTTCTTCAAAGGACTCCTGGAGCGCGGCCAGGCGTTGCTTCGCTGCCTGATTCAGTTCTTTCAAATTGATTGACCCCTGGGTATAGGGATTGAGAGTATGCGGCTGGGCGAGGGTTCTCTCTCAGCAAATTATAGCATCGCAATCAGACAAGCCTTGATTCTGCTACCCTCGCTTCCCCGGAAACCGGGTCGGCGGCAAAAAAAAGAGGGGCGAGCTCGTTACCCGCCCCGATGCAGACAAAACCGGTTGGCAATATCTACCCAAATATCTCAATGCTATCAGCGAACGTCCGGTGTGTACCGTCAGTATGATGTGGCAGCATTCACGCCCATCGTTGCCTTCCCTCGTTAATGGGGCAGGGACTATTGAGATAATTACTAAATAGTCAGCTCCAGGATATACAGTCCTCCCTTCAGCCGGTCAACTACGTACATGATCCCGTTCTCGTCCACGTAAACGTCGTTGATGCCGTTGGAAGGCGCGCCGTCGGGAATCTCCGGCACAAAGTACGCCACCTCTTCAGGGCGGAAGGGATCGCTGGTGTCGTAAACCCGCACGCCGGCGTTGAACAGGGTGGCGAATATCAGGGTGTCAGAGAAGAAGCACGTGGCCCCGGGCTGGTTCTCGTAAACATTGTGGGCGCCGAACCGTCCCGGTCGGTTAAAGAAGTCCTCAGTATCGGGCATGGGCAGCGTGCTGATGATGATGGGGTTGGTTTCGTCCCGAATGTCCATCATCCACATCAACTTGGGATAGTCCTCTCCGTTGAGCCGCACGGCCTCCTGGGTCACCAGCATTAGGTCACGATCAAAGAGGGGCAGTACCGTGTGGGTAAAGCCGGGGAAGGGGGGCGCGTAGTTGATATGGCTGACCATCCTGGGGTTAGCCTTGTCCTCAATGTCCAGGATGACCACACCCGAATCCATGTAGGCGCAGTAGGCCCGGTCGGGACGTTCGGGATAGACATTGCCGTTATGCAGCCGGTGGCCGGCGTCAAACTGGGGGTGCCTGGCCGGCATGGGGTCCGAGTCCCCTTCCCTGGTGCCGGGGAACCACCAGCGGCCGGCTTCCCGGGGAGCAGTGGGGTCCGAAACGTCCACAATCATGTAAAACTGGTCGTCCTTCTGGTTGCGGGGCTGGAAGTCCGCCGCACCGGTGGACAGATGGGCGTAATTCCCTTCCACCCACCAAAGGCAATGGCAACCCCGGGAGTACTCGCCGCCCAGGTCCATGAAGCCGATTTGCTGGGGTTCTTCCGGGTTGCTGATGTTATACACACCCATTCCTGTGCCCGGCTGGCCGGGTTCCAGCGACTGGTAGGCCACCAGCATGGTATCGTCCACGATGGAGAGGGAATTGGACCGCAGGTGACCGTAGGCCAACTCGGTCTGCGCCAACAGCCTGGGGTTGGCAATGTCGGTGACGTCAACGCTGGTTATGTCCTTGGGGGCGCTTTCGTGGGCCAAGTAAAGCACCCGCCGCCCGTCCCTGGTCTGGTGCAGGTGAACTCCCTCGCCTATGTTGCCATAGCCGTTAAGGTCGTGGTGGGAGACCAAGCGCATGTTTCTGATTTCCTGCGTTTGCGTTGCCATATTTCCTCCATGTATTTCTTGCCCAAGCTAGCAACCGAAAGACCGGTTCAGGGTTCTTCGAAGCCAAAAGGCGGAGGGCCATCTTTACCCGCCTCCACCAATGGTGTCCTCAGGTGGATTCGCCAGGGTAATTGCTATTTTCTGTATATAAGAAGGGCGGCGGCTCATCGAAGGACAGACCGGAGCGTAGGGCTTCCTGCTGACGCCGGTACCAATCACGCCGAGCCAGTTGAACCTCTGCCCGGCCTTCCTCTCGGCCTATCTCCCGCTCTCGCTTTTTGAATTTCTCGACCAATATTTCCGCCCACATGAGAGCGTCCCTCTTAGCTCGATGCGCCAGGGTGATTGTTATCCTCCGAGTCAGACCCGGGCGGCGGCTCATCAAAGGGCACACCAGAGCGTAGAGCTTCCTGCTGCCGCCGGTGCCAAGCACGCCAAGCCAGTTGATTCTCTGCCCGGCCTTCTTCCCGGCCTTCTTCCCGACCTTTTGCCCGGCCTTCCTCCCGACCTTCCTCCCGGCCAATGGCCCGTTCCCGCTTTTTGAACTTCTCAACTATCAGCTCTGCCAGCATAAAGGCCACTCCTTTTGCCAGGTTAATCAGTTTCTCCGCCAGGTAAACGACGCCGCCAGCGACACCCAAGCCGCCCAACCCGACTGCCAGCATGGTCAGGCCGCTGGTACGGGCATCGGCCGGGGCAACTGACAGGCTCAGCAGGGCAATGGCCGCGCCTATGCCGATTACAATGGCAAAGGCAGCGGTGTAAATGATTATTCGGACGGTTTGTATTGTATCATCTCCCGCTTGCTTCTCCCGACGGGCGACCGGGCGTCTCGGGTTCGTCAATGGTTGCTGCCCGGCCCGTGGAATAGACGGCCTCCCGTGAGATTCACGGGAGGCCGCAAGTGTCAGGCATCTGCCCTGCTTGACAGGGCGGTAATGGCGATAGAGCTTACTGCGCAGCCTTGAGCAGGTTCCAGTGGCTGGTCTTCGAACCGGCGGTACCGGGGAAGGTCCAGCTCTCCACCACCTCGGGGTTGAACGTTACCTGCAAGGTGAACCAGAAGAAAGGTATGTCGGCAAAATTGTAGTACTTGTCGTTACCCATCTCCAGCAGCAGTTCGTGAATACGGTCATTGTCCACGGTGTCCATGGCCTGGAACTCCGCATAATTCCGCTCAATCACGTCAGAGTAGTAGCCGGAGCCGCCCACACCCTGTGCGGATGACCAACTGCGAAGCCGGTTGGTCAGGGAGCGCATGGTAATTACGTTGCCCCAGCCGCCCTTCTTGATGAAGTCCGTCCGTTCGCGGTAATTCTTACGGACGGTGCCCCACTCGCTGTCCAGCAGAGTAACTTCAATACCGATGGGCTGCCAGTAGTTAATCAGGGCTTCCAGCATAACGGCCGTTTCCGGCTCATCGGAGGAGAAATAGTTATAGGAGGTGAAAGGCATGGGGTTCTCGGGCGTGTACCCGGCCTGCGCCATCAACTCCCGGGCAGCATCCGGGTCGTAGCCATAGAGTTCTTCCCAGTCGTTCTCCCATTCATCGTTCCACACGCCCAGCACTGGGTGGAACTGGGTCAGCAGCATCAGGCTGCCCTGACCCTTGAGGACGTGCTGGAGCATCTCTTCCCGGTCAATAGCCTTGTTCATAGCCTGCCGGATAATCTTGCCGTTATCGGGGCTGGCCCAGGGCACGGCGGGATCATAGTCTTCCTGGTAGGCGCCATAGTACTGTCCACCCAGGAACATGGTGAGGTAGTGCGTGGGCGCGCCGGCCTCGGCATTTACCATGCCGTTGCGGGCAGCTTCCAGCTGCAATTCCCGGGACAGGGCAGCGATATGAATTTCGCCGGTCAGCAGAGCGGCCAGCCGGGTAAGGTCTTCACGAACCCAGCGCAGTTCCACTTCCTGGAAATCCGGGTTCTCTCCCCGCCAGTGGGGCTGTGGAGCCTTTTCGAACCAGATGTTCTGGCCCACTGTCCTGCCGCCATACACATAGGAACCGGTGCCGGCGGGCTTCTCATCAAAGCCTTCTACTCCAACTTCATCAAACTGGCGCTTGCTCAGCATCATGATCTCGCCGCCGCCAAAGCCGCGGGAAAGGATGGCCGGCGTATCAAGCGCCAGGGAGGGAAAGGTGACCTTCACCGTATAGTCATCCACGGCATCATAGGTCGCGCCATCGAAGAAGGAGGCCGCCGAAACCTGGGAATCTTCTCCCAGGATGCGGTCAAAGGACGCTATCACGTCAGCGGAGGTAAACTCACCCCAGTCGAAGTGGAAGGGCACTCCCTCTTCCAGGTACAACGTCCATTCTCGACCGTCAGGGCTCGACTCCCAGCTCTTGGCCAGGCGGGGAATACGAGCGTTGGTTACTTCGTGTATCCCTATCAGGGTTTCCGAATAAGGGTCGAACTGGTAGTAAGAAGGACGACCCACGGTCCAGTGCCGGTTGGTTTCCTGAACCTCGCCCAAGGCGTAGATTACGCGGTCAACCTTGGCCTCCACCTCTTCCATCATCGCCGGAATGGGGGTGGGCGTGGCGATTACCGTCCTCTCAACGACGGTTTCCCTGGGTACTTCCTTCAGTACCTCTACTTCTTGTACGACCTGTACTTCCCTTTCTACTACCTTTTCAACTTCAACGGGAACCTGTACCTCCCTCTCAACCTCCCTGACCACCTCAACAGGTACTTCCCTGACCACTTCCACTTCCCTTTCAATAACCTCGGGAGCGGCGCTGCCACACGCCACCACGAGGGCCAGAAGTCCAATGAGAGAGAAAGCGAAAAGAATTCGGCATTTGCTTAACCAGAAACTCATCGGCAGCAACCTCCTGCATGCAAAAACTAGGCGTCCGTGTTCCAGCCATTTGGTTGATTTTGGCGATACCCGGAAAACTGACAGAGTATAGGCTTGTAGTATTTTGGGTGTCAATACTTGCCGGCGTATTTCGCTTTTCGTCGCCCATAGGCAATGCATGGCACTTTGCGGCAATAGACTGGGTGTTTTGTTTCTTTTAACGGGCCGGCGATTCCAGCGACAAGACCGATAGGTCAAAGGCTTCCGGTCTCGCCAGGAGGCTCAGTCTCCATTCCCACTTTATTTTTGCCCTGTTCCTGCCCCGGAACGTCCAGAATAAAGCGCGCGGCGGCTTGACGCATGTGGATTTCTCTTTAACCGGCATCGTATCCTTTCCGATGGCTTGCGACGGGTTGGTATAAAAGGCGGAAGAGTTAGTGCAGTCCTGCGTGTGCGCCCTGCCTCCCAGAGAAACCATCCATCCTGCACCTAACCTCTAAAGCTGCTGCGGCGCGGCCAAGTATTGACATGCAATTTTACCTAGAATATATTGCCTAATCATTTCGTAGCGGTTCCACACGCTGTTGCCTCACAACGTCTGCCAGGCATATAGTGCGGGCCCCGGGAACCAGACAAGACCAGAAAAGCTGCTCGAAAACCAACCCCAAATGACAGCAACGATAGGACGCCGGTCGAAAATCGTCTTTCAGGGGCCAGGACAAGCTATATGCAGAGATTCATACTGATCCGGCTTTTTCACTCTGTAATCGCCCTGGTGGCGGTTAGCATGATTGTGTTCGGTCTGGGCAGGCTCTCCGGAGACCCCCTGGACACGCTGCTGGACGTGGACGCAACGGCTGATGACTACGCAAGGGTGCGGGCCTACTGGGGGCTGGACAAGCCCCTCCACATTCAGTACCTCACCTATATTGGCAACTTTGCCACCGGCAAGTTTGGTGAATCCATCCGTTTCCCCGGCCAGGACGCCCGCGAGCTACTCTGGCAGCGGTTGCCCGCCACCCTGGAATTGGCGGCCATTGCCCTGATAGTCAGCGCTGTCATTGCCGTGCCACTGGGGGCGATAGTGGCCGTCAAGAAGGACACAGGGATAGATTTTGCCGGCAAGATTGTGGCCCTACTGGGGCAGTCCCTGCCCAATTTCTGGATTGCCCTGATGCTTATGTGGGTGCTGGCCGTTCAACTTGAGTGGCTGCCCACCTCGGGACGTGGAACCTGGAAACACATCCTGATGCCCGGCATTGCCCTGGGCTATTTCCAGGTGGCGGCTCTTATGCGTTTGACTCGTTCCTCCATGCTGGAGGTGCTGGACACCGAGTATGTCAAGCTGGCTCGCATCAAGGGCTTACGCGAAAGCGCCGTCATCTGGAAGCATTGCCTGCGGAACGCGCTTATCGCCCCCATAACCTACTTCGGCCTCATCCTTGGCGGCGCCATGACCGGCTCGGTGGTTATCGAGTCCATTTTCACCTGGCCCGGAGTGGGCCTGCTAGCCATTGACGCCTTGCGCGCCAAGGACTTTTCAGTGGTGCAATCGGTGGTGATTTTCTTCGCCGCAATATATATTGGCGCCAACCTGCTGGTTGACGTCGCCTACGCCTACTTGGACCCGCGCATCCGCTACACCCATTAGACCTGGAATGAAAGCGGAGGAGATTAATTTTTATGGCCAACGTGGCAATACCCGGCAGCATACCGGGTTCAAGCACCGCAAACCGAGTCTGGCGAGCCCTGGGAACGGCCCGCAGGTATCCGATCTTCCCCGTGTCTATTCTCTTGCTTGTCCTGGTGTTGCCGGCTATTTTCGCTGACTGGGTTGCTCCGCACGACCCGGTGGTGGGGAGCCTAAGCGGACGCCTGGCCCCGCCTTTCTGGGTAGAAGCCGAGGGTGAGGGTGTGTTTGCTACCCTGGGGGGCTCAACCGAGAACCTGCTGGGGACCGACAAGCAGGGCAGGGACATTCTGAGCCGCATAATTTACGGAGCGCGTATTTCCCTTACCGTGGCCGCCATCTCCATCTTGCTGGCCGGTACCATCGGCACCACCCTGGGCCTGATGGCCGGGTACTTCGGCGGCAACCTGGACCACCTGGTGATGCGGGCGGTGGACATCTGCCTTTCTATGCCGGCCATACTCTTCGCCCTGGTGCTGGCCGTGGTGCTGGGGCCCAGTTTCCAGACGGTTATTATCGTCATCGTTTCCATTTTCTGGTCCCGCTATGCGCGCCTGGTGCGGGGCGAGACTCTGAGCATCAAGTCCCAGGACTTTGTAGCCCGGGCCCGGGTAGCCGGGGCCTCCAACTTTCGCATTATTTCCCGCCACGTCTTCCCGAATGTGGTCAACACCATCATCGTGCTGGCGACCCTGGAAGTTGGACAGGTTATCCTGCTGGAGTCCACGCTCAGCTTCCTGGGGGCCGGACTGCCCCGTCCCACGCCGGCCTGGGGTCTGATGGTTGCCGATGGGCGGGAATTGCTGGTTACTTCGTGGTGGCTGACCGTCTGGCCCGGCGCGGCCATCCTGCTTTCCGTGCTGTCCATGAACTTGCTGGGCGACTGGCTGCGCGACCGCCTGGACCCCAAGCTGCGCAACGTGTAATCGTAAAACCGGAATTAGTCATTGAAAACGCCCCCTCTGTGAGTTCAGCAGCACCACGGTGGGGGCCTTCTTTTGGGCTTGGAGACGAAATTCTCGACAAGACCGGCCCCGGTTTCCAACATCCGGACATATTGGTCCATCAGCATAGGAATTTTGGATAAGCTGAGACTACGCTCGTGTTGAAAGCGGGAGTCCGTTCACGGTGAACGCGGGAGTCCGCTCATGGTGAGCCTGTCGAACCATCAACCTGCCAAACTGTTAAAGGGCGGCCCTTCGACAAGCTCAGGGTGAGCGGAAAAAATATCCCTCATTTCAAATAAGTTGAACCACTATTAGCCCAACAACTTTGAAATGATAGGTGAAATTTCTTCTCTCCGTCGTTCCGGCGAAGGCCGGAACCCAGGAGTCCTGAAGGTAAGGAACCAGGTCCGGCGCTAACAACCCTGGATTCTGGCCTGCGCCAGAATGACGGGTAACTATCGAAACCCGTCATTCCAAATAGGTCAAAACCCCAGCCGTGAGGGCAATTTTCAACGGAGCAGGGGCCAAAACCTGGGCATGGAAAACCTTCCCCGCCGCTGCGTCGTAACAGATAAAGGACTTGCTTGGCTGGCCCCCCTGTCAGGCCCCCTGTCAGGCTCCCCTGTCCAAATCCCTTTAAGGTACCGATGACATGAGCAAATCCAGCCGCAACATTCTGGCTCACTTCACCCCGCTACTGTTGCTGGTCCTGCTCTGGGCCGCGGCGGCCGGCTGCTTCCCGGCGACGGATGTAAGTACCCAGCCGGCCCAGAACACGGTTGCGGACTCCCCCGCCAACTCCCCGGCAGTCTCGGGACAGGCCAGCCCCAGTGGGACGGGTGACCAGCCTGCGGAGACGTTGCCGCCTCCAACCGTCCGCGACATTCCCACCGCTCCCCCCGCTGCCGAGCCAACCACCAGGCCGCTGGCCGGCTCCGAGGAGGGTTCAAATTCCCAGGCCGCAGCGGACGCTTCCGCTCCGAATTCCGGTACACCGGACGCTGGCACGCCCCAGGAAGCCGCCACGGAAGAAGCCGCCACGGAAGAAGCCGCCACGGAATCCCTGTCGCCGGGCTCGGTGCCGGCCATATTCGAAGAGCTTGACCTGTTGGAGGACTCGGCCTTTGGCTACCTGAAGGAACTGGCCGAAGGGCTGGGCCCCAGGACCAGCAGCACCGACCTGGAGAAGGAAGCCGCCGAATACCTGATGCAGCGGTTCGAAGACCTGGGCTACAGTCCCCGGCTGCAGGAGTTCTCGCGGGCGTCAACCAGGGCAACCGTATCCGTGACCACCCCTTCCCTGGGAGAACTGGAAAGCAATACTCTGGACGGCGCCGCTCCGGGGGAAGCCACCGACCGGCTGGCGTTCGTGGGACTGGGCAAACCCGGGGACATTCCCGAGGAGGGCCTGGCAGGAAAGATTGCGTTCATCGAGAGGGGCGAAGTCACTTTTGGCAGCAAGGTTGCCCAGGTTGAGCGGGCCGGAGCAGTCGCAGCCATAATCTTCAATAACGTTGACGGGAACTTCCGCGGGACCCTCGGTGGCAACAGCCGCATACCGGTGGTGTCCCTTTCCCGGGCCCATGGCCTCCGCCTGCTGGAGTCCCTTAACGAGGGAACCGCGGTGGAAGGGACCGTGGTCGTGGCAGAAGACGCGCTGCCCTCCCGCAACGTCATCGCGGAACTGGCCGGCGCCGGCGAGGGTGTAGTGGTGGTAGGCGCCCACTTCGACACCGTGCCCGATTCCGTGGGCGCTTCCGATAATGCGTCGGGAATGGGGGTCCTGCTGACCGTGGCCGAGCGGGTGGCGGAAGAGTCCTTCCCGTTCACCATCAAGTTCATAGCCTTCGGGTCCGAGGAGACGGGCCTGCACGGCAGCGCCTACTACGTGGACAGCCTGCCCCAGGAAAAGCTGGATGAGATTTACCTGATGGTAAACATGGACTCCGTTGGCTCCGGCACGGGGCTGCGTATTTCGGGAGACCGGTGGGCCATCGGGCACGTCCGGGAAGCCGCCGAGCAGGGAGAAATCAGGCTGGCCCCAACCAGCCGCCGGGGCGGCGGGGGCAGCGACCACGTTAACTTCCGCAACGCCTGGGTGCCGGTGGTGTTCTTCCTGTCCGACGACCTATCCCGCATCAACACGCCGGCGGACACCATGGAACACATCAACCCGCACCTCCTGGGAGAAGCGGCGGCGCTGGTGCTGGACTTGCTGGACAACGTGGACCGGCTCGCCGGTTACGGGCGGTAGAACCATACCCCCCGCTTTTCATCCACGAATAGACACGAACACCCACCAATGCTTTAATAACCCCATTAGTGAACATTCGTGTCCATTCGTGGATTTAAGGAGCATAGCCATGGCGCTTACCCCGGCAAATCGTATCCAACGAGTCCAGCCGCCGGCCACCCTGGCGGCCGGTGAAAGGGCCCGTCAACTGGCCCGACAGGGGCGGGACGTTATTGACCTGGGCCAGTCCAGTCCCCATCATGTTACGCCGCAGCACATCGTAGACGCCGGCGTTCGCTCCCTCAACGAAGGGCTAACCAATATCAGCTCATCGCGGGGCCTGCCCCAGTTGCGCCAGGCCATGGCCGACAAGCTGGCCGCCCACAACAACCGGACCATAGACCCGGATGGCGACATCTTGGTCACGCCCGGCAGCAAGATGGGCCTTTTCGAAGCCATCAACGCCTACATCGAAAACGGCGACGAGGCTCTGGTTCTGGAACCCACCTGGGTCAGCTTCAGCCAGCAGGTGGAAATGGCCGAGGGAGTCCCGGTGGCCGTGCCCCTCAGCGAGGAAGAGGAGTATTTCATCAGCTACGAACTCCTGAAGGAATACGTCACGCCCCAGACGAAGATGCTCATCATCAACAACCCAAACAACCCCACCGGCCGGGTCTATTCCCTGGAGGAACTGGAGGCGGTGGCCCGGGTGGCCCGGGAGCATGATCTGCTGGTGGTCTGCGACGAAACCTACGAGTACTTCCTCTACGACTCGAACCGGCATATATCCGTGGCAAACCTGGAGGGCATGGCCGAGAGAACGCTGACCAGTTACACTTTCACCAAGGCCTACTCCATGGCCGGGTGGCGGCTGGGCTGCATCGTCGCCCGGGCCGACCTGCTGGAACCCCTGCTCAAGATACAGGAGCAGACGGCCAGCTTTGTCTCTCCCTTCGTGCAGATGGCGGGAGTGGCCGCCCTGCAGGGACCGCAGGACCACGTAACCCGATGGCGGGAGGACTGCAACGAACTGCGCATCCGCTGCGCCGACCGCCTCTACCAGGTCCCCGGCGTCCACTGCCCCCTGCCCGACGGCGCCACTTTCCTGTTTCCCCGATACTCGGCAGACCTGACGTCAACGGAATTGGCGGAACTGCTGGTGGAGCGGGAGGGCGTGGTGGTAACCCCTGGCATCGGCTTCGGGGAAAGCGGCGAGGGCCACTTCCGCATCGCCCTGATGCGCTCCCCCGCCGACCGCGTACTGGAGGGCGTCGAACGCATAGCCCGCCTCCTCGAATCTCTCTAGTCGTCAATCCACGAATGAGCACGAATAATCACTAATGAAATAAGTTAGTGGATATTCGTGCTCATTCGTGGATAACCAAGGGGATGTAATGAAAGTTCACCTGGTAGATGGGACTTACGAGCTTTTTCGCGCCTATTTTGCGCTGCCTTCCATTGTTGCCCCCGACGGGCGCGAGGTGGGGGCGGTGCGGGGCTTGGTCCAGACCCTCAACACCCTGCTGCGCCAGGACGACGTAACCCACGTCGCGGTGGCTTTCGACACGGAAATATTGTCCTTCCGGAACGACCTGTTCGCCGGATACAAGACGGGGGAGGGCACCCCACCGGAATTGCTGGAGCAGTTTCCCCTGGCGGAGCGGGCGGCGGCGGCCATGGGACTGGTGGTGTGGCCCATGACCGAGTTCGAGGCCGATGATGCCCTGGGCGCGGCGGCAGTGCGCTGGCAGGACTCACCGGAAGTAGAGCAGATTGTCCTGTGCTCGCCGGACAAGGACCTGGCCCAGGTGGTGCGCGGCGACCGGGTGGTGACCCTGGACCGGCGGCGAGAGGTAGTGATGAACGAAGACGGGGTGCGCGAGAAGTTCGGCGTAAGCCCGGCTTCAATCCCAGACTACCTGGGGCTGGTGGGCGACAGCGCCGACGGCATTCCCGGCATCCCCCGCTGGGGGGCCAAGGGCACCGCCCAGGTTCTGGACCACTACGGCCACGTCGAGCATATTCCCCTCGACGCCGGGGACTGGGCCGTCAACGTCCGGGGAGCAAAATCCCTGGCCGCCAGCCTGTCCGAAAACATGGCAGCAGCCCTCCTCTACCGCCAACTGGCCACCCTGCGCCTGGACGTGCCTATTGCAGAGGACCTGGATGACCTGCAATGGCAAGGCGCCCACCAACACCCCTACCAGCGGCTTTGCGACGAACTGGGATTTGGTCGGTTAAGGGATGGGGTGGGGAGGTGGAGTGGGGGTTAGGGTTTAGCATCTGAAAGGGCAGCGCTTATATCTTGAACACAGCGGCTCAATTGCCTCAAAATATCCTGTATGACTTCTTCTTGATCAGATTCAGTCTTGGGAATTATGGGCAAGTGCACTGTGTTGGACCTATTGACCACTATGCGATATTTCTCAAAAAGATTGCCGGGAATTAAAGTTGTATCAATTTCTTGAATCTGGAACCAAAATGGAGTTTCAGTACGGGTCGTCCAACTGTCCAGATCAATGCCAAACCAACATCTGAATCCTCCTATAATCAGTGTCCGGCCCCTTCCACCAAACCATTGTCCAAACCCTCCAATTTCCAGCAGCCCTTCTGCACTCCCTCTATTGATGACGGACTCAGCTATATTCCAATATCCAAGTATTCTCCGTGGAGCCTCAGGACCCAACTCGTCCTTACGGATGGGTTGAAAGGCAGCCTTATCTTCCATTTCGGTAAGGCCAATGAGTTGACGGATATCGGATGCCACATTTATATCTGCAGCGCATCGATCCATTACACGACTAAGCAAGTTGCGCCAACTGACCATTACCAAGTATTTGTCAGTACCAATAAGCTTCGCCCTTCTCATACCTCCTTTGAGGTCAAACTGTTCCAGCCTTACTTCTTCCTCTCCTTCGTTACTCCTCTCGACATCTCTCACAACCTCCGGCCACAGGTAATCTACTCTAGCTTCGGGTACAACGAAAATTAAAACTGAAGGAGCGTCCGCTGGTAATTCCGAGAGGTACCCTTTCCCTTGGCCTAGTCCTAGTCCAGCCCAAAACTTTGATTCTCCAATGACCCGTTTCTTGTCATTCGCGTCGTAACCTACCAAGTCAAAGCGTGAGCCTTCTTCTGCTACTTGCGTATCGAATCTTACGCAGTCGTTCACTTCCGCTTCCACTAGTGATTTGATGAGGGAGTTAAGTGCAGATGCTGCAGACTCGGACTTGTTTAAAATATAAGTGAGCGCATCCGTTGCAGCGTCCTCGGAAGACCTCGCATACCTCGACACCAAATGAGCCAGCAATGTATCATTTTCCGCCATATCTCACCTTCCTGCTGCAGAGTTTCTGGATTCCGGCCTTCGCCGGAATGACGGGTTGAATCCATTCGTGAAAATTCGTGCCCATTCGTGGAAAAACCCCTTCGTGCCTCTTCGTGTCCTTCGTGGATGAAAACTCACCCCCGCGCCGGTTCAGCCGGGTAGTCCTCAGCCCTCCCCGAATCGCCCGGCTGAATTACAAAATCCCGCCGGTCACGGTAGAGCTTCACACGGTTTAACACGTGCTCCGTGTGGTCCTGGTCCAGGTCAATAACGTCGTGGTGGGTCATGAACCAGTACTTGTAGTCGCCGATGAACAGGTAGGTGGGCGTGGTGTTGAAAAAGCGGCCCACCAGCGCCTCGCCAGCCTTCATCCGGTCCCGCACCAGCCCCATCAACTCTCCCTGGCCGTCCTTCAGTAGCAGCACGTACTCGTGGGGCCAGGTATCCCGGTAGGTTACGGCTTCCCGCCAGGGCGCCCGCTCGATTAGTTCAATCAGTGTGGAGTCCATTGGTTTACCTCTAGTCGCAAGGTAAACCGGATGATAGCAAAGGTCGCCGGATTGTCAACCAGCCTTTGTCACACCTGCCGCGCGCCGCGTCTTCCCGCCGGGAAATCGGTTATACTCTCGGCAATTATCCAGTAACCATCCAGTAACCAAGGAGGCGCCCCATGACCGCAAGCAGCACTGACCGCCACGTGGATACCGTCGTCGTGGGAGGACGGATAGTCACATCCTCCCAGGTTTACGAAGCCTCCATCGCCATTGACGGGGAGAAAATCGCCGCCATCGGCCCCGAAAACCTGCTGCCCCCGGCGGACAACTACATTGACGCCTCGGGAATGTTCGTGCTGCCCGGCCTGATTGATTGCCACGTCCACCTGGACGGCCACGACAACTACGCCCTAGGGTCGCTGGCGGCGGCCCACGCCGGGCTGACCACCCTGGTACCCTTCGGCACCTACAACCTGGAAGGCGACGAGACCCTGCCCGAAGCCATCAACCGCTGCCGGGAGGAGGTGGAACGCACGGCGGTTACCGACTTTGCCTTCCACTTCATCCTGCAGAACCGGCCCAGCATCCTGAACAGCCTGCCCGAGGCCCTGGACATGGGCGTGAAATCCTACAAGATGTTCATGACCTACAAGAAACGCCCCTACCGCATGTGCGACGACGACTACATCTGCCAGTCCATGGAAATGGTCGCCAAGGGCGGCGGCGTGCTGCAGCTTCACTGCGAAAGCGGCAACATCATAGAGTACCTGGAAAACAAGCTGCTGTCCGAGGGGCACACCCACCCCACCGACTTTCCGTCGGCCTGCCCCGACTGGGCCGAGGAAGAGGCCATCAACCGGGCCATCAAGATGGCGGGAGCCACCAACTGTCCCACCTACGTCGTACACCTGAGCACCCAACTGGGCCTGGAGCGCATCAAGCAGGCCCAGGCCCTGGGGCAGCGCATCTGGACCGAGTCCTGCCCCCAGTACCTGCTGCTGTCCGACGAGGAGATGGCCAAGTACGGCCCCCTGGCCAAGATTGGACCGCCCCTGCGGCCGGCCGACGGGCCGGACCAGGATGCCCTGTGGCGGGGCCTGGAGCAGGGCAACATTTCAATCACCGCCAGCGACCACGCTCCATACCCGCAGGAATTGAAGCAGGTAGGCTGGGACAACATTTTCGTGGATGCTAACGGCGCCTCAGTGCCCTTCGGTTCTCCGGGGGTGGAGACCCTGGTGCCCCTGATGTACAGCGAGGGCGTGGTGAAGCGCGGGCTGCCCATCTGGTGGCTGGCCCGGGTCATGTCGGAGAACCCGGCCCGCATCTTCGGCCTCTACCCGCGCAAGGGGGTAATCCAGGTAGGTTCCGACGCCGACCTGCTGATCCTGGACCCCGGCGGTGACCGGGTGATTACCTCCCGCGACCACCACAGCAACGCCGGTTATACCCTGTTCGAGGGCTGGCAGGTGCAGGGCCGCCCCCACATGACCCTGCTGCGGGGGCAGGTGCTCCTAAACCAGGGCGAGCTGGAACGGCAGCCCGGCTACGGCGGCTTCCTGGCCAGCGATTCGCCCCGCTCGCCCCTGGGCGGGCCGGTGCGGTAGGGGGTCTATCCACGAAGGGGCACGAAGGGGCACGAAGGAGCACGGAATAGAAGCTAGAAATCTGGAAACGGCGACGCCCCCGGACGGAATGTCCGGGGGCGTTTTGGTTAACCTGATGACCGGTTAGGCGTGGCTGCCTACTGCGTCCAGGTCATGGTGTTGATCAGGATTCGGCGGCCGCCGGGCATGTTTACGAACTCCAGGTCTTTGTTGACGCCCCAGACGGACACAATTTCCATCATGGGAAGCTGCAACAGGTTGGCGCTGAAGAGGTCGTAGGCATCGGTCATTAGCTCGCGGCGCTCCTCGCCGGTGGCGGCCAGGGCCCGCTGGCCCAGGGCGTGCCATTCGGCGTTGCAGTTCTTGGAGCGGTTGGAAGCGCAGCTCATGTAGAAGTTAATCTGGCGACCGAAGTCAAAGTACTCGCCACCGGGAGCGAAGAAAACCAGTCCCGGGGAAGCGCCGGTGCGCGGCGGGTCGTTGGCGGGCACCGCTGCCGCGGCGTCCTCGGACGAGTCTCCGGCTTCAATCTGGGCATCGTAGGTTACGGCGGGACCGGTCAGGTGGCGGTCGCGCCACACGCTGCCCTCAACCACCTGGGCCTCCACGTTCAGCCCCACGTCCTGCCAGAAGGTAATCAGGGACTCGGTGATTTCCACGTCCTTGGCGTACCGGCCGGCGCGGGTCCAGAATTCGATGGTGTTCTCGGGGTCGTAGTTGGCCTCGACCAGCAGTTCCCGGGCCCGGTCGGGGTCATACTCGTAAATGGGTTGCCAGTTGTCTTCGTTCACCCCCAGGGTTCCGGGGATGCCGTTGGGGCCGCTGGAGCAGCGAGACTCGGGACCGAAGAAAGCCAGGGCCAGCTCTTCGCAGTCAATGGCGTGGGTCAGGGCCTGGCGCACCTCCAGCTTCCGAAGCTCGGGATGCCAGATGGTATCCACGTTGATGGTGTACACCTCGCCGGAGACCACCTTGACCGTCTTGCCGTGCTCGCTGTTGTTGATGGGCTCGGCCTGGTCAATGGACACGGCCCAGGACAGGTCGGCCTCGCCGGTCTGGATCATGGCGGAGCGGACCGTCTCCTCCGAACGCCAGATGTACTGGGCATCGGTAATGGACGGGGCCTGGGTTATGAAGTCCACCGGCTGGGGCTCCACATAGTCCTCGTAGGCGGTCAGGGATATGGACTCGCCTCGGACATATTCGCCCCAGACATAGGGCCCCCACCCGATAACCTGGCCGGAGGCGTCCCGGTCTTCTTGGGAAACGTTCTGGTGGTAGCCGGGGGCCACGAAGATGTGGAACTGTCCGAAGCGGGGCAGCACCGGGCAGCCCGCCGCGCTGGTGCAAACAAAGTCCACGGTGTAGTCGTCAATTATCTCAGCGTGGGCATCCCGCACCTGGGAATAGGGCTGGTATTCCACGTTTCCGCCCAGCTGGTTGATGGTGTAGGCGGCTGCTTCGGCATTCCAGGCCTCGCCGTTGTGGAAGGAGACCCCTTCCCGCAGGGACAGGCGCCACTTGTTCGGCTCTACCTGCTCAAAGCCGGTGAAGCCGGCGGTGGCGGTATCGGTGAAGTCCGGCCCGAAGAAGGAGATGGGCTGGGCTACGTTGTGGATTATCTGGTTGGGATACAGGGTGGTGCTAATCCAGGGGTCCGGAATTGAGGGTTCCTCGTTAATGACTATTACCACGTCGTCCCGGGCCGCCTCAACCATGGCCTCCGTGGGCCGGGGGGTGGGCTGCACCGTGGGAACCGGGGTATTGGTAGGGGACATGGCAGGTTCGGAACTGCCGGCGCCCGAATCGGTCATGGAACCGGAGTCCGTCATTGTACCGGAATCAGCCATGGAGCCCGAGTCGGTCATGGAGCCGGAATCGGTCATCGCTTCGGAACCGGAATCCGTCATGGAGCCGGAGTCCGTGCTCGCCGCAGAGGTAGCGGCGTCACCGGAAGAGGTTGATGGTACGGCGGTGGGGGATTCCGCTCCCCCGCAGGCAACGGCAAAGAGCGCCGCAAAGATAGTAAGGCTGACCAGCCAACGCCCGAGGCGCGACCGGCCACTGGTTCGTGGATTCAATTGATCTAGTCCTCCCTGATTTTGAAATTGTGGTTTTCGTATCCCCGTAGCAGATAATCCGTAACAACGATAATATTAAATGCCCGTTAAGTCAACGGAAAAACGTAAATCGTAGAAACTTCCCCTAATCCGGTCTGTCAGACATCGGGATTCCCGGCCGGCTGCAATTAAATTATGGGCTGGTTGCCCTGCTCCAGTTGCAGCAGCCGCGCCTTTACCTTCAGCCCGCCGGCGCCGTATCCGTGCAGGTCGCCGCTGCTACCTATCACCCGGTGGCAGGGAATCACCAGGGCCAGCGGATTGCGGGCCATAGCCTGGCCGGCAGCCCTGGCCGCGTTGGGTCGTCCCGCCTCGGCGGCCAGCCATGCATAGCTACGGGTCTCCCCGGGGGGAATGCTCCGGCAGGCCTCCCATGCCGCGCCAAAAAAGGGCGGGGCCTTGCTCAGGTCAAGGGAAATATCGTTCAGGGCCCCGGCATCACCCGCGAAATAGCGTTCCAGGCACTCCCTGGCATGGGGAAAGGCGCCGTCGTCCTGCTCGGAGCCCATAAGGTCGCCGGCCAGGTCTTCCAGGACATCGTCCGGGGTAGGTTTCATGCTCAGGCGGTTCAACCCCCTTTCGCTGCCCACCATGCCAATCCAGCCGTGGGGGCCGGGATATATTGTGTGTTTGTAGTCCATTAGGCCGTCACTCCTTCCTCGTTCTGGGGCCTTCGCCGCAGCAGGTGAAGCAGCAGCGGCATTCGAATCTCCAGCCAGGCGCCCTTCAGCCGTTCCGCTTCCACCTCTTCAATTTCGGTGCGGGCATACTGCTGCCGGACATACGCCCCCACTATGACCCCCAACTGTTCCCGGTGGTCGGGCAACTCCGCGTACAGCCGGTCCAGGTACTGGTAGGGGGTCTGGTACCGGGAGGGGCCAACGGAGTTCAGCCGGCCCAGGAAGGCCAGCCGCCGGAAGGTCAACCGCGGGTCGTCGGAGGGGGAAAGGTAGCGCCGCCAGAAGGCCCAAACCACCGCGGCAAGCAACGCCAGCCCAATTCCGACGCCGATTACCCACGGAAGTATCTCCCGCAGCAGCCGGATGTACAGCGGGTCCTGTACCAGCCCGGCGGAAGGTTCGGCCAGGAAGTCCTCCTCGCAGTCCTCTTCGTCTTCAAACTCGCACAGGGGAATATCCGACACCACCGAGGGCAGGCCGCTCAAGTCCAGCGTCTCCTCCGCCCTGGGCCGCACCGCCACGGGTATGGCGGCCCCCGGTGTCGGCTCAAAGCTGATCCAGCCGTAGCGGGGGAAGAAGACCTCCACCCAGCCGTGGCTGTGGCTGTCGGTAACGACGAAAATGTCGTGCTCGGGCACCCGCTCCCCCACCGTGTAGCCCGAAACCATGCGCGCCGGGATTCCCTGGGTCCGCATCAGCACCGTCATGGCCGAGGCAAAATACTCGCTGTAGCCCGTCTTCTGCTCAAACAGGAAATAGTCCACCCCATCGGCATCGTAGGGCGGCGGATTGATGGACAGGGAATAGGGCAGGGTCTTCAGGTAGGCTTCAACCGCCTTGGCCTTGTCGTAGGGCGTCTCCGCATCCGTCGTCAACTGGCGGCCCAGGGCGCGGACCCGCTGCGGCAATTCCGGGGGCAGGGCGGTGTACTTTTCCAGCGCCCAGGTCGGGTAGTCCAGCCCCGCCAGCCGCAGGTCATCCGGGGTCGCCAGGGAAACGGAAGAGGTGACCTCGTAGGTTTCGCCGCGCTTGAATTCCTTGCCGGCCGTCCTCAGGGACAGGGTATCGGGTTGTTCGGGCAGCAGTTCCGCCAGCACCACCTCCGTAACCACGTCTCCCTCCCGCACCACGTCCACCAGCTTGAAGTCGTCGGGCACGGCCTGGGCCAACTGGGACCGGCCGGCGTTGGGGCCGGCGCTCCGGAGCGCCTGGTCCAGCGCGATGGAGGCAATCTCCACCTTGGGATAGGCCCGGCCCAGTTGCAGAGGGCCGCTGAGGTCTATGTTGTACAGGGGAGAGTCGTAGGTCTCCACCCTTACGTCCCGGTTGGCCGAAATAACCTGGCCCCCGGCAAAGAGATTGCGGGTCCGGTAGTGGGGTGTCAGCGAATGGGTGACCTCGAACCGCTTCTCGTAGGGTTGGCGCACCGAATGTGAGGGGGTCCAGTCCGTCGGCTGGAATTCGGTATTCTCGGAAATCCAGCCCTTGGGCGTATAGGTCCCGTAGCTGCGGGCCTTCCAGTACATGGCCACGGGCGATTCCACCTGCAGCACCGGCGTGGTGGTGGGATTGATGGTGCCCTGGAAAGCCATCACGTCACCCCAGATGCGATAGGGCAGGGGCTTGCGGGCCGGCAGGCCGGCGAACAGCCGGTTGAAGTCCTCCTCAAACCTGACCAGGGGAGACCTCATGTATTCGTAAACATCGTGGGTAGGCCCCCAGAAGCGGCCCGTTGGCAAGAAGATGAAGGCCACCAGCAACACAAAAAAGGCGACTATGACGCTGTCGGACAGAGACAGGATTCCCAGGTGGCTATCGGCCTGAAATCCCCGGCGGCGCCAGTCCTGCAGCCGGCGCACGGCCTGAACCCGCGCCACCAGCAGCAGGGCCGTCAGCAGGTAAATGCCGATGTAGATGCTGCCTTCCTGGGGCAGAAAGGTCAGGTTGCACAGGATTCCCGCGCCTCCCACGACAAAGACGCCCCAGAAGTTGCGATGGCGGAAGAAGACCCAGGCGGCAAAGTACCCGGCCAGCCAGGTGAAGCACATCAGCGCGAAAGCAAAGGGTTCGCGGTCAATGTTAATGCTGCCCGTCTGGGCCGCCACCCACCAGAGATTCAACCTTTCAAACAGCTCTCCGGCATTGGCCAGTTCCATGCCCTCGGCCTGGAAGGAGACAATGCGCCACACCACCATCCAGAAACCCAGGAAAAGGCCCAGGGGCACCAGTACCACGCCCCACACCGGCAGCCGCGACAGCAGCAGACCGGTCAGCATGGCAATCAGGATCAGCGACACCAGGTTGGGAGTCGGCACCCAGTCCGCCTCCTCCACCGACCAGACCACTACCACCAGGTTGAGCGCCAGCAGAAATACCGACGCCCACCCGTCCGAGGGCCGGGTGTAGTTGACCAGGTCAAGGAGCCGCCTGGCCGCCGACTCCAGGTTGACGCCCCGGGTTTCTGCCACGGGCCTCTGGCTGACGCCAATCATGACGCCTCCCCGCGGCTGGACCCTGCCCGTACTCCCTCGCCGGGAATCGCCTGGTCCGCAATGCCCTGGTCCGGCGCGCCTTCGCCCGTACCGCCCTGGAAGGAAAACTGGCGTGCGCCGGAGCCTTCCCCGGTGTCACCATTGGGCCCGGTATCGCCGTCGGCCCCGTTGCCGTCTCCCACCATCTGATAACCGTCAAGCCCGGGTGCATAGGGATAGGGCCGCGCTATCAGCGGCAGCTGCATGGCCTCGTTCAAAGGCTGCCCCCTTCGAACCCGGTAAACCGGTATCTCGTTGGAAAACAGGAAGTCCACGGGAGACTGCACTTCCGCCGGCGCCCCGAAGTCCGTCGGGTCAACGTAGATGACCGCCACGTTTACCCCGTCGCGACGCAGGCTGGCCAGGGCAGGTATCCACTCGGTCCTGCGGGAGGGGGTGATGACGGTCACGGTGTTGAACCGGTTGAGGTAAGGCTGCAGGTCGTAGATGAACCTTTCCAGGTTTACGTTGCCCTGCGCCCGTGCGCCGGCCAGGGCTTCCATCAGGCTGCCCACGTGGCCGGCTCCCGACCCGGGCCGCAGCATCCAGGTCCGGTCGCCGTTGGTGGCCACCCCGACGGGCATGGAAAGCTCACTGAACCGGTTGACCAGCGAGGACGCCACCGTCACCGACAGTTCCTCCGTGTTGTCCACCGGGTCATCGCCCGCGTGGGAACTGCGCTGCATGTCCAGCACCACCCAGGCCTCCGCCGTCAGCCCCATGTCGAACTCCTTCACCATGAGGCTGTTCATTCGGGCCGTATAGGGCCAGTGAATTTGCCGGTAGCTGTCCCCGTAAACGTATTCGCGGACACCCGAGGATTCGGGGGTGATGTGGTCCGAACGGCGGGTGACCCGGCGGTCGCTGGGCATGAAGGCAAAGCGGGGGTCCAGGTCGGGAAGCGGCTCGGTGGCCGGAAACACCACGTAGGGCTGCGCAGTCAGGAATCTGCGGCTCAACCGGAAGAGGCCGAAGGGGTCCTGGCTGGTCACCTCCACCTGGCCCGTCTCGAACACGCCGCGCCGCGCCAGGTAGGTCTCGATACGCCAACTGCGCGACTGGTCCCGTACCATGGCAATTCCCCGGCCCGTGGTGTAGCCGGGTATGTCCGAGACTTCCTTGACTTCCAGCCAGGACTTGGGGAAGCGAAAACGGTTGGATACCTGGATATGCCCTTCCAGGAACCCGCCAACCTGCCCCCGGTAGGCCAGCCTGGTCAGCCGCACCTCCAGGCCTCTCAGGTTAATCCAGGCCCAGAAGAGGCCGAAAAGCAGCACCAGGGAAATGACGTAAAAGAACCTGTAGAAAAAGGGGAATCCCGTCCCCAGCGTATAAAAGGCGACCACCGCCAGTAAAATGATGATTCCGATAGTCCGCTTGCTCAACGTCCAGTTCCCGGAGTTAGGATCGCGGGTTAGAAAACGCCGTTGGATTGCCGGGGTTCATGTCAAAGGCTCCTTCCCTGCTGTTGGGGGAAGGACAAGACGGGAGCGACAGACCTGCTGCCGGCTCCTCCGCATACCAAATTCGTCTGCGTCCCCGAACTTGAAGGAACCCCTTATACCTGGGCCATCCCGGGTACGGTTACCTGGTTCAGCAGGTCGTTGACCAGGTCTTCGCTGCGAATGCCCCTCATTCGCGCCGACGGAGACAGGACCAGCCGGTGGGAAAGCACCGCGGGCGCGAGCAGCTTAACGTCGTCGGGAATGACGTAGTCCCGGTCGTGAACCAGGGCCATGGCTCGGGCCACCCGGAACAGGCCCAGCGTTGCCCGGGGAGAGGCGCCTAGGGCAACGTCGCGGTGGTTCCTGGTGGACTCGGTCAGGGACACAATATACTGGCGCACCAGGCGGTCAACATACACCGACTTGGCGGCCTCCTGGAGGGCGACAACCTCTTCCGGGCTGGCCACCGACTCCAGCGAGTCTATGGGGTGCACCAACTCCTGGCGCTCGATGATGGCCATTTCCTCGGCAAAGTCCGGGTATCCCAGGCTCAACCTCATCAGGAACCGGTCCAGTTCCGCTTCCGGCAGGGGGAAGGTGCCCTCGTACTCAATGGGATTCTGCGTGGCCACCACCATAAAGGGCGGCGCCAGCACGTGGGATACGCCGTCCACGGTGACCTGCAACTCTTCCATTGCCTCCAGCAGGGCGGCCTGGGTCTTGGGGGTGGCCCGGTTTATTTCATCGGCCAGCACCACCTGGGACATTATGGGCCCCGGCCGGAAGTTGAAGTCCCCGCTCTGCTGGTTGTAAACGGAGATTCCCGTAACGTCGCTGGGCAGCAGGTCCGGCGTGAACTGGATGCGCTGGAAGGAGCAGCCCACGGAGATTGCCAGGGCCTTGGACAGGGTGGTTTTCCCCACGCCGGGCACGTCTTCCACCAGGATGTGCCCCTGGGCAATCAGCGTGGCAAGGGCCTGCTGGATCGCCGAGGTCTTGCCTACTATCACCTTGCCCACGTTTTCTACTATTCGATGGCCCACCTCGGCCATGGAGATAACTTCCTGCAAACCGGCCTCCGCCTGAACCAGAAATCTATACCCGAAATAGGTGACGCCTACGTACCTGCTCCGAAGAAAGCTTAAAGAGTTTAACACAAGCTCTTTGGCAACACATCCCCGCATTGCGAGGCGTAATATTGAGCGTATAGCAGCAAATTCCCAAACTGAAACCGTCATATCGGCGAAGGCCGGCTCCCAGAGAGCTTACCCTTCAATTTGTTCAATTTGCCTTGGAATTGCGGGCCCCTCGCCTGGTTGTATTTCAGCCTTCGAGGGAACGACGGTATTGGGGACGGCCTGTACCCCTAAACTCTGAACCGTTTCGCCTGGAGCAGGGCACTCGCATTTTGAATTCGTCCAAAGGGCGCAGGGTAAGGTCATGTCACCTTGAGCTTGCGGATAGGTGTAGAAGCCTCATGCCCTGTCGCGGTTGGGGGCCCGATACAAACCTGCTGAGTAAGAGTTCAGATGCTTCGGCGCAGTCTATCCTGAGCCTGCCGAAGTAATCAGCATAACCTCCTTACATAATGCGTTTGCCCGGTCGCCTGCAGCCGTTGCCTTGCGAAATTAGTACAGGTTCAAGTAAGCTGTGAGGACTTTCCCGTAACGGACGCCCTTATTTCTGTCTTGAATGGTGTGGCCTGGCTATGACCATCTCCGTTACCGTCAACGGGACCCGCGTCGAGGTGGCCGGCGGGGCCACGGTCCTGGACGCCGTAAACGCTTCCAACACCTACCTGTCCCAGCTCTGCAAGGACCCGGACATGAAGGCCCTGGGCGCCTGCCGGACCTGCCTGGTGCAAATAGAAGGAATGCGCGGCTTCCCTGCGTCCTGTTCCGTGCCGGCCCGGGAAGGCATGTCAGTGCGCACCGACACGCCGGAGGTGGAGCGCATCCGAGCCGGCGTGCTGGAACTCACCCTGGCCATGCTGCCCTCCAGCAGTTCGGCGCCACCTTCGGCGCCACCGGTACCATCGGCCATACGGGGCGAAGGCGAGTACGGCCAGTTAACCCGGGCGGCGCAAAACCACGGACTCGACGGTTTATCCTCCCGGCACGGCTGGCGGCCCCGGCGGCGGGAAGAAACGGACGTTAGCAACCCCGTCTTCAGCATCGGCATGGAGTCCTGTATCCTGTGCGCCCGCTGCGTCAACGCCTGCCAGGAGGAGCACCAGTTCATCGGGGCCATAGACTTCCTGGGGGCCGGCACCGGCGGCCGCATCGGCGCTTTCATGGACAAGCCCCTGGCCGAGTCCATCTGCACCACCTGCGGCCAGTGCCTGTCCGTCTGTCCCACCGGCGCCATCCAGGCCAAAACCACCATCGCCCAGTCGGTTGCAGACAGCCCCCGCTCCCCTGAAATTCAATCCACCGCCTTCCCACTCCCTCTGGGAGAGGCGACGGGGTTGAGGGCCGAAAAAGCCGTGTCAACCACCTGCCCTTACTGCGGCGTTGGGTGCGGCATAAGGGTACAGGTCAGCGGCGACGATGAAATCGTGACCGTGGAGGACGACCCGGACAACCTTTCCAGCGTGGGCATGCTCTGCGTCAAGGGGCGGTTCGGCGCATCTTATGTTCATCACCCGGACCGGCTGACCAAGCCGCTGATACGGGAGGAAGACGGCTTCCGCGAAGCCACCTGGGACGAGGCCCTGGACCTGATCGCCGAAAGGCTGGTCAACTACAGGGATGACAGCTTCGGCACCCTCTGCTCGGCCAAGGCCAGCAACGAGGACGGCTACGTTCAGCAGAAATTCGCCCGCCTGCTGATGCAGACCAACAACATTGACCATTGCACCCGCCTCTGCCACTCGCCCTCGGTGGAGGCCATGCTGGCCACCCTGGGCAGCGGCGCCACCAGCAACTCCTATACCGATTACGAAAATGCCGGGTGCCTGCTGGTTATAGGCTGCGACCCCACCTCCAACCATCCGGTGGCGGCCTCGCGGATGCGGCGCGCCGTGGTGGAGCGGGGCGCCAAGCTGATTGTCATCAATCCCCGCCGCATTGACATGTGCGACTACGCCGACCTGTGGCTGCGTCCCCACCCTGGTACCGACGTGGCCCTGCTGAACGGCATGGCCAAGGTGGTCCTGGACGAGGGGCTGATGGACGAGGAGTTTGTCGCCCATCGTACCGAGGACTTTGAGCAATGGGCCAGGGTGATCAACAACTATCCACCGGAACGGGTGGCGGAGATTACCGGGGTGCCCGCCGCAGACATCCGGCGGGCGGCTCGAATGTACGCCCGGCCGCCGATTCCCTCCCGTTTGCCCTCACCCCCGGCCCCCCTCCCTGAAGGAGAAGGTGGAGAAAGAAATCCAGACGGCTCCGGCCCTGGCCAGTTGGAAATTGCCGAACAGCAAAGTGTCTCCCCTCTCACCTTTAGAAAGGGGCCGGGGGTGAGGGAGTACGCGGGGTCCTGCCTCATCTGGGGAATGGGAATCACCCAACACACCAACGGCACGCCCAACGCCCACGGCCTGCTGAACCTGGCCCTGGTAACGGGCCAACTGGGCCGGCCCGGCAGCGGCGTGTCTCCCCTGCGGGGGCAGAACAACGTCCAGGGCTGCGGCGACGCCGGCTGCATCCCCGATAACCTCCCCGGTTACCAGGGCTACCGGCCCGAAGCCCTGGCCCGGTTCGAGGCGGCCTGGGGCGGCCAGCCCCTGCCCGGCGTGCGGGGCCTGGTCATCACCCAGATCGTCCAGTCCATCGGCGAGGACTTCGGCGTCCGGGCCATGTACGTCACCGGAGAAAACCCGCTGCTCAGCGAGCCGGACCTCAACGAGGCCGCGGAAAAGTTCAGGAACCTGGAGTTCCTGGTGGTGCAGGACATTTTCATGCACGAAACGGCGCAGATTGCCGACGTAGTTCTGCCGGCAACCAGCTTTGCCGAGAAGGACGGCACCTTCACCAACAGCGAGCGGAGGGTGCAGCGAATCCGCAAGACCGTGGAACCCCGGGGAGAGAGCCGCCCCGACTGGGAGATTATCTGCGACCTGGCCCGCCGCATGTGCCGCAAGCTGGGCCTGCCCCTGGAGGACCAGTTTGCCTACAGCCACCCGGCCCGGATTTTCGACGAGATGGCCAGCCTCACGCCCATCCTGTCGGGCATCAGCTACGAGCGGCTGGACCGGGAGGGCGGCATCCAGTGGCCCTGCCCCGAGCCGGACCACCCGGGCACGCCCTACCTGTACGCCGACTCCTTTCCCCGGGGGCCGCGGGCCCGGTTCATTGCCTACGAACAGGGGCCCCTGTCCGACGAGAGGCCCAGCCGCCGCTATCCCCTGATTCTCAACACCGGGCGCGTCCTGTACCACTGGCACGGTGGCACCATCACCCGACGGGTGCCGGGACTGCTGGCCCGCTCGCCGCACCTGGAGGTCTCCATCAACCCCTCCGACGGAGCCAGGCTGGGCATCGCCGACGGGCAGGCCGTCCGAGTCGCCTCCCGCCGGGGCGAACTGACCGGCCGGGCCCTTTTCACCGACCACATGAAGCCCGGGGAGGTATTCATCCCCTTCGTCAAGCTGTCGGAATCGGCGGCCAACTTCCTCACCAACTCGGCCTATGACCCGGACACCATGATTCCCGAGTACAAGGTCTGCGCCGTGCGGGTGGAAGCAGCGGAGTAGCGGCGGAGTATCAGGTAAGCAGCCGGGGAGCAGCAGCGCATTGGACTTTTTCGTCACCTACCACGCCGCCGACCAGCAATGGGCCGAGTGGGTCGGCCATCGGCTCCAGGAAGCCGGTTACGCCGTCGAACTGCAGTCCTGGGACTACTGGGCCCGCTCCAGCATGATCCTGGAAATGTTCGCCGTAAGCGCCATCGCCGACGCCACCATAGCCCTCCTGTCCCCCGACTTCCTCGCCGAAAGCCTGGACCGACCCGAGTGGCAGGCCGCCTACGCCCAGGACCCTGCGGGAACGCGGGGCATCCTGGTTCCGGTGCGGGTGCGGCAGTGCGACGTAGAAGGAGCGCTGCCGGGGGTTGCGTATGTTGACCTGGTTGGGTTGGGGGAGGAAGCGGCTGAGACAGCAATGTTGTCCCAAATAGCGACGCCGGGCCAAGGGGCATAACCTTAGGTGGGCCCAAATGACGGACCCAAACAGGGGAATCCCACCCAGTCCCCCAGCCTGTCATTCTGAACGGAGTGAAGAATCCCAACCCTAATAAGCGACCAAGTCTCCAGCCCGTCAACGCCGTCGCCAATTCGCTCTACCCGTACCATCCCCTGGACAGGTCCACCCAGCGTGGGTTCACTGACTCAATTAGGTCAACCTTCCGCTTCCTCAACCAGCCCTTCAATTGCTTTTCCCGAGCAATAGCAGAATCAACGTCGACAGTAGACTCGTAGTACGCCAGAATGTCCATGTTGTACTTGCTGGCAAATCCTTTGGTCAGCTTATGCTTGTGTTCGTAATCCCTGCGGGCCAGGTCATTGGTTACTCCAACATACAGTTTGTGACGACTGTTGGCCAAAATGTAAACGTAATATTCCCTGATACTGCGCTGACGAGTAGACAATTGGTTGACTCCTACGGTCTGGGGGTTCCTGTCATTCTGAACGAAGCCCTGCGGTGCGGAGAATCTAAAGAGCTTCGGCAAAGAAACTACCCTGTGATCAGACAGAGCTTGTAGATATGCATTTTGGATTCTTCACTCCGTTCAGAATGACAGTCAAAGTTGTCTGGGTAACCTAATGGCAAGTCTCTCAATACCCTCAACCAGCCCGCTACCCCTCTCCTCTTTCCTCCTCCTCCCGGGCCAGGCGCACCCCCAGGGTTGCCAGCCACACCACGTAGATGATGTACATGCCGCGGGCGACGGAGGTTGCCGAATCCATGGCGCCGGAGTTGAAGATTGCCACAACCCAGCCAATCATGCCGAGCAGGCCGGCCAGAAACGCCAGCCCGGTCAGAATGTTGAACACCGTGCCCCGGGAGTCTATCAGGACGCTGACGGCAAACAGCGCAATGCCCAGGCCAACTCCTGCGCCGCCGGACAGGAGCAGGGATGTGCGGATGGTATAGACGGGAAGCAGGGCCTCCTGGGGCGGGAAGGAACTGGCCAGGGTGATGCTCAGGGACTGGACGGTCAACCAGGCCATGACGCCCAGGGAGAGGGCGGCCAGGCCCGCCATATTGAGGCCGTCGCCCCGACTGCCGCGGTGGGCTACGTGCACCTCATAGATGCCGAAGGCCATGAGCACCAGGCCCAGCATGATGAAGCCGGAGGTAATCTTGACCATGACGGCGTTGGCCTGCCACACCCCGATGAGGCCCATGGCGTCGGACCCCGGGGTTGAGTCTATCAGAAGGCCGCCGGGCTGGATGAGGAACATAACGAAGGCCAGGGTCGGGCCGACTACCAGGGATATGGCGCCGAGTTTGTTGGTGGACATCAGGTTCATTTCCAGCCTCCTTTCGTTTTTCCACGAATACCCGTTTCCACGAATACCCGCGAGTGCTGTCTTGGGAACAGTCTCGAAAGTCCCTTACCCCTTTGACGGAAAAAGGTTGGGATGGGGCCAAAACCCCATGTTTCATGGTTGACGCCGTTAATGCCTCCTCTCGATTTCGGACTTCGCCGCAATCACGTTCAGTTAACCGGAGATTCCTGGTGATATATCGCCATAGGAATGATGGATAAGCTGAGAGTCCGCTCGTGGTGCGCTTGCCGAACCATGAACCGACGGCCCTTCGCCAAGCTCCGGGTGAGCGGAAATATTAACCATCAGTTCAAATGAGTTGAACCACCAGGAGGGGTTTAGCCGGCCGGCATATTTGAAAACTCGGCCGCGGCCGCCGCCGCAATTTCCTCCGGGGTCATGTCCCTGGTGTGGGTGGCTATTGCCCAGTGGTGGCCGTAGGGGTCCCGCACCTGCCCGTAGCGGTCTCCCCAGAAGGCGTCCATGGGCTCGAAGACACTCTCGCACCCGGCCTCCAGGGCCCGCCGGTACAGGCCGTCCACATCCTCGGTGTAGATGTGCAGGGCAAAGGTGGTGCCCCCGGCGGTGACGGGCGACAGGGCGTCGGCGCACCCAAAGTCCGGCGGAAACTCATCGGCCACCATGATGAACGAGTCTCCCAGCTTCAGCAGGCCGTGGGCCAGCAGACCCATGCCGGGCATTTCAAACCGGGATATTTCAACGGCCCCGAAGGCCTTGACGTAGAAGTCCATGGCCTCGCCGGCGTTCTTGATAATCATGTGGGGCGTCACCGAACGAAAACCCTGGGGTATGGGTGATGCTGTACTCATTTCCGGCTCCTTGACGGTTGTTTTGGGTGTTTTTGAGGGTTGACGGGGCAGGGCAAACAAGTTTGCCGGCTTCTATTTTAACGGCGGGCGTGGCGGATGTCGCCCGTCCGCTGTCAGTGGTTTTCTCTGCAGTTTTCAAGGAACTACGGCACAAGTACCTTCTCACCTGGCAGGAGACGGTTAGGACATGGAGGAACCTCGCCGCAACAAGCTGCCACCTCCTTCCCTGCCTTCCCCCGTCCACGGGGAACAGAGTAAAGGCATTGTAAAGTTGCCGTAACTTGCGCAGGGTTCGTCAAGTGGAAATGAATGTCACCCTGAGTGTGCCGAAGGGCCTAAAGTCCCGGCAGGAAACCATGGCACGGAATCCGAAACCAGGCTGCTGAATACGTTCCTAGATGCTCCGGCTTCGCTCAACAGGACATCTTTCTATAACGCAGTCGCTCTGCCATGGGGAGGGTAGGGATAGATTCAGGCCTTTCTGAGATGCCCCGGCGTGGTTGAACATGACATGGGGTTACATTGCCATTGCCCGCGCCGGCCTTTCCCGGCGTCCCTGTTCCCCTCCCTTATGGTAGAATCACGGCCATTCAGGGTTCATTCTATAAGAGTTACGACTATAAGAGTTACGAGGTGGGCCAATGCCCTTCTACATGTACGTATCAATATCGGGTGAGGACAAAGTGCTGCGGTTCGCCATGGACCCGTCAGACGGGCGGTTGGAGCCGCTGGGCCGGGTGGAGGCCCCGGGCCGTCCCGCGCCCATGACGGCCAGCCCGGGCCGCGACTACGTTTACGTCGGACGGCGGGACGCCCTGGAGGTTTCCAGCTACCGCCTGGACCCGGCTACCGGCGACCTGGACCTCATCGGCGTCGCCGGCCTGGAGTCGGACCCCTGCTTCATTTCCACCGACCGGGCCGGGCGTTTCCTGCTGTCCGCCTACTACAACGCCGGCCATGCGGCGGTCCACGCCATTAGCGACGACGGGGCCGTAGCCGGGCCGCCCGTGGAATGGCTGGCCACCGGCACCGGGGCCCACTGTTTCCAGACCGACCCCACCAACCGGTACGGCTACGTGCCGCACATTGCCGCCGGCCCGGGCCCCAACGCCATTTTCCAGTTCCGGTTCGACGCGGAAACGGGGCATATCACGCCCAACGACCCTCCCCGGGTCAGCCCGGCCAACCCGGACGGTCCCCGCCATTTCTGCTTCCACCCGAATAAGGACATCATCTACGTATCCAACGAGCAGGGCTGCAGCGTCACGGGCTATAACCTGGACCCGAACACCGGCGGTCTCAGTCCTTTCCAGACCCTGTCCACCCTTCCCGAGGGGTTTGCCGAACGGAACAGTTGCTCGCAGATACAGATTACCCCCAACGGCAGGTTCCTGTATGCCCCCAACCGGGGCCACGACAGTATTGCCGGGTTTGCCGTGGACGACGACGGCCGCCTGACCGCCCTGGGCCAGACTCCCTCGGAGACGGTACCCCGGGCCTTCAGCATTGACCCGACGGGCAACTATCTATACTCGGCCGGCCTGGAATCGGGCAACCTGGCCGCCTTCCGCATAGACGGCGGGTCCGGGGCGCTGGAGCGGCTGGCAACCTACGAGGTGGGCCAGGGCCCCATGTGGGTGCTGATCGTGGAAGTTGGTAGTTAGAAGTTAAGAGTTAACAGTTAGAAGTTGAAAGTTAAGAGTTGTTCATATACGTAACCTCTGTCCTTGACAATCCTCAACTCTTAACTTCTACCTAATAGTTTTCAACCGAGCTGGCGGTGCAGGTGTATCAGGCCCTGCTGCCGGCGGGCGGTGGAAACCAACCCGGCCCACTCGGGCGGGAGTAGCCGTTCCTTCATTTCCCGGGTGACTTCATTCTCCTGGAGCTTGGGAAAGGCCCGGTATAGGGCCAACGCGGCGGTGTCTCCACCGCCCTGCCGGGCATGGCAGAAGGGCAGCGCCACGTTGACCGCCATGTCCCTGGCCCTTCCCGTACCGATGTAGGCCGAGCCCTTTTCTCCGTCTGCCTTTACCGCCAGCGCTCCGGTCAGGCTGGCCGGCTTGCCGGAATTGACGGCCTTGTTGAAGAAGGAAACCAGGCTGTCTTCGACCGCAACCGCGCCATCAGCAGCCGAAGGCATACAGCGGGCGAGCAGCCGGGCCGCGCCGCCGATGCGGTGACGGGGATGGTTGGCCGGCCTGACCCGGAAACAGTGCCATTCGGCGGCATTCATGGGGCGGCCATACCCGGCGGGAGATTTCGCAATTCTCTCTCCCGGCCCGGCCAGACCCGACAGTTGCAACAACCGGGCTTCCACAACACCGGCCCGATGCTCGGGCCAGTGGCCCAGCGCCTCCAGTGCGAGAGAATTCCAGGGAGCGGCCCGGGCCAGCTTGAGAAAGGGCTGCCGGTTGTTGCGATAACCCAGGGACTCCATCAAGCCCTCGTACAGAGCCTGGGCCTCCGGCTGCTCCCGGCAGAAGGCGGAAAACAGTTCAGCCCTGGCAGCAAAGCGGGCCTCGCCGGCGGCGTCAAGCAGGGTGGCGGCGTCCGCGGCGTCGGAAGGGCGAGGCCAACCCCGCTCCTCCAGCAGGCTCCACAGTTCCCCGTCCCGCGGAGGTTCTTCAACGTCAAGGTCCTGTCCTGCGGCCTCCCCGGCCGGTTCCAGCAAACCGGAAAGGGAAATGACCGGCGCCTGGTGGCCGCTGTCCAGGTTGGTGGGACGGGCATTGGCGCGGGTGTCGGTCTCCAGGGCGGCGTGCAGCACCACCCCGTTATAGTTGGGGTCGCCGGCGTGGCCGTGGTTGTACCAGTCCTGCTGGCGCAGGTGCAGTTCCACGTCCCCCTGCACCAGGCCCAGCCCCTCAAACTCCAGCAGGGCGTCGCGGAAGTCGGGGCCGGCCGCGGTGCCGGGCCGTCCCGGGTACAGGACGCGTACCCGCCGGCCCGCCCCGGTGCGAAACTCCTTCTGCAGGGCGGCCCGTTTCTGCCACAATCGGGCCAGCGCCTTCTCCGGGATGGGCTGGTACTCTTCCTTTCTTTCCAGCAGCAGAGTCATGGACAACATTATCCACGAATCGGCACGAATAATCACTAATATGGAATATTGCCGACATATTTGTCCGGGCCAACTCCCGCCTTCTACTTCAAGAGACGGCGGACTCCTCCCCCGCATTGGCGGAGCATCAGATTAGTGATTATTCGTGCCCATTCGTGGATGAATGGCCCGGCTTGCCCTTTGTGCCCTGCGGTGGTAAATTAGGCCAAATCCACAGACCCAACGGCAGACTAAACGAGGGGTGTTTTCTAATGGCAGACGGCAATAGTCCCTTGAGCGGCATTCGAGTAATTGACCTGGGGCGCCACCAGGCCGGACCAAGGTGCGCCCAGGTGCTGGCCCGGCTGGGCGCCGAGGTAATCAAGGTGGAACGGCTGGGCGGCGAAGAGACCCGCTACCACGGCCCCTGGGTGCGCAAGCAAAGCGCCTACTGGGTCCAGTACAACAGCGGCAAGAAGTCCTTGAGCATGGACCTGCGCAAGGAGGAGGGCAAGGAGGCCCTGCGCAAGCTGGTCAAGGTGTCCGACGTTATCCTGCAGAACTTCCGCCCCGGCACCATCGAGACCATGGGCTTCGGCTATGACGTACTGAAAGAGTTGAACCCCCGCATCATCATGGTCAATGTCTCGGCCTACGGACAGTTCGGCCCCTACCGCGAAAAGATTGGCTATGACCCCATCGGCCAGACCATGTCGGGCATCGCCATGGTTACCGGCGAGGAGGGAATGCCGCCCATCCGGGCCGGCGTGCCCATCATTGACCGCACCACCGCCCTGCACGCCGCCATCGGCACGCTGGCCGCCCTGCAGGAACGGGAGCGTTCCGGCGAGGGCCAATGCATTGACGTCTGCCTGGCCGACACGGGCTACAGCTACACGGAGATTCCCGTCACCGCCTACCACGGCGCCGGCGTGGAGCCCAAGCGCGGCGAGTCGGCGGCTCCCCCCAGCGGCACCTACCCCTGCAAGGACGGCTGGGTCCTGATTTCCGCCGGTGACCAGCACCACTGGCACCGGGTATGCAACGCCCTGGGGAAGCCCGAATGGCTGGAGGACCCCCGGTTCACCACCCGCCACGAGCGGGGGCGGAACGGTTCCCTGATTAACGACGCCATGCGGGAACTGATGGCCGACATGACCATGAGCGAGGTCATCGCGCATTTCACCCGCCACGACGTGGTGGCGGCGCCGGTGAACACCATTGCCCAGGCGGCGGCAGACCCCCACCCGTGGGAGCGCGGCGCGCTGCAGGAGGTTCCCGACTTCCTGGCCGGCACCATCGCGGTATCCGGCGACTTCTGGCACTTCAGCCGCACTCCGGCAGTGGTCGGCTCCACCCCCCAGGTAGGTGAGCACAACGAGGAAGTCCTTGGCGGTCTCCTGGGCTACACCGATGAGGAAATTGCCCAGCTGAAAGAAGGCAACGTAATCGCCGAGTTCGACCACTACGACGAGATACCGGGCTAACGCCGTCTTATCCACGAAGGGACACGAAGAACCACGAAGGGGCGGTACTTGATACAAGTATCGCCCCCGTTTCCGTTAACAAATAATTGACCATTCGTGGGCATTCGTGCATATTCGTGGACAAAACTCTCTTCGCGCGCCTTATTGTCCTTCGTGGACAATAAGGCCTCAATACTCCAGCATCATGCGCTGTATCTCCGCCGGGTCGTCCGTCTTGGTCAGGGCCAGCATCAGCAGGATGCGGGCCTTCTTGGGAGCCAGGTTGTCGGCGGCGATGTAGCCGTCCTCCACAAAGCGGCGGGTGCGCATTACCCGCCCGTTGCCCGTGTGGGTGGCGATTACCACCGGAATGCCGCCCTCCACCGCCCCCTTCAGGGCCGCCATGAACTCCGGCGACGAACTGCCGCCGCCCAGCCCGGCGGCCACTATGCCCGCCGCCCCAGCGTCGGCCAGGGCGTTTACCACCGTCCCGTCGGCCCCGGCATAGGCGTAGGCAATGTCCACCCGGGGCAGTTCCTCCAGGGCCGCCACGTCGAACTCGGCATCCACGGTGTGGGCCTTCGCCGGATTGCGGTAGAATACCACCTCCTCGTCCGAGTCGGCGTAGCCCAGGCAGCCCAGTTCGCCCGAACGGAAGGTCTCCAGGCGGTAGCTGTTGCTCTTGGTCACGTCCCGGGCCGCCTGGATTTCGTTGTTCAGCACCGTCAGCACGCCCCGCCCGGCCGACTGGGGCGCGGCGGCCACCCGGATGCAGTCCAGCAGATTGATGTCGGAATCCGTGCCCATTCCGGTCGGGGGTCGCATGGCCCCGGTAACCACCACGGGTCGCCGGTCCTTGACTGTCAGGTTCAGGAAGTAGGCCGTCTCCTCCAGGGTGGCGGTGCCGTGGGTGACGGCCACCCCGGCAGCCTGGGCATCCAGCGCAAAGATGTCGTTGACGCGGCGGGCCAACTGCAGCCAGTGGCTGGGCAGGATGTTGGCGCTGCCCACGTTGACCAGTTGCTCCGGCATCACGTCTGCAAATTCCTGGGCCTCGGGAATGTTCTCCAGCATCTTTTCAATGGTCAGGTGCCGGTTCCGGTAGCTGTAGTTAATGTAGTCGGTGCGGGTATCGCCTATGAAGGAAATGGAGCCGCCCGTGCCTATCAAATAGACCCGGGGCTTCTGGGCGGTGGTCATGGCCGGTTCTCCTTTTGCCAATTGGCAAGCGGTTTCGTATCCTGTAAGCGCCCTAAGTATAGGCTATTTTCTCAACCGAAGGCCGGCGCCAATAGTCCATCAACATAGGACTGATGGATAAGCTGTGAGTCCGCTCGTGGTGAGCCTGCCTAACCGTGCACGGACGGCCCTTCGACAAGCTCAGGGTGAGCGGAAATATTATCCGGCAGTTCAAGCAATTTGAACCAACAACCTGGGGCGGGAGTTTCACCATAACTGAGCGGTTTAATCACGGAGGTCCAAGGTCAATGAATCGAGGCGGCGCCCGGGCTTTGCATGCCTGTCTGCTGGCAACGGCCCTGCTTATCGTGGCCTGCCAGCCCTTCGCTTCGGGCGCAGCGAACGGCAATGCTGGCGATAACGTGTCTGCCGAGGCCGTGGATATTCCCGCGGGCCTGATCGTGGAGACGGTGGTGGCGGGCCTTGAAGTGCCCTGGGACCTGGCCTTCGCCCCCGATGGGCGCATCCTGATTACCGAGCGGCCCGGGCGCATCCGGGTGGTCCGCGACGGGATTCTGCAGGAAGCGCCCTACGCCACCCTGGAGGTGTACCACCGTTCCGAGGCGGGCCTTATGGGCATCGCCCTGGACCCGGACTTTGCGGACAACGGTTTTCTCTACGTCTGCTACACCTACAGGGAAGGCCGCGGCATATTCAATCGCATTGCCCGCCTGACCGACCGGGGAGACACCGCCGGAGGGCATCACGTCCTTCTGGACCGCATCCCGGGAGCGTCCCGCCACGACGGCTGCCGCATCCGCTTCGGTCCCGACGGGTACCTGTACGCCACCACGGGCGACGCTACCGCCCCCGGCCTGTCCCAGGACCTGGATTCCCCGGCCGGCAAGGTGCTGCGAATGTCCGCCGACGGTTCCGCGCCGCCGGACAATCCTTTCCCCGGCTCCCTGGTCTATACCTGGGGCCACCGGAATCCGCAGGGGCTGGACTGGCATCCGGCCACCGGAGACCCATTTATCACCGAGCATGGGCCGGACCGGGACGATGAGGTGAACGCGCTGGAGCCCGGCGGAAACTATGGCTGGCCCACGGCGACCGGAATAGCCGGAGACCCCTCGTTCGAGGATGCGGTCCTGGCCTTGACCCCCACCGTTGCCATCGCCGGGGCGGCCTTTGTCTACGGCGACCGGTTGCCGCAAGCCTGGCAGGGCAACCTGGTTTTCGCGGCCCTGAAGGGGTCCCACCTGCAGCGGGTCGTCCTGGAGGCGCCGGACTACCGGTCCGTGCGCTCGCGCCAGACCCTGCTCCAGGGTCAATTCGGACGTTTGAGGGCCGTGGTCATGGGGCCCGACGGCTACCTCTACTTTACGACCAGCAACAGGGACGGCCGCGGCAGTCCGCGGGAAGGGGATGATCGGTTGCTGCGCCTGGTCCCCGCACCGTCGAACCGAGAGCCCTGAACCCTGCGCCCTGCGCCGGAGCTGGCGCTGGCGGCAGGCCGGGGCCCCGGGGCAATCGCATTATGAATTCGTCCAAAGGTCACGGAGCAAGGTCATGTCACCCTGAGCTTGCCGTAGGACTCAACATGACATCTTTCTATAATGCGATTGCCCTGCCGGGCCCCTAATTCCTTTTGCATTTTGCCCTGCCCTGCTTTAATATAGAAAGCTGAGGAAAGCATAGCTGGGAAGGGTCCGATCCGGCAGAGGACCGAAGAAGGGGAAGTAATTGAGAATGGGAAGCAACCGCTGGCTCCGCAATAGCCTGGTGTACCTGCTGATAATCATCGGGGTAATTGTCATCTTTTACACCCTGATTCCTGCCTTTGGAACACGAAACGACTTGCCCCTGACCGAAGTGGTGGCAAAGGCCCAGAACCATGAAATCAGCGAGATTATCGTGGAAGGGGACAAGCTGACCGTCATTCCCATCGTGACCGGCGGCGCGGGAGGGACCCAGTTCACCAGCCGCATCAACGACCAGACCGACATAATGGAGGTGCTGGCCGACAACGACGTGGAAACGGGCCCCGGCGGCGTGCAGGTCACCTTCAAGGGTTCGGGCGGCCTGGGCAGTTTCCTGGGGCTGCTGCTCAATTTCCTGCCCCTCATCTTCTTCGGAGGTCTCATCCTGTTCATGATGCGGCAGGCCCAGGGCAGCAACAACCAGACGCTGAGTTTTGGTCGCAGCCGGGCCCGCATGATGCCTTTCAACCGCCCCACCGTCACATTCGCCGACGTGGCGGGCGTTGAAGAGGCCAAGACCGAACTGGTAGAGGTGGTGGAGTTCCTCAAGTACCCGGAACGCTTCCTCTCTTTGGGCGCCCGCATTCCCAAGGGCGTCCTGCTGGTGGGACAGCCGGGCACGGGCAAGACCCTGCTGGCCCGGGCCGTGGCCGGTGAGGCCGGGGTGCCCTTCTTCCACATCAGCGGCAGCGAGTTCGTGGAAATGTTCGTTGGCGTAGGCGCTGCCCGGGTACGCGACCTGTTCGACCAGGCCAAGCGCAACGCCCCCTGTATCGTGTTCGTGGACGAAATTGACGCCGTGGGACGCCACCGGGGCGCGGGCCTGGGCGGCGGACACGACGAGCGGGAGCAGACCCTCAACCAGATCCTGGTGGAAATGGACGGCTTTGAAAGCAACACCAACATCATCGTGCTGGCCGCCACCAACCGCCCGGACATCCTGGACCCGGCCCTGCTGCGCCCAGGACGGTTTGACCGGCGCGTAGTGCTGGACCTGCCCGACGTGGTGGGTCGCCAGGCGATTTTGAAGGTACACTCAGCCGGCAAGCCCCTGGCGGCGGAGATCAACCTGGAAACCCTGGCCAAGGAAACGCCAGGTTTCAGCGGCGCCGACTTGTCCAACCTGATAAACGAGGCCGCCCTGCTGGCAGCCCGCAAGAACCAGAAGACCATCCTCATGCCCGATTTTGAGGAAGCGGTGGAGCGGGTCATAGCCGGGCCGGAGCGGAAGAGCCGGGTCATAAGCACCCGGGAAAAGGAGATGACCGCCTACCACGAGGCGGGCCACGCCCTGGTGGCCTGGATGCTGCCCCACGCCGACCGGGTACACAAGATTTCCATCATATCCCGCGGCAACATGGGCGGGCACACCACGCTGCTGCCCGAGGAAGACCGCTACCTGTGGACCAAGAACCAGTTCCTGGACATGATGGCCGTTACCATGGGCGGCCGGGTGGCCGAAGAGCAGATCTTCGACGAGGTGACTACCGGGGCCAGCAACGACCTGGAAAGGGCCACCAAGATCGCCCTCAGCATGATCAAGCGCTACGGCATGAGCAGCGCCCTGGGCCCCCGCACCTTTGGCAAGCGGGAGGAACTGGTGTTCCTGGGCCGGGAAATCAGCGAGGAGCGGGACTACGGCGACAAGGTAGCCGAGGAGATTGACCAGGAGGTCAAGGAACTGGTAAATGACGCCTACGTCCAGGCTTGCGACATCCTTATCGAGCACAAGCCCGAACTGGTCCGGATTGCCGAGTACCTGATTGAACACGAGGCCGTATCCGGCGACGCCCTGCAGCGCCTGTTCAACGGCGAGGAACTGGGCGGTGAAGGGGACTCGGGCAGCCCGGCAGTTCCCCCGGAAACGCCGCCCTTCGCTCCCAAGCCGGCCCAGCCGAATGTTTCGCCCCAGCCGGCCCCGTCGCTTTCCAGCCAGAACGCCGAGGACGTGGGCACCATGTCCACCGGCAGCGGGGACAACTAAAACAGCCGGGCTTTACGTCCGGGTTAAATCCGTAACCAAAAACGCAGGGCCGGAGCAAGTTCCGGCCCTGCGTTTCAGTTTTCCTGCTCGCCTTCAGCCTCCAGCGGCAGCTGCCGGTAGTACAGGCCCCAGTCGTGCATCAGCGCCGACACCCGGTCGTCCTTCAGGTTTACCAGTTCCCTGAAGAAACCGGCCAGGGCATGAGCCGGCGTCTGCTCCGGGCTGCATACCCAGCTCCGCTCCGCCGGCACAACGTAGAGCAAGCCGCTCTGGTGCTCGCAGGTAACCTGGATGCGGGTCATGTCTTCGCTTGGCGTTATGGTCATTCCGTTGTTTGACATCAGGGAAAGCCCTCCATGCCGGTTGTATTCGGGTCGGCGTCTATAGGGGCCGGGGTATATCCGGCCATTGCTTCCCAGATTATAGTCCTCCCGGGGGATAGGGGAGAAGCGGCGCCGGGCCGGCCGGCGCTGACCGGTAACACTGCCCCCCTTTCTCCTTCCCTGCTACCAATGCTGAACGTGAGGAATGCGCTGGGAAGCCGCGCAAAATCGTCACGGCCTTGCCAAATGATGGTAGAATCTATTTGCGCAATTTCCCATAGCGAAATTGCTGCCGGCGTCGGTGGGGCATGGCAGCGTGCTCCCGCAGGAATCCCCCATCAGAAATTCCCTGGCCGGTAAATTGAAACAAGGAAACGGATTATGTACCCACCTGGCGGACAACGTCAGCCCGAAATGGACTTTGAGCAGGTAACTGCTCGCTTTCGCGACGGTATGGGACGCTTTTCCGGTCGCTTCGGCGGCGGCGGATTGGCGGTCTTCGTACTTGGCATCCTGGTTCTCGCCGCCATCGTCTGGGCGGGCACCGGAGTCTATACCATCGGTCCCGGTGAAAACGCCGCCCTGCGCCTCTTCGGAGCCGCGCAAGGCAGTCCGGTAACGCAGGAAGGTCTGCACTGGTGGTGGCCTACCCCCGTGGGCAAGAAGGACGTGGTGCTGGTTACCGAGACCCGGCGCATGGAGTTGGGCTTCCGCAGCAACGCCACGGGCGCCGGCAGCCCCTTCGCCACCGAAGCTCTCATGATTAGCGGCGACCTGAACATCGTGGACGTTCAGATGGTGGTCCAGTACAACATCAAGAGCCTGAACAATTTCCTGTTCGAGGTGGATGACCCAGGCGAGGAGACCCGCAGCATACCCATGGGCCGGCCCGACGGCCGCACCCTGAAGGACGCCGCCGAAGCCGCCCTGCGATTGGTGGTGGGCCAGCGTTCCATAGACGATGTCCTTGTCCGCAACCGTGAAGAGGTAGAGGAACAGACGAAGATACGGCTGCAGGAAATCATGGACAGCTACGAGTCGGGAATCAACATAGAAACGGTGCAGCTGCAGGACGTGAAAGCCCCGGAAGAAGTAAGGGACGCCTTCGATGACGTGCTGCGAGCTCGCCAGGAGCGGGACACCCGCATTAACCAGGCCAGGGCCTTCGAGGCCGACATCATTCCCAGGGCCGAGGGTGACGCCGAGCGCATCAAGGAGGGGGCGGAAGCCTTCAGGCAGGCCCGTATCGCCAGGGCTCGTGGTGAGGCCGAACAGTTCAAGTCCGTTTTGGCCGAATACCAGAACTCCAGGGAAGTAACCCGCCAGCGCCTCTACCTGGAGGCCATGGAGGAAGTGCTGCCAGGCGTCAGCAAGATAATAATATCGCCGGAAGCGGAAACTGTGCTGATCCTCGGACAGGGAGAGCGCATTACGCCCGTTCCCATAGGACCCCAGCCCTAGCCGGCGCTACCGGAACGGCCCGGGTTAACCCGGGCGAGCCCGGACCGGTTGAGCGTAACCCGGGTTGCCCCGTTCAAGCCGGGTTCCTGAATCGGGCCGGCGGCGGAAAGCGATGCCAGAGCGTATCCAGCACGGAAGAGAGTAAGTATGCGACCATTGATCATCGTAGCGATTCTGCTAGTAATCGGGCTGATCGTCCTGCGGCAGGCTCTCTACATTGTGGACGAGACCCAGCAGGTAATCATCCTGCGCTTCCAAGAGGTAATCAACACCCGGCAGGCCCCGGGCCTGTACGTGAAGGCCCCCTTCGTGGATACGGTTGTCACCTTTGACAAGCGGATACTGCGCATTGACGCCCCCGCGGCCTCCATGCCCGACAAGGAAAAGCAGAATCTCATCATAGATTCCTACGCCCGCTACCGTATCGTTGACCCGGTGCAATTCCGAAAGACCCTGCAGACCCAAATAAACGCCAGCAGCCGCTTGGGGGATATCGTTACCTCAACCCTCCGTGACCGGGTGGCCCTGCGCGACAGGTTTGAAATCATCGGCTCGGAGCCGATAGTTGACGAGCAGGGCAACCCGGTGGAGGACGAGGAGGGCCTGCCTCTCTTCGAAGGCCGCGATACCAGGAACCAGATCCTGGCCGAGGTGCTTGACGGGGTGCGGGAACTCACGGAGGACCAGAGTTTCGGCATTGAGATAATTGACGTGCGAATCAAGCGGGCCGACTTCCCCGAATCGGTTACCCCCAGCATTTACACCCGTATGCGGGCGGAACGTAACCGAATCGCCACCCGCTTCCGGGCCGAGGGTGAGGAGGAAGACCTGAAGATTCGGGCCGTGGCCAACCGCAACCGGGAAGTCATCCTGGCCGAAGCGGAGCAGTTAAGCAATGAAATCCGTGGTCAGGGTGAAGCTGAAGCCATCCGCATCCTGGCCGAGGCCCTGAACCAGGACCCGGACTTTTTCGCCTTCCGGCGCAGCCTGCAAGCTTACAGGGCCTTCCTCGGCGACCAGGACCAGATCATCCTTTCCTCGGAAGAGGACCTGTTCCGGTACCTGGGCACGCCGGAATCGCAATAGCGGCCGGCCCTTCCGGGAATTCTCTTCCCCTTCCAGCCTGGCCGGCGCCCATGACCAGCCAAAGACCGGGCAACGCCTATAAGGCGTTGCCCGACCCTTGCCGGGGAGCATAGATGAAACTGCACGAGTACCAAGCCAAGGAGATTTTCGCCCGTTACGGCATCGAAGTGCCCCGGGGCATCCTGGCTAACACCCCAGAAGAGGCCGCCAACGCCACCAGGGAAATGGGCGGCCAGGCCGTAGTCAAGGCCCAGGTCCACGCCGGCGGGCGCGGCCAGGGCGGAGGAATAAAGGTCGTCCGGTCTCCTGAAGAGGCGGAGGAGGTGGCCCGCGGCTTCATCGGCCGCAACCTGGTTACCCGCCAGACCGATGCCCAGGGCATCCCCATCAACTCGGTGCTGGTGGAGGAACTGGCCGACATCCAGAAGGAACTGTACGTTGCCCTCACCATTGACCGGGGATTTCGCGGGCCGGTGATGATTGTCAGCGCCTCCGGGGGCATGGACATCGAAGAGGTTGCCGCCACCAGTCCCGACGACATCCACACCGAACCCATCGAGCCGGTCCTGGGCCTGATGCCCTACCAGGCGCGGCGGCTGGTGTCCAGGCTGGGACTGGAGGGGGCTTCGGCCCGTCCCGCCACCCAGGTGCTGACTGCCCTGTACCGCATCTTCACCGACAACGACTGCTCCCTGGTGGAGATTAATCCCCTGGTAATTACCGGCGACGACCGGGTGGTGGCCCTGGACGCCAAACTGGACCTGGAGGACGACTCCCTGTTCCGCCACGCCGACCTGCGGGAACTGCGGGACCGGTCCCAGGAGGACGCCCTGGAAGCCCGCGCCTCGGACATGGAGATTGCCTACGTTAACCTGGACGGCAGCGTGGGTTGCCTGGTTAACGGCGCGGGGTTGGCCATGGCCACCCTGGACGTGACCAACGCCGCCGGGGCGGCCCCGGCCAACTTCCTGGACGTAGGCGGCGGCGCCGACGATGAGAAAGTGGCCAGCGCCGTAAGCATCATCCTCTCCGACCCCAAGGTGGACCGGGTGCTGGTCAATGTCTTTGGCGGCATTTTGCGCTGCGACATTGCGGCCCGGGGCATCGTCATGGCCTTTGAGCGCATGAACTCCACCCTGCCCCTGATTGTCCGGATGCTGGGCACCAACGTGGACGAGGGCAAGGAAATCCTGGGCGCCTCATCCCTCAACGTAACCTTCGCCGACACCCTGACCGAAGCGGCCGAGGCCATCCGGCAGGCGGCTTAGGACAGCATTTATCCACGAATACCCACGAATTTGCACTAATTATTAGATTGCATCAATAGCCCATTAGTGAACATTCGTGGGCATTCGTGGATGAACAACTAACTGGAGCAACCTTAAATGGGCATTCTCTTAAACGAAGATTCACGCATCCTGGTCCAGGGCATTACCGGGCGTGAGGGCAGCTTTCATGCCCGCGCCGGCATGGCCTACGGCACCAACGTGGTGGCCGGCGTTACCCCCGGCCGGGGCGGCCAGATGTTTGAGGAAACCGTCCCCGTCTTTAACTCGGTGGAAGAGGCCGTAGCCGAAACCGGGGCCAACGTGTCCCTGATTTTCGTACCCCCGCCCTTCGCGCCCGACGCCGTGGTGGAGGCTGCCGACGCCGGTATGCCCCTGATTGCCTGCATCACCGAGGGCGTGCCGGTGCAGGACATGGCCAGGGTGGCGCGCTACCTGGAGCGCAAGCCGGAAGTGCGGCTGATTGGGCCCAACTGCCCCGGCATGATTAACCCCGGCGCCCGCTGCAAGGTGGGCATCATGCCCGGCAACATTCACATGCCGGGACGGGTTGGCGTGGTATCCCGCAGCGGCACCCTCACCTACGAGGCGGTGCAGCAGCTGACCAACCTGGGAATCGGCCAGTCCAGCTGCGTGGGCATTGGCGGCGACCCCATCATCGGCACCAGCTTCGCCGAAATCCTCCGGCTCTACAATGAAGACCCCGATACCGACCTGATCGTATTCATCGGGGAAATCGGCGGAACCATGGAGCAGGAGGCGGCGGCCTACATCAAGGAGTCGGTTAACAAGCCTGTCTGCACCCTGATCGTGGGTGCCACCGCTCCCCCGGGCAAGCGCATGGGCCACGCCGGGGCCATCATCACCGGCGACAGCGCCCGGGCCGAGGCCAAAATCGCGGCTATGCGCGACGCTGGCGCCCACATCATTCCCACCCCCGCCGACATCGGCGCCACCGCCCAGGCGGTGCTGGCGGGCATGGGCTGACTCTTACAGATAACTCGGGCTTTGGTAGGGGCGGCCCTTGTGGCCGCCCTGATCGGCAAATGCTCCTCTAGTCGCGGGAAAGCTCTCTCCGCCCCATTTGTCCCAACCCTACTCTCTTACTGCCCATTCGCCGGTATTCGTGGATGAACTGCCCGGCATACGCACTCTATGGTATTATTTCCCTTCGGAGGAAATATGTTCGGACTTGCAGTTCTTACCGTAAGCACCTCGGGATATCACGGGCAGCGGCCGGAGGATGCCAGCGGCGACAAGATAAAGGAAATGCTGCCCCCGCCGGACTACGAACTGGTCCGCTACGAGATCGTTTCCGACGACAAGGATATGATTGCCCAGCGCATGGCCGACTGGGCCGACTCCCCCGATGTTAACCTCATCATCAGCACCGGCGGCACCGGCCTGGGGCCGCGGGACGTTACCCCCGAGGCCTGTCTGTCCATCATAGACCGGGAGGTTCCGGGCCTGGCCGAGACCATGCGGGCCGAAACGCTGAAGTTCACCCCCATGGCCATGCTCAGCCGCTCCGTGGCCGGGGCTCGGGGAACAACGCTGATAATCACGCTGCCCGGCAGCCCCAAGGGCGTCGCCGAGACCCTGGACGTGATTAAACCCGTCCTCCCCCACGCCCTGGAACTGCTGCGCCGGGAGACGATTCAGGAGCACCCGGTTTAGGGCATTTCCAACATGGATGGACGGAATGAACAGCTAACTTCCCACCGATAATTCTGTATTCCTTCTATATCCCTGTAAGCAAATCCAGGAGAACCGTAAATGACGCAAGCCAACGAAACGCCGGAACCCGTCTATTGGCCGCGAGTGAAGCACCTGCTTGAGGACGTCATGGAACGCTGGAAGGAGCGGTGGGGCCGCGAGCCCTACCCCGGCATCCACGAGTATTACTGGGAAACGCCCGAGGAGTTGTCCGTGGCGGTGTTGAACGGCTTCCGCGCCATTGAGCCCGGGGTGCCGGGCTGGGAGACGCACCTGGTCCGTTCGCTGTATCGGAATGTGGGAACCTTCGGGAAAATGCCTTTGCGGGGACCCTTCCTGTCCCGCGCCGAGTGCGAGGAAATAGCCCGTTGGATTGACGACGGCATGCCCAAGGGGCCTGAGGGGAACTAGGGATTTCCACAGCTACAAAAGGGGTCTGAACGGCAACGGTAGGGGGCGGGTTTGAAACCCGCCCCCTACGTTTATTGCCGTCTCAAGCTGACAATGACCTACCGGTTCCACGTCCATCTCAAAAGAATCAGGGGCGCGCCGCCTGGCGCGCCCCTGAACTTTTGCCGGGAGTAAGGCCTCGGAACGGGCGGTTAGACCAGCACCGGGTCCTTGACCTTGCTGTAAACCTGGATGCGGCCGCGGGTGTGGTCCAGAACGCAGACCCGGCCCTGGCTGTCCACGCGGACGGCGCAGGGGTGGGCAAAGTTCTTCTCGTAAGTGGGGTCGTTGGCGAAGGCCAGCGCCCGCTGCCGGATCATGTCCGGGTTGGAGAGCAGCTTGTCCTTGCCCCATTGGGACATTACGTGGTCGCCCACCATCTGGGTGACGAACCGTCCGTCGGGGGCCAGGACCTGTACCCGGTCATTCAGCCAGTCGGCGACGTAAATATCGCCGTCTTCGTCCACGGCCACGCCGTTGGGCCGGTTGAACTGGCCCACGCCGTCGCCGGATTGCCCGTAGCTGGCCTGCCAGACACCGTCGGAGTTGAAAACCTGGATGCGGTCGTTGCGCCAGTCGGCGACATATACGTTGCCTTCCTTGTCCAGGTCAATGCCCCAGGGCATGTTCAGTTCGCCCGGGCCGCTGCCGAAGCTGCCGAACTGGCCCAGGTACTGGCCGTCGCGCGTGAACTTCTGAACGCGGGAATTGCGGCTGTCCACGATGAAGACCGTACCGTCGTCGCTGATGGCGATACCGGCCGGCCGGTCCATTTCGCCGTCGCCGGAGCCGCCGGTTCCCCACTTGCCCAGGAACTCGCCGTCCTTGGACATGATGGTAACCCGGTTCAGCCACTCGTCGGTGATGAAGAGTCGCTCTTCGCTGTCAATGGCGATGCCGGCGGGCCAAATGAAGTTGCCGTCCTCCTCGCCATAGGTGCCGAACTCGCTGATGTACTCCTCGTCCAGGGTGCAGGCCGTGACGCGCACACCGTCGGGACGGTTCTCATAGGACCGGTTGACCACGTACACCGTGCCTTCGGCATCCACTGCCATGTCTGAAGGGTTTCGGAAACCCGTCCCAGCGAACTCGTTACGGCCTACCGAATGGCTGTACTCATAAGTCCGGCTGGTAAGACCAAAGAAATGGGTGCTCATGCTCTTACCTCGTCAAAATGCTGTATGTTTGTTTTTCCCGCAAAACCGTTGGGGTAGGGGCGGGTTTGAAACCCGCCCCTACTGACCGTTTGGCCTACAGGAAGTTGACCTTCTCGAAGGAGCCGCCAACGATGGGCTGGGCGTCCATCTTGTAGAAGTCTTCCACAATGGTCGTGTAAATGGAGCGGAAGTCCATGCCATACTTGAGGTTTCCGCCCTCTTCCTGCTTGCTGGGCTCCAGGGACGGGTACTCGCCGTAGATGCCGCCCTTGACGTGTTCGCCCACAACAAAGGCGATGCCGCCGGCGCCGTGGTCGGTGCCGGAGCCATTGTCGCCGATGCGGCGGCCGAACTCGGTGAACATCAGCAGCATGACGTTGTCGCTGGCATCGTGGTCCCGAAGATCCTGCATGAAGGTCTCCACGTTGTTGGAGACATCGCTCCACAGGCCGGAGTGCAGGGAGGCCTGGTTGGCGTGGGTGTCAAAGCTGTTGTACGGGGAGGTGGTGTAAAGCACCCGGCTGCCGAACTCGGCCAGATGGGTCTGGGCGATGTTCTTCATGTACTGTCCGACGACGGTGTTGGAATACTCGACGTTGCTGGTGTACTTGTCGGGGGCGGTGGCCAGGATGTCGGCGCCCTTGAGGGCGTTGGTGCCGGTGCTGTGGATGTAGTCCATCACGGCGCCGCTGCCCATGGCCGGGGAATACATGCGGCCGAACACGTCCAGGGCCTGGTCGCGCTGGGCTTCGCCGTCAATGCCGGTCAGCAGACCGTAGGTCTCCAGGTTGCCGACGGAGGCCACGGGGACGCCCTCCATTACCAGGGCGCGGGGAAGGCCACGGCCAAAGTTAACGCCGCAAAGCACGTTCTCGGCGTTGGGGTCTATTTCCTTGAGGACACGACCCAGCCAGCCCTCGGTGCCGATCTTGTCGGGTTCGCAGGTGTGCCAGATATCCATGGACCGGAAGTGGGAGTAGCTGGGATTGTCGTAGCCGACGCCCAGGAAAATGGCCAGCTTGCCCTCGTCCCAGAACTTCTTCAGCGGACCCATGGTGGGGTGGAACCCCAGGTCGTCGTTGATGGGAATAATCTGCCCTTCGGGAATGCCCAGGGTGGGGCGATAGTCCCGATACAGGGGGTTGGAATAGGGAATCACGGTGTTCAGGCCATCGTTGCCGCCGGAAAGGGACAGAACGGCCAGTACCGGGTCTTTCTGCGTAGAAACCATAGTCTCTTCTCCTTCTACTAAATTACTCGAACTGGAACTCTGCCGTAGCGGCAATCATCTGGAACATTTCGCCGGTGCGGCGGGCGAACTCGGCCTGGTCCGAAGTGTTGAGCTCGCCTTCCTTGGAAGCGTGGGTCCTGAGCTGCTGCAGGGTGTCCTCGGTAACCATCAGCGGGCCGGTCAGGTCCAGGCAGCTGGCCACAAACTGGTCGGGGGACAGGGTGTCGCCCTGGGACCTCAGGCGGTCCACCAGGGACTGGACGCCCGGAAGCTCGGTGTTGCCCATCAGGTCGGCGGCGAAGTTGATCCGCTCCACCAGGGTGCCGCTGTCAATCCACTCGCGGCCGGTGTGCCAACCCTCAACGGTGGGGGGATTCATCAGGTCCATGCCCATGTACTTGGGCTCCTGGGAGAACTCGAACAGGCCGGGCATGATGTCCCGGTGCTCGCCCACCAGTCGCATGGTGCTGACCACCATCTCGGCGGGATTCTTGACCTTGGCGTAGCGGACGTCCTCGGCCTTGAAGAAGTCGGACTTGAACAGGACTTCCAGCATGGGCTTGATTTCGTAGCCGGAATCGAAGTAGGCCTGCTCCATGGCCTCGATGGCGTTCATGTCGCGCGGGGGAGTCAACCGCCAGGCGGGAATCTGCACATCGTCGGCGACGAAGAAGTTGTAGAGGTGGCGGGCCAGGAAGCGGGCGGTGGCCGGCTGCCTGGCAATTATGTCCAGGACGTCCTCGCCGTTCAGGTTTCCGCTTTCACCCAGGAAGGTCTTTTCGCTGTCGTCGTGGTCGGCCGGATCGTAGCGGAATTCCCACGGGCTGCGGCCGTAGGGGAAAGGCGGGTAGGGAGGAGCGATGTTCCAGCCGGTGAAGGCGCGGGCGCAGGCCTTTACGTCGTCCTCGGAGTAGTTGAACTCCTCGTCCATTCCAACGCCCAGGGAGAACAGTTCCAGCAATTCCCGACCGTAGTTCTCGTTCAGGTTGGTCTTGTGGCTCTCGCTGTTGTCCAGGTAGTAAACCATGGCGGGGCTGGTGGACAGCAGGTAAAGCAGGTGGCGGAAGTTGCCCATGCCGTGATCGCGGAACATCTGGATCATCCGGCCCATTTCCTGGCCGCTGTCAATCTTCGAATGACCGGCGCAGAAAATCATGTGCCAGAAGAGGGCCATCTTTTCCTGCAACTGGCGGGGGGTGTTGATCATACGATAGACCCACGCCTGAATGTTGGTCTCGATGGCGGCCGCTTCGTGATAGGCCGGCATATAGCGCATCAGCAGGTCGTCCTCAATCCCCGGCACCGTGTCCGGGTTGAGCAGCTCATCTACAACACTGTCGTAACCCTGGGCAGCCTTGGCTTCAATCTCGTCGCGACTGGCTCCGAAACCGGCGCGCCGCAACAGGTGAGCCATCAAGGCAACATCTTGTTGGTCAGCCATACAATCCTCCTTTATATTTCTCCTTTTAATAGCTCTATCCATGGGCCCGGCAGTTAACCTGGGTCCGCCGATACCGGGCAACCGCCTATCTGAAACTGAACGCAAAAGGCCGTTGTTTGGTACCGATTATAAGGTAGAAAAAAGATACCCTAACGCTCTTTGACTGTCAATATTTGGGAGGGCGTTTTTAACCCATCAACGAATAGGCGCGAATACCCACGAATGCTAAACCAGGTCCCAATATATTAGTGAATATTCTTGCGCCTTCGTGGACAAAGAAGCCCCTAAATCGGCAGCACCGCCTCCGTCCGCTCCTCGGGCAGGTCAATCAGGAAGGTGTTGGCGTTGAAGGCCAGCAGTGCGTAGTAGCCGAACAGGGTGCAAAGCTCGGTCAGTCCCTGGGCCCCGAACTGGTCAATGGCCGCCTGGAAGGTGGCGTCGCTGACCTTGCGGGTGCTGAAGAACTCCTGGCCCAGGTTCACCACCGCCTGCTCGTCTGCGGCCAGTTCGGGCAGGGGCTGGCCGTCCCGCAGAGCGTCCACAAAGGCGTCGGGGATGCCTTGGCGCCGCGCCCCGGCAGCGTGGGCGTTCCAGATGTACTGGCAGTGGTTGGCCTTGGCAGTCACGATCATAGCCAGTTCCTGGATGCGCTTGTCCAGCGTGGACTCGTCGCGCAGGTAGTTGACCAGCGCATTGGCCCGCTTCCGCATTTCCGGGCTGTTAATCATCGCCGACCCGGGCCCGCTGGTAACGGTCCCGCCGGTAGCGGCAGTCTCGGAGTCAAAAGCCTCGCGCAGGTTCTCGGGTACCATGTCGCGGGTGGTAACAGGTGTTCTCATATGGGGGCCTCCTTTATCGTTTATTCGACAGTATCGGATTCTCTTGAGACTGGCATTGGGAAAGCATGCGTGTTCTTATTAAAGAAAGTTTGTGGGTCGTTATATACGCTGAGAAAAATGGGGGTTGCAGTCAAGCACAAAGGTGAAACGGGGCCCGCAGCCATGAAAGAGTACTCGCGACTCGCGGCTGAAAAGGCAGACTCGGGATCCTTGAAGCTTTGGTAAAGCCTGATGTTATTACTGTCGCCCCCGACTAATTCTCTGAGCGATTGCAATTCTGACCCCATAGCCAAGCCTTGCCCGAAAAACTGGATTCTGGTTTGACGGACAATGTCAGTATATACACTCGCAAGAGTCTGGCTGATGAACATCCAACCTAACCCGTATTTCCGGGTAGTCCTGGCAGAATCGGCGAGGCGGTCCCGTATTCGAGCAGAATAGTTGTCGTCGGGAGTGAAATTGGGTGCCAAACGATGCGCCTCGTCAATCACTACCAAAGTATTTAGGCTCTGGTTACCTTGGTAAGCACTTTCAGCGGCGCGTTCTAATTCACTGAGAATCTGATTAATGGTTATGTTTCTGATTCTGTCGTTCCATTGCACTCCAGATGCAGCTTGGTTAGTCCCCACTAGGCTAATGTTCACAATGGGCCTTCCAGTTTGACCCACACTCAATAGTTGCCTAATTACATGCTCTGTACTTAAGGCGCCTGCTCGATTGCTATTAAAGAGGTTCAATAATGGTTGCCAAAAGTCCCGATAAAGTTCATTCAAATTCGAAGAGTTAATGCGCTCCGTGATGCGTTGATTAGGACCAGGTCCACTGTAGAGACGTCTTTGTTGCACGGAAGCCCTGATGGCATCAAGAGCTATGTCGAATGCCTGTCGCTGGTGCAAGTTAGAAAGAACCACGTTTGCACTTCGAAGTGCGGCTACAATACTACCGGCTGCTGATTCCTTCGGGTTCATGGGACCAGGGGTTGTAATGCCTAACTCCGTCAATAAAGCAGATTCCGCTAATAATTCTTCGACAAGCTCCCACCTGCCAAGAACTATATTATTCACGTCGATATTGATCACTTGCCGATTCAATTGGTGCAATTTATCCCGCATGCCGATATCGAAGTTTTCAGGTTGCCCATTAATACTCTTTGCGAATTCGCCTTGCGGGTCAATGATGAGTATTCCCATGTCAGGATGTGTTGCGTAAGCCAACAAAATGAGCTTAGCTAGAGTACTCTTGCCAGAACCACTACGTCCGAAGATTCCAATGTGGTGAGCCTCGGCAAGTTGTCCCGGTGCTCCGTTAAACTGCCGAAACCACATTGGCAGGTCAAGCTGAGACTGGTAAGAGGTCCCCAGATAAAATACGTTGTGTACATGGTCCCTTATGATTTCGTCGACCAAGTCATTACTTGCTACCCTGATATCTGTCCCTGTAGGGGGAACTGTGCCCATGCTGGACTCTTGAAAACCCGTAGTATTTTGCCGATAAACGGCACTGATTTGCATTTCGCCATCGTGGGTGTCTTGGTCTTCGCTGACATGGTCTACGTGCCCCCGTCGCCGTGCGAGTGTAAGCATGGCATGGTCTTCCAACATACGATTATGCAAGTTGACCTCAGTTATTTGACCGAGGGCATACTGTGTCGCACCTTGTTGTTGATATCTGAAGACCGCTATTTCACCAACTAGCTTGTTTTCGGCGGCAGCCCCACGGATGTTCATCTTTATTTCTGTAGTACTTGAGGGTGAACCTAAGGTGCCAACGGACTCGGCATTGGCAAAGGCTCGATTCATGTCGTCCTGCCGATTTGTCAATCCAGTTCTCCTTTATTAAGTCCGGTAGCTGCGCAAACCGTGATAAATGTCGCCGGTAGGACCGGTATACCTTAGTCCCGCCTCCGTTGTAGTCAAACCGATCACTGCAGACATTGCTGGAGACAAACTCTTAACCATCCTATCTGCCATGAACAAGGGGAATGGCTCCATTGTTCGGGCCGATTGACACTGACCATTTACAGCACTTAACAACATCGCGAGTTGATGCCGATTGTTGGCCGTGCCAGTGGTTGTCTCCAACCTGAGAGCCGGGATTTGGTTATTGGGGCGATAGTAGAGGATGCGAACATTGTTAAGTTGATTGCATGACTCATCGGCTAAGTCTTGAAGGTCATGTCCGAAAGCGCTGTTTACGCTGCTGGTATCAATGTGCCAGGGAGTTGAAGGTCTTTTCAGTCGCTGGGGGGTAGTGTATTCGCCGGCCTCTAACACCAGCGTCATCAAGTTTCTGTCGTCTCCAGCCACCGGAACATCGATACGAGAACCTATTTCGTCGTTTGAAGTGTATTTCGGCACCCCAACATAGGCTATGTCGGAGCGCTGGTTGGAAAGAATATCGCGATAAACCTCCAAAGCGTCTTGAAGTTTCTCGTGCAGAGTATGGCAAATAGAGAGTTCTGGGGCTTGGCTAGTGGCCGCTAAAGCCTGGTTCAATTGTATTACCGGAGTTGCCAGGGAGTTGTCGATAAACCGTACACCATGAGGAGCCTTGACTGCTAATTCCAACTCCATTGCTATCATCAAACCATTAGCAACACGATTGGAAAAAGAGCTGTGCTGCTCCATCCGCAAGATTACTTCATAGTGAGGGTCTTCCCAATAGTGTTGCTCTGAAGGCGGAGTAAGACCTTCTACGGCAATGGCGGTAACTACCACTATGTCAGTCGCCAGCAGATTCTCTGTTAGGCGCGCACCATCAACTCCGCACGTAGTGGTCTCTTCTACATTCGGTAAATCGCTTTGACGGGCAAGTATTCCGCTCGACCGCATTCTGGCTCGAATGTCCTCTCTCTGTGACCTGAGAGCCTCTAGTTGAGTGATGTATCGGTCTCCAATTTCTGATGCCTGTGTCATCAGTTCTTCAACCAGCGCCCCGGGTAACTCACCGAATTGTTGATCATTACTAGTCATTGGCAGGCTCTATTACAAGTGAATCCAAGAACTCTTTCTTCTGCCAACCGCGCCAACTGCTGATGTCAGGGTACTTGAAGCGGTCACGGCCCCGCAGGGCGCGAGGCAATAACCAGCGTTCTTTCCACCAGTTAGCATATTGCCCGAAGGTAGTTCCAAAATATTCTGGGGCTTCAGCTTGTCCACTAAGGTATTCCCAAGAATTCTCTGCCAACGGTACGCACCAAGCTTGGCGTTGAATTCCATGCTTCAATCCACCTCGTTCAATGTTCAGCATTGTTAGAGTTCGGGTGATGTTCTGCCAGACCGGTTTTGGGCCGCTACCAAAGCCAACATTAGCGGGAATACCTTGTCTAATGAGAAAAGACTTCAGTTCCGGGTATATGGCATCCAAATGGAAACTACCATAGCCTTGAGTGTACCCCAGCGAAGAGGCAATAGGCCTGGTCACTCCAGTGGCTTTATCTCGGTAAGAGACTCTGTTGTAGATGCTGCTACGGCCAAAGGCGCTCGTAGTAGTCAACATTACTAGATTTGAAGGCAGTACATTTCCGTCCAACTGAGTGACCCGACCATCGTACCTTTCACGGTAAGCATCTGGAATTTCTTGACTGGCTGCCGCGTATACAACGAGCTTCCCTCCCAGCAACTGACTATACGGTGGGACTGCACCTAGTGTGAAAATGTCCATAGTCTGATTAACTAAGGCAACTTTTTCACCCTCAGGATAGGTGATGTTCCGGTCTCGAACCGAGAAATCTATAGGCGCCGATTGTAATCCCAACACACCCATCAATTTGCCATGGTAATCATCCATTATCAAGAACCGCAGCCGACGTCCGTATCCTCGTGAGTAGGGCAATGACCAACTTAGTCGGGCGAGTCGGAAGAGGTCTTGCTGTTCTGTGGTTCGCACCTGCACAAGTTTGGGGGAGATCTTTTCAGGCGATATTTCTACTCCGTCAGCGAAGAACTGGGACCGTTTTCTCCAGGCATCACGTATCCATCCTTGTGATTCTCTTAGACGTGCGAGTGTGGACTCATTATGCTTTTCACGAATTTCGTCCTTATTCAGATTACCGCCATTCCTTGTAGCTATCGCAATAGCGTCCCTCAGGCGTTCTGCGAGCGGCCCTTGGTACGTTCCTGAGCTAGTTAAGGAAAACCGCCGTTCGTTGGAGTCATGAGACTGGATGGAATTTACTGGGCTGGTCATATTCTTTATCCTTTTCCTTATGCCACCGACTTCATAATAAGTAGAGTAGCCGGTGCTCGCAATAACCTGCTGTCACTGATGTCGGAGCGTCCCCCTACCCCACAATCTCCCGCACCGTCCGGTCCACCAGCTCCACCGGCACGTTGCGGCGGACCGATGCCTGGCCTACTCCGTCCAGCATTACCCAACGGTTGGCGCCGCCGGATACCTTCTTGTCCAGGGACATGGCCCGGCGGATGTCCTCAACGTCCACCCCCTGGGCGGTAGTGGGCAGGTTGAAGCGTTGCAGCAGTTCGTACTGGCGGTCCACCACGTCCTGGCCGTGGAAGCCCAGTTCGCAGGCCATCTTGGCGGCGCCCATCATGCCGATTGACACGCCCTCGCCGTGCATGAACCGACCGTACTCGGTGGAGGCCTCCAGGGCGTGACCGATGGTGTGGCCGTAATTCAGCAGGATGCGGATGTCCAGCGTCTCCCGCTCGTCCTGGCTCACCACTTCGGCCTTGATGGCCATGCTGCGCCGGATTACCTCGGTGGAAATCTCCGGCTCCACCTCCATCAGCGCCTCGGCGTGCTCCTCGAACACGTCCACCAGGTTGGCGTCCATTATGAAGCCGTGCTTGATGGCCTCAGCCCAGCCCTCGGACAGTTCCCGCTTGCCCAGGGTGGACAGGGCTTCCACGTCGGCCAGTACCGCTTTGGGCTGGTAGAAGGCCCCCACCAGGTTCTTGCCCTGGGGCAGGTTGACCGCCACCTTGCCGCCGATGGACGCGTCCACCATGGCGGCCATGCTGGTGGGCACCTGCACGAAGGGGACGCCCCGCAGGAAGGTGGCCGCCACGTACCCGGCCAGGTCGCCGACCACGCCGCCGCCTACGGCCAGGATGGCGTGGCCCCGCTCGGCCCGCAGCCCCACCAGCCACTCGTAGATGGCCTGGGCCAGGCTGTTGGTCTTGCTGGGCTCGCCGGGGGGGATGATGAAGCAGTGGGCGGCGATGCCCTTCTGCTGCAAGGCCCGCTGGGCGCGGCGGCCGTAGCGGTTCATCAGGTTTTCGTCGGTGATGATATAGACGGGGCTGCCAATGTTGAGTTCTTCCAGCCAGTCGCCCACCCGGTCAATGATGCCCCAGCCGGCGACGACGGGATAGCTGCCGCCGGAGTGGTAAACGGTGGCGGCCAGGTCGGGGTTGTTGCCAAGGTTGATAGTAGCGTTGGTCATTAGACTGCTCCGGTATTTCTGTTTATCCACGAAGGGACACGAATGTTCACGAATGGGGTGTTATGTGCCGGTCGGGGATTCTGTATGGAGCCGATTCAATATCAGCTCCACCACTTCCTCGGGCATAAATTCATCGGTATCTATGCAATGGTGCGCCTGACGGTAAGCCTCGGCCCTGGTCGCCAGCAGTTCCCGTATCCGCCCCAGCGGGTCCGGCCCGGCCAGCAAGGGCCGCACCGCCTGCCCCGATTCGTCGTCGGCCCTGAGCCGCTGGTAGATAGTTTCCGGGCGGGCCTGGAGGCAGAACACCGTGCCGCCGTCCAGCATTGCCCGACGGTTTTCAAGGTCAACGAATGCGCCACCGCCGGCGGAAATAATCTGTCTGGTGCCCTGGCAAAGCTCCGCGATGACCTGCCGCTCCAGGGCGCGGAAGGCGGCTTCTCCATCGTCGGCGAAAATTTGCTCGATGGACTTCCCTGCCCGCTCAACAATCACCGAGTCGGCATCCACCAGCGGCATCCCGGTGCGCTCTGACAGGATGCGCCCCACGTGGCTCTTCCCCGAAGCCATAAACCCCACCAGGATAATGTTGTCCATTTTTCTTCTATCCACGAATAGACACGAATGAGCACGAATATAGTCTCATCCTATCCCCATTCGTGAAAATTAGTGCCCATTCGTGGATTAGAAAACTAATCCGGCAGTTGTGTCAGGTGCATGCGGCTGCCCATGCTGGTGGCGGTGTCGAAGTAGAGGACCTGCTGGCCTACCGAGTTGGTGTTGGGCGTGTCGGCCACGAACTGGAAGCCTCGGCCACAGCAATCGTCAATACCGGCCCTGATGTCATCCATCACGTAACCCACGTGGTCCATGGCATGGTTGCCGGCCAGCCGCTCGGGGTCGTGGGGCTCGATTAGTTCCACCTGCACCTGTCCGAAGTTGACGAAGGCGTTGCGGCTGCCCGTGCGCGAGGGCCCGCCGCCGATGTGCTCGCCGTCGAACTTGTCAACGTACCAGGCTATTGCCTCGTCCAGGTCGGGAACCAGGTAGCCCGCATGGACGATCTTTGAGGCCTGGACTCCTCCGCCCACACCGGTCATCACGGCGTTTTCCGGGGCGGGAAGCTGGGTAAGGTGCATCAGGACGTTGTTGGTGGTATCGGGATGGAAGTAGAGTAGTTGCTGGCCCAGCTGGTTGGTGCGGGGCGCGTCGGCGGCAAAGCGGAAGCCCCGGGCCTTGCACTCCTCGATGGCCTGGAGTATGTCGGGGACCACGTAGGCCACGTGGTGCATCACCAGGCCGTCCCTGGGCAGGTTGGACGTATCGGCCGGCTGGATAAGTTCCACCTCCACTTGGCCGAAACGCAGGAAGGCGTTGATGCCGCCCCCGGGCACCTGTACGCTGGCGGCCACGTCGCCGCCCCCGGCGCTGAGGGCGCCGAACCCCTGGTTGTACCAGTCAATAGCAGCCTCCAGGTCGGCGCAGTAATAACCAATGTGCTGAATCTTGTCGAACATTTCCCATTCCTCGTCGCTGGCAGCAGTTGTGGATTTGGCCCATTATGCCACAATTGTTGACGGGCAAGCATTGCCGGTTGCTGAGTCGGAAGTTGAAAAGCTCCGAGGAGACCGCCCGCTACCCCCAAAGCTGCCAGGCCAGGTGGGCGCAGTTCAGCAGGACGGCCCCATAAATCCCGGCGGCTACGTCGTCAGCCATGATGCCCAGACCGCCGTGCAGCGCCTCCAACCGTCGGGCCGGCCAGGGTTTCAGCACATCGAAGACTCTGAAGCAGATGAAGGCCGCCGCCAGCCAGGGAACGGTGGGAGGCAGGAAGAGGCAGGTTATCCACATGCCGACGAACTCGTCCCAGACCGCCCGGCCGGGGTCGGGGTCGTCTTCCGAGACCAGCAGGCCGGTGGCCCACACGCCCAGGGGAGCGCCCAGGACTATCATCCCGGCCAGGAAAAACGGCGCAGTCTGGCCGGCGAACAGGGCGACCAGGTAGTAGATGATAACTGCGGCCAGGCTGCCCGCCGTGCCGGGAGCGACGGGCGACAGGCCGGCGCCGAAACCCAGGCCAATGGCTTTTCCCAGGGCGTTAAGCATGAATCAATGCACGAATCAAAGGGGGAAACCGGTTCTTGCCCTCAGCCATAGCCCAGCCGGTGCAGGTCACCTTCATCCATGCCCAGGAAGTGGCCCACTTCGTGCCAGAGAGTTATGCGGATTTCCCGCACCACATCGCGGCGGGTCTCGCAGCTTTCCAGGATGGGCTGGCGGTATATGGTGATACGGTCGGGCAGGACGGGCGACCCGCCTTCCCGGTCGGTCAGGGGCACCCCGTAGTAGAGGCCGAACAGGGTGCCGCCATCCTCCAGCAGTTCCTCCTCACCGGGCCCGGGCCAGTCTTCGACGGTAACGTCCACGTTTTCCAGGGACTCCAGGACGTGCGGGGGCAACCTGCGATAGGCGCGGCGCACCAGGCGTACAAATTCAGGGTAGCTTACTTCAACCACTGGTCTCTGAAATCCGGGGGGCTACAGGCCGGCTTCCTGCCGTATTCGTTTCAGAATTTCTATGTTCTGCCGGTCCGGGCCGTCGCCTTCGAAGCCGGGAACTTCCAGGAAAAAGGGAACATCCCGAAAAGCCGAATTGCCAATGATGCAGGCAAAGCCCTGTTCGCCGATGTAGCCTTCGCCGATATTGTCGTGGCGGTCCACGCCGGAGCCGCAAAGCTGCTTGGAATCGTTGGCGTGTACGGCAGCCAGGTTGTCGGCCCCGATGACCTCGTCAAACTGGGCGATCATTGACTCCACGCCCTCAATGGTGGTCAGGTCGTAGCCGGCGGCGAAACTGTGCTGGGTGTCCAGGCAAATGCGGAGACGGGGACTGTCCACCGCCTTCAGTATGCTGCCCAACTCCTCGAACTTTGCGCCGATGTGCTGGCCCATGCCGGCCATGTTTTCCAGGCAAAGGTACGGTCCCTCCGGGGTGTTGTCCAACACCCGCCTGATGGCGGCTACCGCCTGGTCGAAGACCTGGTCGTAGCCCTGGCCCTTGTGACTGCCGGGATGAAAAATAACTCCCTGGGCTTCTATATCAGCGGCCAGGGTCATGTAATTGATGAGAGACTGCACTCCCTTTTCCAACAGTTCCGGGTTGGGGCTGCCCAGGTTAATCAGGTAGATGGCATGAAAGAACACGGCCCCCATGCCGGTCTCGGCGCGCCGCTCCTTGAAGGCGGCCACTTCCTTCTCGGCGGGGTGCTTGAAGGCCCAGCTTCGGGCCGAGGAGCCAAATATCTGGATAGCCTCGCACCCGATATCCAAACCCCGGTCTATGGACTTGCTGATTCCCCCGGCGGACGACACGTGCGCTCCGATCTGCATGGCAAACTCCTGGCCCAAACTGGCAGCGATTAATCAGGCAAAACCCTGGCGGTTCAACTTGTGCGTGCCGGTTATATGAACTGATGGATAAAACTTCCGCTCAACCTGGGCGGACTCGGGGGTTACCCGTCAACACAACGATGGGACGCCCGGCCGTGCGCCCCTACGGCCTGACAAATATGAAACGACGCCAGCGCTGGTCCCAACCCATGGTTCCCGCGCCGGCGGGAACCTCAAAAGAGTGGGGTACAGATTCCTGCCTTCACAGGAATGACGGTTCAGTGCATGGGCCATCATGTCAAAACGGTTGACCACACTGGCGCCCGAACCAGGGCCCATTATACCGCTTGTTGGCGCTTTCAGGATGCGTCGGCGCCGAGCGCTGCCCGGGACGGGAAAAGCTAGGCCGGCGGCGCATCTTGCCCGTCTTTCCGGTCAGATTACCGGAGCGGAGGGGCGTAAATCTGGCCGCCTTTGGGGCAGTCGGTGCAGGGGGCCGAGCCCCACAGGGCGTTGCGGCTGCCCTCCCGCTTAATGCCCAGGGGGGCCAGGTGGCGGTCATAGATTTCGCCGTAATTGCCTACGGCGCGAATTACGTCCTGGGCAACCGTGGCCTCCAGTCCCAGGGACTCCTGGCCGAAGGAACCCTCCAGGCCCAGCATCCGGTCCACCGGCGTGTTGCCCGTTGCAGAACCCGGCACGCTGTCTGAGGACACGCCATAGGCCTCCGCATAAATCAGTATGGCCATTACAATCTTGACTATGTCGTACCACTGGTCGTCGCCGGCGGGAACCACGGGCCCCAGGGGTTCTTCGGAAATGGTGCCGGGCAGTATGACGTGGTCTTCCGGGCTGGCCAGGCCCTGCCGGGTGCTTACCAGGCCGGAACGGTCGGTAGTCAGGGCATCGCACTGGTCGTTGGAATAGGCCTCGTCAGCACTGATGTTGTCCGGGAAGGTCAATATGGAAAACCCCATGCCGTTCTGGTTGTCGAAATCCTGCAGGTTGAGCTCGGTGGTGGTGCCCTGCTGCACGCAAACCGCGGCGCCCTTCAACTCCAGTATGGAGGAAACACCCAGCGACGTGGGGGCCATGAAACCCTGCCCGTCGTAGAACATGGTGGGCGCAAAATTGCCCCACTGGGCATCCCGGGAGGATGTCCAGGTGGTGTTGCGGGACATCATGTCCACCTCGCCAGCCTGCATGACCGGGCCCCTCTCGGAGGCGGTGGTCTTGTGAAACTCCAAGGCATCGGCATCGCCCAGCACTGCCACTGCCACTGCCCGGCACAGGTCAATGTCAAATCCCCGGACGTTGCCATCCGCATCCACCGAGCCGAAGCCAGCCACTGAGTCGTTGACGGCGCAAAGCAGCGTCCCCTTTTTTCTCACCCGGTCCAGGCGTCTGGGTTCCACATCTTCCCCCGTATCTGCAGGATGCACTGTATCTTCCGGGGAAGCAGTAGCCGTCGTCGTTGTCGCAGCAGTGGTAGTGGTCTCCGGTCCTGCCGGCCCGGCGCTTTCCTCGTCTAACGTGCAGCCAGCCAGCAGGATTAATGACAAGGCGCCGAATATGAGGAGAAGGGGTGCTATCCGGTTCATTGGCTTTTCCGCTCCCTTTTTCCTGGTTGGGGCTTCTGTTGGCCTACATATAATATACATCGCATATCAATACACTTCTAGCGGGCGGCATATAGCCGGCCGGCGGTGACAGGGGAGTCTGCGCCCGACAGCCCCGGCAGCCCAGGCTATGCCGTAGGGTGACGCCGGCAATGGGCGAAAACCGAGGGCGGACAAGGCTTGCCAGTATTTCGAAAAGTGGCTAGACTAGGGTACGCTTAGTTACGATACTAGGGAGGAGGGATCTAAGTTAAGCATTATGTTTGATCAAAAGTCGTTAACCGATTTGTTCGACGAATTGCGGGACGAATACGAACTGGAACCGGACTGGGAGGAAATCCAGCGGGACGCTCACCTGGCGGTTGCCAGGGTGGACGCCGGCCAGCCCATCGGCAACGTGGATGACCGGGTGGGCCCCCTGGTGGAAAAGCACAATCCCGGCTAAGTCACATCGCTTGCGGTGGAAAGCAAAAACAGGGACGGCAGAGTTTTGCCGTCCCTGTTTTCTTGCGAATGTTGCCCCGGTTCGTCCCTTTCTTCTGCCGGCCGCTACCTTCAGGAATAATCAACCCGCCGCTGCTGGTAGATATAGAAGCCCACTATGGCCGCCGGTATGGAAAGCACCACCACGGTAAGGATGGCAACCAGCACCCACGGGTCAAGGGTTATCAGGTGGTCGAGGCGGGCCTTCAGCCAGGCCAGAAAGTCCGGGTCAACTATGTCGTCATGGTGGGCTGCCAGGCCCAGCACGGGCCCGACGAAACCCGACGGCAACCACAAACTTATGGGCAGCATACCGACACCTCAGGCGGCGCATCAACGGGGCTAGCCGTATGGCGGGGCCGGGCAACAGTTCCCATTGCCGGCTTCACCCTAAAGGTACAACCAACCGGCGGCTTCAGTCACCTGCGACCTCTGGAAATCAGACAACTTTCCAATGATGGGCCGTCACGGAACGCCGCTCTTTGTGAGCTTGTCGGACCATCAACGGGCGGCCCTTCGACAGGCTCAGGGTTAGCGGAAACATTAACCAGCATTTCAAATTAGTTGAACCACTAGTCACCGGCGGCAGGGACTGCGGCCGGCTCGACCTGGCTGTAGCGGGATGAGTACTTCTTTTCCTTGATGGAGAAGGCAAATATGGATGCCGGGAAGAGCATCAGGCCGGCAATGGTGAACGGCAGGGTGTAGCTGCCGGTGAGGTCGAAAAGCGCGCCAGCCAGCCAAATGCTCAGGAAACTGCCGGCAGCATGGACCATGAAGGCGATGCCCGAAATCGTACCCAGGGCCCGGACCCCGTAAACGTCGGCAATCAGCGCCGTGGTTAGGGGAGCCGTGGCTATCCAGGAAATCCCGGCGACTATGGCGAATATCAGCAGAGCCGGCGCCCCCAGCCCCAGAAATTCCACCGCGGCCAGCATCAGCATGTAGGCCGTACCCCGCAGGAAGTAAACCAGGGCCAGCATGTTCTTCCTGCTGAACTTGTCCGACAGTATTCCCGCCCCAATGCTGCCCACCACGTTGAGGCCCATCATCAAGGAAAAAATGACCGCAGCCAGCATTTCGCCATCCAGGCTGAATCCCAGGAAAGCGTATTGCGCCTTCTCCGTCAGACCCAGCGAATAGGCGAAGGGAATAAAGTGGACCGACAGCACGGCGGTGGTGTACCCGCAGGCAAAGTAGGCGATGGTCATTTGCCACATGGGCATCGAGCGCAGGGACTCGGCCCAGCGGTCTGTGTCCAGTATTCCGGACCCGCGGGCGGCTCTTCCCCCGGGAGAGGCGCCCGACGACGTGTCATCGCCGTCCGGGCTCAGGTTCATGTCCCGAGGGTCGTCTCGAAGGAAGAAGAAGGCCAGGGGCACGGAGAAGGTCAGGATGAGCAGGCCGAAAGCTATCCAGGTAACCCTCCAGTTGGTGGACTGGAGCAGGTACATTCCCAGGGGCACCAGCACCAGGCCTCCCGCCGACAGGCCGGCCGCATTGAGTCCCACCACCGTGGCGCGGCGCCGCCGGAACCAGCGGGAAAGCAGCGTGCCCGTGTTGTTCAAGGACATTCCGCTGAGGGCGATGGAGGAAACCACCCCAAACATGAAAATCAGAAACAGGTAGTGGAAGGTAAGGCTGAGGGCGACGGTGGCGAAGCCAAACAGGACCAGGCTGGACACAATCACCCGGCGGCCGCCGAACCGGTCCAGCAGCTTACCCATAAAGGGCTGGGTTATGCCGTTGACCAGGAAGCCCATGGCGGCGGCAAAGGAAATGGTGCCGCGGCTCCACTCAAACTCCTCGCTCATGGGCAGGACAAATATGCCAAAGCTGTTGCGGGCGCCATTGGTAACGAAGGCCACGAAAATGCACGTGGCGACTATATACCACCCATAAAAGACCGGCTTGCGATTGCTGCTTTCCGGAAGACTGCTCATTCAGGCCGTCCAATTACCAATCTAAGCCATCCCGGCATCAGGTAGGCCCAAGTATACACCCACGGCGCAACAGGGGTCCGGGAACCGATTGCCCTGGTTGTCAGTTGGGAGCAGTTTACGCATCCCACAAGGGCGCCGCCCCAAAGCCCAGCGCAAGAGTACCCGCCCAATAGCCCCCCCTGAAACTCCCGCAATGCTGCCGTTGCCGGCAACGATGCAGGACCAGGGTTACCCTCCCGACCCGGCGGGGCGAGTCCAGGCGGGGTCTAACAGTATCCTCCCCCGGCGCCCGGACCGACCCACAATCTCGGCACTCTCGCTGAACTCATTCTGATAAATTATCCAAAAATGAGATTTTCTAAAATTAATCAAAAAAAGAGACCAATAACCGTTGACAGTATCTTTCGCTGATTGATAACTTCAGGCCAGTGATGGTGGTGAGGGGTTTGTGGGTGGATCACGCTCCGTATCACTCTACATTACCGCCGTTCGGGGCTGCTGCAGAGCCTCGCATCGGTCTCTAAGGGCTCTCTCAAGGCTCCCAAGAGTTGGAGAGAAGCCAATCAATCTTCGGTCTGGGGCATGGTTGGGTTGGGTTTCCAGGAAGTATGGGGCCGGGTTCCCGCTGTTTTCACTCCCCTTTCCCCGGTTGCGATATTTGTGGCGGCCTACCGGTCTTACCCACCCTTTTCCTTCTGCCCCGGCAATTTGGACTGAGGACGAGGCGTTCCCAGGAAGAACTGAGGAATACCTCTCAGCGACACCGGCAAAATAACCGGCCCGCGGCTTTCATCATACGCGGGGCTTCCATAACTCAATGGATTGCCTCCCCTGGTGGATTACCGGCGGTCCGGCGCCCGGCAGGTCAAGAATGGCTGAACAGGCAGAAGAGGCAATGGTTCCTTTTCATCTGCCGGTGTTGCAGACAGAGGTAGTGGGTCAGTTGGGAGTTCGCCCTGGCGGTGTGTATGTGGATGCGACGGTGGGAGATGGCGGCCACGCGCTGGCCCTTCTCCGGGCGTCTTCCCCTCTCGGGTGTGTGTGTGGCATCGACCTGGACCCTCGTTCTCTTGTCCGAGCTGAACAACGGCTGGCTCTTTTCGGAAGCCGGTTTACCCCAATCCAAGGGAGCTATGCCAACATGGCTTCCCTGGTCCAGGAGGAGTTGGGAGGTGAGGCAAGGGTTGACGGGATCCTCCTGGACCTGGGTATTTCCTCCAGGCAGGTGGACGGGCCAGGGTTCGGGTTCAGCTTCCAGCGAGACGAGCCCCTGGATATGCGGTTCGACCCGCAGGCGGATGGGCCCACGGCGGCGGACATCGTCAACACCTGGACGGAAGCCCAGTTGACAACGCTGTTGAGAGAGTACGGAGAGGAAAACAGGGCGGCGCCCATTTCAAGGGCCATGGTTCGGGAGAGACCGGTGCAGACCACGGCTCAACTGGCCGAACTGGTGGCCGGGGCCGCCTACAGGAGCGCAGGCAGGAATACACGAAGGAATACGCGCGGGAACCCGGGAAGGAGAGGAACCCAAAGGACTCACCCGGCAACCCGCACCTTCCAGGCGCTGCGCATCGCGGTAAACAACGAACTGGCGGTCTTGTCCCAGGGCCTGGAGGCCGCAGTGGATTTGCTGGCCCCCGAAGGAAGGCTGGCGGTAATCAGCTACCACAGCCTGGAGGACCGCATCGTAAAGACATTCCTGGTAAGGGAAAGTTCCAATTGCATTTGCCCGCCGGGCCTGCCCATGTGCATTTGCCAGCGGCAGCCGAGGCTGAAAACGATAAACCGGCGGGTTATCCGGCCCAGCGCCGAGGAAGTTGCTTCCAATCCTCGCAGCCGCAGCGCCCGGCTCAGAGTGGCCCAACGGCTGGAGAATTGAACCTGGAGAACTTAACCGCGAAAGGCCGGTGACGGGCAAGGCAAGGTAGGGTAAGGCAGGTCACGTCAGGCAGCGGAGTAAAGGAACAGGGAAACGGGCGAACCGGTCATTGGCCCATGAGCTATTGGTTTCAGGTTCCCCCGCGCCGGGCCCGCAAGCTCACCGGGCTTCGCATGGTTGCCAGGCTGGCGGATATACGGGGATTCGCAAGGCAACATTGGTGATTCCGGTCAAACACTCTGGTCTTGGAAGGACGGAACATCTTGGCAAAAGAAACATTCTACACGGCAGTGGATATCGGCAGCAGCAAGGTCGTCACCGTCGTGGCCCGTGTCGGCAGCGAGGGTGAATTGAAGGTGCTGGGAACCGGCATCGCTCCGTCCCAGGGAATGCAGAAGGGCTGCATCGAAAACATTGACGAGGTCAAGGAGGCAGTCCATGTCTCCATTGAAGAGGCCCAGAGATACGTGGGCAAGGGCTACAAGCCCGGCGCCTACGTCGTGGTCAGTGGAAGCCACATCCACAGCAGCAACGTGAAGGACGTGATGGAACACCCCACCGACCTGGGCAGCATAACCTCCGGCGACATGCACCGCTTTATGCAGTCGTCCTTTCCCGCGCTGGACGCCGACCAGGAGCTTCTCCACATCATTCCCACGGGCTACTCGGTGGACGGCCTGTCGGGAGTGCGCAACCCGGTGGGCCTGCACGCCAACCAGGTGGAACTGGAAGCCCACGTGGCCATTGGCGACGCCGTCATCCTGAAGAACACGGTCAACGCCGTGGAATCCAACAGGATGCCGGTCAACAGCCTGGTAATGCAGTCCCTGGCTTCGGCCGAAGCTACTCTGACCGCCGACGAGCGGGAGTTGGACGTGGTGCTGGCCGATATCGGCAGCGGCACCACCGACGTAACGGTATTCCGCTACGGCAGTCCCTGGTATTCCACGGTGCTGCCGGTGGGCGGCAGCCAGTTGACCCGGGACCTGGCGGTGGCGGAGCGGATTCCCTTTTACGTGGCGGAAGAAACCAAGATCAAGCGCGGCAATGTTCTTCCCGAGTTGGTTGAAGAAGACGAAGAGGTATTGCTGTCCGGCGGCCAGGGCCAGCCGCAAAAGCTGGTCAGGCGGCAGGACCTGTGTGAACCCCTCAGCGCGCGCATGTACGAAATACTGCAGATGATAGCCCAGAGAATGTCACAGGCCGGCCTCAGCCGCCTGCCCGACGGCGGTATCGTCTTCACCGGCGGCAGCGCCGACATAGCGGGACTGGAAGAGCTAACGGAAAAGGTGCTGGGAGGACCAGTCCGCATCGCCTACCCGGCAGGGGTAACGGGTCTTCCCACCCAGCTGCGGAAGCCCGGCTTTTCCGCGGCCGTTGGCACCCTGCTGTGGGGCATCAGGCACCAGGGAGAGGGAAGGTCGTACCGGGCGCCCCAGAGTTCCACCCGGGGTTACAGGTCTCTGCTCAGCATATTCAGGCGTTCCCGGGACAATGTTGCCCCCTAAGGGTTGTCCGGCGGGCGTCGTTGAGCGGGGCCGTTGAGCGGGACACGCCTGGCGGTTAGAGCCGGGTTGGGCTGCATTAGTTGCATGGCGATTCGGGTCGCGGAAGACCGCAGGCAAAAGGACAAATTCATTCTATTCTGACCAATCGGTTTGCGAAGGAGTGTCATTATGGTATTTGGAAGCTCAGCGTCCTGGGAATCCGGCAGAGAGGGCAGCGACAATTACAACTCCATGCCGGAAATTGCTCGGGGAGTCCCCCTAATCAAGGTTCTGGGTGTAGGCGGTGGAGGCAGCAACGCGGTTAGCCGCATGTACAAGGACAAGCTGCCGGTGGTCGAGTATTACGCTCTGAATACTGACGCGCAGCACCTCTTCCGGTGCGACGTTTCGCACCGCATAGCCATGGGTCAGAACCTAACCCGCGGCCTGGGCTCCGGCGCCCAGCCCGAGCTGGGCCGGCAGGCGGCCGAAGAGTCCCGCGCCGAAATCGAGAAGGCAGTGGAAGGCGCGGACATGGTATTCGTGGCCGTGGGCATGGGCGGCGGCACCGGCACCGGCGCGGCGCCCGTGGTCAGCCAGATTGCCAGGGAATCCGGCGCCCTCACGGTGGCGGTGGTAAGCCGGCCCTTCTCCTTTGAGGCCGCGGCCCGGCGCAAGAACGCCGACGAAGGCATCGAGCGGCTGAAGGACCACGCCGATACGGTCATTGTGATACCCAACGACCGGCTCCTGGAACTCAACAACGAAAAGGAACAGACCTTTACCTGGGAAGACGCCTTGAAGATGGCCGACTCCGTTTTGCACCAGGGCGTCCAGGCCATTGCCGAGGTGGTCACCGTGCCCGGTGAAATCAACGTGGACTTCGCCGACGTCAAGACCATCCTGAGCAACGCCGGGCCGGCCTGGCTGGCCATCGGCAAAGGCAAGGGCGACCGGCGGGCCATTGAGGCGGCAAAGATGGCCACCCGCAGCCCGCTGCTGGACATCGCCATGGACGGCGCCAAGCGGATCCTGTTTGTCATCACCGGCGGGACCAACCTGTCCCTGCAGGAAGTGCAGGAAGCTGCCGCCGTGCTGGAAGAAATGGCCGACCCGGAAGCCAACATCATCTTCGGCACCAGCCGGGACCCGCGCCTGGAAGACGAGGTCAAGATGACCATGGTGGCCGCGGCTTTCCCGGTAATCCAGGACAGCCAGAAGCAGCGGGAAGCGGAACTGCAGCAACTGTTGCAGGACATTCCACACGACAGCCTGGACGACCTGGACGTGCCCAGTTTTCTTCGGCGCCAGTCGGGCGGGAGCCGCCGCGGATTTTTTCGATAACCCGGAGGCCGGCGACGACCATTCCGCCGGCCAAATAGTTGGCCACACCAGGGACCTGGAGGGCCTGTCCCGCCGGGAGGAAAGTCGTCCCCGCCGGTGGCCGAAGTTCTGGCAAAGGGGAAAGAACCAGTAGGCGCGACAAAAAAACGGTAAAACCTGCAAGCTTTCCCCTTGCCGGTTGAATTCAGAAAGTGATACCTTTTACCCGGTTCCTTAATGAGAGGAATATTCTCGGAGGCTTGTAGCAGTAGTACATTTTATTCGTATCGCTGATCACTTGAGCGCCGAGAACCTGATTGAGGCCGACCCGTTTAGCGGGTCGGCCTGCTACTTTTTAGCCACCTTTTAACCTCTTTCACCGTTCCCTTGCCCGCCCGCGCCGACGGTGGTACGGGTATCCCCCTTCCCATGTCTTCACCGTTGCCGGCCCGGCATTAACCCTCACCCGGCAGCCACGCACGGCGATTCTCCGCCTCACCCGGTCGCGGCTTTCTTGCCCCGGTCTTCATGCCGCCGGCCGGTTGCCGCTTACACCTTTCGGCGAGGGACCCGGCCGGTGTTTCCCCTTGCTGTTCCCTTGGAAAAGGAAGGGATAACCACCGTGGGTGGGGAAGCGGGTTAACTGAAAAGACCGCAAAAATCCCGCAAAATCCGTTTTTCCGGCTCGAAAATTCCTTGACTAAAGAAATCCGGTGAGAATAGAATCCGGCCTACCAAAAAACAGCGATTTGGGCTACTATAAATGGTATTCCCGAGGGGAAGAAATACAACATAATGTATTTCTAAGAAAGTTCTCAAAAAAGTTTAAGAAAACGGAAATGGGATATGCGCTGTCCCTACTGTGATTCCGATGATTCAAAGGTAACTGACTCCCGGAATGTGCAGAACGGCATCCGGCGGCGCAGGGAGTGCCTCCAATGCCAGCGCAGGTTCACGACCTACGAACGCATCCACAGCTCGGCGCTGATGGTAACCAAGCGGGACGGTCGCCGGGAGGATTTTGACCGGGATAAGCTGGCCAGCGGCGTACGAAAGGCATGCACCAAGCGGCCAATACCGGCCAGCACCATAGAAAAACTTGTGGAGGATATAGAAGGAGAATTTCAGGGGCAGGGTGAGGTGACCGCCAGCCAGATTGGCGAGGCGGTAATGGAGCAGTTGAAGAACCTGGACCGGGTCGCTTACATACGGTTCGCCAGCATCTACCGGGACTTCCAGGACATTGACAGCTTCGAACAGGCGGTTAAAGACTTGCGTGAGGGCGGGGGCACACAACTCACCCTTCCGCACATTGAACCAGGACCCAGCCGGCAGCGTCTCAGGGGCAACAGGGCAACCAGGAACCCCAGGCAGGCGCACAGAGAGGTGGAGGCCTCCGCTTCCGAGTCAAATCGGGAGCAGGCGGACGGGGCAGAAAGCCCGGAAGACCCGGGCCCACAAGTTGCCCAGGACGAACGGGCTGACCAGGCCGACCACCACTCGGGAGATGAAGGCTCACCATCAGTAGAGCCGTAGCGAATCGGCAGGGACCCGGCAAGATCGGTTAATCGAAAATCGCAACTCACTTGCCCCTTCCCGGTCGGGCGGGGTTGAAATATTAAGGAGTTATTCGATGCCCACCAACGCTCAATATGCTGCCCTTACACGGTTGTTGAGCCATAACACCCGGGTCCATGAACTGGAAGACCTTTTGCTCAGTTTGCCGGTGCCCGAGGAAGTTGTGGAGATGGACGAGGACTCGTTGGCCTTTGAATATGAGCAGTTCGCGAATCCCATAGCGGAACTTCAGGAGGATATTGACCGGGAGGTCCGCGCAAGCCTGGTGGCGTGCTGGTTCGCCATGCCCCTGGACATGGACGACGTGGACTACGCCTAGCAGGCCAACGACTTTGCATTGATGATTAAACCCGACAGCCCGCTCATGGTGAGCCTGTCGAACCATGAACGGGCGACCCCTCTACAAGCCCAGGGCGAGCGGAAATGCTCCCCGCCATTTCAAGCATATTGGCCGAATTACTGACAGCAGGCCAGTGCAGTTTTGGAACAAATGTGTTATTAATTGGAGTGCAGCCGGTGGGATGGCCCACAAGATTCGAGATATAGGTGAGGCCACTGAGACTCCTTGGGCCCGGCTCCTCTATCCGGTCAAAGTGTCCGGTTACAGCACCAAGCTACCGTGTGGCGGCGGTGGTGACCCCGGACAGTTGTTACTGAATGGCGGGCCGCAGAGCCCAAAATTGCCACAGTACCGCTCCCGCGTTCCCGGCGGACGCGCATCTTCACCGGCGTTGAAGATGAAAACGTGCAGCAACCCGGTTAACCGGGTCGCCGCACGAAGGTCGGATGTTTTGTCGCCCTTTCCGGGGCATTTCAGGCAAACATCGGACAGCAAAGTTCCGGCGAGAAAAGATTGCGGTAGAAGAGCAGACCGGCGAAAGCAGATAGTTACGGCGAAATTTGATTCATTAACCAGTGGTGAATTATCAGATGAGTGAACAGACCAAATACCTGGTGCGCGTTCAATGCCAGCCATTGCCGCTGGGCCAGGAAAGCCAGCTTACCGAAGAACTGGCCCGGGACTTTCCCGTAGAAAGGTGCTGGACTGACCGGGAATGGCTGACCATTGAGGTAGTTTCCGGGCACCGCCTGGCCTACGGCGCATTGAAAGACCTGGCCGATTCAGTCCAGCAGCGTCTTTCCGACCACGGGTCACAGCTCAAGTCAGGTATCATCCAGCGAGCCGTGGCAGGACCGGTGGCGGTTATGACCCGACCGGTAATTGCCGCCCTGGAACGACGGTCTGTAGCCAGGCCCCTGCTGGCCGGGTTACTGGGACGCTTGGCGGCGCGAATTTCACGCCCGGTCCGCATGGTCCCGGAGATGTACTTTCACTGGGGCATCAGCTTCGATTTGGCGCTGGCCGGGAGAATGAAATAGGTACCTATCCTGGTACTGGCTACCGAGGTGAAAAGCAAACAAATGAACAGTGGATAGAGGGGGTAGGGAGTCACAATGGCAACAGTGCAGACTACTACAGAAATTTCAAAGGACGAAGCCAGGCGCCGCATCAGGGAAGCAGTAGTCGCCGCCGGCATCGCGCAGCAGATAAATAGCCGCTCCACGGAGCTTACCGAAAATTCCAGGGTGGTGCTCCAGCGCCGGTATCTTTCCAAGGACCGGGAAGGCAACGTGCTGGAAGACCCGGACGGCATGTTCCGCCGGGTAGCCCGCAACCTTTCCATGGCAGACCTTAACTACTCGCCCAGCGAGGAGGAGCGCCAGGACACCGAGCAGGAGTTTTTCAACGTAATGCGCCGGCTGGAGTTCATGCCCAATTCGCCAACCCTGATGAACGCTGGCCGGGAATTGCAGCAGCTTTCCGCCTGCTTTGTTCTGCCGGTGGATGATTCCCTGGACTCCATATTTGAACGGGTCAAGGAGACGGCGCTCATCCACAAGAGCGGCGGCGGGACCGGCTTTTCCTTCTCCCGGCTGCGGCCCGAGGGAGACGTGGTGGGCTCCACCGGCGGCGTGGCCTCGGGTCCCGTCAGCTTTATCAACGCCTTTGACGCGGCCACCGACGTGGTCAAGCAGGGCGGCACCCGCCGCGGCGCCAACATGGGCATCCTCAACGTGGACCACCCGGACATTATGAGGTTCATCCACTCCAAGGAGGACGGCGAGCACCTGATTAACTTCAACATTTCGGTTGCCGTCACCGAGGACTTCATGCAGCGGGTGGAGAGGGGCCAGTCCTACGACCTGATCAACCCCCGCACCGGCGAAATTACCGGCCAGTTGAACGCCCGGGACGTCTTCCAGGAAATGGTGCAGTTGGCCTGGCAGACGGGCGACCCGGGTATTGTGTTCCTGGACCGCATTAACCGGGATAACCCCAACCCCCAACTGGGAAAAATAGAGAGCACCAACCCTTGCGGCGAACAGCCATTGTTGCCCTTCGAGTCCTGCAACCTGGGGTCCCTCAACGTAGCCCGCATGGTGAAGTACATAGACGATGACGTGGTAATGGACTGGGACCGGCTGGCGCAGGCGGTCCACGTCGGCGCCCACATGCTGGACAACGTCATTGACATGAACGACTATCCGCTGGCGGAAATCGAGGAGATGAGCAAGACGACCCGCCGCATCGGCATGGGCATCATGGGCTTTTCCGACCTGCTGGTGCAGCTGGGCATCCGCTACGATTCGGAGGAAGCCCTGGAACTGGGCGCCCAGGTAATGCGCCGGATCCAGGACGAGACCTACAAGGCATCCATGGAACTGGCGGAAAAGCGCGGCACCTTCCCCTCGTGGGAGGGCAGCGTTTACAACCAGCCGGGCAACGTCCGGCGGATGCGCAATTCGGCCCCGGTAACCATCGCGCCCACGGGCACCATCAGCATCATTTCCGGCGCTTCCAGCGGCATTGAGCCCCTGTTCGCCCTCTCCTACGTCCGGAACGTCATGGACAACACCCGGCTGGTGGAGGGCAATCCCTACTTTGAGGCGGTGGCCCGCAACGAGGGCTTCTATTCCCAGGAATTGATGGAGCAGTTGGCCCAGAAGGGCACCCTCCACGACCTGGACGTGCCCCAATGGGTGAAGGAAGTATTCCGTACCTCCCATGACATCACCCCGGAATGGCACGTGCGAATGCAGGCGGCCTTCCAGAAGTACACCGACAACTCGGTTTCCAAGACCATCAACTTCCCCAACAACGCCGCCGTGGAGGACGTGGCCGAGGCCTACCGGCTGGCCTACGAAACGGGCTGCAAGGGAATCACCGTGTACCGGGACGGCAGCAAGGCCGGCCAGGTTCTCAGTACCGGCCAGACCGGTTCCGAGGAGGGTGGAGCGCCAGCAGTGCCAGGCGCCGCCACGGTGCGGACCCCCAAGGAACGGCCCCGGCAGATTCGGGGCATCACGGAGCGGGTACACACCGGCCACGGCAACATGTACGTGACCATCAACTTCCAGGAGGAGGGCAAGCCCTTCGAGGTGTTTACCACCCTGGGCAAGGCCGGCGGCTGCGACTCGGCCCAACTGGAGGCCATATCCCGCCTGGCGTCCCTGGCCCTGCGTTCCGGCGTCAGCGTCGAGGACGTGGTGGAGCAACTGAAGGGTATTACCTGCTGCCCCTTCTGGGACGAGGGAACCCTGGTCCGCTCAGGTCCCGACGCCGTGGCCCTGGCGCTGCAGCGTTACATGGACGGCGTAAGCCAGGAAAGCGATCACGGGGAATCCCATGCGGTGCAGCTCCAGTTCGTCCCGGAGCCCATGTACCACAACGGAAATGGCAACGGCGGGGCGGCCCCTACCTCCCGCAAGTGCCCCGACTGCAACACCGCGGTCATCTACCAGGAAGGGTGTTTGATGTGCATCTCCTGCGGGTGGAACAAGTGTGAGTGACCGGGGGATACCCCAGTTACTTAAGCAAAATCGCCAACCGACCAGCCAAAACGCCCCCACAACAGTTGGGGGCGTCACCGCATTAACCAGGGAATGAACGCTAAAGCAAGAGTGGAAAATCTTTCAATCCAGATTCCTCGGGCAACTCGTTGAAGACCTCCCAACGTTCCTGCTTGAATCAGAGGTCAACCAAGGGACTTCAAGGCTCTGCCATTTCCGGTGGCGAATAGACCGCTGGTCAGAAAAGTGCGCTGCCCTTCCGGGGCCAAATTACCGGGCAGGAGCCGGGTTGGCCTCCTAAGTTCCGGTCCCTCTCTTATGTATTCCGAGTATTTTCCCTGTTTCCCGAGACTCCCGCATCTGTCCGTCCGTCATACCCAGGCGTATCTGCCTCGCTTCCAGCATGGCATCAAGCCCAAAATAAGTAGTGTTGAGAGCCTCTACGGCATAACCCTTGCTTATTCTTCCAGCTTGAAGCAAATCAATTACCGTGTTTTCTGCGCCCGCACATATCCAGCCGGCAACAACATCGTCATGGCTCGTTCCAAGTTCGGTCGCTGCCATTTCTGCTACATGGAACAACGGCCCTGGAGCATAGATGGACATTTTCTCTTTATCAGATTGCGGCACGATTATTGCTCCGAATTATTGAGACTTGAAACTGCGGCGGCATAGTTTCTTTCAGTCGTATGCGGGCGAAAAAGGCCGAGGAATTCTCTGGCCTGAGTTATCGAGATTGCCCCCCATCTTAACAGCACGGGGAATAACTCTATCGGTGAAATAAACCGGATCTCCAACTGCCGCAGCAAATTAACGAATGCCTGGTCGTCGCTAACCACCACCGAAAATTGTGGATCCCGCATTGCCAGAGACAGTACTTGTTTCTCACCTGCGCCGAACTGCCTTGGTATATCTTGCTGTCCAGTCTCCACTGCCGATTCTATCCGCACATACAGCCCGACTATTTGGTCAATAGCATCGGAATCCAGGTAGCCTGCTGCCCGGGCATTAACCACCGCTTCCTGGTATACCGCATCGGGGATTACGCAATTGCCACTGATGGCCACCAATTCCAGCGCACCCACGCGGTTCAACTTTATCAGTGAATCAGCATCCAAGATGAGGGTCATCAGGCACGATTATACACTCCGGAAAGAATGCACTGAGGAGAGGGGCCAAGTCGAAATCGCAAGCTACAGCCTTCTACTGCCCCTCCCGTCACCCCTCCTCCCCCGTATAAAACGCCGCCGTCCTTTCCGCCGCTGCCCTAGCCGCCTCCGGTTCCGTTCCCGCCTCTACCTGCGCCAGGCGCCAGCCCTCGCTGCTCCCGTGAATGAACTCCCTCCCATCCTCCGAACACACGAACTCCTCCACGTCTGGTTTGGGCCACGAAGGGTCGGCGACGTGCAGGGCCAGGCCCAGGAAGGCCGTCTCCCAGCCCACTCCCACGGCCCCCGCGCCGAACTGCTCCCAGTGCTCCGACAGCAGGGCAGTGTGGGTGAGGGCAAGCCCGACCCGGCCGGCCTCTTCCTCCCACACCTGCACCTCCACCCAGCTTGTGTCCCCGGCAAACTCCCAGGTCAAGCCAAAGTGGGAGAGCGACTCGCAGGCGACTATCTCGCCGCCGGCGTTGCCCTCCACCTGGAAACGCCCGCCCGGCTCCAGGTTGCCGGTGACCGGCGCGAACCAGCGGGGGATGCGGTGGGCGTCAGTTACCGCGTCCCAGAGGTCTTCCAGCGTAGTGTCGAAACTGCGGGAAAGGCCAACCGCGCTGGCGGGCTGGCCGTCCCTTTCCAGGAAGGCTACCGACCGAAGCACCTCGGCCAGGTGGGGTTCAGGGTTAAAGGTCATGGCAATGTTCTCCTCAATGCGGCATTGGTAGCGCGGAGCATGCTATGAGCTGGGGCATACTAAGGTTGCATGAAAAGGGGCTGTCAATGCAAGAGAGCCAGTAACGTGTTCGAAGCTCTGGCATAACGAAGGACTGTCTCCGTTGGGGTGGAGCATCGAAGGATTTGTCAGGGACATGCTATACTTGCTTTCTCCATTATTCGCAAGGATTCTAGCCATGAACTCACGATTTGCCGAATTGCTCAAGCGGCTTACACCAGAGGAAGAGATAGAGGTCGCAACCTTCACCGCCGCCGTGCTAGCCCGCCGCAAAAATTTTGAGCCTCCTATCCTGGGTGATGACATTTCTTCGGCGGATTTAATTCAACTGGTGGCGGATGCAGGCAGCTTTGACTGGTTGGATGCACCGGAGGAGGACATTTATTCCGTGACGGACGGGAAGGAGGTGCAGTGGAACGTTCCCCTGTAACCCGGGGCAGCATAGTCCTGATCCGTTACCCCTTCACTGATTTGACCGCTGACAAGGTGCGACCGGCGCTGGTAGTTACGTCCGATGCTTTAATTCCTCGCCTCGATGACCTTCTTTGTCTTTTTGTTTCATCCTCGCCTCCTGAAGAACTGTTGCCGACGGACCTGTATCTGGTAACAAATGATCCGAGTTTCCTGCAGACGGGGTTGAAGACTAGCTCGCTGTTTCGGACCCACAAACTTGCTCTGCTCCACAAGCGCCTCGTCCTGCGGGTTTTGGGAAAAGCCGACAATTCGTTGCTGGAAGCCATAGACTCCAGGCTGCGAATTGCTCTGGGGTTAGCCTCCCTGTGATTCTACCGCTCCATGCTATAATTTCCCCATACTTTCCCCCTATCTGTACCGGGAGCGTTTAGTGTTATGGTTGACGTTGATATGGAAAAGCCGGCTATCGCCATTACCATGGGCGACCCCTGCGGCATCGGCCCCGAGGTGGTGGTTAAGGCACTGGCCGACCCCCGGGTTTACGCCTCATGCCGCCCCATGGTGATAGGCAACACCTACGCCATGAACCAGGCGGTGAAGGCCACCGGCCTGCCCCTGTCCATCCGCGAGACCGACGACCCCATCGGCGCCGGCGAGGACCCATCCACGGTGGACGTGGTGGATATCCACAACCTGAATCCCGAGGATATTATCGTCGGCCAGCTCAGCGTACCCTGCGGCAAGGCGGCCATGGAGTGGGTAACCAAGGCCGGGGAACTGGCCCTGGCCGGGATCGTGGACGGCATCGCCACCGCGCCGTTGAACAAGGAAGCGGCCGCCATGGCCGGCTACGAGTCCATCGGCCACACCGAGTTGCTGCAGGAACTGTCCGGGGCAAGGATTGTTCCCACCATGCTGATGGCCAAGAACCTGCGAGTTGTCCACCTGACTACCCACCGCTCCCTGCGGATGGCCTGCGACTATGTTAAAAAGGACCGGATACTGGACTTTCTCCAGTTGACCCATGACTCCTTCGTCAGGTGGGGCTTTCCCAGCCCGCGAATCGCCGCCGCCGGCCTCAACCCCCATAACAGCGACGGGGGGCTGCTGGGCAACGAAGAAGCCGACGAGATTGCCCCGGCCGTGGCCGCAGCCCGGGAACGGGGCATTGAGGCAGTTGGCCCCATACCTGCAGACAGCGTCTTCCACCAGGCCATCAGCGGCCGTTACGATGCGGTGCTGGCCATGTTCCACGACCAGGGCCACATTCCCGTCAAGGTGTACGGCTTCGAGGAAAGCGTAACCGCCAACCTGGGTCTGCCCTTCGTCCGCACTTCCGTGGACCACGGCACCGCCTTCGACATTGCCGGCCAGGGTATCGCCCAGCACGTCAGCATGCTGGAGTCCATCCGGCTGGCGGTGGAACTGGCCCGGGGCAACGGCCTGGCCGACTTCTAGCCCCGTGATTTGCCCCCTTAAAGACCGGGAGCAGGTTTGGCAAGTGATATAATTGCTCCCGGCGGCAAAGTCGGGCCCGGTATTGCCTTGGACTGACCGGACCCCATAGCAACCGGACCAGATTGAAATAGAACCGAAACATCCTGGAGTTTTTGCCTTATGCGGTTAGCTTTCATCGGTGGCGGAACCATGGCTGAAGCCATACTGGGCGGAGTGCTGGCCGCCGACCTGGCGAAACCTGAGGATATTTCCGTAGGCGAGCCTGTCCCCCAACGGCGCGATTACCTGTCCGAGCGGTACGGCGTCCAGACCCACCAGGACAACCTGAAGACGGCAGAGGGGGCCGAACTGGTGGTCATGGCCGTGAAGCCCCAGGACCTCCACACCGTGTTTGACCAGATGGGCGGCAAACTTGCCCCGGCCCAGGCTGCCCTCTCCATAATCGCCGGCGCCAAGATGTCCACCCTGGCCCAGGGTCTGCAGCATGATTCCATTATCAGGGTAATGCCCAACACCCCGGCCCAAATAGGGTGTGGCATGACCCTCTGGACCTGCTCTGCGCCCGTGGGTGAAAACCAGCGGGACATTACCCGGTCCATGCTGGGCACGGTGGGCGAGGAAATCTACGTAAGCGACGAGAAGTACCTGGATATGTCCACCGCCCTCAGCGCCAGCGGTCCCGCCTACGTGTTCATGTTCGTGGAGGCCCTGATAGACGCCGGGGTTTACGTGGGGTTGCCCCGGGACATGGCCCGCACCCTGGCGCTGCAAACAGTGTACGGCAGCGTCCGGCTGGTTATGGAAACTGGCAAACACCCGGGAGAACTGAAGGACATGGTAGTGTCTCCCGGCGGCACCACCGCCGAGGGCCTGCAGGCCCTGGAGCGAGGCGGCGTGCCGGCTTCAGTAGTTGATGCCGTGAATGCGGCCTACCTGAAGTCAATCAAGTTGGGCCAGAGCTAAGGAGACAGCCACCCATGCTCGACCCGATGCAACTCATCAACCTTCTTTTTACCCTGATTTACCTGACCATATTGGGACGGATAATTCTTACCCTGGTTCTTTCCTTCATGGCCAACGACCCTCCGCCCATGCTGGTCAACATTACCCAGGTTTTTGTCCAGGTCACCGAGCCTATCCTGGCTCCCATCAGGCGGGTGCTTCCCAACTTTGGCATGATTGACTTCAGCCCCCTGGTCGCCATCCTGGCGCTGACCTTCATCCAGCAGGTCATCTTGCCCCTGCTGATCCCCGGATGAGCCGGGCCGCCACCTGCTGCGCCTTCACCCGAACCTCGCTTCCTTTGCTTAGCCCCGGTTCGCCAGACCACGCCCCTGCGGCAACAGGCCGTTGGAGCCTCTGCTCTCCCCGTCATTCTTGATGCACGGCTTTAGTGGCCCAACGCTATTGGAATGATGGATAAGCTGAGAGTCGGCTCATGGTGAGCCTGTCGAACCATCAAATTGTCAATCTGCGAATGGGCGGCCCTTCGACAGGCTCAGGGTGAGCGGAAATGCTATCCATCATTTCTAATAAGTTGAACCACTAGCTGTTGCACCATTTCATACATGGCAATCCAATGCTATGAAATAATATCGCTACTATGTACCAGAAAAAGCGGCGTCACGCAGGATAAACTTTGAAACTTAGCTTGACGTTTGGCATATAGGCTGTAATATATGGTTCATTGACGCTGGAGGCGAGGGAGGCGATTCTAGCTGATGTCCAGCGAAACGACAGGCCAAAAACTCACTGAATTTTCGGGCAGCCCATTGTTCGGAGATGCCCACACTCACCTGGACCAATACGGCCCGGAAGAGATTCCCGGTATTTTGGCGAGGGCCGCGGAGGCTGGCGTCGGGTTCATAGTTTGCGCCGGCACTACACTGGCGTCCACCCGGGCCTGCATCCGTATGACCGAAGAATACGGAGCATTCTATGCCGGGGTCGGCATTCACCCCATGGAGGCCCACCAACCGGTGGACGACGACATTTACGCCGAGTTGGAGTCGCTGGCCAGGAATAACGGCAAAGTAGTCTGCATCAGCGAAATTGGCCTGGACTACATGCCCACCTCGCCGGACCACCAGGTGCAGGACCAGGTTTTCCGCTCCCAAATCAGGCTGGCCAGGAGCCTGAAGCTGCCCATCATTTTCCACTCTCGCGAATCCCACGCCGATGTGTTCAAGACTCTCCGGGAGGAGGACGCGGGTTCGGTGGGAGGCATCATGCACTACTTCCAGGGAGACGAACCCACGGCCAGGGAAGCCATTGACTGCGGCTTTTTCATCTCCATGGCCCGGCCCCTGACCAGGCTGCCTTATTTGCAGGACGTTGCCCGGGCCATACCGCTGGAAAACATGGTGCTCGAAACCGACGCCTACCCCCAGCCCTTCAAGAAATACCGCCACAACTGGACGGAACCGCGCCACGTGCGCGAGGTAGCCCAGTTCCTGGCAGACCTGAAGGGGATATCGCTGGAGGAAGTGGCCGAGACTACCACTCGTAACCTTGCCGGGCTGCTGGCGCTGAACCCAACCAGGGAATCGCTTTCGCAAGACTGACTTCTGCAATGCAACCGGGCGGTTAGAGAAGCTGAATGGCCGAAAACCATGAGTTTACGGGACGTCCGGGTTGGGTATCGGAGAAGCTGTTTCCCTTTAGGAATTGCTTTCTTGCCCCGGTGACGGCCGCACGCCCTTCGTAGACGGTAGAGATGGCGGGCCCGCGGCATTCGCGCCAGGCAACCCGACCCGGCGCTTCGAGTCCAGGGGCGCCAGAAGCCGTTCAGTTGACTGTCGCCGATGCGTCGCCCCGGACTGCCCGGGGCCTGGCACATCGGGACACAGCGCCAGGGCAGGAAGCCACCATCCCAAGGTCATTTCCCGGCGGAAGAAGCTCCAGACAGCGTTTCCATCCTTATAACCCGGTTCATAAAGGGTTAATCCATACTCGGCGCTGGGAGCGGGAGGCAATATGGTTAACGGTCCGCCCATGGGTACATTTCCACAGCTGAAGTTCTCCAGCGGCGGAGGGACCGGAAGCGGAACTCTGAACTTTCATCAGCTCTACATATTCTTCGCCGTGGCATCGCATCGCAGCTTTTCGCGGGCGGCCGAGTCTCTCAGCATCACCCAGCCCGCCGTGTCCATCCAGGTACAGGAACTGGAAAAGTTCCTGGGGGCCGCCCTGTTTCACCGCCGGACCCGCGGCCTGCGCATTACCGAAGTGGGAGAGACCGTATTCGCCTACGCCCAGCAGATATTTTCCCTTTCGGGCAAGCTGCTGGAGACGCTGGAGGAAATCCATAACCTGCAGACCGGCAGGCTGGCCCTGGGCGCCAGCACCACCCCCGGCGAGTACCTGCTGCCCCTGGCCGTGGGGCGATTCCGGCAATTGTACCCGGGCATAAGCGTCGAGCTTTCAATAGCCAATACGCTCACCATCACCCAGCGCATCCTGAACCAGGAGCTGGACCTGGGCATGGTGGGCAGTCACCCGACCCTCGGCCAGGCCGAACTGGAAACCATCGAGTACATGGAGGACGAAATCGTCCTGGTTGCAGCCCCGTCGCACCCGCTGGCCCAGAAGGAATCGGTTACCGCGGCAGAGGTGGTGGAGGCGGGTCTAATCCTCAGGGAACCGGGTTCGGCCACCAGGAATACGGCCGAAGAGTGCTTTAACGACCTGGGAATCGCTCCCACCGCCGCCCTGAGCCTGGGCAGCAACCAGGCGTTGAAGCAGGCCGCCATGGCCGGCGGCGGCGTGGCCGTCATCTCCCGCATGGGCGTCACCGCCGAGACCCGGGCCGGCATGCTGGTCACGCTGCCGGTTTCCGACTGGGATTGCCGCCGCCCGCTCACGCTGGTTTACCCCAGGGAAAGGCAGCTATCCCCCAGCAAGCAGGCCTTCCTGGAATACCTGCAATCCGAGCGGCCAACCCCGCTCACGTGAGGGGCGATAGATCCACAAAGGGTCACGAAGGCGTTTTTCTCGCTCTGTCAAAGCACACTCTTCCTTTTGGATTAAAGTAATCCTCGAATTAAACCTGTAGATTATTCGTGCCTATTGGTGTTCATTCGTGGATAAAAAGAGGCAACCAAATGGAACCACGCATCAGCATTGTTACCCTGGGGGTAACCGACCTGCCCCGTTCGGTGCAGTTTTACCGGGACGGCCTGGGCCTGACTCTCTACGATGAAAATACCGAGTCCATCGCCTTCTTTCAGAACAAGGGCACCTGGCTGGCCCTGTATCCCCGGGAGGCCCTGGCTGCCGACGCGGGCATTTCTACCGAGGGCAGCGGGTTCTCCGGCGTAACCCTGGCCCACAACCTCCGAAGCAAGGAAGAGGTGGACGAACTGCTGGAAGTGGCCGTCACCGCCGGGGCCACCCTGGTCAAACCGGCCCAGGATACCTTCTGGGGCGGCTACTCAGGCTACTTTTCCGACCCGGACGGCTATCTCTGGGAAATCGCCTGGAACCCCTTCGTCTGGATCGAGTAAAGTATCATCCACGAAGGGCGCCAAGGAACCCGAAGAGTTAATCCACTAATACCCACAAATTTCCACTAATTCCGGTTTGTCATTCAATGGAGTTTATGCCGTCCCTTGATGTAATATTGAAGGGAAGCAGAAACACAATGTTGGTGAATATTCGTGGGTATTGGTGGATGAAAAGAGGAGAGAATTCATGCTGCCAGAGCGTTGCCAAATCGCCTTGAAGGAATGGGCCATAACCGTGCAGGCCCTGGCCGCGGGGGAGCAAATCCTGCTCCTGCGCAAGGGCGGCATCCACGAATCAGGCAAGGATTTCCGGGTGGTCCACCCTGAGTTTTTGCTGTATCCCACCTACGAGCACCAGCGGGAAGACCTGCTGAAGGGCAGCCGCCAGCCGGCCTTGCAGCAGCTTTTGGCCGACACTCCCCGGTCCGAGTCCATCACCTTCACCCACTGGGCCCAGGCCGCGGAAATCCTCGAAGTGGAGGAGCAGGAAAGGGTGGACGACCTCTCGCCCTACCACATTTGGACCGACGAATACGCCCAGTCCCGCCTGCGCTGGAAGCCCATGCTGCCCCTGTCCATCCTGCTGCTGCGGGTGTACCGCATGGAACACCCCGTAACCGTGCCCTACATCAAGGAGTACGGCGGCTGCACATCCTGGGTGGAGATATTGCCCCGGATTGACCTGGGAAATCTCCAACCGGTGCTGGACGACGCGGAGTTTGCGCGGCAGGTGGACGCCATCAAGGGCAGCCTGGGACTGGCGGTGGCGACCGGCTAGGCAGCGCCGGTGAGGGCTCTCCTGTTTCCCACGACTTTCAATGCAGGAGGTTGCAGAATGACTTTTCGCAATACCAAGCGGGTGTCAATGTACGCCGGTCTGGCGTGGCTCTTCCTGGTGGCCTTCGTGGTTATCGTGCGGGTGGTTAACCAGCCCCTGGGCTCCGTCCAGCCCGAGGCGGTAGCGTTAACCTTCATGATGACCCTGCCCATCACCCTGGGGTTGACGGGGGCGGTCATTGCAGGCGTCGCAGCCTACGACTACTTTTCCGGCAAGAGCCGGTCCGGGACCAACCCGGCAGCCTAGCCGTTCAACTTACTTGAACTAACCGATAATGTTTCCGCTCACCCTGAGCCTGTCGAAGGGCCACCCCTCAGCAGTTTGACAAGTTGATGCTTCGACAGGCTCATCACCAGCGGCCCGCGGGTTTTACCCATCTGTGCAAAGTGGTCGGCCCACCAGCCCTCCAGCGGATTGCTGCCACCCCAAAGCGCCGGCCTGCCGAGAGACGACCGGCGCTTTCTCTTGTCAGCCCGCAGGAATCCCACCGAGAAATCCCGCCGAGGAAAAGAGTATGCGCATCCTTTTGATAATGCTGGCCCTGGTCCAGTTCCTGATTGCCGCCCTGACCAGCTTTACGGGCGCTTTCGCCGATGGGGCCGCCCTGTGGGAAAGGGGGATATTCACCATCGTGCACCCGGTGGCCGCCATTGGCCTGCTGGTGCTGGCCGTTGCGCCCGCGCTGAAGCCCGCCGGCCTGGCAATAATCCGGCTGCTGCTGGCGCTGAACATCGCCGCCGACCTGACCCTGGCCGCTCTCATCTACACCGGCGCCACCCGCGGCGACTGGTGGCTGCCCCTGCTGTTCGCGGCAATACCGGTCATTGGGCTGGGGTATAGCCTCAACAAAAAGGCGCGTGCATAGCCTTCCCAACCTATTCATGACAGGAGGTGGTTGACGGGAACGTACTGGGTCCGGTAAAAGGGAGGGAGACGGTTTAACAGGGGGCGCTATGGGACTGGAAATTGGCGTAGTCAGCATTCAGTATTTAGACCGACCAGGCCAACCCATGTATCGGTTTATGTGGGATTTGATGGCTGACCCGGAAACGGGACTTGGCGACGACCACGGCGAAGAAGACGGTCATTGGGATGGTGGCGGCACCGGCGAAAGCGCGTTTCACGAGTTTACCCATGAAGGGTTAGTCAACCGTGCCAATGGCTGGGCTAGCGATCGAGACCTCAACGACTCGGAAAGGTCAACTCTGTTAAACTGGATTGAGAACCTGCCCTACCGGGGCGACACTTTTATGTTGCATTTGGGAATTTAGGGATGACGAGTCAACGGCAACGGCGTCAAGACCACTACGACCACATAATGCCCTTCATGGAAGAAGTGGCCTATGAGTATTATGGGGGCGACCTTGATCAGGGTTTTCGGCACTGGGCATTTGCAACTATATTCGGTGTAGGCCACGACATTGGAGATAACGACATCGTGGATTACACCGCCATTGACGGCTCCGACGACTTTGAGATTGACGGCTACTTTATTCCCGAAACCGACGATGATTCCGTGGTTCACCTTTTCCAAAGTAAGCACCGTCAACCCAGGACTACTATGGGCGTGGCTGAACTTTCCAAGTTCTTGGATGCTCCAAACAGGATATTAAACGTAAACCAAGTAGCCGCCAGCCGCAACGAGGAAACAAAGGCCCTTCACGACCGTTTAGTTGAAAAGTTGTTAGCGCGTTCTGATACGCCGTGTTCTATCAACTTGGTGTGGGCAACTAGTGGTACTCTGAGCCAACAGGCAAGACGTCACTCTGAGGAAAACAGTTCTCGAACAGTGCAGGTAAACCTCGGCGGAAATCCCGTTGAGATGATGGTGTCTCTACAGTGTTGGGACTTGGCTGACCTACGCAAGCATCACGAAGACCAACAATCCAGCGATGACGAGACTGTCAAGTGCGATGTCAAAATCCAGTTAGAACAAGGGACATATCATCAGACTGGTGCCGATGCCGAATATCGAACCATTTCAATGACGGTTCCGGTCAAGCAGATAATTGATGTGTTCGCTCTCCACAGCTACAAGATTTTCCAGCGAAATCCCCGTGGCCCCTTGGGGAACAAAGTAAACACAAATATAAAAAACACCCTGCTCAATGAAATCGACAGAAAACGGTTTCATTTGCTGAACAACGGCATAACAGCAATCTGCCATTCGTGGAAACTGGACGACGAACACCTGCTCTCAGTGGAAGATTTCCAGATAATCAATGGTTGCCAAACAACCGTTACATTATGGGATGCTCGGGCAGCAATACAGAACGATGCCAACACTTTGATAAACGTCAAATTGACCGAATGCCCGCCGCATTTTTCGGATACCATAGCAAGGGCTTCCAATCGGCAGACTGCGCTGCGCGCTGAAGATTTTGTATCTAACGAACCGGTTCAAAATCGGTTGAAGCAGGAATTCTCTCGACTTTCTCCGCCGTGGTTCTACCAGATTAAGCGGGGTGAATGGAGCAGGATGATGCGTCCCGCAGACCGGGAGGCATATCGAGACCCTGTAGGTGGTTTCCGGCAGATTAACAGCAAGGATGTTGCTCAGGCGGTGGTAGCGTTTGCCGGCTATCCCGGTGAGGCGAAGGACAAGGTACGGGATTTCTTGAACAAATCAAGTGTATCTTCCCTCGCAAAAGAAAGCGAGTTCCACTACGACGAGATCTATACAGACAATGCTGTTGCTAGCCAGTTCCTGTTGCCAGCGCTTGTCCAGCGCACGGTGAAACAAAAGGTGAACTTGGACAAAGAACGGGATGCTTGGCTGGATTACGGCCGGTTTCATGTCGTGTGGCTCATTGGTGCCATCTTGCGTGAACACTACGGATTGACCGCTGGGCACCTGTTCCCCGCAAATCGGGCAGCTACTTTATCTGCCCATTTGAATGACTGGTTTGACGTAATATACAACGTTTCAGTCGTAGCTATCAGAAATGCCCTGCAAGAAACGGAAAACAAGGGGGAATTCACGGGCTATCGGGAGTTTTTTCGTACCGCCGCCCACTATCGAACCATTGAGTCCAATTTACGGAACGCTCTGCGTTTGTCTTCGAATTTTGGTAATCCTATGGCGAATCTCCCGTCCTAAATGGCGCTATGAACCACAGCAAGACATATCCGACACCTGCGCCGCCCTTACCCAACAGGGTCACCCCTAGTTGGCTGGTGTATAGCCTGGCTGGTTTTGGACGACTATTTGGAGGATTGAAGCAGTAGCGAGGAGCTAGGTTTGGGGTATGACCAGGGTAGCTACGTCCTGCACGTCCTCGGCAACCGGGCGCTCTCGCTGGGCCGGGATTACCACCACCGGCCTGGCTTCACCATCGGTTACGGCGCTGAGAATAGCCGCGCGTCGGTAGGCCCGGCGGTAGTCGTCCAGGTCTGAGTCGAGGGACACTTCCACCGCCAGGTGCCGGTTTTGCGGGTTGGAAATGATGATGTCGGTGTTGTGCAGGTCGTCTGCCTCGGCATGGGAGATACGCCGCTCTCGCAGGGCGTTGGACACGGCGCCGCTGAGTTGGGGGCTTTCCGGGTCATTCTGGGACAGGGCCAGGTATGGTTCTTCAAGTCCCATTATGGTGGTGGCGCGGGTCAGCACCCGGTACCTGACCTTCCGTTCGTAGTCGCTGCCCTCCAGGTTGCCAACCTTGCCTTCCAGCCGGTCCAGCCTGCTGCCGTAGATTGAGGCCAGAGATCTTAGCTCAGCATTTCCAGTAATGAGTTCAGAGACCGCTGCCCTGAGTTCAGCCTGACCCTTAGTGAGTTCGGCCACCGCTGCCCTGAGTTCAGCCTGACCCGCAGTGAGTTCAGCCACCGCTGAGTTGAGTTCAGCCACCGCTGCTACCAGCTCAGGGAATTTGGTGGGCAGTTCCAGCAGTTCCCGGGTCAGAAGAATGCCGCGCAGAATATCAACCCAATCCGGGTTCTCCCGAAGGAACCTCACCAGGTCAGACAGGTTATTATCGTCAATCATTTGCTTACACGGCTCCTTGCGGTATTATAGCATATCGGCTACTTTTCACCCCAACAAAGGAACTAACCAACCATGAAATACCGCACCCTTCCCCGTACTGACCTGGAGCTTTCAGAGGTGGGCTTTGGCGTTTGGACCGTGGCCACCACCTGGTGGGGCAAGATTCCCGAGGAGCAGCGCGCCGCCCTGCTGGAAAACGCCGTCGAACTGGGCGTTAACTTCTTCGATACCGCCGACACCTACGGCGAGGGCTACGGCGAGGAGATACTGGCCAAGGTGTTGGGACACCGCCGCCACGACCTGGTTATCGCCACCAAATTCGGCTACGACTTCTACGACAAGATTACACCCCGGGTCGGCCACCAGGAACGGCCCCAGAAGTTCGACCAGGACTTTGTCCGCTTTGCCTGCGAGCAAAGCCTGCGCCGCCTGAATTCCGACTACATTGACCTGTATCAGATTCACAATCCCCGCATTGACGCCCTGGAAAAGGACGACCTTTTCGAGGTCCTGGAGCAACTGAAGACCGAGGGCAAGATTCGCTACTACGGCGTGGCCCTGGGCCCGGACATTGGCTGGTTTGAGGAGGGCGAGGCCTCCATGAAGGAGCGGGACGTCCACAGCCTGCAGATTATCTACAGCATCCTGGAGCAGGACCCGGCCAAGGACTTCTTTCCCATCGCCCGGGATTGCGAGGTGGGGCTGCTTTCCCGCGTCCCCCACGCTTCCGAGGCCCTGACCGGTCGCTACACCGAGGTCCCCGAGTTCGACGAGAGCGACCACCGTTCCCACCGCCGCATCGAGTGGCTGCGGGAGGCCCTGCGCAAGGTGGAGCAGGTCAAGTTCCTGGCCGGGGAGGAAACGGGGCGAAACCTGGCCCAGGCCGCCATCAAGTTTGCCCTGTACCAGCCAACCATCGTTTCGGTGCTGCCCAACTTCACCAACCTGGATGAGTTGCAGGATTACACCGACGCGGTGGACGTGCCGGACATCACCGACAGCGAGCAGGCCCTGCTGGACGACTTGTGGGATTGCAACTTCGACCTGGAAGAGGCGCCGGTAAACCTCGCCGAGGTCTAGCCAACGCCGGCTGCGGCCCGGCTTTTCAACTGACAAAAAACCCCGGCCACCCTTCACGCAAGAGGGTGGCCGGGGTTTATGGCCCATTTTCTCAGTGGCGCAGGGGGTGCCCCGCCATGCCCCGTATCATCATTGACACCGACCCCGGAGTGGACGACGCCATTGCTATCCTGATGGCCCTGGCCGCCCCGGCGGTGGAGGTGGCGGGCATTACCGTGGTTGGCGGCAACGTCCCCCATGCCCGCGGCCTCCGCAACTCCCTGGCCCTGCTGGACTTCGTGGGCCGAGCCGATATTCCGGTCCACCGGGGCAGCAGTCGCCCGCTGGCAGGAAGATTCGCCAACGCCCAGCGCTTCCACGGGTTCAGCGGCATCACCCGCCGAATGCCCGAACCCGTCACCCCACCGGCGCCGGACCGGGCGGTGGACTTCCTTGCCCGCCAGCTTTCCGACAACCCCGGGGAAATTACCCTGGTAGCCATCGGCCCCCTTACCAACCTGGCAAGGATGGAGCGGAGGCGCCCCGGTTCCCTGGCCCAGGCCGCCTCGCTGGTAATCATGGGCGGCGCCGTGGAGAGTCCCGGCAACATCACCCCCCATGCCGAGTTTAACTTTTACTGCGACCCCCTGGCCGCCCATGAAGTGATGAACGCCGGCGTCCCCCTGACCCTGGTAGATTTGGCCGCCTGCCGTCAGGTTTCCATGACCCGCGAAACAGCCTTCGCCCTGAAAGCCACCGGGCCCCTGGGCCAACTGGCGCTGGAGATAATCCAGAACTGGTTCAAGGCCGACGGCGGACGGGAGAGCATGCTCTTTTACGACCAGATAGCCATGGCCGCCGCCCTCCGGCCCGAAATCATGACCACCCGCCAAGCTGCGCTGGCAGTGGATACGGAGGGCGCAGAGGCCGGGGCCAGCCGCACCGCGGCAGGCAAGGGCCCGGTGTCGCTGGCAGACCAAGTTGACGTGGAACAGTTGATGCTGCTGATGGGGGAATGGCTGGGGTGGGGCGGGGTTAGGCGCTGAAACATCCACCACTCTAGGGAAGAATCTCATGACCGTTGGTTGCCCTGAGGAATATCGCGAATCCGGGCTTGTAACTCCAGAGGATACGATGGCTCCAGGTTACGTAAGACTCCCAAACCTGCACACCTTCCTCCCGTTGCACTCTGCGGTCCCTGACCCGATGGCTGTTCAGGCTATTGTGGGTGGGGCCTGATTCCTGTAGAAATCTTAAGGCATTGTCCAGCTCTATTCGAACGTCAGCAGACTTATCCTCATAGTCACGGCGGAACCCATCCGAGAATTCGAGGGTGAATCTTGGCATGTCCTATTGGTTCATCTCCTTGATGAACTCTTCCACATCATCATAGGTCTTGAATCGGCCCAGTCGCAGATCTTCTTCCGCACGGGCCTCTTTCGCCTGCCATTCGGGTGTCCAGTAGTAGGACTGGGAGAAGGCTACCAGGATTTCGTTGGATTCCTTTACCATCTCCTCCATTGCCTGGAGCTTGTCTGCCAAGCCATCCACCTGTTTCTTCAAGTCACCCAATTCCGCCAGCGCACTGTCCAATTTCTCTTTCTGAGAAGTAGGGTTCTTCGTCGTCATTCTTGCACCTTTGATGACCGTCCGACGTTATCAATTAATTTCTACCGCATTATACATCTGGCAACAACACCTCTTTAGGCAATGCAAGCCCCACATTGACTCTCCCTGCCCCTACCTGTACCCTCAACCACGCCAACCAATACCCACCTGTCTGGAGGCCACTCCTTGCGCGCCATTGATATTCATGCCCACCACGAACCCAAGTCCTTTCAGCGGGCCATTGCCGCCGGCCAGGCCTGGCACGGTTTGACCGCCGACAGTGACGAAGCTGACATTGACCCCATGGAGGAATGGACGCCTGAGCAACGCATCGCCGACATGGATTCCCTGGGCGTAGATGTCCAGGTGGTCTCCACCAGCGCCGCCTTCTACATGTACGACCGTGAACCGTCCGTAACCCTGGCCATCGCCCGCGACTGCAACGAGGAGGTCCACCAGTTGACCATGGACCACCCCGACCGCTTCAAGGGCTTTGCCACCCTGCCCATGCAGGACATACCGGCCGCCATTGCCGAGCTGGAACGGGCGGTGAACCAGATGGGCATGGTAGGCGCGATGATTGACGACAAGGTTAACAATGTTACCTTCGACCACCCCCAGTTCCTGCCCTTCTGGCAGGCGGCCGAGCAGATGGGCGCGCTTATCTTTGTCCACCAGAATGATCCCACGGTGGTGGATGCCCGCACCGAGGACTGGCACCTCTCGAACACCGTCGGCAACCTCACCGACCGGGCCCTCACTTTTGGGACCATGGTGTTTGGCGGTGTGATGGACAAGTGTCCCGACTTGAAAATATGCCTGGCCCACGGCGGCGGCTATACCTGCTTTGGCATCGGGCGCATGGACCGGGGCTGGCAGGTCCGCTCCGACGTTCGGGCTAACATCAAGCAGCCGCCCAGCGCCTACCTGCGCCGCTTCTACTACGACTGCCTCACCCACAGCGAACCCGCCCTGCGGATGCTGATTGACACGGTGGGCATGGACCGGGTGGTGCTGGGCACCGACTGGCCGGCCAATATGCGCATAGACTGGCCCGTTTCCTGGGTTCAGGGACTTTCCAGCCTGACCCAGGAAGAGAAGGATGCCATCTTGTGGAAGAACCTGGAGCGGCTGCTGGGGATTTAGGCGCCTTCTTGCCAGCGCGCAGCTACGGGCGATGGGCCTTTCCAGGTCGTTTTCCTGCGAATCGGCGGTTGAGGCCAGCCCGTTGAAACGGTGGCCCTGGCCTGGCCGGCAGACGACTCCATAGTCGCTGGGTCGCTGGCAGTTACGGCCCCCGTAAGTGTTGCCAGCGCCATCACGTTATAGAGAGATGTCATGCTGGGTCTTTCGGCAAGCTCAAAGTGACATGCCCTTCCTTTGTGCCTTTTGTACGAACTTATAATGCAATTGCCCCGCAAATATTGCGTCACTGAATGAATATTGCGGCAGATTATGCTAATATCCTATGGACGTACCTACCACCAAAGAACAGGCCACCAAAGAACAGGTTGACCCGCTTGATTAACCGCAGCTTACATGGCGACTAACACTCCCCGGTCGGAAGCCGCCGCAGAGACACCCCGCCGCAGAAGAATAGCCGGGCTCGACGCCATCTCCACCGCCAAGCTCTACAGGGATTTCCGGTTCGTATGGGCCGGAAATTTCGTAGCTATTGGCGCCCAGTGGCTCCAGCTGTTCACCATCGGCTGGCTGGTCCACCACCTCACCGACGGCAACGCCCTGCTCACCGGCACGGTGGTGGGCATCCGCACCCTGCCGGTGCTGCTGATAGGGCCCTGGGCCGGCGTGCTGGGTGACCGCCTGGACCGCCGCAAGCTGGTGATGGTAACCCAGTCGCTGATGGCGATAACCGCCGCCGCCTTTGCCGCACTGGTGATATCCACCGACCTGGAAGCTGAGGAACTGACCGGGCCGCTGCAATGGTGGCATCCCTTTGTATATATGACCGTCGCCGGGGTGGCCCACACAATCATTCAACCGGTCCGGCAGGCCATGGTGGCCAATACCGTGCCCAGGGAGGCCATGGCCAGCGCCTTTGCCCTGAATGGCATGGTTTATCCCAGCACCCGGATTATTGCACCCGCCGTTGGCGCATTGATGGTCGCCACCCTGGGCTTCAAGTGGAATTTCTTCATAGAGGCAGTCCTCTACGTGGTCATCGTGCTGCTGCTGATACCGGTCAAGCTGCCCTACCGCTCCGAGCAGCGCGGCGGCAGCCACGGCTCCGCTTTTTCCAGCCTGATAACGGGGCTGCGGTACGTGAAAAACGAGAAGCGGATACTCCAGCTCATCGTCATGTCGTTAATTCCCAACCTGTTGTTCCAGCCGTTAATCTTTTTCCTGCCGGTCTTTACCGTGGATGTTTTGGACCGGGACATCGGAGCCGGCGGCGCCCTGGCGTCGGCGGTGGGCATAGGTGGAATCGCTGCAGCCCTGTTCATCGCGGGAATTGGCTATCTTACGCGGAAGGGCCTGGCCATATTTGCCGGCCTGATAGCCGGCTGCGCCTTCATCCTGCTGTTTGCCCAATCCCAATGGTTGTGGGTGTCCTTTGCCATGTTGACCGGGCTGGGGTTCAGCCAGTACGTCTTCCGGGTGGCCAACGGCACCCTGATTCAAACCGTGGTGCCCGACGCCTTTCGCAGCCGGGTGATGAGCATCTACATGCTGGACCACGGCATAACTCCCCTGGCAACCCTGCTCATCGGCCTGTTCATCGAGTTGTGGAACCCTTCCCTGGTATTCACCATCCTGGCGGCGGTGTCGCTTGTCTTTGCCGCCATCCAGGCCATATTCTTCCGCAGCACCAGGCAACTGGAGTAATTCTCTAATGCCGCCAGCAGTTGCAACCCGGCTCCCGATTCCAAGCGCTGGACTTAAAATTCTATGATTGTCGCCGTCCGGCAAAGTACGAACTACAAGTGGTGGGCCTTCATAGCCGTCGCCATAGGCACGTTTGCGTCCGTTGCCGACCAGGTGAGCGTCAACGTCGCCCTGCATCCCATTGCCCGGCACTTTGACAGCGACATCCCCACCGTACAGTGGGTTGTCATCAGCTATACGCTGACCATCAGCGCCCTGCTGCTGCCCATGGGCCGGCTGTCCGATATCGTAGGATTGAAGAAGGTCTATCTCGTCGGCTCGTTGATTTTCGCCCTGTTCGCCATTGGGGCCGCCGTCTCCGGAGACCTTGGCCTGCTGATAGGTTCCCGTGTCGTCCAGGGCGCCGGGGCGGCCATGACCCAGGGGACGGGCATGGCCATCATCGCCGCCTCCTTCCCCACCAGCGAACGGGGCAAGGCCATAGGCCTGATGATGGGCGTGGTAAGCAGCGGCGCCATAGTCGGGCCGGCCCTGGGCGGTTTTCTGCTGGATCTTTTTGGCTGGCGGTCCGTCTTCCTGGTGAACATCCCGATGATTGCCCTGTCCATTGGCCTGGGCATGGCCGTGCTTTCCAACCAGTCCGCAGGCCGCCAGCAGGGAGACTCGGAAGGTGGCAGGTCCGGTTTTGACTGGCAGGGCGCAACCCTGTCCACCGGAATGCTTCTGCTCCTGCTTTTGAGCGTCACCTACGCCCACCGCTTTGGTTGGACTTCGGCCCCCATTCTGGCCGGGCTGGGCGGGTTTGGCATCCTGCTGGCCGGCTTTGTTTGGTGGGAACTGCGAACGCCCAACCCCATGCTGGAGCTTCGCTACTTCAAGGCGCCCATCTTTTCCTGCGGCGTTTCAGCGGCGTTCCTCACTTTTATGGGAGGCATATCGGTCTTCTTCCTGACGCCCTTTTACCTGCAGGGCGTGCTGGGCTACAGTCCAACCCAGACGGGCCTGGCCCTGGTGCCCGGGGCGGTATGCATGCTCTTCCTGGGCCCGCTGAGCGGCCGCCTTTCCGACCGCTACGGCTGGAGGGCGCTCACGGTTACGGGCCTGGCCTGCATTGCCGTCAGCCTACTCTTTCTTTCGAGATTAACTGCCGAATCCACCATTGCAGCCGTGCTGCCCGGTTTGATTCTCCAGAGTTGCGGCATGGGCCTCTTCTTTTCGCCCAACGCCAGTTCGGTCTTGAGCTCGGTTACCCGCGACAGCTACGGCGTAATTTCAGCATTCCTGAACCTGGTCCGCAACGCGGGCAACGTGGTCAGCATTGCTGCCGCCACGGCCATCGTAACGGCAACCATGGGGTCCATGGGCTATGAACCCAGCCTGGCGGCGGTACAGGTGGGCGGGGAGGAAGGGGTGGGCCATGCCTTTACCGTCGGCTTGAGGTACACCTTCCTCGGAATGTCCGCCCTGGTGTTGCTGGCCATGGGCATCTCCGCCCTGCGCGGCCGCCCCAGGACCGAATAGCCCTACGCCAACGGCCCGCGGGGAACACGTCAATGCGGGCGCAACTGCCGGGCTCAATGACTTGGGCGCCTTCGCGCTTCCTGCTGTGCCTCCGTAACGCTGAACCGTGTCGCTGCACCCTGTCGCTGCGCCGGGCCGCACATGTGCTAACATTGCACCGGATAAATGCAATGGAGTTAAGGAGTTAAGCATGGCCGAATACATACCTTCAACCAGGGACTGGGTGCGAGAGCAGGTTGAGCTTTACGAGCGGACCAACGGCGCCGAGGGGACAACCCTGCGAGACACCGGGTTGCTCGTCATCATCGTGACCAACCGGGGCAACAAGACCGGGGCCGTCCGCAAAACGCCCCTGATGCGGGTAAGGGATGGCGACAACTACGTGCTGGTGGGCTCTCAGGGTGGCGCGCCGAAGCACCCGGTCTGGGTCTTCAACCTGAGGGCCGACGGCAGCGTCCAGATCCGGGACGAGGCCCAGGTGTATGACATGCAGGTCAGCGAGGTGTTCGACGACGCCGAGCGGGCGAGGCTGTGGGCCCTGGCCGTAGAGGCCTACCCGCCCTACGAGGAGTACCAGCAGCGCACTTCAAGGAAGATACCGGTATTTGTTGCCAAGCCGGCGTAAATACTCTTTTGTACGCCGTGTCGAACAGTTACATCACTTGTTGAGAATGCCCAAAGGACTTTGATGCCCACACACAGGGCAGGAATGTCTCTTCAGAAGCGCAGCCTTGGTGGGTTACCGCCATTCAATACGACCGTAGCGTGGTCAGGTGCGTTCCGGCTGTTCTGGGCTGAGTTGCTTTTTGCGTATTGACCGGCGCTTATCCAGATACCAAAAGGCGGCGGTCAGGGGCACTAATAGGGCGAACGCAACGGCGACAAATATTTGCTCGCCAGTCATTTTTGGTGCCTCCCTTGCTTAAGGCCGCTTGTTGGCCAGTTTTTCTATGACGAATAATATCCTGAAATGGGCACTAACATTGGTTGTAGCAGCGTTGACGCTTACAAACACTTATGTGTTATCTGACCTGAAACCCGGCGCACTCGCGGCCACATACGCTCTCATAGCTTCTGCGGTGCTGTTTGTCAGGTTGCTGCCAGGACAGGGGACTTCGAACCGGTGGGCAAACTTCGTCCTTGGTTACACAGGGTCTATCACCACATTCTTGGCGGCCTGGTTTTGGTTGGCCGGAGAAGACGGCTTACAGTCCACTTCTCATGCGTTGGTAGTTCTGGCTGTCTTCTTAACCATTGCTCTGGTATTGATCATAAACGCCATCTCGACCTTTAGATCCCTCGGCCAGGAAGAAGACGATGAATGACCCTTACGTTAGTTTACTATAGCACAGCCTTCTCATAATCTCGGTTCGACAGGCCTTTCTTCACTTGAACCCAACAGAGATGACTGAAGCTCCTCTCGAATGCCCTGTCGCCCAAGGACCAAGTGTACCACCCTACCCTATAAACAGCATATACGTCAGCCCCGTGGGCTGGGTAACCATCTGCGGGTCCAGCAGTCGGCGGTCGGGGTTCAGAGCGCGGCGGGCCACCTCCCGGTTGATGGGCGGCACCTGCTCCAGGGCGTCTATCTCCTCCAGCGAGAAGTAGCCGGCCATGTCCACCTCGTGCTCATCCGGGGTGGGTTCGCCCGACACGGGCCGCAGGGCAAGGATAACGTAGGTGCTGTTGTCGCTGTCCTGGTCGGAACGGTTGCGCACGCCCAGTACGCCCTCGACCTCGGCGGTGACGCCAGCCTCTTCCTGCACCTCGCGCACTACCGCCTGCTCCATGGTCTCATCCTGCTCCACGAAACCGCCGGGTATCTGCCAGTTGCCCCGGCCCCGGCGAGACGCGCGCCGCACCAGCAGCAAACGTCCGTCCTTGACCACGGCCCCGCCCACGCCCAGGTTGTAGCGACTGTTGTATCGTTCCGGTGGTGGCATTGTTCCTCGTCTCCCAATATTGATAATTGATTGGTTTCCTGCCCAGACCTGCGCCTCTCCATTGTGAGAACAAACGCGAAGGCGGATCAATCCCCAATCTCCAGGTTGCCAAAGGTAACCGTACCCGCAATCGTCAGTTCGCCCTCCGGAGCGTCCGGCTTCGAACCGGTCCGGTTGTCCTGTACGTGGCCGAAGTGGGTGCTGACGCCCTCAAAATTGACGCGCCAGTCGTCCGGAACCCTGAGGTGCAGCCCTCCGAAGGTCAGGTTCACATCCAGGCGGGCCGAGCCGTCGGCCAGCGTAGCGTCCCTCAGGTCCAGGTTCACGTTGCCGAAGTTGGTTTCCACTTCGCCGCCGCGAAACTCCCTGCCGGCATAGCTTTCCTCTACGCTGTTGAAATCGGCGCGCCATGAATCGCCGGAACCAGCGCGTGAGACGGTTGTGCCCTCTATGATAAGGCCGGACGAGCGGTGGCGGCCTTCCCGCCTCCGGCGACTGCGCCGGCGTCCCAGCAGGATGGCCAAGCCTACTATCACGATGAACACCGGCCAGACTACCGAAAAGTCCCACTCCCACAGGTTGAGGGCCGAAAGCTGAAAACCGATTCCCAGCAGCAACAAGATAATAGGCCAGAGCCGGAACCGGAAACCTCCCGACACCAGTTCCCACAGGCCCCACACAATCAGGAGCAGGGGCCACCAGGTGCGTATCAAGTCCCAGCCCCAATCCAGGTTGATGATGCCCGTGTTGCCCAGGAGAAGAAGGGCGCCCAGAATTACCAGTATGCCGCCAATGACGTAGCGAGGCGAAAGGGTTCTCATAAACTTATCCCCTGGAATGGCATTGATTGGCAGGACATACGCAATACAGGTCGGTTACAGACTATCCCGTATATCCGGTAAACCCAGGTTCAGTTCCCGTCCGACGCCGCCCAAACTGGCCGTCAGCAACTCGGCATACCGGAGTCCCTGTAGGGCAGACCTACGGGAACACAACCAGTCAACAGGTTTTCGTGGAGGAGCAAGGTCTCCAGCCTGGTAAGGTTGCCCAACTCCTGCGGTATCTCGCCGCTCAATTGGTTGTTATCTAGTTCCAGCCATTCCAGTCTGGTGAGGTTTCCGAATTCCGGGGGTATCTCCCCGCTCAGTTGGTTGTTGTCGAGCTCCAGCCATTGCAAGTTAGCGAGGTTGCCCAGCTCCGGGGGAATCTCCCCGCTTAATTGGTTGTCGTAGAGTTCCAGCACTTCCAGGTTGGTGAGGTTGCCCAACTCCGAGGGTATCTCGCCGCTTAACCGGTTCCCGACCAGGCCCAGCCATCTCACGTTGGACAGGTTGCCCAACTGGGTTGGTATCTCCCCGCTCAACTGATTGTATGAGAGACGCAGCACCTCCAGGTTGGCCAGATCGCCCAACTCCGGGGGTACCTCTCCGTTCAACCCGTTGTCGTCGAAGCGCAGGTATTTGACCCGTCCGCTTGCGTCGGTGGATACTCCGAGCCATTGGTCCAAGGGCGCGTCGGACAGCCAATTGTCCGACGCCATCCAGTTGGGGCCGTCAGTCGCATGGTAAAGGGCTTCCAACGCCGCCCGGTCACCCCTTACAGATAGTTGCGCCCCGTCTGCCGGGGACTCACTGTCCGGCCGGACAACCCCGTCGTTCCCCTGCGGCGGTTGAGCGCCGCCGCAGGCCAGCAGCAAGGCCAGGGCCACTATTATCAATGGGCTCCACAGACCATAGATAACCCAACGCGCAAATGTGGTTCTCATGAGCTCAACACCCTTTGGCTGGAACCCTGCCCGAACTGCCCGGCCAGGGTATGTCCCACCAATCGGGCAGGTTGGACTAGCGACCTGCCGGCACCGGCAGCCCCGCCACGTTTACCGGCACGCGGCCCAGGGTATGGCGGGTGGTGTAGTAGAGGGTCTTCCAGTCGCTGCCGCCGAAGGCCATGTTGGTGGTGCTGGCTTCCCCGTGAACGATTATGCCCAGGTGCTTGCCGGCGGGGTCAATCACCCAGATGCCGCCGGAACCGCCGCAATAGACGTTGCCTTCAGTGTCCACCTTCATGCCGTCCGGGTTGCCCTCGCGCTCGCCGCCCAGGTCGCAGAAGACGCGGTCGGTGGCAATGAGGGGCATGCCGTTGGGCTCCAGGTCAAAGGCGCGGATGTGGCGGCGACGCGTATCGTTGATGTACAGGACGCTCTCGTCCGGCGACAGGGCCAGGCCGTTGGGGCGGCTGAAGTCCCACACAATCAAGGTGATAGTGCCCAGGTCCGGCGTTACGTGATAGACGCCGTTCCAGTCCAGGTCCATGCCCGGAGCCGGAAATCCCGGGTCAGTGAAATAGATGTCGCCCCGGGAACTGACGATTACGTCGTTGGGACGGTTGAGACGGCGGCCCCGGTAATTGGAGGCCACCACGGTAATGCTGCCGTCGGGTTCCATGCGGGTGACGCGGCGGGTCAGGTGCTCGCAGGCCAGCAGGCGCCCGCTGGGGTCGCGGGTAAGGCCGTTGGCCCGGTTGGTCGGTTCCAGGAACACGCTGGCGCCCTCCTGCTCCGTCCACTTCATGCGCCGGTTGTTGTGGATGTCGCTGAAGAGCAGGTAGCCGCCTTCGCTCCACCACAGGGGCCCTTCCGCCGGGCCGTCGGCGCCGCCATAGCCGCTGCTCAGTTCGGTGACGGGCGCGTCGGGGGATACTACGCTTGCCAGGTCAGGGGATGCTACTTCTATGGGCATGGTTGTTCTCCTTGATTGTGAAGGTTAATGGCAGTGGAGATGGACTCCACTCGGAGGCTACCTTATTCTTACTCGGCGAAACCCCGTCGTTCCCGCGAAGGCGGGAACCTCGAAGTGGGACAAGGCAGAGCCAGCACTATGAACAGATCTCTTCATAAAGGTCTTTCCACCCTGGGTTAAATTCCTCGATCAGTCGCAATTTCCAATCACGATTCCACTTCTTGAGCCGTTTTTCCTTGGTGATAGCGCTTTCCATGTTATCGTGAATTTCGTACCAAACCAGTAGGTGAATCTGATAACCAGATGTGTATCCTTTGACAAAATCGCCCTTATGCTGCCATACCCTTTGCGGCAGGTTGGAAGTAACCCCCGTATAAATAGCCCCGTTCGGTCTGCTCGCCATAATGTACACGCAGGGATTCCTCATTAGCTCTACTCGCTTTCTTCATACCATCAAGGTTCCCGCCTGCGCGGGAACGACGGGGTTGTTCCCAAACCCCAAAGAGTATCTATCTCCTATTATGCTCTTCAATGAGAAGCGGCGAGGCCCACCTTTACATATCACCGGTCCGTCGGCGCCGGGATGCCGGCCACCTTTATCTGCACGCTGCCCAGGGTGTTGCGGGTGGTGAAGAACAGGGTCTTCCAGTCGGCGCCGCCCATGCACAGGTTGGTGGTGGCTTCCTGCCCGTGTACCACGGTGCCCAGGTGTTTGCCGCTGGAATCCAAAATCCACAGCCCGCCGGAGCCGCCGCAATAGACGTTGCCCTCCACGTCCACCTTCATGCCGTCGGGCACGCCCGGACGGTCGCCCCGCAGGTCGGCGAATACCCGGTCCGAGGACAGGGCCACCCCGCCGGTGGGCAGCACGTCAAAGGCTCGGATGTGGCCTCGCCGGGAATCGTTGACGTACAGAATACTCTCGTCCGGGGAGAAGGCCAGGCCGTTGGGCAGGGTGAAGTCGGCCACCAGCAGGGTCATTGTCCCTAAATCCGGCGATACCCGGTACACCCCGGAAATGGTCTGCTCCCACTGGTTGGCAACCCGGGGAAAGGTCCAGGGGTCGGTGAAGTAAATGCTGCCATCGGACTTGACGATGACGTCGTTGGGCCGGTTCAACTGGCGGCCCTGGAAGCTGTTGGCAATGACCGTAATCCGCTCCCCGTCCCGGCTCAGGCGCGCCACCCGGCGGCCGTCATGCTCGGCAGACAGCAGGCGGCCCTGCAGGTCCCGGGTGAGGCCATTGGCCCGGTTGGTGCCCTCGGTAAAGACGGTGACGCCCTCGCCCTCGGCCCATTTCATGCGCCGGTCATTGTGAATGTCGCTGAAGAGCAGGTAGTTGCCCTCGCTCCACCACAAGGGGCCTTCCGCCGGGCCGTTGGCTCCGCCGTACCCGCTGCCCAGTTCCCTGATTTCGACGTCCAGGTCAATGATGTTCTCCAGTTCCGGGGCCATCTGTTCGATAGGCATGGCGCCTTCCTCCTCGTTTTCTTGAATTTGCTGACTGTACCAGTCCCGGCATTATATACGAGATAACCGGGTTATATTTGTGGCGTATCCCGTTTATCCACGAATGCACACCAATGTTCACCACTAACCCTCAATCCATTCGTGCTTACTCGTGCCCATTCGTGGATGGCGAACGCTGAATTCTGTTCAATATTGGTTTTTGTTAACCTTGCGACTTTGACCGCCGGTAGGATTTAATGGATGAACCAAATCAGCAGAGAGGTTGTGGGGCAGCGTCAATAGTCCAGTACGAGAGGTCTTTTCGCTGTCGGTGGTGTGTGGGTGCTGCAATCCATTTCCAAGGGGGTGAGTAATCGAAAAGACAAACGACCCTTACAGGGGCCAACCGCCCGGGTAAGCCCGGCGCGGACAAGAGCATAGATGCCCAGGGCATGGTTATTCGGCTGGAGCCCAGTTTTTCGTTCCGGCAATTGACCGACAGGCAGATGGCCCGGGGAGCGCACAGAGGTCAGGTCACATAATTCGAGGAATCATCGCCAGTTTTATTTTTCTCCGGTCGGCGCCTTGCTATTGAGCCGCTGACCCCCTACCCGATTTGACCACTGCTCCTTTACCACCCCTTGTCGAGCAGCCCTCCCAGGGGTTGCCTCCCGAAAAGCCGGCAAAAGCCCGCTGTGCCCACCGGTCCCACAGGACTGGCAAATTTCCAGGAACCGACCAGAGCTTCGCCATCCGGCATTCTCGCTGCGTCTTTCCGGCCGTAGCATCTTGCGCCAAGGCGAACAGTTCAACACACCTATTCACAACCGTAAAGGAGTGGCACAGTATGGTAACGCGAATCAACAACGACCTTCAGGAACGTTTGCGCAAGGCCGAAGAGGCCGAACACGCGGTAACCCGGCTGGGTTCCCTGGCCGCCGAGGCCCCTGTCCTGCGGCAGGAACTGGCCCGCGCCCAGCGGCAGCAGGGCTGGGACCGGGCCCGCAAGAGCGCCCTGGAAGACTGCAAGCGCAAGATGGAGAACGTGTACGAGAAGCAGGGCCGGGTGCCGGAACTGCTGGAAGAGGTCTCCGTCATGGTATCTACCCTCTATCATCTGTTCAAGGAAATTGACTCCGGCCGGCGCGAGGCCCTGGAGCAGATGGCCATAGTTGACCGGGTGGACTACGAAGCCGAACTGACGGACATGGAAGCGGAGCAGGTTGCCATGGGTCACGACCCCAGCAACGTCGAATACCTGATTGCTTCCCGGCACGGCTACGCCCGGGTCAAGAAGATGATGGATGAGGCCTTCCCCAACTTCAGCTATTTGAAGGACTGCGACCTGGAAGACCCCATGCGGCGGGACGTGGCCCAGTTCATCCTCTCCCACGTCGTGCCCATAGAGGAAATTTCCGTAACGCGCAGCGTCGAGATCTAGGTCCCCAGCGACGGCGCAACCGCTGCGGGTAAAAATAATGAGTCCCCGGCCATGGCCGGGGGCTCGTTACTTTTATATCGGTTGACTAATTGGCTCTGATTCGCCGCAGGTACTTTAGCCGGATGAACAAGCCAATGGCGAGGACAGAGACCAAGCCAAATGAAGCCAGTTTAGCGGTTTCATAGCCAACGATGTATTGCAGCCACAGCACCACCGGTACCACCGAAACTATGGTCATTAAACCGGCAGAGACGCCAACGTAGAACCACTCCCTGCCTTTCGGAAGGTAGGGGTTGATAACCACTGCTACCAGAAACGCCACCGGCAGCGCCACTATCAGAAGTATTGGCGGATACGACAAAAGTGCCAGGAGAGAAAACCCGGGGAACCCGGGATAGACGAACATGGCGCCTGCAAGCACCAACCCTACGAAGGCCAGCGCCAGGCTTTCTCGTCGGTAGCCGGCGGCTTCCAAAATGAACAGCAGCGTTATCGCAGTTATTGCCAATACTGCCATGGTCAAAACCAGTTGCATAATCGCGCCAAGGGGCATCAAGCCACTAGCCAAGTAGAACGCGTATGCCGCCACCACGACTCCTCCGACAAGGATGATCGCGCCACCAATGTCCCGTCCGCTTACGACTGCGAGCACAACGGCAGTTGCCGTGGCAAGAATACTCACCGCCAGTGTGGACGCCCAGAAAAGGGGCGTAGTAGCTAACAACCGAGTGCGGGTGTCCGCAGAGAAGTCCGTTGGAGAGGACAACCCTACCCCTGCACGGAGCCAGCGTTCCTCCAGCGTTCCCACTAACACTCCTTCCGTACCCATGGCTGCTATGACGTTGCCACTGTCCGGGTCATGATGGATGTCATATAACTCCGTTTCAGGGTCACCCGCATTCTGCTGCAGCGTAATGTTTGCTTTGTCGAGCAATTGTCCCATTGAAAAGACCGTTTCACTCTGACCATCCAGGGTACGGACTATCCGCGTATTCACATTCTTCAACTCATACGCATTGCCAGTGTCTTCGGGTCGAATGACCTTGTAGGCCCCCCGAGGCGTGGTTGCTACTGGCGGGTCATCACGCAGGTGGAAATTTTCGTAAGGAGATTCACCAACCGGTTGCCATGTGAACCCGCCGTCATTGCTCCGGTGCAGACGGAAATCGCCGGAAAGTCCCGAGTGTGCTTTTGCGATCAGATTCCCGCCGGAGTCGGTCTCTACGATAACGATACCGTAGGAGGGTTGGCCACATGCCAAACCGGCGCCTGCGAGGGCGACGCACAGGGCCAAAAGCGCTAAAGCCGCAGGTGTGCGCCTTAAACGTTGTGCATTCGGTAGGTGAAACTTTGCCATCGAATCCGTCGCTAGAGGCTGAATAACAGCAGGCAATCCCGTCATTCCGGGAAAAGGCCGGAATCCAGAGCCCCGAGAGACTGGATTCCGGCGCAGGCCGGAATGACGTTGTTCCGGCCCTTCTAAATCTCCAGCGGCGTATCATCCCGGTTGGCCCATTCACCCATGGAGCCGTCGTAGTTCTTGGCCCGGTCGTAACCCAGCATCTTGAGCAGGAAGGTGCCGTGCGCCGCACGGATTCCGCCCTGTCAATATGCGAAAACCGCCTTGTCCGCCGTTATGCCCTTGTCGCTCAGCATCTGGCGAATTTCGGCAGCCGGCTTGAACTTGTGGCTGTCCCGCTCCATTACGTTGAACCATTCCAGGTGCACCGCGCCCGGTATGTGGCCGGCGCGCTGGTTGCCCCGGTTGTTGGAGCCGTCATACTCCCCGTCGCTGCGCACGTCCCAGATAACGGCGTCGTCCAGGCTGCAAGCCTCCTTCAGTTCGTCAACCTTAACCATGATGGACTTGTCAACCTTGGGCGTAAAGCTGGCGCCGGATTTGGCGCTGCCCCGGTCAAAGGCTACGGGCCGGCCCTCGTTTACCCAGGTCCTCCAGCCGCCATCTAGCACCCGGACGTTGGTGTGGCCGTAGTAGTTGAGGCACCACCACAGGCGGGCGGCGTACAGGCTCTGGTTGTTGTCGTAAGTTACCACCAGGGTGTCGTCGCCAATGCCCAGGTTCTGGCAGAATGCCGCAAACTTCTCCGGCGCCAGGATGTGCACCCGGCCCGTGTCGGGGTCCTTGGCGTAGTTGTCCGGCGCCATCACGGCCCCGGGGATGTGGCCCCGAAGGTAGCCGGCCTCCACGTCGCCGTCCACCACCACCACGTTGGGATCATCCAGGTGTTCCGCCACCCAGGCAGCGTCCACCAGGTACTCCGGGTGGGCAAAACCTTCTCCGGTTGTCATACTTTCCTCCTTACCATTGATTCAAAGTTTCAATCATGGATAGCCAAGACATACAGGATAGAAGACAGGACCATCCCATATATCCTGTTAATCAATGTAATTTACTCCCCACTTTCCATCGGCGCTTCCGCTTCAGGCAGGTTGGCCCATTCAAACATGGAACCGTCATAGTTCCGGGCGTCGCCGTAGCCCAGCAGGTTCAGGACAAACACGCCGTGCGCCGCACGGAGTCCCGCCTGTCAATAGGCATATACGGCCTTGTCAGGGGTAATGCCGTGTTCCAACAGCAGCCGGCGCAACTCCTCGGCCAGCTTGAACCGGTGAGTCTCCCGGTCCATGAGGTCCATCCAGTCCAGGTGGACCGCGCCCGCCACGTGGCCGGGCCGCTTATTGCGGCTCACGGCGCCCGAAAATTCAGCAGTAGTTCTTGTGTCCCAGATAACCGCCCCGGCTGCGTTGGTCCCGCCTATGCTGCACCCGGCCCGTACCTCTTCGTAACCGGCGATGAGGGAAGCATCGGCGAGGGGGGCGAATGACGCGCCTTCCCTTCCAGGAGACCGTTCAAAGGCTACAGCGCCGCCCTCGGTAAGCCAGCGCCGCCAACCGCCGTCCAGCACCTTCACGTTGCGGTGGCCGTAGTAGCTCAGCGTCCACCAGAAGCGGGCGGCGTGGAGGCTCATGGCGTTATCGTAGGCCACCACCAGGGTATCGTCGCCAATGCCCAGGCTTCGGCATACGGCGGCAAAGCGTTCCGGGGACATGGTATCCACCCAGCCCGTTTCCGGGTTGCGTTCGTAGTTGTTGTCCAGGAACACCGCCCCGGGAACGTGACCCCGCAGGTAGCCGGCCTCGGCGTCCAGGTCAACCACCACCAGGTTATTGTCCCCCAGGTTATTGTCCGCCAGGCTCTTGTCATTCAGGCGTTCCTGCAGCCAGGCAGGGTCGGCCAGGTATTCAGCGTGCGCAAATCCAGATTCGTTCTTAATAGCAGGCAGTTTGTTTTTCATAACAGGAAAATTGTATGGCAAGGCAGGCATCAGGGCAACAACTTACCCAATTGCCTCCTTTCAAGTCTCGCGTTCGGCTTATACCGGCGCCGGCCTCCCAACCGCTCACGCCGGCGGCGGGACCGAGAAACTTCAATGCTGGTTTACACCGGTTGTAGGCTCAACCATAATGGCCCCAGCTTTAGCTGCCCCAAAAAAGCAGAGTTCAGGAGGCCAACATGAGCGTTGATCAGCAAACCTGGCGCCGGGTTGCCAGGACCGGGCTGACCGGCATAGACCGGGACAAGGCCTGCCCAGGATGCTTCGTCTATTCTCCCTACAACGGCGACGGCTCCGGCAAGGGTGTCACCTTCCTGCTGGATATGGAAGGCAACGAACTCCACCGGTGGCATCTGCCCACCCCGCCCGGTTCCTGGGGCTACCTGCTGCCCAATGGCAACCTTTTCTACATGGCCAAGGCCGAGCAGAGCGACCCCAGGGCCATGCCCGCTACCAATTTCGTCGGCGGTTGGCTCCTGGAAGTGGACTGGGACAGCAATATTGTGTGGGAGCACGTCAATCCTGCCCAGCACCATGACGCCCGCCGCACCGAGTCCGGCGGGGCCATCTTCCTTACCCTGGAAACCATACCCTCCGAGATTGCCGACCGGGTGCAGGGTGGGCAGCCCGGCAGCGGGCTGGAGGCCGACCACGAGGGTGGGCAGGAGGCCACAACCCACATGTGGGCCGACCACCTGATCGAGGTGGACGCCAGCGGCAACCAGGTATGGGACTGGCACGCCTGGCAGCACCTGGACCTGGAGGAGGACATCATCACCCCTGGCGAACCGCGGCACGAGTGGAGCCACGGCAACACCATCGTGCCCCTGGGCGACCGGGTGCTGGTCAGTTTCCGCAACATTTCCACGGTGATGATGATTGACAAGGCTTCGGGAGACATTACCTGGAAGGTGGGCTGGGACGTCATATCCCGCCAGCACGACCCCAGCCTGCTGCCCAACGGCAACATTTTGCTGTTCGACAACGGCGAGCGGCGCAAGAACGACGTGCGCATTTTCTCCCGCGTGGTGGAAATTGACCCAGCCACCAACGAAATAGTCTGGGAATACCGGGACAACCCCTACTTCAATTTCTACAGCTCACGAATTTCCGGCGCCCGTCGCATGCCCAACGGCAACACCCTCGTTACCGAGGGAATGTTCGGGCGCATGTTCCAGGTGACGCCCCAGGGCGAGGTAGTCTGGGAATATATCAACCCCTACTTCCCCATGGGAACCGACGGCTACGAGGACAACCGGGTGTTTCGCTGTCCCTGGTACATGGAAGGAGAGATACCGCAACTGGGCGGATGAGAAACCGGCCTTCTGTTCTCCTTCTGCCCTGCTTCGTTCATGCGCTACCTGGGGGCGCGGTTGCGGCTACCGGCATAGCGGCAAGAACCAGCCCGCGGGCGGCGCAGTCTCGCTGGTAACTGTTCAGAGTTAAGGCATGTCGTCAAATTGAATGTTGAAGCTTCCGAGCGTCCCTTTTCTTCCGAGCGTCCCTTTTCGTCGTTCCCGCGCCGGCGGGAACCTGGACCGGCTGTGGTAGAGATTCCTGCCTGCGCAGGAATGACGTTGCATTTGACGACATGCCCTGGGGAAAACTGGCCGCCTTCAATACCCCGTCACTTCCGGCTGCAAGGAAGCTAGGGGGTGTCGTCAAATTGAATGTGGGGACTTCCTAGCGGCCCCTTTCGTCGTTCCCGCGAAGGCGGGAACCTCGACCGGCAGTAGTTAAGATTCCTGCCTTCGCAGGAATGACGATGCATTTGACGACACGCCCTAAGGACTTCGGGCTGCCCCTTCCCTCCATTTCTGAACCGTTAACCTCGCCCGTCTGCGGTAGCCTGCCCCGCCCCGTTGATATATAATTAGGCGGCTTCAAACCTGCCAACCGCCCAATTGGTATCCGGCCCCTTGCTGTACAGTTCTCTTGGCGGCCAACCAATTGGCAACCTACTTATTTGCCTGGCAGCGCTCAACCTGTCACGGAGCGGGGAATTACACAAACATGCAGCAAGCACACAGCGAACCTCTCTACTGGGCCAAAGACCGCGTGCCCTTCAATCTTACCCTGGTTCTGGCCCTGGGCATTGCGGTCTGGGGGGCCGGCGCCACCTTTGGCCTCTGGGACATGGGGGGCAACCCCCAGATTATCCTGGTCCTGGGCGTGGGCGTAGCCGCCTACACCTGGCTGTTCACACCGCGGGCCTACCTGGTTTACCAGGATGCCCTTTGCGTGTCCTACGGCAGGCCCCGGGTCAAGGTGATGCATTTCAGCAATATTGCGGTGGTGGAAATGGGCTCCCTCGCCACCCTGGACCAACTGCGGGTGCGTCCGGTAAAGGGTCGGCGGCAGTCCATCCGGGTCCGAGACCCTGAGACCTTCTTCGACGAGTTGGAAGCGGCGCTCAATGCCTATCGGGACGCCCACCCGGAGGAGAATTTCGCCTTCCAGTTTACGGGCCGCATGCCCCAGGAAGTGGCTCCGGCGGCAGAGGCCGGCGTCATAGACGTGGAACCCGTGGCGGTAACCGACGCCAACGAGGCCCAGCCCGACGAAGCAGCCGGCGAATTACAGGAAGCGGCAACGGAAACAACTACGGAAACAACGACGGAAACAACGACGGAAACAACGACGGAAGCAACAACGGAAGCAACAACGGAAGAACCCGCGCCCGCCACCGAAGCCGCCAGTGCGGAGGCGGAACCATCCGACCAACCCGACCAGTCCGACCAGACGTCTGCGGCAGAAGCCGCCGAGGAAGGGGAAAAGCCGCCGGAACCGGAACACCGTCCCCTCTACTAGCTGCCAGCAAGCCGTCCAATAAAGAAGAGCCGTGGCTGCCAATTGGCCACGGCTCCCTTGTTGTCACCCGGTAGCCTGCGCTTTCGGTCGCCTCAGGCGGCCAGCTTCGTATGGGCGGTAGGGGCTGCCACAAGGGCTGCCCTCTTTTCATGAGTCAGACAACCTGAATCGCAACCCTGCCTCTTAAGTTTCGGCTCTGGCGCCGGTCCTATCCCTGGTAAACGGGCCGCTCCATCTCGAACACGTCGGCGGTGTGACAGTACATGCTCCCAGCCAGGCGGCCCGTGGGCTTGAGCAGTTGGTGGTTGATGCGGTGGCCGTTAATCAGATCATCGCGGATGTGCATATATATAACCTCCCCTATAACCAGGCCGTGGCCGGTATCCGGATTGGCGCCCAGGTCCACCACCTGCTTCAGCCGGCACTCCATGTTAACCGGCGACTCGGCCACCCGGGGCGCTTTCACCTTGACCGAAGGAGCTTCGGTGAGGCCGGCAACCTCGAACTCGCTGACCTCCACGGGAAACTCGGCCGCTGTCCGGTTCATGGCCTCGGCAATGTCGTCCACCACCACGTTGACGACAAACTCGCCCGTTTCCTCCACGTTGGTCAGGGTGTCCTTGGCCTTGCTTCCGGCGCGGCGGGACGAGGAGAAGACGATGGTGGGCGGGTCCGACGCCACGGCGTTGAAGAAGGAATAGGGAGCCAGGTTTGAAATCCCGTCGGTGGAAATGGTGGAGACAAAGGCTATGGGACGGGGTACCACCACGCCGGTGAGTACCCGGTAAAAGTTGTGCTCAAATGTGTTGGGGTCTATCTGCAAGGCGGCACCTCTCTCTTAACATTGATAGACAGGATATACAGGATTACGGCCCCATATTCAAGGGGAACACCTTGCCGGTCCTGTGCATCCATGTATGAATCCGTTTTTGACTTTCAACACCATAGCTGGTACTTTATTGACTGCCCTCTCACAGATACAAAAAGAGGCATTCTGGAGAATTTACTACCATGCCGTGGAACGATATTATCGTTGACTCTCTGAAGAAGTGGGATACCTCGCTGGTGGCCTATGTTCCCGACATTTCCATTGACCGCGTCACCAGCCTTATTGATGAAGACCCCTACTTCCACCTGGTATCCTCCAGCCGGGAGGAAGAAGCCGTCGGCGTGGCCGTGGGCGCCTATGCCACGGGCCGAAACTCGGCGGTATTCATGCAGTCCAGTGGTTTCGGCAACAGCATCAACGCCATTGCCAGCCTGTGCATCCCGGCCCGCACTCCCATACCCATTTTCCTGAACCTGCGGGGCGGCCCCGGCGAGTTCAATATCGCCCAGGTGCCCATGGGGCGGGCTACCCGGCCCATCCTCGATACCCTGGGCCTGGTCCACTTCACCCTGGAAGACGAACACAACATGGAGAAGATAGTGGATGGCGCGCTGAAGCTGTGCCACGCCAATCGCCAGCCGGTGGCCATCTGCATGACCCAACTGCTGCACGGAGGCAAACTTGCTTAGGTTCGAAGCCACCCAAATGCTGCTGCGCCACATTGGCGACCGCCCCATCGTAAGCAACCTGGGCCCCACCACCGACGAGTTGTGGCACGCGGGACACCGGGACCGCAATTTCTACACCTACGGCAACATGGGGCTCTGCTCCTCCATCGCCCTGGGAATGTCCCTCTCCACCGACGAGAAGGTGGTTTCCCTGGACGGCGACGGTTCCCTGCTGATGAACCTGGGCACCATTCCCAGCATCGGCCGCGAACAGCCGAAGAACCTGGTTGTTGTGGTGTGGGACAACGAACAGTGGGCGCAGACCGGCCACCAGTCCAGCCATACGGCCTTTGGCACCGACCTGGAACAGGTAGCCCAGAGTTGCAGCGTTCCCCGTACCGCCACGGTCAACAACCTGGAAGACCTGGAGGCCGTCTTTTGCGACGCCCTGGAACAGGACGGTCCCTGGTTCATAGTAGCCAAAATCGAGGAAACGGAATACATGCCCGTGGCCCCCATTGAGCCGGAAATGACCCTGTACCGCTTCCGGCAAAGCTTTGGCGCCAGCGGCGTGTAGCGGAGTCAAGCGCCGGACAGGAACGGCCGGCCGCCCCGAGCGGCGCCGGCGCAATTCATCCGGCCGACTCTATACCCCTCCACCAACAGGGTTGACCCGCAACAGGGATTGACCCAATTCCGGGAGAGTTGCTGTGCCCCAGCCCACCCCCGCGGAAGTAATTGACGCCGTACAGGTGTTCATCGGGGAGTACCTTGAGCGTCCCCCGGAAGAACTGGTTTTCAACTACGACCCCGGCATGCGCTGCGAGGACGCCTTCCCGGTGGATGGAGCCCCCAACCAGGATGCCTGGGCGGTACAAGTCAGGAACGCCTTTCCCGAGGACGATGGGCTGCGAATCAGCATCGCCGAGTTTCTGCAGGAAAAGTACGGAATCGTGGCCGAGGTCGAACTGGCCTGGCGATAGGGCCCAAGCCTGACTCCGGCAGCCCTCTCCCGGTACTACGCTCCCCCTTCTGGCCAACGGTCTGCTTACCCGCAGGGAAACGGAACAAACGCCGCAGCATTTGGCCTGCCATCGGGCAACATTTAAGGCCCGGCCGAAATTCGGCCGGGCCTTGTCTTGTCCGATGGGAAGTGGTGCGCTCTAGCCCTTCAGGTGCTGGTCGAAGAAGCCGAGGGTCCGGGCCCAGGCATCTTCGGCGGCGGCCGCATCGTAGCTGTCGCGGTCGTCGCAATTGAAACCATGGCCGGCGCCGGCGTACATCTTGAAATCGTAGCTGACGCCGGCAGCGTCGAGCCTTGCTTCAATTGCCGTAACATCATCAGGGGTAGGGTTAGCGTCCTGGTCCCCAAACTGGCCCATCAAGGGAATCTTGATGTTTCCGGTCAGGTCTATGGGCGCCGGGTTATCATCGCCAAAGGGTACCATTACCCGGCCTGGGTAGTAGGCCACGGCGGCGTCCAGGCCCGGGCAGCTGGTGGCCGCCAGGTAGGTAATCCGGCCGCCGACGCAATACCCGACAATGCCGACCTTCTGGCCGACGGTGCGCTGGTACTCCTGCTGGACAAACTTGATGGTGGCGTTGACATCTTCGATTATTTCGTCGTCCCGCAGGGCGGCCATGTAGCGATTGATGGCCAGGTCGAAGTCCTCGGGAGTGTAGCCCAGCTTGGGGTTGGGGTGTTCCCGATGAAAGACCGCCGGAGCGATAGCGACGTAACCGTTGGCAGCGAACCGGTCACAAACCTTAACAATGTGATCGTTGACTCCGAAAGCCTCCTGTATGACGATGACGGCAGGCCAACTTACCCCTTCGCTGGGGGCGGGGTGGCTTACGTAGGCAACCATGTCCAGACCCTGATAGCCGTGCAAGTCATCGAACTCGCGGTCACCGGCAAACCTCAGATTCTCCCAAAACGATGGCATAATGCTACCTCCTCCTGTCACATTTCAAGCCATTTTCTATTTCTGCGCGAGCACCAACCGTAGCCGGACTCCGGGCCGATTGTAGCAAAGGAACCGGGGTAAGACAAGGGCAGCGAGTCACCAACCGTTTCCCTGCGACTTATCTGGCGGTTCAGCTTGTAATAACTGGTGGATAGTGCGCTAAACCGTCACTCCGGCGCAGGCAGGAAATTCAACTCCATGCTGTCCAGGTTCCCGCCTGCGCGGGAACGACGGGTTGGGCGGGTCCGGTCATCATTTCACATTTACCAGACTACTGGTGGTTCACCTGTTTACATTGATGGATAGCATTTCCGCCGCCCTGAGCCTGTCGAAGGGCCGTCCGTTCGCAGTTTGACAATTTGACGGTTCGACAGGCTCACCATGAGCGGATTAGTGATTCAACCTGTTTGCATTGCTGGATAGCATTTCCGCCGCCCTGAGCCTGTCGAAGGGCCGTCCGTTCGCAGTTTGACAACTTGGTGGTTCGACAGACTTACCATGAGCGGACTCCCGGTTTACCCATCAATGCAAACTGGTCAACTACTAGCGGCTTACCCATCATTCCTCTGGCGGTGGACCACCAGGTAGGCATTAACCACGTACGGAGGCCGACGCCGGCCTCCGTACACAAGGGAACAATATGCGGGGATGATGCGCTAGAGGGACTGCCAGCGGCGCTTTCCGCCCTCGGTGACGACCTTTCCTATCTGCTGGCCCGGCGGGAAATGGCCGGCGCACACAAGCCAGCCTTCGCTTTCGGCCTTATCCAGAAGCATCTCGCGATTGGCCTGACTGGCTGCCTTGTCGTAGTCCACCGACGCGCACCAACTGGGCTCGGATACCTGGGCAATGTTGTGCAGCACGTCGCCCATAATCATCGCCTTTTCGCCGCCGGATACTACCAGCACCACCTGGTGCCCGGGGGTGTGCCCCACGGCCGGCAGGGTGGTTATCCCGTCGGTAACTTCATACTCGCCCTCGACGATCTGCTGCAACCGCAGACGGCGCAGGGGCATAATCTGCTGCTGCACGTGGGGATTCTGTTCCAGTATCTCGGGCTGGGTGTAATAGTCGTAGTCGTCCTTGGGAATGATGTAGCGGGCCCGCCGGAAGTTGGGCGCCGGCATCCCGCCGGAATAGCGCAGGTTCCAGCCCACGTGGTCCGCGTGGAGGTGGGTATGAACGACATAGTTGACCTGATCGGAGGGGGATACGTTGGTGTTGTGGATATCCACGTTGGGAGGGAGCATAACGGGCCTCAACTCTTCATAGAGGTTGCCCACAACATTGCCCCGGGAGGGGTGGGGCCCGGGCCCCATGCCCGTATCCACCAGGATTGTGTGGTTCTCGGACCGGACCACGAACACGCCGTAATAGAGCTGAAGCTGTCCGTCTTCCAGCATATCCTGGTAGTCTGCCCAGGCGCTGTCGGGAACGTCGGGGAACATGGCGGAAGTGGGCCGGGGCGGCGGAACCATATCAATTACTGCCGTAATTTCATAACTACCTACAGTAGCCTTTTCTGACATTTAACTTTTCCTCCTGTCTTCTTTCAAGCTGTTGTTGCGACGGTCAGGTGGCATTGTCCACGCCCCGACCGTCACTCCAACTCTCCCCGTTGGGGAAAATTCACTGCCAAAAAACCGTTGGTTTCAGAATATTCAAAGATCAGTATTTGATGAGGGAAAATACCTCGTAGCCCTCCAGGACCTTGCGGCCTTCCAGGGCCTCCAGTTCAATCACCAGACCAATGCTGTCCACTTCTCCTCCCGCCTTTTCCACCAGTTGGGCGGCGGCGGCCAGGGTGCCTCCGGTAGCCAGCAGGTCATCCAGTATGAGAACCCGGTCGCCCCTGGAAATGTCCGCCAGGTGGATTTCCATTACGTTGGAGCCGTACTCCAGCGAATATTCCACCGAAACGGTCTCGCTGGGCAGCTTGCCCTGCTTGCGCACCGGAACGAAAGGCTTGCCCATGCGGCAGGCCAGGGGCGCGCCAAAAAGGAACCCTCGGGACTCCACTGCCACTATGGCGTCCAGTTCCCGGCCCTGGCAGCGCTGGGCCAGCGCCTCTACCGCGTGGTTGAAGGCCTCGGCGTTGCGGAGCAGGGGAGTAATGTCACGGAACAGAATACCCGGCTGGGGAAAGTCCGGGATATCGCGAATATAATCCTTGAGATTCATCAGAAGGCGACTCGGCAATAAAAGAAGTAGGACAAAGGCCTATTAACAAACGCTTCCGGACAATAGGGTTCCAAACAATAGGCTTCCGGGCAGGCCGTTCAAGGCCGATTGAAGTGTAGAATAAGCCGCCAATAGCGTCAAGTTCTGGGCCAGCGGCGGCGGACGGGCCCAGTTTTGCGCCAAGGGGCCGAGCGGACACGGCGCAAGTGGCGTTAACCTCTGACAGCAGGCCGTTGTTACCCGTTTCTGCCCTATGCTAGAATCGCTGCCATGAATCCTGAGCAGACCAAGTACTGGGTGGCCTTCAGCCGGGTGAAGCGAATGGGCGCCACCCGCTTCAAGAAGCTGGAAGCCCACTTTGGCGACCTTCAAACGGCCTGGGAAGCCGGGCCGGGCCAGCTGAGGGCAGCCGGCATTGACTCAACCGTTTCCCAGGCGGTGGCAGAAGCCAGGGAGAAGACCTCTCCCGATGAGGAAATAACGAGGCTTGAGCGGGCGGAGGTGCGGGCCCTTACCTGGCACGATGCCGAGTATCCTCCTCGCCTGAAACACATTGACGACCCGCCGCCGGTGCTATACGTTAAAGGACAGTTGCTGCCCGAAGACGAGCGGGCGGTGGCGGTGGTAGGCACCCGCAGTCCCACGGCATACGGGCGCGAGGCTGCCGCCGGTCTGTCCGGAGACCTGGCCGGAAGTTGCATCACCATAGTCAGCGGGCTGGCATTGGGCATAGACACCGTAGCCCACCGAGCCGCCCTGTCCAAGGGCGGCCGGACCATCGCCGTTGTTGCCAACGGGCTGGATATCACCTACCCCCGGGACAATTCCGGCCTCAGCCGCCAGATTGAGGAGCAGGGCGCCGTTGTCAGCGAATACCCCCTGGGTACGCGGCCCGACGCCAGGGGTTTTCCCCGCCGCAACCGGCTGATTAGCGGTATGAGCCTGGGCACGGTGGTGGTTGAAGCCAGCGAAAAGAGCGGGGCCCGCTGGACGGTTTACCATGCCCTGGAGCAGAATAGAGAAGTGTTCTGCGTTCCGGGCAGCATCTTTTCGCCGGCCAGCCGCCTGACCAACCGGCTCATCCAGGACGGAGCCAAGCTGGTATCCGGCTACACCGATATACTGGAAGAGTTGAACCTCCGGGTCGTAGCCAGGCAGATTGAACTGAGAATTTCGGAAGACCTGCCTGACAGCCCGGATGCGGAGGGAGAAGTTGCTCTGCTCCGCTGCCTGGACCACGAACCAATGCACATTGACGATATTGGACGCAAGGCAAGCCTGCCGGTGGCCCTGGCAGGGAGCCTGCTGACCATGCTGGAACTTAAAGGGCTGGTAAAGCAGGTAGGGGGCATGCATTACGTTCGCACAGGGGAGGCAACCCCAATCTATGGCAACTAAGAAATCCACCGGAACCGAGGCCGCGGCGAAGTCGGCCAAAAAGCCGGACGCCATGACCAGCCGCACGGTCAAGGCCAAGTCCACCCGCGCCAAGTCGGCGGGCACAGCAGCCGGAAAGGCGGCGGGCAAGGCCGGCGTCAAGACAACCGGCAAGGGCACGGCTAAAACGACCAGCAAGAGTACCGGCAAAGGCGCGGCCAAGACCGGCGCAACTTCCAGGTCCACCGGAACGCGCGGCAGGTCGGCGTCCCAGGCCGCCGTCAGCCTGGGCAAGACCTCCGGCAAGAGCCTGGTCATAGTAGAATCACCGGCCAAGGCCCGCACCGTGGGGCAAATCCTGGGCGGGAAGTACGTGGTGACCGCATCCCAGGGCCACGTCCGCGACCTGCCCAAGGGAAAGATGGGCGTTGACCTGGACAACGACTTCGAACCCTCCTACGTGACCATGCGGGACAAGATGTCCCTGGTCAAGGAGATAAAGCGCGCCGGTGAGGATGCGGCCAACATTTACCTGGCCACCGACCCGGACCGGGAAGGCGAGGCCATATCCTGGCACCTGCAGACCGCCGCCGGCTGGGACAAGGCCAACGACAACTCGCCCCAGCGGGTAGTCTTTCACGAGATTACCAAGGATGCCGTGGAAGAGGCTTTTCGCCACCCCCGCGAAATAGACATGAAGCTGGTCAACGCCCAGCAGGCCCGCCGCATACTGGACCGGCTGGTGGGTTACCAGATTAGCCCCCTGCTGGGCAAGCGGGTGCAGCGGGGCCTGTCCGCGGGCCGGGTGCAATCGGTGGCCCTGCGCCTGGTAACCGACCGGGAAAAGGAAATCCTGGCCTTCATCCCCGAAGAGTCCTGGACCCTGGACGCCCAACTGCACAAAGAGGCCGAAGAACCCGTCAAGGCCAACCTGTTTCCCGCAGCCCTGCACTCCCTGAAGGGCAGCCGCCGCCGTTTGCATATTCCGGTGGAGGCCGAGGTCAGGGAATATGAAGCCGAGTTGAAGGACGCCGCTTACACGGTGGCCGACGTGCGCAAGCGGGAGGTGCGGCAGCGTCCGGCGGCCCCGTTCACCACCAGCACCCTGCAGCAGGAAGCCGGCCGGAAGCTGCGGTTTACCGCCCAGCGCACCATGTCCGTGGCCCAGCAGCTTTATGAGGGGCTGTCCGTGGGCAGCGAGGGCTCGGTGGGCCTGATTACCTACATGCGTACCGACTCGACCCAGGTGGCGGACACGGCCATTCAGGAAGCCCGGCAGTACATTCGGGGCAAGTACGGCAAGGAATACCTGCCCGACAAGCCCCGGGCTTACCGCACCCGCACCAAGGCCGCGCAGGAGGCCCACGAGGCCATCCGCCCCACTTCCATCGGCCGCAGTCCAGATTCGCTGAAACCTCATCTGTCCAGCGACCAGTTCCGGTTGTACAGCCTGATCTGGGCCCGGATGCTGGCCAGCCAGATGGCCGACGCCCGGTCCGACGCCACCACGGTCAACATAGACGCCGCCTGCCGGCCCAAGGCCGACGGCGAGGCGGGACGGGTGTTCAATTTCCGCGCCACCGGTTCGGTCCTGAAATTCCCCGGCTTTCGCACCCTCTACATGGAGGGCAAGGACGAGGGCGATGCCGAGGAAAATTCCAACTCCCTGCCCGAAATGGCCCAGGGAGACAAGCTGAATTGCCAGCAACTGGAGGCCAACCAGCACTTTACCCAGCCGCCACCGCGCTTCACCGAGGCAACGCTGGTCAAGGCCATGGAGGAAAGAGGTATCGGACGGCCCAGCACCTACGCGCCCACCATAGGAGTGCTTTTGGCTCGCAACTACGTCGCCAAGGAGCAGACCAGCCTGCACCCCACCGACCTGGGCAAGACGGTCTCCGACCTGTTGACGGAATACTTTACCGACATCATGGACCCGGACTTTACCGCCCAGATGGAGGAAAAGCTGGACGAGGTTTCCCAGGGAGACCAGGAATGGGTCCCCATGCTTCACGAGTTTTACGGCCCCTTCGCCCAGCACCTGGAGAATGCCAACGAGAATATGCCGCGGGTAAAGCCCGAAGACGAGGCAACCGACGAGACCTGCGAGAATTGCGGTATGCCCATGGTCATCAAAACGGGCCGATTTGGCCGCTTCATGGCCTGCACCGGCTACCCCCAGTGCAAGACCACGCGGCAGATTAAGGCGGACCAGGCCGGGGCCGACGCGGCAGCCGACACCGAGACCGACGAAGTCTGTGAGCAATGCGGCAAGGCCATGGTGCTCAAGACGGGGCGCTACGGCCAGTTTATCGCCTGCAGCGATTATCCCAGGTGCAAGAACACCCATCCCATCAAGACCGGCGCCTCGTGCCCGCAATGCGGCGGCGACCTGGTGGAACGGGGCAGCCGGCGAGGGGTCTTTTACGGCTGCTCCAACTACCCGGAATGCAAGTACACCAACAACCGCCGTCCTCTGCCGGACCCATGCCCCGAGTGCGAGGGGCTGATGGTAGCCAACCGGGACGGCAGCACTGCCTGCACCGTCTGCGCCTGGAAAGGAGCGCCCCCCGAAGCAGAGCAAGAACAGGAGCAGGAACTGGCCACCGTTGGCGGCTAATGGTTCAAACGTATTGAAATAATGTCCATTCCACCAACCCGTCATTCCTGCGAGGACGGGAATCTAAACTACAGCAAGTCCAGGTTCCCGCCTGCGCGGAAACGACGGGTCGGGCAAGTCCAATCACCATTTCAAACTTGTCCGGCTGCCAGGTAACTGCCGCAGTTGCCATGACCGGCAGCAGTTCCGCTCACGCTGAGTATGTCGAAGGGACGCCCCTTGATGTTTCAACAAGCTCACCATGAGCTGGCAATGAGTTATTCGTCAATACAAAAGCGCCAACCTGCCAAGCCGTAATTTGCCTGCAACCTTCCTCCTTGAACGGGGAAGGCCAGGATGGGAGTGAGAAGAGACACCATGCAATTTGGCGTATCCCTGACCGGCATGGGCCAGCAGCCCGTCGGAACCGACATGCGGCAGAGCTTCCAGGAAATTGTGGAGTATGTCCGCACCGCCCGGGAGCTTGGTTTCGATTTCTTCTACCAAGGGCAGCACTATCTCACCTCCCCTTACCAGCAACTGCAGACCGTGCCGCTGCTGGCGCGCCTGGCGGCGGAAACCGAGGGCATGGGCATAGTTGCCACCCTGCTGATACCTCTCCATCACCCCGTGGACCTGGCCGAGCGGGTCACCACCATGGACATCATCACCAACGGCCGCTTTGTCCTCAGCGGGGCCTTGGGCTATCGAGACGAGGAATACGATGCCTTCGGAGTACGCCGCAACCGTCGCGTGTCCCGCTACCTGGAGTGCCTGGACGTGATGCGCCAACTCTGGACCCAGGACCAGGTTACATTTCACGGCGAGCATTTCCACCTGGACGGAGCCCAAATGACCATACGGCCCATCCAGCAGCCGCACCCGCCCATCTGGGTGGCCGCCAACGGCGACGCCGCCATAAAGCGCGCCGCCCGTCGGGGTTACACCTGGTACGTTAATCCCCACGCCACCTACACCGCCATCAAGCGACAGATAGAGCTTTACCACGAAACGGCCGAGGCCGCCGCCGCCGGTGCGCCGGAAGACCTGCCCATTGCCAGGGAGTTGTACGTGGGAGAGACCCGTGAGCAGGCCTGGCAGGACGCCGCCCCCTTCCTGGGCGGCAAGTATGCCGCCTACGCCCAGTGGGGGCAGGACAAGGCCATGGACGAGGAGTTCAGCTCAGCCTTTGCCGAACTGGCCCGGGACCGCTTCATCATCGGCGACCCGGAGGACTGCATTGGGGAGATAGAAAAGCTGCGGGAGTTGGGGATGTCCCACGGCAGCTTCCGCATGATGTGGCCCGGCATGGACCTGCGCCGGGGCCTACGCAACCTGGAGTTGTTTGCGGATAGGGTAATGCCCCACTTCAAGGGGTAGGGCACATAATACGGCGATCCAAATGACACGTGCAGTGAAATACCTGATTCTACCTATGGTGTGGTTAGGCAAGAGTATCTTACACATGGCCGAGAGGTCTAGCCATTTGTACGAAGTCTTTCTGAGCGACCCGTAGTGGAGGTTGAAACCATCAATATAGACGTTGGCTATTGTCATAGGTTGAGCCCAAATGCAACGGCCACCTCTCGAGAGGTGGGCGTGCTTCCAAACGCTCGCAAGCGAGTGGGGTGGTTACAAAATTATGCTACTGTTACCTGACAGTCTTTGTCAACGGATAGATACGGCGCAACAGTAAGAACAAATTATAACTGCGGATTTCTTGGGGCAACCAGTCTTCGCACAAACCGGTGCGGAAGCGATTGCCGACCGGGTAATGCCCCATTTCAGAGGGTAGGGGCCTGCCTGGCAATCGGGCTAAGCCGGCGGCGCGCAACTTACCGGCTCGTCGGTCCCGCCCTTACTTCAGTCAGAGGTTCAAGGATATCGAGAAGGGTCTCCATTTCGTCCAGCCCTTCACTTACGGCGTCTTCACGCAGAAACAGCCGGCGAGTGTAGTACAAACCGTGAAGTTCGTTGGCAGTTCTCCGGAATCCGTTTACGCGGGAATCGCCTGACAGGCTGGCCGCCTCGTACATCACCTGAAGAAACTGGTCGTGCCTCTTGTATTCCCAGCCCTGAGCTTCAGCGACGGCCTTGGCCATCCAGGCAGCCGCGCCCCATCCCTTCTCCGATGCCTGATGCAGGTCACCTTCGGCCAGGTATAGCCTGCTCTTCTCCAGGAAAACCCGGGCTTGCAGGCGGTAATCATCTACCGCATTTTCTTCCTGGTCAAAGGGTTCCATGGGGAACATACCAGGACTCATTTCACACCCAGCCTCAAATTGATACCCCAATAGTATCATCACTATAGGACGGTTACATATTGCGGCCAGTCTCAGGCTCAGCTTCCGCCCCCCACTATCTCCCCCAGCGTGGCGCTGAACCGGCCCTTGTTCAGCGTTTGCTGCGCGCCCAACGCTGCCGCCCGCTCCATGGACGCCGTGTCCTCGTGGGGCCCGAAGGCTACTATTCGCGGCCTCTTCATGTCACCGGGAGACGCGCGTGTTTCCAAATCGGCCAGCACGCTTTGCCACGTATCCGCGTCCCCCTCCAGGTCCACCAGCACCAGTTCCGTGATGCCCGGGTCAAAGGTCTCCCAGAAATCGGCCTCGGTGTTGGCCTGGCGCACTGTGTAGCCCAACGGTTCCGCCACCGTTTCCACTCTTCCCTGGAAGAACAGGTTCTGGCCCAGCAGGATTATCCGGCTTGCGTCGGCCATATCAGCTGCCCTGCGCTTCCTTGAGACGTTCGCCCAGCAGGTCTATCGCCGCCTGGGCCGCGGCCCGCTTGTTGCCGTCCCGGTCGCTGTCGAACTGCCGGTGAATGGCCACGTCGTTGCCGTTAGCGTCGGCCAGCCCGATGTAAAAGGTGCCGATGGGGAAGGAAGAACGACCCTGGCCCGGGCCGGTGACGCCCGTGGTCGAGACGGCGAAGTCCGTGCCCGTAAGCTCCAAGACGCCCCGGGCCATGGCGATAGCCATTTCCTCGCAGACACTGCCCTTGGAATCGTACAACTCGTCGGATACACCCAGGATGCTCTGCTTCAGCCCGCCCGTATAGGCAATCACGCCGCCGGGAAAAAACTGGGAGCTGCCCGGGATGGTACCCAGCAGGTAGCCTATCAGGCCGGCCGTGTCGGCCTCGGCCACCGACACCCGTTTCTCCTGGGCCATCAACATTTCAGCTACTTCTCTGACATCCATGGTTTACCTCCTGAAAATAGCGCTGTCGGTCTGCCCCGCAATCGTTCTCTGCAACCATACTCCGCAACCGTAATGGCAGGCCGCTCCATCGCAAACCCTGCCACGCCTGGTATCTTACCATTCCGGCCAACCCCAAGGTGGAAAACGGTTGCCCTCCGGGGTTGCCCGCTCATCATCTTCCGACACGGTCTTCCAACGTACCTGGTAGCCTAAAGATATTGCAATAGCAATTGGGCTGGCCCAACCCGCAGGGCAATCGCGTTTTGGGCTAGGCTGAACGTCCAAGCAGGAGGTCATGTCGCCCTGAGCTTGCCGAAGGGCCTAAAATCCTTCCCCCAAGCCAACTTTCGGGTCCGTAACC
>DAOUIY010000068.1:0-73154 GCA_034423215.1 Dehalococcoidia bacterium
GGGGCTTCCTAGCGTCCCTTTTCGTCGTTCCCGCGAAGGCGGGAACCTCGACCGGCAGTAGTTAAGATTCCTGCCTTCGCAGGAATGACGGTGCATTTGACGACACGCCCTAGAGTTCAGCCAGAAAGCGGGGAGGGTTCTCTCTCAAGCAGTCGCGCGGCTTCTCCGATTGATGCGCCGGCCCATAGGCCGGCGCAAATAGTAACCACCACAAAAGCCGCTTCCCCCTTAGAGTCTAAGGGGGAAGGTCGGGACTGGAGGCGAAATACCGACACATCATGCGGTGTTACATACTCGACGTTTGCTAATAGTCATAAGATGGTTCCCTAATGCCCGCAGATTCTCACGAAATCCCGGGCCGGGCGTTGGGATCCCGCCACTAGGCAGCCCCTTCGCCGCCCCTGCCATCAACTCTACAAAGGCTCTTCGACTTGCTGGGTCACCATCCTGGTTACGCCCCAGCCGGCCAGCCAGGCGGAATGCCGGCCGTCTCCGCCGGCGACCACTACCAGTACGTCATCAGCAGAGGCAACAATGGGCACCATGGTATCCGGGTCAGACTCATCAATCCAATGGGGCCAGTTGCGGTTGCCGTAATGGGCAATGTCCTTCAAACGGCGCAGAGGCATCCTGGCATTCTGAAAAACGTACTCGCGGACGTCCCGCTTGGACAGGCCCGAGGCGTGGATTTCCGCCGCGTGTTCGGGGCACAGCACCAGCGCCATTTGGGCCCCGGTGCCCGTCTGGTAGTAGTTGGATACCCCGATGGTCCGCAGAGAGCCAACCAAGGTACGCAGGACCTGTATCCCGGTGGGGGAGGTGCTTTCCATTATGGTGTACATTCCTCTCACGCCCATCAGGGTCACCATGCTGTCGGAGGGTTTCAGGCCCAGCTCCACGTGCCTGGGCTCCCAGGGGCTGCGGGTCTCGTTTTCGGCAAAGCAGAAAGTGTACCGCGCAGGCAGGGCCAGGGTGGCCTTGTCCATCTCTCCGGGCACCAATCCGGCCACGTTTCGGACGAACAGCCGCAGGGCCCTGCCGATAGTGGCATTGGCGCGATAGCCGGGACCGAAACAACCCGAGTCGCCATTTATGCCCAGCTTCGCCGCCACGGGACCATTCACAATGACCGCCGGCGCCGCGCCCCCGGTGGTAGCCTGAACGCTGGCGATGTTGAAGTCCGACTGCATGGCGGCCTTAACTGCGGCCACCACCACCGCAAAGTGCTCCGGTTTGCAACCGGCCATCACGGAGTTGATGGCCACCTTTTCCAGGGTAACCTCCGCGTTGCGGGGCTGTACCCTCCCCAGGCTGGTGGCGGGATCCTGCCCGTAGTGCGACAACATTCCGCGGACCAGGTCCTCCGTGGCCGGAACCACCGGCAGGCCATCGGTCCACCCCTGCTGTTCATAGTAGTCCTGGATGGCGGCAAAATCTGCAGAAACTTCAACGCGGCGGGAGTTAAGCTGATGTACGTTTGTCATATTCTCTCCTTATTTGAAGAGTTGGAAATAGTACGCGTTCCAAGTGTTCGTTACCAAACTCATCGAATGTCAACGGCGGAGAGCACGTCCGAATCACCGCACTTATTGGTTACTCGTTCCAAAGCAGCTTCCGTTGTCACCAGCAGGGTTAAATTCTCATATAGAGTCAGAGCGTTGTCCCTTATGGCAACCAGGGCTTCAAAAGTACCGTCGCTGCTAATTCTCTGCGCCGTAATTTCAGCGGCTATATCGCTAGTCCATTGTCTATTTTCCGGGAGCATTAAGCTTAGATTATCGATATATTGGTATCCTCTTTCGTCCCTTTCGTAGAAAAGGAACTGGCTGCAATGCCCTTCACGCCAGTTTAGCCGTATGACCCCTGGCAGCGCACGTCCGACGAATCTCATTGTATTTCCACTAACGGCCGGTGGGTTAAGCCAATCAATAGCATCCAGGCTATAGTGCCTAGCCTCCTTGAACTCCACGGGAATAGTGCCGGTTACAACGGGCAATTGCGAATATGTGGTGCTTTTTGGGCACAGACCGTCTGCTCCTGTGATGACTCTACTCGTTACTGCCAAAGAGAGATCATCGGACTGCAGCAAGCCCTGATCATTTACTCTTGCGGTTATTCTAAACCGACCTGTGGCAGAATCTATGTCATGGTCAATCACAACCAGCTTAGGGATACTATAGTGATACCACCCTGCGGGAAGAGGGCTTGCAACACTGGCAACCCACTTTTGGTTAATGGCGCCCTCGTAAAGCGAAAACTGTGAACAGTAGGGATCATCACCCTGCAAAAAGTCATGCACCATTTCCGGATCATTGGTTTTGCCGTCGAAGTATAAATAGCCGCCGTCGATGGTGGGAGGGAATGTCCATTCTATAGCACCCTGATGATAGTATTTAACGGCTTTAGCCTCCTCAGGAAGTGAACCATAGGTTAATGAAATTTGAGAATAATGTACGCTTTCTTGGCAAAGCCCATCCGCGCCTGATGTTACGCGGCTTCGTACCGATAGCGACAAGTCATCAAAATCTTCCACAGCTTTATCTATTATTTTCGCGCTAACCCGAAACTCACCGGTAGCAGGATTTATGTCGCTATTAGTGACTATCAACTTCGCCTCTTCATACTGCCAACCCACTGGCAAAGGGCCGGACACGCTGGCAACCCAGTTCTGTCCTCCCATCCCCTGAAACAGAGAGAATTGCGAACAGTAAGTGTCATCGCCCGGCACGAAGTCATGCACCATCTCAGGCTCAATTGTCTTGCCCGAAAAGTACAAGTGCTCCCCAGCTATGGTAGGAGGGAAGGACCACTCCACGGCGTCCAAATGCCAGTATTTCCGCATCTCTGGCTGTCCGTCATACCAAAGATTGACGAGAACCAGTGCTTCTTCATCCCCACCAAAGGTCTCCCTTAAGGTTGATATAGTATGCGCCCGCTTTGAGACGCTGATTGGGGGTCTCGCCAGCGCCGCGGCCCGACGGTTGAATTCCTCGTCTCCGTAGTGACCCCGTAAAGCCCCAAAGAGGCCATTACCCAGATGGTAGTTGCAGTCGAAGCCGGTGAAATCGCCGCTGACTAGCCTTTTAGGCCTTCCCTGTTCCAGTTCAGCGATGTTGCGATAGTCAGCACAATAGGTTACAGGTGGGTAGAGGATTTCTTCCGAAGAATGGATCGCCAATAGTTGCTGTTCAAAGGCATTCGCTAAACCCTCGTCTATCCAGTCTGCGGGATCGCTGCCATGGAACCATGTGTGGGCAACTTCGTGGGCGATGGAAGCAAAGGTATCGTCACACTCACTGTTAACTCTCAACCGAATTATTGAGTCATCCAAAACGTACGGCTCACCGGAATAGCGTGGGGCGTAACTCATTTGGTTATGGCCGCAAAATCCTCCCTGCAACCGGTCGGCCCGCGTCAAGGTTACCCTGGGCGAGGGGTACGGTTTGCCGAGCAACTTCTCAATTTCGTTAAGAGATTGAACCAGTTGGCTGAAACGTAAAGGGCTGTCTACAAATCCCTCAACCACTATATCCACCTGCTGCCCCAGCGATGTGGTAATGGTCTGGGACATGTAGCCCGGAGTATTGACCGGAACCAGCATTGGCCGTGGAGTAGGAGTCGCCGTAGGTATCAGCGTAGAGGTCGGCAAAGGCGTTGGGGTGTCCGCAGCGGTAGGCGCCGGCGTGAACGTAGGAGAAGAACTGGGTGAAGGAATGAACGTAGGAGAAGGGATAGACCACGGGGTGGATGTAGGTGTGGGGCTGGTCGCCGGCTCGGCGGTGGGGGTAGGTGCAACCGTCGCCGCAACTGCTGCGGCAACGGTTGCCGGTATATCTGCTGAAGGAGGCAATAGACGTGGGTCCGAAGTGCAACCCCCCAGAGAAACCACGCTCAACAAAACCAACCCAAGTACGATGCCAATCTTCATCCTTCCTCCACCCCCATCCACCTCGACCCCAAACTCGCTACCTTCCCCTACTGCCCTCGGTTGGGGGTGGGGATGAAGGGGATGATTTTGTCTGCCAGGGAGGCCAGGTTGCGGGTTTGCACCCACACATGCCCCTCTCCCCGGAACTTCATAACCAGGCCTTCGCCGCCGCCAATCAGGGACCGGAGGCCGCCCACCTTGCCGATGGAATAGTCCACGTCGTCGGTGAAGGCCACCAGGTGACCGGTATCTACTACCAGTTCCTTGCCGGGCTCCACCGGCAGTTGCTTGATAGCCCCGTAGGAATTATAGAAGACCGTACCCTCTCCCCTTTCCGAAAAGGCCCGCAGGAAAAAGAGACTCTCGCCGCTGAAGAAACCTCGAAAGCCCTGGAACTGGGAGTCAGTCTGCACGTTCTCGGTGCACGCCAGGAAGGAACTGGCCTGGATGAACAGGTTTCGGCCCGGCGGCAGCGGGAATGAGCCTATATCCCCCGGGGTAGAGGGAGCCAGGCTGACCTGACCGCCACCCCGCTGGCCCGTGAAAGTGTTAATGAAAAAAGACTCGCCGCCCAACATGCGGCGGATGCCCCCGAACAGGCCCCCGCCGGCGGAGCCCGTTTTCATTTCGACTCCCTGCTGGGCAACCATAGCCCCCGGTTCAGCTTTTATGCTCTCCCCGGGGTCCAGCACCACCGTCAGCATGGCGTAGCTGGGGTCAAACTCAAGAACTGTTTGCATGTCAATACTCCTTGCTGAAATGCTCACTCAACACAACCGCCGGAGCCAATGTCTCCGGCGGCAAATGCTACAACCTGGAAATATAACCTGGGAACCCGTATTCCCTATCCTTTAGTCAGCAGACCTACTATTTCCTCGGCGTACTCGTGCGCCATCTGCTGAACGTCTTCAACGCTGCGGGAAGCCAGGGGACTCGGCAGCACGACTATGCGCACCCCGGGCATTCCCAGCGACGCGGCCCGGGCATGGGCGGCCCGGGTGAAGGCGCTGGTAATCACGCTGACCGACGGTATCCCGCGGGATTCGGTTACAACTGTGTCGTGGAGACCCCACGCCGTGCAGGAGCCTCAATCGGCAATGCCGTGAACCACGGCATCACACTCCTCCACCAAGGAATCTATAGTCTCGTCGGCGCAGGGCATGCTGAACGTAAACTTGGAGGCATAAACCACTTTGCTGGCCTTGTACTCTTCCTCCAGTACCCTTTGCAACTCCAGCAGGAATGAGTCGGCATGATACTTCCGGTTTTCCAGAAGGCCCACAACCTTGCCTTCCAGGCTGGGAATCTCCGAGCTTATTCCCCTTTCCTCGGGTACCTCCTCGGGGCGGGGGTCCAATATCTGGACGGTGCCCATGCCAGAAACCATAATTCAATCCTCCGGATAATAATCACTGCCGATGCAATGCGGATAATGAAATGTCATTCAAGGGAATCTTGGCCTGGGACGCGTGGCTCTATCGCCGCCCAATACCTTCAACCGCAGAGACGTTCATGCCAATGCCGTGCGACAGGCTACTCGGCCATCTGGAAGAACTTGCCTTCCGTCTTGATTGAAGGAGCTATAACCATTTCAACCTGGTGAAAGTCGCGGATGGTGTAGGCGCCGCACATCCCCATGGCCACCTGCAGGGCCCCAACCAGGTTCTGAGTACCGTTGGTGACGGACGTGGGGCCATACATGATTTCCTTCAAGGTCGCCCTGGTGCCGACCTTGATGCGCGTTCCCCGGGGCAGTTCGGCGTGGGCGTTGGCCATGCCCCAGTTGTAGCCCCGGCCCGGGGCTTCCTCGGCCTGGGCGAAGGGAGTGCCCACCATTACACCATCCGCGCCGCTGGCGATGGCCTTGCACAGGTCGCCGCCAGTCCGTATGCCGCCGTCGGTGATGACCGAAACGTAGCGGCCGGTGCGGTGGTAGTAGTCCTGGCGAGCGGCGGCGCATTCCAGGGTTGCCGAGACCTGGGGAACGCCCACGCCGGTAACTTCCCTAGTGGTGCATGCCGCACCTGGACCCACTCCTACCAGGATGCCGTCAACTCCCGTATCCATCAACTCCAGCGCCACGTCGTAGCTGACGCAGTTGCCAACCACCACGGGAACGCTGAGCGAGTCAATCAGCTCGGAGAAAATCAATCCCCGGTAACTTCGCGACTGGTGCCGGGCGGTTGTCACGGTGGACTGGACCACGACGATGTCGGCGCCCGCCTCCACGGCAGCCGGCGACATGCGCTTGGTGTTCTGCGGGGTAAAGGCGATGGCGCAGGTGGAACCCTTGCTCTTGATTTCCTGCACACGCTGTCCGATCAGGTTGTCCTTGATTGGTTCGGCATAGACCTGCTGAAGGTATTCGGTTACCTCAGCCTGGGGCATGGACGTAATTTCTTCCAATATTGAGTATGGGTCTTCGTAACGGGAATAGAGGCCCTCGCCGTTGAGGACTCCCAACCCGCCCATGTCGTGCATGAGGGAGGCGAAACTGGGGGATACCGTGCCATCCATGGCGGAGGCCAGCATGGGTGCTTCAAAAGTGCAGTCCCCGATGGTCATTTTGGTGGATGTCAACTCGGGATTGATGGTCACGTCACCAGGAACAATTGCTACCTCGTCGAAACCGTAGGAGCGTTCAAGCTCCTTGAATAACCTTCTCGACATCCCAGCTAACCTCTCTCGCGACAAGCGCATACGATTTAATCTAAAAATCTAACAGCCCCCTATGGTTTAGTCAACCTGAACCCCCATGACAATCGGGTAACAATCAGGGCTATCGCACGACGTGATTAAGTGGCAGCCGTCGTGCCCGCCCAGGCGGGAACCTGGATCCGCCGTAGTGGAGATTCCTGCCTTCGCAGGAATGACGGTGAATTTAAGGACGCGCCCCAAGCACCAGGCCCAGGGCAGAAGCCACGCCGCCCTGAGTTCTTCGGCCCGTTCCAGGATAGACGCTGCCTAAGGGCTCAAAGTCCTTCACCGAAACCCGATTCCTGGACCGAAAATTGGCTTGTGGGCTGCTGATTTTCCAGGTTCGACGCTTGAGATACTGGGCCACCGGAAGCAACTCGACAGGACATCCGCAAGCCGGCCCGTTTGCCCCTGGCAAGCCGGCCGGAGCAGCGGGTTTCCCATCAGCTGAGCAAGAAGCCCCCGACTTTATGCGCTTTCAACAACACATACCTGCAATTACTGCGATAATCGTTATTGTTCGGGCTTGTTTTACGATTACATTGAACTTGAGCCGTACCTACGATAACTATCTTGACTTTAGCTAATATCTATTATATAAATGCACGAATTATCCGAACTCCTTCCCTTTCCGGCAGCCTTAACCAGGAGGTGACGAATACTGTAGCGCGCAAACCACTTGACTTGTTAACTAAATCCGACAAAAGGGCCATCAGAGGAGGAGAAGAATGACAGCAACGGAATCGGCAATTGGTCACAGGTTCAGCCGCGCCCTGATTTCGATATTAGTGCTCTTGGCCCTGCTTGCAGTTGCCTGCGGCGCTTCTACCTCCGAAGAGGCGCAGCAGGAAACCACCGCCCCGGCTACCCAGGAGGAGACGGCCAGACCTCAGGCCCTGGCTATACCGGCCACCCAGGCGCCCACGGCGGCGCCAACGCCTACGGCGGCGCCAGCGCCTACGGCCACTCCGCCCATGCAAGAATCTTCGGCAAGGGACACCATGATCTTCCTGACCGCCGAGGAACCGACGACGGTGGGCGCGGCCAGCGCCAACTGCGGCGGCAACATCCAGAACACCATCTGCGATGACCTGGCGAGCGACCCTTTTACCTGGATTGACGACCACAACGACTATCGTGTAGTGGGACTTACCGGCGTTGAGGGATGGGAACAGATTGACGCCGACCGCTGGCGCTTTAACTTGCGCCAGGGGGTTACTTTCCACAACGGCGCTGCATGGGACGCCTCGCAGGCCAAGTTCTGGATTGACTTCTTCGGCGACGAGGAGACCAGCGGCCACTACAACTCCAACGATTTCAGCTTCCACGGCGTCATCTCCGGCGAAGTGGTGGACGATTACACGCTGGACGTAGTGTGCGGCAAGGCCTGCCCCATTTTGCCTCGCACCACCATCTTCACCAAGTTCCAGGACACAGGCTGGTTCCTTGATGCCGTAGGCGCCGAATCCTACGCCGACCTGCCCGAGGAAATGCCCGACGAAGTAGAGCGGTTGACCGTCGGCCTGGGTCCCTACAAGATAGTGGAGTGGGATACCGGCTTGGAAATCACCCTGGAGGCCCACGAGGGATACAACCCCAATCCCGCTACCAATTACTCACGGGCTCCATCAATTCCCAACCTGGTCCAGCAATGGCGCAACGAGCCCCTGGTACGGGCCGCCGCCCTGTCCGCTGGCGAAGCCGACTGGGCGGAAATTGCCTTCCAGGACCGGGAACTCGCCCCCAAATGGAAGTCGGCTACCAATAACGAGGCCTACGTTTACGCCATAGATACGGTTCACCATCCCTGGCTGCGCTTGAAGGATGTCCGCGAAGCGCTCAACCTGGCCATCGACTGCGAGACCCTGATGGAGGAGATATTCGACGGCGTTCTCGAGTGCTACGGCAACATCGCCCAGACCGGCACCGTGGGCATTACCCCGGAGAACTCTGCCGGCTATCCCTACAACCCCGAGCGTGCCATGGAACTCCTTCAGGGAGTGGGCTACGATGCCGATGCCGACGACAGCCTGATTAAGCTGCACATTCGCTCCCAGCGGGTGCCCAAGGATGTTGAATACGCGGAAGCGGTGGTGACCTTCTGGAGGGACGTGGGCATCAACGCCGAACTTCTGGTGGTGGAATCATCCATCCACGCCGGCACCGGGCGCTCCAATTGCGGCCACGGCCGGACCCGCGAAGATTTCGCCAACGCTGCGGGCGCAGACCTGCATCAGAAGTGCGTTTCCCTGGGTCCTGGCCAGCCCAACTTCGCGTCCATGCACATTACGGCGCCGGCCACGTCCACCGAGTCCCTGGACTTCTCCCGGCAGGCCGTTCTGCGGAACAGTTGCTTCAGCCGCTCCAGCGGAGTCTGCTTCCAGTACTTTGAGGACAAACTGGAAATAGCCAACGCCACGCCTTCCGGCGACCTGCGCCGCGAGCGCATGGAAGAGTTGGCCGACCGGGTACACTTCGACTATCACTTCGTACCCAACTTCCTGGTAGTCCAGATTTACGGCCTGTCCGCAGACCTGGAGTGGGAGCCCCACTACGCGCCGCGCATCCGGGCCAACATCATGGACTTTACCAACTAGATATCCGGCCTTCGGGCCGAAGCCACGGCGAAAACCCTTCGCCACAGAAAGACGCCCCGGCGCCATGCCGGGGCGTCTCCTTTTGCCTTCTTGCCTTTGCCAGCCATTTTTTGAAATTATGCCCGGACCGGCCCAACCCGTCGTTCAAGCCGAATTTGGTAGGGTGCTTGGGTAGGGGCGTACGGCCGTGCTCCCCTACGGTCCAGGAAAAACTGAACGACTGCCTTCACCGACAGTAGCTTGACCACTTTGGTTTGACGGGTAACTATCGAAACTCGTCATTCCGGCGCAGGCCAGAATCCAATCAGAATCCAATAAGGTTGGCGTTGGACATCGTTCCTTACCTTCAGGACTTCTGGGTTCCGGCCTTCGCCGGAACGACGGAGAAAAGCAGTTTCAACTTTCATATCAAAGTTGTCGCACCAATAGTAGTTTGACCACTTTGCATTGATGGGTAAACCGGGAGTCCGCTCATGGTGAGCCTGTCAAAGCATCAAACTGTCAATCTGCGGATGGGCGGCCCTTCGACAGGCTCAGGGTGAGCGGTAATACTATCCATCATTTCAAATAATTTGAACCACCAGGTTTTCTCGACGTGGTTTTCACCTTGGCATTGGTTTAGCTGAAGTCCGGCTCGCCAAAATCCAGTTCGTCGGCAGGGTCAAAGCCCGTGTCCCGGGCCTGGCCCTTTCCCGAGCCCAGGGCGAATCTCAACGACTGCCTCACGGTCCTGGCGAAGAGGTACTCGACCGATTCACCGCCCTTCAACTCGCTTCGGGCATTTTCGGGCAGTATGCAGGTGGAGAGTCCCAGGCGAGCGGCTTCCATAATCCGGCGCTCTATCTGCGGGACGGTACGTAGTTCGCCGCTCAGGCCTACCTCGCCCACCGCCACCAGTTGAGGGCCCAGGGCACGGTTCTGCAGACTGGAAGCCATGGCAAGGATGATGCCCAGATCGGCTGCCGGTTCGTTAATGCGAAAGCCGCCTGCGACATTGACGATTATGTCCTGTCCCGCCAGTTCCAGCCCGGAACGCCTGGAAGCAACGGCAGCCAGCATCAGCAGACGATTGTAGTCAACGCCATTGGCCACCCGGCGGGGCACAGGAGCGAAAGCGGGGGAGGTGAGGGCCTGTATCTCCAGCATCAGGGGACGGGTGCCCTCCAGGGCTGGCACCAGCGCGGCGCCCACGCCCCTTTCGTACCGTTGGGCGAGCAGGGCGCTGGAAGGGTCGGGGACCTCCACCAGGCCCTGTCCGGTCATTTCGAACACGCCGATTTCGGTGGTGGAGCCAAACCGGTTCTTGCCGCTGCGCAGGACCCGGTAGGAGGTGATGTCCTGGGCTTCCAGGTACATCACCAGGTCCACCATGTGTTCAAGCACCCTGGGCCCGGCCAGGGTTCCATCCTTGGTCATGTGACCCGCCAGGAACACCGGCACGTTGCGCTGCTTGGCCCACTGCAGCAGCTTCAGCCCGCACTCTCGCACCTGGGCCACGCTGCCCGGGCCAGCCGGCGCGTCCTGGGTGAACAGGGTCTGGATGGAGTCAACAATCACCAGCCGGGGCTCACATTCTTCGAGATGAGCCAGGGCCAGGTCAACGTCGGTATCGGTGACCAGGAAAACCCCGTCACCCGCAAACCCCAGGCGTTCCGAGCGCAGCTTGATCTGGTGGGGAGACTCCTCGCCGCTGACGTAGGCCACCTGCCGGCCGCTCTCCGACAGGTGGCGGGCCAGTTGCAGCAGCAGGGTGGACTTTCCCACGCCGGGCTCGCCGGCCAGGAGGGCTACCGAACCGGGGACGATTCCCCCACCCAGGACCCGGTTGAATTCATCGGAAGGCAGCACGAACCGGCTCCGGTCTTCCGAAGCCAGTTGCGACAACTCCTTTGGACTATCTCCGCTGCCGGGAAGCCATGAGGCCCGATGGGGCCCCGAAGTTTGATGGGGCCCTCGCGCGAAGACTTCCACTTCCTCCAGGGGAAGGGAAGACCCACAGCCGGGCGCAGGACAGAAGCCCAACCAGCGGGAGCTTTCGTGGCCACATTCGCGGCAAACGAACTGGGTACGGCTTTGGGGGCTGGACTGGGACCTGGGCCGGTTTACCATGGATTGCCTCCTGCTGCCGGCCCATTATAACAACAACAGGCCCCGTTGAACGGGGCCTGTTGTCATCCAAGGTCAACTAGGGTTGAGGGGTCAGAAGTCAGGCGGGGTCCATGGCCGGGACCTTGGCCCGGATGACAATCTGCTCGTCCTCCACGTCCACCACCGCGGTATCGCCGTCGTTCAGGCGACCGCTGAGCAACTCGTCCGACAGGGTATCCTCCACCTCGTTCTGAATAACGCGGCGCAACGGGCGAGCGCCCAGCACCGGGTCAAAGCCCTTTTCACCCAGGTACTCGCGGGCGGCGTCGGTTATCTCCAACTGGATATTCTTGTCTTCGAGTTCCTGTTGAACCATGCCAATCATCAGGTCAACGATGGCATGAATCTGTTCCCGGTCCAACTGGTGGAAGACCACGGTAGCATCTATGCGGTTGAGGAACTCGGGCCGGAAGAAGCGCTTGACTTCATCCATAACCTTGTCCTTCATCCGCTCATAGGACTGCTGGGAACTCTGGGCCTCATCAGACTTGACCCCGAATCCCAGGGTGGTATCCCGCTTGATGAGGTCGGAGCCCAGGTTGCTGGTCATCACGATAATGGAATTGCGGAAGTCAACCCGCCGTCCCCGGGCGTCGGTCAACTGGCCGGCGTCGAAAATCTGGAGCAGGATGTTGAACACTTCCGGATGGGCCTTTTCAATTTCGTCCAGCAGAATGGCACAGTAATTCTTGCGCCGGACGCCCTCCGTCAACTGGCCGCCCTCGTCGTAACCAACGTAACCCGGAGGGGCGCCAATCAGGCGGGCCACCGTGTGCCGCTCCTGGAACTCGGACATATCCAGGCGAATCATGTTGTCCTCGTGGCCAAACATCACCTCAGCCATGGCGCGGACCAACTCGGTCTTGCCCACGCCGGTGGGGCCCAGGAACATGAACACGCCGATGGGATGGCGGGGGTCTTTCAGGCCGGCCCTGGCCCGCCGCACCGCCTTGGAAATATTAACGATGGCCTCGTCCTGGCCGATAATCCGCTTGTGCAGGTCATCCTCCATGTGGATGAGCCGCTCGGTTTCCTCTGCGGCCAGGCGGGTCACCGGAATGCCGGTCCACATGCTGACCACTTCAGCGATATCTTCTTCCGTGACGGTGGAGCGGCCCTTGGCCCGGTCTTCCTGCCACTCCTCCTTGAGGGTATCCAGGTCCTGGTTCAGGTTAAGCTCCCGGTCGCGCAACTCGGCGGCTACCTCGTACTGCTGGGAGGCAATGGCGGCGTCCTTTTCCTGCCGCACCTTGTCCAGCACTTCCATGGCGTCCTTTACCGACGTGGGGGTAACGCTGCCCCGCAGGCGGACGCGGGAACCTGCCTCGTCCAGCAGGTCAATGGCCTTGTCGGGAAGGAAACGGTCGGGGATGAAACGGGTAGCCAGGGTTGCGGCGGCGCGAATTGCGCTATCGGTGAAATCAACGTTGTGGTGGTCTTCGTAGTTGCCCTTGACGCCCATCAATATTTCGATGGTCTCGTCGCCATTGGGCTCCTCCACCCGCACGGGTTGCAGGCGGCGTTCCAGAGCGGGGTCGCGCTCAACGTACTTCCGGTAATCGTCCAGGGTGGTAGCGCCGATGCACTGAATCTCGCCCCGAGCCAGGGATGGCTTCAATATATTGGAGGCATCCACCGCGCCCTCGGCGGCGCCGGCGCCCACCAGGGTGTGGACTTCGTCTATGAAAAGGACACAATTGCCGGCCGTCTTGATTTCTTCAATTACTTTCTTGAGGCGTTCCTCAAACTCACCCCGGTACTTGGTGCCGGCCACGAGGGCGCCCATATCCAGGGTTACTAAACGCTTGCCCTGCAGGGTTTCGGGGACCTCCCCGCCATAAATCTGCTGGGCAAGGGCTTCAACGATGGCTGTCTTGCCCACTCCAGGCTCGCCCACCAGCACCGGGTTGTTCTTGGTGCGGCGGCTGAGAATCTGGACCACCCGCTGGATTTCGGAGTCGCGGCCCACCACGGGGTCAAGCTTGCTGTCGCGAGCGGCGTTGGTGAGGTCAATGCCGAGTTGGTCGAGGGTAGGAGTGCGGGTACCGGTGCGGGTGCTCTGCGATCCGCTGCCGGTGGAGCTGTTGCTGAGGATGCGATGGGTCTCGGTGCGCACCTTTTCCAGGGTAACCCCCAGGCTTTCCAGTACGCCGGCGGCTACGCCCTCGCCTTCGCGGAGAAGGCCGATGAGCAGGTGCTCTGTGCCGATATAGGTGTGGTTCATGCGGCGGGCTTCGTCCACCGCCAACTCAACCACCTTCTTGGCCCGGGGAGTAAGACCAATCTCCCCTTGGGCGGGTTTTTCGCCTCTTCCTATAATGAACTCTACGGCGGACCGGACCTTGCTGAGGTCCACCCCCAGGCCGGAGAGAACCCTGGCGGCAACGCCCTCGGTCTCTCGGACAAGTCCAAGCAGGATATGTTCCGTACCTATATAGTTATGGTTAAACCGCTGGGCTTCCTCTTGGGCCAGCGATAGAACTCTCCGAGCTCGTTCCGAGAATTTTTCAAATCTGCTTCCCATAATACCGCTCCTGCCGGGTAAGAGGGGCCAGAAGAACTGCTTCCGAGCTTGCAATTTCCGAGTTCGCAACCAGGTAACTTAAAGAATTCTTAACGAAGCAGCGCCCCCAAGGATTTATGTTGGAACCACCCAACATCAGACTGGTTTGAATTATATTTCACACCCTTAGCTAATGTAAAGCTGATGAGCCAGCCGGGAGTCGCCCAAGTTTAACTATTCATCAACACGGGTGTGAGGCAAAAATTGAAAAGGAGGTGACGAGAACCGGCTTAACCTGTCAGGAGGCCGCCCCGTTAGTGGCCGTGACTACCGGAACCAGAGGCATTCAGAAATACTTCCCGGCGGTGACCTATTTTCCCACTTCGTTGCCAAAGCAGTATCGTCGGCGCTGGGGCGTTTCACTTCCGTGTTCGGGATGGGAACGGGTGGGGCCACCCCGCTAGAACCACCAGGAAGTACATCTAACGTGGGAAAGTATGCACCATTTTTCACGATCTGGCAAGGGGTTTTTCAGGAAATTCGGCTTCCCGCGCCGGAGAGTGTTAAGAAACTACAAAGACGCACCTTCCCAGGTCCATTTCTCCGGCCCATTTCTCAAGGCACTTTGGCTCCCAACGTCCCAGATTCAACCGCCAAATCAGGTATGCTAGAATACTGGGTACCTCATTAACAGCTTCCATCTTAATGGCTTCCATGGGCCGTTAGCTCAGCTGGCAGAGCACCGGACTTTTAATCCGGGTGTCGTGGGTTCGATCCCCACACGGCCCACCACTCCCTTGCACCTCAACCTCCATACATTACATTTCAACGACGCAACCGCCATTTCGGAGTTTAGCAATGCCCGCGAAGAAGCCACGAACCAACACCAAGGCCGCGGAGAGACCGCCACTGCCAAGGAACGAAAACGGGGTGGTGATGCTGTCCGGCGGCAACCCCCAGATTGCCAAGGGCGACGGCGACGGGCCGGTGCAGATGTACATTGCCAACATGCCCGAGTGGAAGCGTGACGTGGGCCGCGCCCTGGACGACCTGATTGTCCGGACGGTGCCCGACGTGCGCAAGGCAGTGCGGTGGAACTCGCCCTTCTACGGCGTCGAGGGCCAGGGCTGGTTCCTCAGCTACCATGTCTTCGCCCGCTACGTGAAGGTAACTTTCCTCAACGGCAAGTCTCTGGACCCCATGCCCCCGGTGGACTCCAAGGACCCGGACGCCCGCTACTACCATATATTTGAGGACGGCATGGAAGAGGGGCAGATGGAGGAATGGGTGCGGCAGGCTGCGGGGTTGGCGGGGTGGGACGGGTTCTAAAGAGGTACGTGGAAGGACATCCAGAGATACATTATAATCTAGCCAGAATAGCTAGCCGGAGTTTCTTATGGGTGAGTGGCCCCTTCAAGACGCCAAGAACAAGTTCAGCGAGTTGGTGAATGCCGCGCTGGCCGGCGAACCGCAGCGAGTTACACGGCGGGGTCAGCCTGCCGTGGTCGTGGTGTCGGCGGAGGAATACGAGAGGCTCTGTCGGATGGAGGAGTCTCAAGTTCCCACCTTTGGTGAGCTGCTGCTGGAGATTCCGCAGGACGACCAAGAGTTTGAACGCGTAAACATCGTACCCCGGCCGCTGGACCTGTGATGTACCTGCTGGACACCAACGTGCTGTCGGCCCTGCGCCGTCGGGACCGGAATCCGGAAGCCGTTCGATGGGTCGAGAGCCAGCGGGCGGCCGACCTGTACCTTAGCGTGGTAACGGTCGGGGAGATAGAAAGGGGGATTACCCAGCAACTGCGTCACAATCCATCCTTCGCCAGTGAACTTGCCATGTGGCTGGACCGGGTGCTGCGCTGGTACCGCGACCGAATCCTTGGCCTGGACGCGGCGACGGCCCGCCGCTGGGGCCAACTCTCCGCCGCCCTGGGCCACGACAGCGCCGATCTGCTCATAGCCGCCACCGCCCTGGAACATGGGTTGACGGTGGTTACACGGAATGTTCGGGATTTTGAGGGTACGGGGGTGGGGGTGGTGAATCCGTTTGGGTAGGGGGAGAAGCAGCGCTTTTAGGTAGGTTCCAGGGATCAATAGCTCCGCTGTTGTAGGTACGGCCTTCACAGGATTGCCTAGGTAGGATAGGATTTAGGCTGGAGGGAAGAGGTTTGCTTGATGTCCGGGAAGGCAAAGCTTTAGTCGCTCAAACCTTGTTGGACGCTTCTAGAAGGGACGTTCACCTATAAGCTTTAGTACCTAAGTTTGACCACGTAGGAGTTTTCTGTATTCGATGCACTGACACGCAGTCCCCTCCAGAGCCTTGTTTTTCGGGGCCTCAATTGTCGTATAAGACAGTTACAATATCGGATATTACGGTGCGGTCCAAACGCATTACGAATAGCTTCAATAGATGGAGTCAGGACGGATGTTGCTAGGTCACTAAAGGAGGACTGATATGCCAATCGAAGTCGGAGTATGGCGGATAGACAGAGGCGTCGAGGCACTCCCGTTCAAAGAACTGGACCAAGAGTCCGCACTTCTAGAGTCCACACTTCAAGAAATTATCTCTAAAGACATTTCGGTGGTTGACCCTCGCCTCATGGTTATAGGTCGTGAGGTCGTTTCCCGTGTGGGAAGCCACGATGGCGGACGTCTGGATGTTTTAGCGATAGATGGAGATGGCAATTTGGCCGTCCTTGAATTGAAACGAAATAGAACTCCACGAGATATCGTCGCGCAGATCTTGGACTATGGTTCCTGGGTTCGGCACCTCAGCGATGAAGATATAGCTCAGACGTACCTAGATTATCAGCTACGTTATTTGAAGCAGGACACCCCGGAATCCATCGACGATGCACTTCGAAAGAGATTTGGTCGAGTCCCAGATTCTCTGAACTCCTCTCACAAACTTATCATAGTAGCAGGGAGCCTCGACCCCCCTACAGAGCGCATAGTTTCCTACCTAATGGAAGAGTTCGGAGTGGAAATCAACGCTGTATTCTTCCGCTCCTTCGAGGATGAAGGACGCGAATACCTAACACGGGCGTGGCTGATGGAGCCCGTAGAACTTCCGGCCCAGCCTATCGGAAATTCGGGAGAATGGAATGGGGAATTTTATGTGTCGTTCGGTGTAGGAGACCACAGACGCTGGGCCGATGCAAGAACATTTGGATTTGTCAGCGCAGGTGGAGGAGAGTGGTATGTTAATACCCTTAGGGCGCTCCAAACGGGCGATCGCATATGGGTAAATGTGCCTGGTACTGGCTACGTGGGTGTTGGAATAGTGACCAAACCGGCCGTGCGGTTTGACCAGTTCAGTGTTAAGCGGAAGGACGGAGAGGTCCCCATCGTTGATGTTGAAGTGGAAGCACCCGGTATGTTCGATGAAGAACATGGTGAACACATAGTGGGTGTGGATTGGATCAAGACTGTCGAATTGGCTGGCGCAATCAAGGAAATAGGTTTCTTTGGTAATCAAAACTCGGTTGCCAGGCCTCGAGCCGCTAATTGGCAATTCACCGTCGAAAGATTGAAAACCATCTGGAACTTAACATAGGTACTATTCTCCTTCTCAGTCTACGAGCAGAGTGTGAATTTATTGCTCGTAGCACAGAAACTAAAGGTGTTAAGGCACTTAAGAGGTCCATAATTAGGCGGTTCTAATAGGAACGCAGGGTCTATTGTTTCTCCGCAATTAATGCCGTAGCAACCTGCAAGACTTTTGAGAGGTCGCTCCCAACACTGACAGCGACCTGCCTGCTCGTTTTCATGTTAACCAGTTTGAACGAAGATTCGCTTGCCCGTGCTTATAGTGGTTTTTGAATGGTCCTGGCAAGTTGCTCTTTGACCCGTACCGTATAACAATCGACAGCAATAGTTTCTCCCAAGGAGCCACACAACCATGACCACCAACACCAAACCCGTAGCCGTAGTTATCGGCGCTACCTCAAAGTGGCAGGCTGATGGGCGCAATACCCAAATGATTCATGGCGGGGCCATTGATGACAGCGACCTGCCCGTGGGTATCCGCTTCGGCGTGGGTGGGGCTATTGCCCAAAAGTTTGCCCAGGAGGGGTTCCTGACGGTGCTGACCACCCGCAGCGCCGCCAACGCCGCCTCGCTGGACGCGGCCATCCGTGAGCAGGGTGGCGACACGCTGGTCGTGGAACTGGACCTGGCGTCGCATGAGTCCATTTCCGAAGCCTTTGCCCAGATTCGGGCCGAGGCCGGCGACCCGATGGTGCTGGTGTACAATGCCGGTTACCTGGAGGGGCGAGACCTGCCGCCGGAGATGGAACTGCTGGAGCACATGCCCTACGAAATGTTCGAGACGGCCCAGCACATCTCCAGCAGCGGCCCCTTCCTGGTGGCCAAGGAGGTCCTGCCAGCCATGCGGGAGCGGGGCGAGGGCTCCATCCTGTTCTCCAACAACCCGGCCTCGCTGCGGGGGCGGAAGCGCTATACCGGCCAGTCGCTGTACTACCCCCGGGTGATGATGCGCACCCTGTCCCAGGCCCTGACCGAGGAATACTCCGAGCACGGCGTCCACATCGCCAATGTGGTCATTGACGGGACCATTGACTCGCCGGGCACTCGGGCCCGGGCCGGCCAGGACCCGGAGTTGCTGGTCAATCCCATGGCCATTGCCGACGCTTTCTACTACCTGCACTCCCAGGACAGGTCGTGCTGGAGCCACGAGATACAGTTGACGCCGCACAAGGCCAGGCTCGCTTACTGATTTGGCTTAAGTCACTTGAGACTATAGCCGGCATTGCCCGTCATTCCGGATTTGACCCGGAATCCAGGTGGCTCGTTCAGTCAGGATTATGTCAAAGTCAAGGCGCTGGATTCCGGCCTTCGCCGGAATGACGGGTTTGAAGAGGGCGATGGCGCCTCGAATCGGAAGCAAGGAGTAACGCCATGGACGTGGGAATGATGATGATCTTCTCCAGCTACGGCTGGGAGGAGGGATCGGACGGGCAGATGTGGGAGGAGGAGTTGCGCCTGGCGGAGATTGCCGCCGACGCGGGGTTTGACTCCCTCTGGTCGGCGGAGCACCACTTCAACGACTACTCCTTTGTGCCGGACAACCTGCAACTGATGACCCACGTGGCCGCCAAGCACCCGGACATTGACGTGGGCACGGCCGCGGTTATTCTGCCCTGGCACAACCCCCTGCGGGTGGCGGAGAACGCCGCCGTGCTGGACATGTTGAGCGGCGGGCGGTTGCGCCTGGGCTTCGGACGGGGCCTGGCCCGGCGGGAGTTCGAGGCTTTCGGCATCAGCATGGACGAGTCCCGCGACCGCTTCGACGAGGCTGCCCCCATGATAGTCGAGGCCCTGCAAACAGGGTTCATTGAAGGGGACGGCCCCCACTACCGGCAGGCCAGGACGGAAATTCGGCCCCGGCCGCAGCATTCCTTTGACGGGCGCATCTACGCCGTGGCAGCCAGCGACGAGTCGGTGGAGTCGGCGGCCCGGCTGGGCGCCCACGTCATCATGTTTGCTGACCGGCCCTGGGAGATGCGGCTGCCGGGCATCGAGCGGGGCCGCGCCCTGCACCGGGAGTTCCACGGGACGGAACCGCCGGCCCTGATGATTACCGATTTCGCCGTTTGCGGCGAGGACCTGGAACAGTGCGAGGAGGAAGCCCGCCGGTACCAGGGCAAGTTCGTGGAAAGCAACTTCCACCACTACGAGTTCCTGGGCGACCACTTCCGGGACGTGAAGGGCTACGGCGCATACCAGCAGAAGGCGGAAATTGCCCGGGCAGCCGGCCTGGATGGCGCCGTGGAAGGCTTTATGAAGGCCACCAGTTGGGGCACCCCGGACCGGATTCTGCGGGGCCTGGAGGAGCGAAAAGAACTGCTGGGCGATTTCGAGTTGAACGTGGGATTTCGCTTCGGGGGCATCCCCTACGACGTGGCGGAGAGGAGCATCAAGCTATTCGCCAGGGAAGTGCTGCCGGTCCTGAAGTCGTGGTAGCAAAGGGATCGGCTTCGCCGAGCCGACTTGGTTAATATGATGGCTGGCCCTCCCGTTTCCGCCTGCCCGTCGAAAATCCGCCGACCCAAGGGTCACCAGGGCTGAAAACCGCGGTTGTCCCACTGCTACAGCCCCTGCAGCAACCACCGGCAGAAGTTGAAGGCGCCGGTATGCTTGCCTTGCGCCAAATCTGCCGCCGCCGGGCTGGGCCCCGCTTTATGCTAAACTGTTGTCTGACCGCCAGCGGGTGCCAGTTAGCAATACTACAGGCATGGGACCGACCACAGTGGACAACTTTATGGGATGTCCCAGCGCTTTCACCGCGGCGGCACAACCTGCTAAAACCCTGAGTCTGAAACGCGACACATGACACGTCTGGTAAATCTTGCCTCCCGCATTTCGGGCGCCAATTCCTTCGAATATTTCATTATCGCCGTCATTATTGCCAATGCCATCCTCTTGGGACTGGAAACGGCCCCGCGCCTGAACAGCAGGTACGGCGACCTGATGCATCTGGGCAACCAGATTGCCCTGGGCGTATTCATCGTTGAGGCCATCATTAAGATGTTGGCCCATTTCCCCCGTTCATACCGTTACTTTATGGACGGCTGGAATATCTTCGACTTTTTGGTCATCGTCTTCTCCCTCATTCCCGCCACCGGCCAGTTCGCCATGATTACCCGCCTGGCCCGGCTGCTCCGGGTGGTGCGCCTCATTTCGGCCATCCAGGACCTGCGGCTGATTGTCGCGGCCCTGGTCAGGTCCATTCCCAGCGTTATTCACGTCATCATGTTAATGAGCATAGTGGTTTACATTTACGCCATCATGGGCTATCACCTCTTCCACGAGCATGATCCGGAACACTGGCGGAATCTGGGGATTTCGGTGCTGACGCTCTTCAACATCATCACCCTGGAAGGCTGGACAGAGGTGATGAACCGGGCCATGGAACTGCACTCGTTGGCCTGGATTTACTTCGTGAGTTTCGTGGTCATCGGCACCTTCGTAGTTATAAACATGTTCATTGCCATCATCATCAACAACCTGGACGATGCAAAAAGGGAGCGGCTGGAGCAATTGGAAACTCCCCCCTCCAGCGACCAGCTATTGAGGGAAATCAGGGCCACCCAAACCGCCTTGCGCCGGCTGGAAGAGCGGCTGGACCGCCAGTCCGAGGAATAGCGCCCTACCCGGGGACTTCTTTTGCGACGGTGAGTTATGACAACCAAGCCAACGGCACAAAAAGAATCCCCAACCCGTGAGCAGTTGCTGAAACGCGCCTCGGCGCTGGTACCGGCGCTGCGGGAGAGGGCCCCGCTTACGGAACAGATGCGACGCGTTCCCGGGGAGACCGTCGCCGACCTGCTGGCCACCGGCCTCCACCTCCTTGGAGTACCCGCCCGGTTCGGCGGGCTGAACCTGGACTACGAACTATCCCTGGAGGTGGGAATCGAGCTGGGACGAGGATGCCCCTCCGCCTCCTGGTGTTATTCCCTCTGGGTAGCCCATTCCTGGCTGGCCGGCTACTGGCCGCTCCAGGCCCAGGAGGAACTGTTTGCCCCCGGGCCGGATGTATTGATTTGCAGTTCCCTCAGCCCGGGCAGGTCCACCTGTACGCCCGTTGACGGCGGTTTCCGCCTTGCGGGCCGCTGGGAGTTCTCCAGCGGCTGCGATTCGGCCCACTGGATAATGCTGGGCGTGCCTGGCATAGGCCAACGCAACTGGGCCCTGGTGCCCAGGCAAGACTTCGAGATCATAGATACCTGGTTTGTATCCGGCCTGAAGGGCAGCGGCAGCAAGGACATCCGGGTGGAGGACGCCTTCATCCCCGCACACCGGGTCCTGGACGTAGCCGCTGCGGGGGACCAGGACCGGACCGGTTGGGAAATACACGGGCAAGACCGGTATCGCGTGCCCATCCCGGCGCTGCTGGGGTGGGACCTGGTGGCGCCCATGATTGGCCTGGCCCGGGGCATGATGGAAGAGTTCGCCGGCCGCCTGACCGGAACCTCCGGGCCAGGGAGGACCGCCGAGTCCGCCACTGTACAGCTGCGTCTTTCCCAGGCTGCCGCGGAGGTGGACGCCGCCCAGGCCGTGATGGAGCGGGACGTCAGGGAGGCCATCGGCAAGGGCAGCCGCGGGGAGCCCTTCTCCAACCTGGAACGCGCCAGGTACCGAAGGGACAAGGCTTTCGCCACCCAGCTTTGCCTCCACGCGGTCAACCGAATTTTCGATTTGAGCGGCGGCCACGCTCTTTTCGACTCGGACCCCCTGCAACGGTTCCACCGGGACGCCCAGGCCATCGCCCACCGGGACACCCTGATAATGGATGTAGGCGGGCTGCAATACGGCCGGGCAGCCCTGGGCCTGGAACCGGACGGGTCCATTTAGAAGACGGGTCCATTTAGAATAGGAATGCTGGATAAGCTGAAAGTCCGCTTGTGGTGAGCTTGTCGAACCACGAGCGGGCGGCCCTTCGCCAATCTCAGGGTGAACCGAAATGTTGCCTATTGGTTCAAATAAATTGAACCCTGGTTCCTGTCGTCAAATTGAAGGTAGAAGTCTCCGAGCGTCCCATTTCGTCGTTCCCGCGAGGGCGGGAACCTGGACCGGCTGAGGTTGAGATTCCTGCCTTCGCAGGAATGACGATGCATTTGGCGACACTCCGTAGCATCCGCCACCTAACGGGCCGAAATGGCAGGCCGGAACGAGTAATCGGGGAGAATTTTTCGGAAGGCACCAGCGGCAAACTGTCTGAAAACAGGGGCGCCGTTTCGTTGAATGCAATATTGCCGCGGTGATAGCATCGGCCCCGCGACTGAACGGGCCGGACGCTGCCAATACGCTGCTGCCGCACGGTTAAACGTGGCTGACTGTGCCTCGCAACCGTTCCCGGCTTTCTGGTATTAACCGGCCAATTGGCCGGGGCATAGTTACCTTGGCGCAATAACTCGATCCTTGGCCTTGCGGCCCTGGCGCACCCAGAAACAAGAGCGTCGAGCGCGAGAGCCTCGAATATTCGGGACTTCATGTTCTTTGAATCCCCTCCAATTGCCAGCCTGGTTAGGCATACCAAGCGGCCGCTGATACAGAGGTTGGCTCACCCGGTATTGGGGTCTGTGCGTCGCCTGGTGAGTTCCCTGCGCGACCTGGCCCCAATCATATTCGTAATCGCTTTTTTCCAGGTAGTGGTACTGCAGCAGCCCTTCCCCAACTTCTGGGAAATCATGGTGGGGTTGCTGTGCGTGGTTGCCGGCCTTTCGCTGTTCATGCAGGGTCTTGAATATGGCCTCTTCCCCCTGGGCGACACCCTGGCCCAGAACTTTGCCAGAAAGGGAAGCCTGACGGCCCTGCTCTCTTTCGCATTTGCCCTGGGATTCGGGGCAACCGTAGCGGAGCCGGCGCTTATCGCCATTGCCGAAGAGGCCGCTCGGGTTGCCGCCGAGGCCGAGGCCATCGCCGCCAACCAGGAAGCCCAGTCCGCGTACGCCTTGCGGCTCAGAATGGTAGTAGCTTTCTCCGTAGGGGCTGCCGTGCTGCTGGGAGTCCTGCGAATTCTGAAGGGTTGGCCCATCCACAAGCTCATCATAGGCGGCTACATACTGGTCACCCTGATGACTTTTTTTGCGCCGCCGGAGATAGTCGGTGTCGCCTATGACTCGGGCGGGGTTACAACCAGCACGCTGACGGTGCCCCTGGTGACTGCGCTGGGAGTGGGGCTGGCCACCAGCCTGCGGGGCCGCAACCCACTGGTGGACGGCTTCGGCATTATTGCCCTTGCCAGTTTGACTCCCATGATCTGCGTCATGGCGTACGGAATAGTAGTATGAGCGGAAGTTTCTTTGACACCCTGTGGGCCACGTTGCTCTCCACCGTGCTGGACGTGCTGCCCATAGTGGCCATCCTGGCCTTCTTCCAGGTTGTCGTGCTGCGCCGCAGGCTTCCCCATGCCCGGAGGATGGTGGTGGGGTTTATCTTTGTGCTGGCCGGCCTCGCCCTGTTTCTAATCGGCCTGGAACAAGCCCTGTTTCCCATAGGGGAGACCATGGCCCGGCAATTGACGGCGCCCGATATGCTGGGGACACTGGGAGGGGAAGGCCAGGTGCACTGGCAGAACTACATGCTCGTCTATGCCTTCGCCGCCGCCATCGGATTTGCAACCACCATTGCCGAGCCCTCCCTGATTGCCATCGCGGTCAAGGCCGAGGAAGTTTCCGGCGGGGCCATCAAATCCTGGGGACTTCGCATCGCAGTGGCGGTTGGGGTTGCCCTGGGCGTCTCCATAGGGTGCTTCCGCATAGTTACAGGCACGCCGCTGCCTTGGTATATTATTGCTGCCTATGCCATCGTAATCATCCAGACCTTCCGGTCCAGCAAGGTCATCATTCCCCTGGCATACGACAGCGGGGGCGTGACCACTTCAACAGTCACCGTGCCGGTGGTGGCGGCGCTGGGACTGGGGCTGGCGGCCAGCATCCCGGGCAGGAGCCCGCTGATAGACGGATTCGGTCTGATAGCCTTTGCCAGCGTATTCCCCATAATGACGGTTCTGGGATACAACATCGCTTCAACACAATTTACCCGCCTGCGAAAAGCTGCCGGTTCCAGGAGAGCGTAAGTCATGAGAATGAAGTTGATAATCGCACTGGTCAGCGACCAAAAGACGGAGGCCGTCATTGATGCGGGCCGGACCGCCGGCGCAACGGGGGCCACCATCATCACCAGTGTCCGGGGAGAGGGCCTGCTGCCCGAGAAGACCTTTTTCGGCCTCCAGCTTGAAGCGCAGAGGGACCTGGTGCTGTTCCTGGTGGCCGACACCAGGGCTCGGTTCATCCTGGAGAATATACGGGAGGCGGCCCACCTGGATACCGAGGGCGGTTCAGGAATTGCCTTTCAAGTTGACGTAGAGGACGCCGTGGGCCTTTCAACCCAACTTACCGCAATACGGGAAGAGGTGGAGCAGGAGATATGAACGAAATAAGGGCATTGAGGGTGGAAGACGTTATGTCCGCCAGCCTTCACTCCATTGAGGGCCTGGCCACCGTCGCCGAAGCAATCAATATTATGCGGGAACATGGCGTAAACGCCCTGGCGGTCAACCGCAGAAATCCGGACGATGAGCCGGGCCTGTTGCTGCTGCCGGACATCGCCGCCCAGGTGCTGGCGCCAAACCGTTCGCCGGACCGGGTGAATGTTTACGAGATAATGGTAAAACCCGCCCTGACCCTGCCGCCGCAAATGCTGGTGCGGTACGCCGTCCGGCTGCTGGTGCGGCTCGAAATCTCCCGCGCCCTGGTGGTGGACTCGCAGCACGAACCTATCGGCATCGTCACCCTGCGAGACCTGGTGCTGGGAGAAGACCCGGAGGACTGATTATCCGGGAAGCAGGGCAAGGGAACGCGGCATACTTTGCAGCCCTTATAGCCATCGGCATGGCGGCCCGGCTTGCCCTGGTATGTCGGAGCGGCAAGAAGGGCCTGCAAACGCCGCCTCCCAATGTAACCATACAAACGGAACCATCCAGACGGAACCTTCCAATCACCTTCATTGACTGGGTGTTCTACGGTATGTTAGGCTAGCGAACAGTGTAAATCGGTAGCCTAACCTGATTCTGCCAACTTTAATGGAGCGTTGCATCATGGAAGTAACCCCGCTGGCTATAGAAAAACTCAAGGAAGTTCTCCAACAGGAAGAAGAGGTCAACAGTTCCCTGCGCGTAATCGCCATGCCTTCGGGTCAGGGCCTCCAGTACATGCTCACCATGGAGAAGGAAACGCAACCCGACGACACCATAATGAGCAAGGAGGGTTTGAGTTTCCTGATGGACTCCGACAGCGCTCCATTCCTGGAAGAAGCCACCATTGACTACGTCGAGGAATTCGGCGGGCAGGTGGGCTTTGTAATTAACAACCCCATGTACTCGGGCGGCGGATGCGGCAGCGGCGGTTGTGGTTGCGGCGGTGGCGGCTGCGGATGCGGCAGCGGTGGCTGCGGCGGTCACTAAGCCGGACATACGCCGGTGCGCCGACATGACCAGGTAAACAAATTCGGGGCCCTGATTGTTCAGGGCCCCGAATTAATTGTGGAAGCCGCTTCGGGCTGGAGGAAACGGCTTGTATCTCAACACACTTAAATGAAGGCTAACGCCCTGAATCGTCATTTCTGCGAAGGCGGGAATCTTAATCCTGCCTGTCCAGGTTCCCGCCTTCGCGGGAACGATGGGTTGGGCTGGCCGAATCATCATTTCAAATTTGCCAGGCCGTAGGGGCCGCGCGGCCGGGCGCCCCTTCATTGCAGTGACCGGCCACCCCGGGCGTCCGCTCATGGTGACCCTGTCGAACCATCATGGGGCGGCCATTCGACGGCTCAGGGTGAGGGAAAACTCTGCCCTTCATTTCAAAGATGCCGGCCCCCTAAATCTCGCTGTACCCCGTTCCCGGCGTTGTCACTCCGCGGCCCTGCCCTCCGGTTATCCACCCGAACTCCTTGAGAATTTGCTGGCTGTAGGTTACCCGGCCGGTGACGGCGTCCAGCGGTTCGGTGGCCAGAAGCAGGGCAGCATCCGCCATCAGGCCCGGCGGCTCTCCCCTGGGGTCGTCCATGCCGGTAACCAGGTTGTGGTAAACGGTGCCGGGAGTGGGAACCACCAGGGAAGGCGAAACGCAGGTAACCGAGATTCCGAACTGGTAAACCTCGCTGGCAAGCCCCTGGGTAAACCGTTCCAGGGCCGCCTTTTCGGCGCCGTAGCAAGTGCCTCCGGCCAGCCCCGGGTTGTCATCGTAGGGGCCCCGTCCCGGGCCAACCGCAGCGGCGGATGATATATTGACGATGCTGCCGGAACCCCTCGGAATCATCTGGCCCAGGGCAGCCTTGCTGAGAATAAACGGGGCATGGAAGTTCACTTCCCAGGACCGTATCCAGCGGCTCACTGCAAAATCCTTGACCGGAATGAAGTAGGTGAGGGCGGCATTGTTTACCAGCACGTCCACCGGCCCATAGATACCCTGGGCCTGCTCAATCAGCCCTTCACATTCATCGGGCCTGGCCAGGTTGACCGCGACGGCGGTAGCTTCGCCTCCCGCATCGCGAATATCCGCCACCGTCTTTTCCAGGGAGCCCTCCAGCGGGTGGTCGCCTTCCTTCAGGGTTCGGGCAGCGCAGATTACGCGTCCCCCCTCGCCGGCAAAACGGGCAGAGATCTCCGCTCCGATACCCCTGCTGGCGCCGGTCACCACCACCACTTTTCCTTCCAGTCTGCCCATGGTTCTTCCTCTGCATCGGGTTAGGTTTCCGTATAATAGCATAATGACTAACCTGAACCGGCTCTACGGAGACCTGGCTTATCTCTGGCCTGCTTTCAGTCCTCCGGGAGACTATGCGGACGACGCAGGGCACTGGCGGCAGGCCTTGCGGCAGCGTCTTGGCCCGGGAAGGCACAGAGTGCTGGAACTGGGTTCGGGCGGGGGCCATACGATCAGCCATCTGACTGGCGACTTTGAAATGACGGCGGTTGACCTTTCCGAAGAAATGTTGGCCTTGTCCCGGCGGCTGAATCCCACGGTGCCGCACCATACCGGGGACATGCGTTCCATCCGCCTTGGGCAGACCTTTGACGCCGTGGCCATCCACGACGCCGTTTGCTACCTGCTCAGCGAAGCCGACCTGCGGGACACCTTCGCCACGGCCCGGGCCCACCTTGCCCCGGGCGGCATCCTGCTGCTTTCCCCGGACTACCTCTCGGAAAGCTTCACCGCTCCCCGGGTACTGCACTGGATTTGCCACCAGTCCGAGCCCAGGTTCACGGTAATCGAATACTGCCATGACCCTGATCCAGACGATAACACCATCGAGTCCGTGTTCATCTTTCTGTTCGAGGAAGAATCGGGGCTGAGGATCGAGCAGGACTTCCACGTTACGGGACTGTTTCCATCCGCAACCTGGCTGCGGCTGCTGGATGAAGCCGGTTTTGATGCGGAGCTAATCAGCTTGCCGGGGTATGAGGGCGGGTACGGTGGTCACCTCTTTGTAGCCCAATTGAGGTAAAGGGCGGCGGGACAAACCGCAACGCAATGAGGGGCAACGCAAGCCGTATTACTCAGCTAAGAGGGGCAGCGTTCCAGGCGGCAGCGCAGGCAGGGAGAACCGGATGGCCCCAGACTGGGGCAGTGGTTAAATAGAAGGCAGAAGTCTCCGAGTGTCCCATTTCGTCGTTCCCGACTTCGCAGGAATGAAGGTGCATGTGACGAAACGCCCTAGCGGCCCGCCTTGAGTCGGCACCTGCGGCTGACGCGGTACCGGTTGGCCGCTACCCAGGAGTACGCCGCTTCTCCCAGCCTGCATACTCCCGGCAGCCACAGGAAGAGGACCAGCGGGTAGAGCGGGGGCAACCGCAGGGAGAGCATTCGGACGGCATAGAAGCCGCGATACAGCCGGAGCCTGCCGCCGTTGTCGTGGGCCGAATCGGGGCCGCTGACCACCTCCAGGTAAGCGGCGGCATCCAGGTCTTCCCAGGTCAGCCCATGGGGAGGCTCCGGCAGGTCCTGAAACGCGGTCCAGGCAACGCTGCGAAAAAAGTCGGCAAGGGCCAGGAGACGAACCGATAGCGTACAGAAGCCGCAATCGCCGTCGTAATAGAATGTCCAGCGCCTGTTGCCTTGGCCTTTACCCATACTTCCATTGTATCTTCAAGACTCCCCGACCGCATTCGCCGTCTTCAATTCTATATGACTGGCGCTTTCATCCACAGGGTACGTGACGCAGCACCGAAAAAGAACCAGGAAAAGGAACCAGGGCAGGGGTCGCACCCCGGCGAAAGGGTCGTTACATCTTCTCGCCGGCTTCGGCATAGTGCCTGGCATCTTCCTCGTCCGCGACCAGGGCGCCGGCGCTTACGTCCACCCACCGGAGGATTATGCCGCCGGCCACAATCAGGAGCATTATTGACAGTACGGCCATTCGGGTGTCCAGCACGCTGGTAACAACAACGTACAATATCGGCCCAAACACGGACGACACTCGCCCCATGAACCCAAAGAAGGAGAAGAACTCCCCGCTCCGAGTGTGGGGGACAATCTGGGCGAAAAGGCTGCGCGCCAACGCCTGGCTGCCGCCCATTACCAGCCCCACGCCCACGCCCAGCAGCAGCCACTGGTAACCCACCGCCAGTCCCAGCGGTTCCCAGACCAGGACCCGAATCAGGGCCGGCCACCAGTCAACGGGCCCCTCGCCCAACACCGAAGGGTGCAGCCGGCCCACCGCCGTTTCCGAATCCAACTCGCCACCCGACAGGGAGGCGCTGTAGGGAGAGTTTCCGGAGGTTCCAGTGGCCAGCAGCAGCAACTCGGCCTGGCCCGGCTCCATCATGTCCTGCCCGGCTATTTCCCCGCCGGGCCTTGCGCTGCCATCTGGGGCCAGTGAGCGGATGTGGCCAATATCCTGCCCCCAGGCGCGGTCTATGCTGGTGTCTTCAAGTTGGGGAGCCTCTTCCACCAGGTAACCACCGGCCTCACGGACGTAGGAAAGCTGGTAGTCAAAATCCTCATGTTCGTGGGGCTCCAGGGGGGCCACGCCCACACCCAGCATCACCACAAAGGACCAGCCCACCAGGGTAATGGCCAGCGCCACCTTGGTAGTCAAGCGATAGGCCAGCCAGGAAAAGACCATGGCGCCAAAGGCGGCAACAAACTGGATTAACAGGATCGTTGCCATGTTGAAGACCAGGGGAATGCCGATGGTATCGGCGCCGTAAGCGCCGGCCACCGTTAGCACCGTCTGAACGCCGTCGTTGAACAACAGGTACGAAACCAGGTAGATGACTATGACGCGATATCCCTTCAACTGGTGAAATGTGCGCGACAACTCCCGGCAGGCCAGGGACAGGGCCCTGCCGGGCTTAAGGCCGTGAATTTCGTTGGGGATGTGCGGTTCCGGCACCAGCTTGAAGGTCCACAGCGCCCAGCCGAACCACCAGATTCCGATGGTGGAAATGGCGATGCGCGTTACCAGGTCGGCCCATTCGGTGTCCTGGCTCAGCACAATCACAGCCAGGTGAATGGCCAGCAGGAGTCCCCCGCCCACGTACCCGTAAGCGAAGCCCCGGCTGCTCACGTCATCCAGCAACTCGCGGGGCGCGATGTGGGGCAGGAATGTGTTGTAGAAGACGAGACACCCGGCAAAGCCGATGTTGGCAAGGATGAACATGGCCAGGAACCAGAGCCACGGCTGGCCCGTATAGGCCGAAAAGAACATGAGGACGGTAAACAGAGACCCCACGATGGTATATATCCAAAGCAGGGCCTTTTTTATGGCTACCCGGTCCGCGATTACCCCCAGCACCGGGCTGGTGAGGGCTACCAGCGCCGTGGCCAGGGCAACGCCCAGGCTCCAGGTAGAACTGCCGGTTAGGGTAATTCCCAGAAAGGAAACGGACTCGCCCAGAGCGTCCTTGAAAAGGAAGACAAAGTAGACCGGAAAGATAGCGGCCCCGCCGGCGGTGGCGTATCCCGAATTGGCCCAGTCGTACATGCACCAGGCCCTGATTACCTTCCGCTGCTGGGCAGGCAGGTCTTTCAGCTTGCCAATGGCCAAAGGGTCTCCTTTACTTGTGAGGCGCCAGCATCATGGCAAGGGCAGCCCTTGGGGCTGCCCCTGCGAGTGCGAGATTGATCAAAGTGTTCGGTTACCACCAAAAGAACCGGATGGGCAGGTGCGAACCGCGGCTGTCCCGCCGGCGGGCATCCCGCCAGAAGACCCGGCGAGGGTCGTGGGCGATGATGAAAACCACAAACAGCAGGCCCACCAGGAAAAGAGCGCCGGCGATAACGCCAAACATGGTTTCAACTCAAGGCTTCAAGGCTTCAAAGCTGTTACCAGTATATACCTTTCGATAAGTGGCGAGTGCTGGAAGGTAGCATTCCGTTTCAGGTGGTTCAGGACGGAGCGCTTTTAGGGGCGGCCCTTGTGCCCGCCCTGAGTTCACACGCAAAACCACCTGAATTGCAACGTTACCGTACTGGAAATTATCCACGAAGTAATGCAAGTGAATGAACCGCTTCCATTGAGGTCTTTATTCAACCTACTACTTGACAAACAATATCATTATTAGTATCAAAATAGCGTAAGAGTTGGCAGTTACCGCCATAGGTAACGAGATAGTTGACCACCGTGTTTCAAGCAAAACAAACACCGGTATAGGAGGCACAAACGAATATTTCAGCCGCTATCACAAGGCTTCGGGGAAACCCCAAAGGAGTTCGCTTCGCAGATTTGGCAGGAATATGCGATCGTTTCTTTGGAGAACCCCGTCAGCGGAGTACAAGCCACCGGGTTTATCGAACTCCGTGGAGTGGCGAACCCAGAGTGAACATACAAAATGTAAAGGCATGGCAAATCACTATCGGGTACGCCAAGTAATTAAGGCATTAGAAAGGTTACGAGACAGTGAATATTGAACATTATACTTACCGAGTATCCTGGTCTGTAGAGGACCAGGAATTTGTCGGCTTATGCACCGAGTTTCCCTCGCTAAGCTGGCTGGAATCTACCCCGGACGCGGCCTTTGCCGGCATTCGCGCGTTGGTAGCAGACTGTGTGTCAGACATGGCAGCAAACAACGAGCAGCCTCCTGAACCGCTGGCTGACCGCACTTACAGCGGGCGTTTCCTCGTCAGGATACCCCCTGAAGTTCACCGGGCCCTCTCCATCAAGGCGGCTGAGGAAGGCGTTAGCTTGAACCGCCTCGTGAGCGCCAGGCTTGCGGGGGATGTTTCCCCGTAGGCCTTTTGCGCGTACACAGTTCCTTACCCCAACATCGAGCCACACCTCTTCTCTCTTCCCTCCCCCAATTTGACTCCCCTACGTTCCCTAGTTAAACTGCCTTCCGTCATAGAACAACTGGACAAGGAGCATCTCCCCATGAAGTTTGGCCTCTTCTACGAATGGCCCAATCCCAACCTGCGTAACTGGAAGACCCTCTTTGAAGAAGGGGTTGAGCAGATACAGTATTCCGAGGAAATGGGTTTTGACTACTGCCTCATCGCAGAGCATCACTTCTCAAACTACGGCAACTCCCCCGCCCCTTTGATGCAGGCCCTGTACATCGGCCAGCGGACCCGCCGGCTTCAAATAGCTACGGGAATACTGGTGGTGCCAATCTGGGACGTTATGCGACTGGCGGAAGAAGTGGCCGTGCTTGACAACCTCATTGACGGCCGGTTTATCTGCGGCGTAGGCCGTGGCTACCAGCCCCACGAAATGTCCCGCTTTGGCGTCACCCTGGAGGACTCCCGACAGAAGTTCAACGAGAGCATGGACGTGCTGGTAAAGGCCTGGACCCAGGACGAGTCCTTCACCTACGATGGAGAATTCATCCAGGTGCCTCATGCCACCACGGTCTGGCCCAAACCCATGCAGAAGCCCCATCCGCCCTTCTGGATTGCCGGAACCAGCGTCGAGTCCATGAAGATGGCCGCGGAATGGGACATGATGCCGCTGACTACGGGCCTGCTGGGCGGCGCCGGGGTCCGCACCCACTACGCCTCCCTGATTCACGCCCGCAAAGACCTGGGCAAGTCCTACCATGGGCTGGAACTGGGACTCCAGGCCATTACCCACGTGGGCGAGACCGACGCCGAGGCGCGTAAGCAACTCCCCTACGCCCGCTGGCAGAACCGGGCGGGACGCGCCCTCAACCGCCTGGAAGTGGTGGACGGACGGGTGCAGGTAGGCCCTTACGAGGGAGAACTGGACGACGACGGATTCATGGACCGCCTCTATTTTGGCAGTCCCGACACGGTAATCAGGAAATTCGCCGCCGCCGCCGAACTGGGCGTAACCAACGTCAGCAACTGGATGATGTTCGGAGGCCTGGAGCACGAAAAGATTATGAAGTCCATCCGCCTCATGGGCGAAGAGGTAATACCGGCCCTCAAGGACGTGGAACCGCCGGCAGGCCTGGCCGACGAACTGGCCGAAACGCCACCGGCCACCTCTGAACAGCTGCAGGCGGCCCGGTTTGGGGCTACGCCTTCAGACGTAACGGCAACGTAAAGTGGCTAATTTTGCCCCCGGAATACCTGATTAGGCTAGATCGGTCTTGTGGGCTGGGACTTTCCCGGAAGTCGAGAACAAATCAAATCCCGAGAGAATAGCTGATGGCGAAAAGTATCCTACGTTCCATCGGCCAGCCAATCTGGGTTGGTATGATAGTTGCGCTGGTGGTCTTAGGGGCAAATTGGGGGTATCGCACCTGGGAACGCAACTCCCAATTGAATCACATGGTTGAACTCACCCATTCGCTGGCGGATTGGGTATTGGACGACGAGTTAGTAAGCTCCCTTGACCCTGGCACGCTTGCGTCAGCAAATTACAACCTCCCCTACAAAGACCTGGTAGAGGAAGTGGACTATCAAGAAAGGCTGGGGCGTTTCCTGATCGCGCTTGAAGTCCTCCGGACCTACGTGTTAATCCACAGTGAATATTTGTCTAATACTCAGGTGGATGCAATCTTGGCTGAGATTGCGTCCGCAAGCGAAAAAACAAGATTGGTCCTCGAGTATCGAGAGGTCTTTCCGCCTTATGCGTTTAAGGACCCATCCTTTAAGGGATTTATGTCGGATAAGGACGACGAGTTGCTCGGACCTATTTTTTTCTTCGAGCATATTGAAATCTATATTACTGAGGACTATTCTGGCATTCAGGAGGGATTGGGGACCACAGATGGGCCGGGCGGACTTCGCCTTAGCACCAACAACGAACGGAATATTGAGTGAGAGCTTCAGGTTCGATGTAGCGCAAAGTGCAGGTGAAAGCTGGCGGTAACCCAAATAATGACCTTTACTCATTGGCGACCAACAAGGCAAGAAGGTCTATCTTGTCCTAGAACATGCGCAAATAAGCCCATTTCACCCTATAGGTTCATGTTCGAATTCTCCCTGACCGGAGGCAAACCATACCCAACCAACTTTCCCGTTTTAAGAACGTAATCAAACATGGATGGGGAGGTTATGCATGATGGGGTTATTTGAACGAGGGGCGGGTTTGAAGCCCGCCCCTGTTCTTATAGCTTGTAATCTTCAAAAATAGTCCGGCTTCTTGTAAATTCGGGGAAAATCCAGTCCACCCCGTTAACCCATGTATGAATACTACCCAACGCCGGATTCAGACATGGATGGACAGTATATACAGGATGGGAGTTTTTCAGGGGCGGGTTCTTGGGGACCCGCCCCGGTGATTAGCACCGAGGTCAATGCCGGTCGCGTAGCAGGGCTGTGAAACCGGCCTGCTCGAAGTGGTGGTCGAAGGCCAGCGCCTCTTGGATGCCGCGTGTTTCCATGACGATGAAACTGGCGCAGTCCACGACGCTCCAGCTTTGATCCGGCCGGGACAGGTAGCGTTCCAGGGCTTGGTGAAACTGGATGCTGGTCTGGGAAATTACCTCCACGTTGTGGCGGCGGTAGAGCGCCGCTGCCGTCTCCCCTACGGTCCGACGGAGGTATTGCCCTTCCCCGCTGGCGTAATTGAGAAGCTCGGTCAATACCATTTCCGTGGTAACTATCCGTTGGCCTGTCAGCGTGGCGCTGATTTGGACGGCCTTTCGGTGCAGATAGTCCCTTTCGTTCAGCAGGGCTATCCAGTAGCCGGTGTCTGCAAAAAGCTCCTTCATTGCTCAATTGCCTTTGGGTGGCCGTAAAGGTAGTGTTTCAGGTTCATTGCTCCGTCGGCCGGCAGCCTTTCCCACTCTTCATCCGGCACGGAGCCGCGAAGCCGGTCGAAAAGGTCCAGGATGCTCTCTTCTTCTTCAATGGATACTATGACGACGGTTCCTTCTTCCATTTCCAGGGGTTCCAGCAGTTTCAGGGACCCGTTGACGTATTCTGCTCTTAGGTGTAAGGCCATTGATACTTACCTCTTTGGTGGAAATACCTACCTACCTACCTGCCCTTCAGCCTGGACTGCGGGCAGCGCGTTCTCTCGCGTGCTTATTGTCCTCGCTTTTCCGAAGTTGCGCAATTCTCTCAGGCTTAACGTGGATGGACAGGATGGGGTTTTGACGGGGAGGTTTCTTGGGGACCCGCCCTAGTTCTTTTGCGTTGGTGGTTATTGGACCGTGACTTTTGCTTTCTTGCAGGTGAAGGGATAATCTTGCAGATCAAGCCAGCATCCTTACCCTTATCCTGTCCATCCTGCCTATCCATGTTTGAATAAAATCCCAACGGAGTTTAACCATGCCTAACCAAGTACCCCTTCCCCTTTCCGGCATTCGCATCCTCGACGCTACCCACATCGTCGCCGGCCCCTTCTGCTCTCAAATACTGGCCGACATGGGCGCCGAGGTTATCAAGATTGAGCGCCCCCGTACCGGCGACCTGGTGCGGGGACGAGGCCCCTACGTCACCAAGGAAGACGGGCAGCGCATAAGCTCCCGCTACATCGGCCTGAACCGCAACAAGAAGAGCGTGACCCTGGACCTGCGCAACCCCCGCTGCAAGGCGGCCTTCGAGGAAATGGTGAAGGTATCGGACGTGCTGCTGGACAACTGGGGTCCCGGGGCCTTCCGCAGGCTGGGGCTGGGCTACGACAACCTTAAGGAACTGAACCCCGGCCTGGTATATGCCAGCATAACAGGCTACGGCGACAGCGACGACCTGCGCGGCCCCTACTCCAACTGGCCGGCCAACAACCTGGCCATCCAGGGCATGGCCGGATGGATGGAACTGACCGGCGAGCCGGGCCGCCCCCCTCAGAGCGTGGGCGACAACATCGGCGACTCTATCCCCGGCGTCTGGTCGGCTTTGGGCGTTGTCCTGGCCCTTCGTGTCCGGGACCAGACCGGCCAGGGGCAGCACGTGGACATGGCCATGTACGAGTGCATGGTGCTCCACACCCTGAGCAACATGTACGGCTACGAGGCCAGCGGCGAACTGTTCACGCGGGACTATAGCCGGCTGGCTAACGCCGGCATCACCCTGCGCGCCAGCGACGGCTACGTGATTATGGCCGGGGCGCGCGTGCCGGAACGGTGGAGCAACCTGTGGCGATTGGCGGGCCGCGACGACTTGGCCGACAACCCTGAATACCTGGCCCCGGCCGACGGCGACTTTATAGTGGAGCGCGTCATCCCCGCCCTGGAGGAGTGGACGCAGGAACGGCCCAAGTGGGAGGTGGCCGGCAAGATTACCGAATTGGGGTTCTCCATGGGCGTGGCCCAAAACACCGAAGACCTGGCCCACTGCCCCCAACTGGCGGCCAGGGATATGTTCGTGGAGACGGGAGACACGGCGGGGGGAACCTTCCGCTCCCTCCGCACCCCTCTGCGCCTGCTGGACTGCGAGACGATTGAGCCGCAAACGGCGCCGCTGCTGGGCCAGCACAACCGGGTGGTTCTGTGCAGTATTGGGGGCCTGACGGAGGAGGAACTGGCGGGTTTGCAGGAGGAAGGGGCGGTTTAGCCTGTTTTAAGTATATAATCTTGAAATGGAAACCACCAGATATTATGAGAACGAGGCGAGGCATAATCACCCCGAAGTCAAGGATGAGTGGGTGGAGCAAGTTTTAGGCAACCCTTATCATTCCGAAGTGCAAGAAAATGGTAGGATAAGTTACTGGGGTTTTATTGAGGAAGCCGGTAAGTGGCTTAGGGTGATTGTAGAAGATGACAAGCTATTTAACCGGTTCTTTGACAGGATAGCCTTACGGAGATGGGGGAAACCATGAAGCTGCAAATCAGGTACCACCAAGAATCTGACACCCTTTGGCTTGGCAACGGCGGATCCACTCCTGACGGAGAGGATATTGCGGAACGTGTTATCGTTTTTTTTGACGATGAAGAGCGGCCCAATGCCGTAATGATTGAGAATGCCGCCGAAATCCTGCTGCCTATCCTGCAAGCGGCAATGCAATCACCGGAAAAAGCGTCAGAAAAGCCCGTAAAAGCGTAGTCATGACCATAACCCGGGCCATTAAAAATTTGGAGGAGGCCGGATTGACTTCCCAGCCCAAGTCCGATTGGAACCCGGCCAAGCATACTATTCCTCCCCGCAAAGAACTCTGCATTGATTATGACCCGGAAGCGGACATTCTAACCCTATGGACGGGCACGCCGGCGAGCAATGGTTCTGGCATTGCTCAAGACTTGATGGTGTTCTTTGATGAGGAAGACGAGCCTCAGATGGTCACGCTGGAGGGCGCTGCCAAGTTGCTGCGTCCTTACCTGTTTCCTGAAGCATAGCCGGCGGTTGTGCCATGCGGGGAGACCATGATAGAAAAGCTGCAGATCAACTACCATGAACGATCCGACACTCTTTGGCTGGGGAATGGCCTGCCTACCCCGAACGGCGAGGACATTGCCGAGTGCGTTACCGCTTTTTTCGATGCCGACGAACTACCCAATGCGGTAGCTATAGAACACGCCGCCGAACTGCTCTTGCCCGTCCTTCAATCTGCTGCGAAGGCGAAGGAAAAGGTCGGCGAAAACTCACCCTGACCGGTCAAGACTGCGCAGCGACTGCCGGATTCTGGACGTTGAAACCGTTTCATGGCGAATCGGGGCGAGCCAGAATGTTGCGGCCAAAGTAGCCCTGGCTTACGCGGGCAATTTCCTCCCCGGCGTTTATTTCCCGTATTGCCCGGTTGATTTCGGGCAGCAGGTGGGCGTTGCTCTTGGGAACCACTATGCCAATCTCACCGGTCCCCAAGGCATCAAACTCCGGGGTGCCGGGCAGCGGAACTATGGGGCTGCCTACCCGCTCGAAGGCGCCCAGTTCACCATCCACAAAGTAGGAGGACTGGTTGACTGCCAGGTCAACGAGCACGTCATCCGCAATGGTCAAGTCGGCCCGGCCATCGCTCACCGCCCGGAACGCCTCTTCCTGGCTGGGATAAGTTTCCACCGTCAAGTGGTCAAACCCGGGCATCTGCAGGAACCGGTGATAAATGGTTGCCGCCTGCACCGCAGCCACCGCCGGGGAGTCCGGGTCTGCATCGCTGCCGGCCCGGCGCGTAAACTGGCCGTATGACAGATAATAGGGGTCGGAAAAGTGAACCAATTCCTCCCGGTATTCAGTGCGAGTGAAGGAATTGACTACCAGGTCGAAGTCTCCCTGCGCCGTTCTTTCCAGCACAGTCTCGAAGGGCGCAGTTTGCCACCGGCACTCCGCCCGCAGCTTCTCGCACAACAACTTGCCGTATTCGTAGTCCAGCCCTGCCGGGTTGCCCCGGTCATCCAGGTAACTGAAGGGCGGGTAGTCGGTGCTGGTGGCAATGACCAGTTCCTCCCCGCCAGTGAAGCGGACCAGCAACCAGCCCGCCACAACCCCGATAATGAGCAGAGCTGCGACTATAGTAACTATCGGTGTCTTTCTCACGGTCTGATCTCCTGCGGCGGAACCCTGGAAGAAGTGCACGCTTTCGTAAATACGATGACAAGTACGGAGGTTCCTGATTTTGCCGTAGAGGGAACGTAGTCAAGCCGAGAAGGATGGGCCTGCCTGGAACCCCTACGCAAACCGGCGATAGATGTTTTAATCCTCAATAGTTTAACAGGTCTCGGACGCTGGACAGGGCAATCACCGGAAGGCTCTCCCATAGCCGGCAAGCCGGTATTTGGTCCGTTATTCTCGGCTCAATGATACTGTAGTTCCAGCTTTATGCAGATAGTCTAATTCCTCATGCCATTGCCAACCACTTACCGGCAATGACATAATCCCGAACGTCCAACAAACAACCAGAACACGGAGGAACCGCCATGCCCACCAACGGAATGGGAGTCATATCCAGGACAGCCGGGGAGCCGGCCCTGCTGGAAGAGATAGTTGTTGACGACCCCGGGCCGGGCGAGGTGCTGGTACGCATCCAGGCCAGCGGCGTGTGCCACACCGACCTGCACTACAAGCTGGGCAGAATTACCAACGAGTTTCCTTTCCTGCTGGGGCACGAGGGTTCGGGCATCGTTGAGGCCGTGGGCGAGGGCGTCACCGACCCCAAGGTTGGCGACTACGTGGTGCTGGCCTGGCGCGCCCCTTGCGGCTACTGCCGCTTCTGCGCCCTGGGGCAACCCAACCTGTGCTCCGCAAGCCTCAACGCCCAGCCGCGCATGACCGCAAAGAAGGACGGGGCGGCGCTGAACCCGGCCCTGGGCATCGGCACCTTTTGCACCCATACCGTGGTGGCCGCCCGCCAGGCGGTACCCGTGCCCGCCGCCTGTCCGCCGGAACAGTCCAGCCTGCTGGGGTGCGGCGTAACCACCGGCGTGGGGGCCGTGCTGTACACCGCCGGTGTGCGGCGGGGCGGCACGGTGGCAGTGTATGGGTGCGGCGGCATTGGCTCCAGCGTAATCATGGGCGCCAAACTGGCCCGGGCGTCCAGGATTATCGCCGTGGACATTGCCGAAAACAAGCTGGCCTGGGCCAGGGAGTTTGGGGCGACGGACGTGGTAAATGCCGCCGACACAGACCCGGTGGAAGCCATCAAGGCGCTGACCGATGGTCATGGGGTGGACTATTCCTTTGAGTGCGTTGGAATGCCCCAGACGTTGCTACAAGCCCTGTGGTCGCGAGACCTGGCCGGCACCTGCGTCCTGATCGGGGTGCCTGACCCGACGATGGTGGTTGACGTGCCCATGCTCCAGTTTTTCGGGCTGGGCGGTTCATTGCGGGTAAGCTGGTATGGGGACAACTTGCCGTCCCGTGACTTCCCCCTGTTTGCCAACTACTACTTGTCCGGCGAACTGGACCTTGACCGGGTGGTTTCGGCGGTTATAGGGCTGGAGGACACCGAGGCTGCCTTCGAGGCCATGGAACGGGGCGAGACCCTGAGGTCGGTTATACGGATTCCGGATGCGTAGCCAGCATGTTTGAAATGCTTTGAAGATTTTGGTGTAGTTGTACGACTCAAAGCAGCCTTGTGGTACCATTTGTATGCTTGACCAGTCCTATACCTGATTGGCGCGCCATTGAGGTAGTCCCGATATGACCACCCACCAACCAGAAAAACTTCGCCCGTCGTCGCCGGAACGCTACGAGGAAATCAGCCGGCAATTGTTGCAGCAGGCCGAGGAAGAACTGGACAAGGGCGACGTCCTGCAGGCGTCGGAAAAGATTTGGCTGGCGGTCGCCCACGAACTGAAGGCGATAGCACAATTCCGGGGCTGGAACCACCGCTACCACAACCACCTGCGCGCAGTGGCTTCCTGTTTGTCTATGGAGTGGGGCCGCCCGGACTGGCAGGTGGCCTTCAGTTCCTTCGACAGTATGCACACCAACGCCTATGAACACCAGTGGTTCCCGGGCGAGCTACGACCCTACTTGGAGCCGGCCAGGTCATATTGCCGGGAATTGGCGGATGTTCGCCAGTCGCCGCCACCCCAAGACGTGCAATTAACGCCGGAACAACAGGCAACTCAAGCTATACTCTTCAGAACCCTTACCCGCCCGTTAAGCGAGCGGGCCGCCTTCGGGGAGCAATTTACTCTGGAAGAAGAGGCGGATTTGCCGCCGGTTAGTCCCACTCAACCGTGAGGAGGTTTGGTTATGCCCGGCACCATAAAAGACCGTTACGGAATGACCCTGTCCACCGACTCCCCCGATGCCGCCGACCGCTGGCAGGAGGGGATTGACCTGCTGCTGTCCCAGTCCTACGGGGCGGAGGAAAAGTTGCAGGAGGCAATTGACCTGGACGAGGGCTTTGCCATCGCCCATGGCTGCCTGGCCTTCCTGCACATGACGCGCGCCCGCCCGGACCAGGCGAGGGAGAGCGTCAAGCGGGGCCTGGAACTGGCCGATGGCATATCAGTCCGGGAACGGCGGCACATTGAAGCCGTCAACCTGTGGGCCAACGGCAAGGGACCCGACGCCCTGCGCCTGGTCAAGGAACACTTGGCCGAAAGTCCCCGCGACGCCGTGCTGCACCGCCTGGCCCAGCGGCTCTACATGCTGGGCTGCAGTGGCGCGGGAGACCCGGTCTTCCCGCCGTCGCTGCTGGCGCTGATGAACGAGTTGGCTCCCCACTGCGGCGACGACTGGGCCTTCCTGGGCCAGTACGCCTTCGCCCACCACGAAATGGGCATCCTGGACAAGGCCCTGAGCCTGGCGGAGCAGTCCCTGGAAATGAACCCCGGGAACGCGGTAGCCGCCCACTCGGTAACCCATTCCTACTTTGAGTATGGCGACGCCGCCACCGGCGGGAACTTCCTGGGCAACTGGCTGGAGGGTTTCGACGCCCGCGCCCACTACCACACCCACCTGTCCTGGCACCAGGCCCTTTTCGAGCTGGCCCTGGGTCGCTACGGTGAGGCCCTCCAACTCTACGAGGACTGGATTCGCCCCACCGCCATCGCCAAGAACATCTCCGGCCTGTCCGACAGCGCTTCCTTCATGTGGCGAATGACCATCTACGGCGGTGAAAAGCCGCCAATGCCCTGGGAAGAAGTTAAGGAGCAGGCAGCCCCGGCCGCTACCACCCCGGGGGCGGCCTTCCGCGACGCTCACGCCGCCCTGGCCTTCGCCGCCAGCGGTGACCGGGAACTCATGGACCAGATGATTAACCGGCTAAGGACCAACGCCGAGAACGGAAACATATTCGCCAGGGAGGTCATCCTGCCCCTGGCCCAGGGAATTGATGCCTTTGCCCAGGAAGACTACGCCACCGCCGTGGACTACCTGGAGCCCGTCTTCCCGCAGCTTACCCGCATTGGGGGCAGCCACGCCCAGCGGGAAGTATTTGAAGATACGGTGCTGGAAGCCTACCTGCGCGCCGAGCAGTTCGACAAGGCCGAGGACATGCTGCGAGAGCGGCTGAGTCGGCGCGAAACGCCGCGGGACACCTTTTGGCTGGGACGGGTGAAGGCCGGCAAGGGAGAAGCCACAACAGCCCAGGACAACCTGAGCAAGGCGGCCAACATCTGGCAGGAAATGGGCGACGACGAAACGCCGGAACTCAACAACCTGCGTTCATTGGCGGGCGCCCTGAACTGACCGGCCGACTTCATCCACAAATAGGCGCGAATAACCACTATTCAACCTCTGAACAAGTCCCTTCCTTCGTAAAGGGGGAAGGGACTTGTTCAGAGGCGCCATAACTAAACTATCGCAAATGATTCGTGAAAATCCGCGCGTATTCGTGGATAAACGAAATCAGGACCCGTAAAGCCTAATGGCTCCCGACTCGGGTATCATCCCGCAGAAAAGCTCCGGGTGTATCATCTCGGCCATGATTTCCAGGCCGGCCACCAGGCGGGGGCCGGACCGGCTGGTGTAAGCCCCGGCGTCAATCGCGTACACCCGGTCACTCTTCACCGCCGGCAGCGTCGCCCACTCTTCTTTTTCCGCCAGCAGGGGAACATCCTCCAGGGCGCGCTTCACATCGAAACCGCAGGGCATCAGGATGATGACCTCCGGCTGGCTGGCCACAATCTCGTCCCACTCCAGCCTAAATGAACCCGTTTCCTTGTCGCCAAAGCAGTTCTCGCCGCCGGCCATTTCCACCATTTCCGGCACCCAATGGCCTCCGCACATCAGGGGGTCCACCCACTCCAGGTGCAGCACCCTGGGCCGCCGGGAGACGTCGGCCGTCCTATCGGCTATCTTGTCAATCCGCTTCTGCATATCTCCGGTAATTCGCTCCGCCGCTTCTTCGGCGCCGGTGGCCCGGCCAACCCGCCGGATGTCTTCCAGCACGTCGCCCACGTACTGGGGGTCCAGGGATATTACCTGCGGCTCCTTGGGGAGGCTGACGCTGACCTCGGCAACCTGCCGAGAAGAAATGGCTCAAACCTCGCAGATGGCCTGGGTTAGCAAAAGGTCGGGTTCGGCGGCCTCCATGGTGGGTTGGTCAATTTCGTAAATGCCCAGTCCCTGCTCCAGCCGCTCCGAAATGACGCGGCTAATCTCCCCGCTGCTGGGCTGAGGGTCCATTCCTTCAAACACACTCCGCACCACCCAGGGCTTTTGCCTGGCCGCCGCCGGATAGTCACACTCGTGGGTTACACCGTGGAGTTGGTCCTCAAGGCCCAGCATATACACTATTTCGGTGGCGCTGGGCAGGAAAGAGCAGATACGCATAATGAACTCCTGAAAATGGTTGAGGCCAGCCCATTATAAGCCCCGCCACCGATTTACCCAAACCGGCTCCTCTCCCTCCACCGGCTCAACATAGTTAAACATGCGGCCAGGCTGAAAAGCCGTTCATCGCTCGGCAAGCTCACCACGAGCGGATTTCCAGAGCATCCATCAATTGAACAGTCAATTGAACAATTGAATCAGCCTGGCCTATTGGTTCGAGTTATCAATTTGGTCGTCATAGTTGCCGTCGTGGGAGTAAAGGTGCGAGTCTTCGGCCAGGTAATCCCACTGGTGCTCGTCGTAACGGTACTGCTCGGTGGAACCGAGGAAAGTGTTGCGGAAGGCGTCCTCCAGCAGACCGTGCAACTGAAAGCCGGCTACGGCCACACCGGCGGCCACCGCCAGCAGGACAGCAGCGATCACGGCAGAGAGCCAGCCGCCCAACAGGAACAGGTGGACGAGGAAGGGACTGCTCCACAGGAAAGGTACCAGCAGTACCACTATCAACAGGCTGTTGCGCACCACCCGCTTCAGGGTTTGCCGGGTTACGTTTCGAGGAGCGCTCCACCAGGGAGGCAGAATATAGTCAATTACCAGTTCCGTAAGTGAATCCAGGTTGCGCCAGACGGCGAACACCCCGGGGATGCACAGGGCCAGCACCACCGCCCCTATGGCCAGGCGAAGGTTGTCCTGGCTTAATCCGGACCATTCGGACAATGGCTGGCTGAATTCCAGCGATATGGTGCCTATCCCGATCAGCACAACTATTATTCCGGCGTTCAAAAAGATGCGCTGCACCAGGTTCCTCACGTCCAGGGCCAAGCGCGTGCCCAGGACAAAGCTCCTCCTGCTGGCGGTGAGCCACACGAAAACCAGGCCGGAAAGCTGCCGCAGCCAGCCCGGCGCCAGCCTGTCCAGCAGGTTGGCCACCGCATCCGACGACCGGAAAATGAAGGGATATACGAGGGCCGTAATGGCGGTGGCAAAGGTGAGGGCGGGACTGAAAATTGCCGACACTGCGCCCAGGTCCGCTCCCGTCTTTGCCATGGCCAGCGAAAACTCGCCCAGTTGGGGCATTCCAGTGCCCACCTGAAGAGCGGTACGCCCGTCCTGGCCGGCCAGCAGCGAACCGATGGTGTCCGCAACAATCTTCCCAGATACGAATACCAGGGAAATTACCAGGGCGGGCAACCAGTATTCGCCAATATTGAAAATGTCCACTAACATGCCGAGGGAAACGAAGAACAGGGCGGCAAAAGTATCCCGCAGGGGATTCATCAAGCGCTCGATTTGCTCTGAATGCACGGTATCGCCAAGGATCATACCGATCAGGAAGGCGCCGGCAGCGGCGGACAGGCCCAATTGATGCGCCGCCAGGGCCAAACCAAAACACAGGGTCAGGCTGACGATAAGCAGCATCTCATCGGACTCGAAACGAGCTATGTAGCCCATCAGCCGGGGGGCAATCAGGGCCCCTATGGTAAGCACGGCAATGGCGAAAATCGCCAGTCGCAGCGCCAGAACGCCTATGTCGGTCAGGCTGGCGCTGCCGGTAGTTGCCACGCCCGAGAGTACGGTAAGCAAGATGACCGCAACGAAGTCCTCAACCAGCAGAATGCCCACGATGAGCTGTCCCCGATTCGCAAAAAGGGAACCGGTATCGCGAAGCATCTTGATCAGAATTGCGGAACTGCTGATGGAAAGCGCCGCCCCCAGGAATATCTGCTCGGTCGGCGTCCAGCCCAGCAGGTTGCCCAACTCGAAACCGATGGCAAACATGGCGGCCATCTCAACGACGCCAATGACAATGACCTTTATGCCCACCTGGCGGATACGCTGCCAGCCAATCTCCAGGCCAATGCCGAACAGCAGCAGGACCAACCCCAGGTCGGCCAGTTCCCTTATGGTCTGAATGTTCTGCACCGGGCCCTGGAAATTGGCAAAGGGGCCGAAGTTGATGGCGGCAAAAGTGAAGGGCCCCACAATAACGCCGGCCAGAATGTAGCCCAGGACCGGAGGCAGATTGAAGCGCCGGAACAGCAAGAGGGCTATTCCGGCCACAGCCATGGTGACGGCGAAATCACTAATCAGGCCAATACTTTCTTCGGAGCCGACGGAAGTGAGGGAAAGAAGAACGTTTATTGTCAATTCACCTGCGGAAGTTGCTATCCATTAATTATACCCAGCCATAAAGCGACATTTAACACATTTGCCCATCTCAATTGGAGCATATTGGCGACGCTCCCTCGCAATCGTATTAGCCGTCAGCTACACAGCAAGCTGGCGGCAACGGACGCCGCGTAACAGCCTTATCACACATTGAGAGCCGGGAAATTGAAAAATGTGACGGGAAATTGGGGACTCGGGCAGTCCGTTAGCGGCAGACTCGGCAGCCAACTCGTTGCGCGGCCATGTTGATTGCTGTCTTTGAGCTTGCTATAATCTTTGGACTGACTTAACTGGTCAGCCCCCTAAGTGGGCCTGTAGCTCAGGTGGTTAGAGCGCGGTCCTGATAAGACCGAGGTCGTTGGTTCGAGTCCATCCAGGCCCACCAAACTGGATAAAATCAAGAACCTTTCGCATCAGGTTCGATGTAGCTTTGTAATCCTCTGACCCGCCCGTGTGATTAAGTGGCCAAGCCCCCGCCGGCACTGCGGGGGCTTTCGTTTGTAGTAGCCCAACCAGCACACCAAGCTGAAACTGGGTGGTGGCCCTACTGCCATCTACATCAGGTGGTAGTGTCCCAAGACGCCCATGCTTGAAGCTCCAAAGCCTTATTTTGGCGCGCCGAAGTAAGTTCGAAGATGTAGCTCAACCCTTTCCGCAAGCTTCAGCGAGACTTGATCGCGAAGACTAAAGGAGTCTGGCCCACTGGATTGGATCTCTTATTCCCGATCATCGGTATAGGTAACGACCCTCCCAAGGGTCCCGTGCACAGTTGGCTGTAGAGGGTAGAATTTAGTTGAAAAATGAGCTAGCATTAGGAAACAATTTGTTGCCATGTGTTCAAGAGGGCATCACAATGACCAACAACGACCGCCACTTGCTTGAAGTGATTGAACGTCTGACCAAACAAGCCGGCCAGCCTCCTACATTCGCCGAAGTAGCTGTTGGCGCTGGGCTTCGCCCTTCGTCCCGGGGCGCCATCTACAGGAGGCTATCTCGTATGCGAGGAACTCACGTTGATTGGGAGTCTGGTTCATTCCGCTCCCTTCGCTTGAGGACTAATTCTGAGGGAACTAAGGAATTGTCGCCAGATGACCATTTATACGATGACCGCCCCTTGCACCAAGCCACGGCCTCAGAGGAGCCGGGCGTTCTCGAGTTGGTTCGCCTTCTGGCTACAGGGCTAGTACAAGGGTGGGGTGGAGATGGGAACAGATTGGCGAGTCGCTGCCCGGAGGCACTCCGACGCGGACTTAGCCGGCTGGCCGTCATCAGTCTCCAGCAAGGGAAAGAGTTTCCGAGGGACATCCCAGAAGCTTTCGCCCTGTTTAGGCGGCCGATGAAAGACTGGCCCCTACCTTTAGTTCCTTCTGCGCTGGACGAGACAGACGTGCTCATTATTGATGATATACCGTCTGATGTGTGCTTCGAACTTGCGGTGGATATAGCAGCAGATTCTGGAGAACTCATACTGAGCGAGATTACAGAAGAGGGAGTGCTTGAATTCCAAGAACGTTGCAAGCTGATGGGGCGCCCAGACGTTTACACCCGATTTCGCCGGTTCTTAATCGAGCATCCTTTGCTGTCCGCTAAAGACTTAGCGCTTGAAAGCATCGCTCTTCCTCAGGGCATACGGCAACTCTTTGAAGGGATGTATGAAGATGTCCCGGATTCAGCCGTTGTCACCGAGCAAATCGAGATTTGCGGCTTTTGCGGCTGGTCTCTCTCAGAATCACGTAGTGGCAGACGTTACTGCGCAACCCAATTGTGCTCCATACGTACTAATGGATTTGGCCATATAGTCAGAATGGATGCGTCAAGAATGATTGGAGGAGCTAAGAGGGTTAAGCCAGGGATAGCCCGATATGTCGTCATACCGGGTCTTTCAGAATTGCGACTGGAAAGGCGTCTGGCCGGATTCGGTTTGCAAGTATCTCTCTGGCCCAACTTCGACACTTTCGACCTTCACTTGGGTTTCCCATCTGGAGAAAAATGGGCAATAGATGTCAAAGACTGGGCTAACCCTTACCTGCTTGGCAACGCAGTGCGTGAGTTTAGCAACGACCCTCCATGGGATCGGGCATTTCTAGTGGTTCCAAATTACCGTGCGACGATGCGCAATAGGTACGCGAGAGCCTTTGAAGCAGCTCGACGCGGGCGCGTAGCCAGTGTGGAATTCGCAGTTGAGAGACGATTCATTAGTGCCGTGAAGCAGTGCCTGAATGATGGAGACCGTCATGCGTAACATTGCTAAGTGGAAAGACGCGCTTCGTAAGCAATTGGTTGACCAAACCAGAATGTCTCGGAGAGATGTGGACCAACTGCTCGACGTGGAGCTTGGATTGTTTCTCATAAAGAAAGTAACGAAGCAGGAATCGGCGGCAGTTATTCCTGCACTCTTATCCGGCCATGAATTGGCCGTCCTAAGCGAGAAGGAACTGGGACTAGCAGGGCGGAGGATGCTGGCGGTTGGGCGTTACCTGCTTAGATACTACAGAGGGTCGGAACGCTGGGGGGATTCTCTCAGGTGGTATCAAGGTGTTTCTCAGAGATTCCGACTCTACGATATCAGAGGCGAGGAGAGCCCGGCAGTCCGCCGCCCGACAAGCATTTGCCCTCGGCGTGAGGATGTTTACTTAGAGGCGTTGAGCACCCCTCCTCCACACATAGAACGGGTCGTCAAATATGCCGACAGCGACCGAGCATGGCATTTCCTAAATGGGGAAGGATATAGGGATGGATGGGACTCAGTCCACTTCCCCGAAGAGTTAGTTCAACTAGCGTCGAGCAAGAAACGAAGCGGTCAGGGCATCAGGTCCCGAACCCATCGGGACCGGTTGAGGATACCCTGGGAGGCCCTCCTCGAAACCGCCACATGGATGGACGAGCGTAGCTCTCCTTCCAGTGAATGGCGAGTGCGAATAGAGAGCATGAGAATTGAGCTTCTTCAAGATGGTGACAACGACGCCCTGGTTGTGGATGGGAGTTTCCACCTTGCGGGAATGGTGAGTTCCGGCAAGTCCACCCTAATGGATGTAATCGCTGTCTGGGCCGCAAGAAATGGCTTGCGGATCACCTTGATCGTTGGGGACGTGGTAGATGCAGTTACCCGCGCGACCTTATTCTGGAACCTTGGTTTACGCAGCGTTCCGCTCTTGGGGGCTTCCAACCGACGTAGGCATTTCGAACGCATCCTATCGGTCGCCATGGAAGAGCGAGCTGGAAAAGGAAGACTGCCAGAAGACTCGAGGTTACAGTGGGTGAGCCCGATCTGCCTTCTTGATGGATTAAGCAGTGGGGGTAAAGTTATATCTCCTGGCGAGGAGCCTTGCTACGAACTATACGAGGAGCGTGGAGAGCGAAAACGACGCGTGCAGTGTCCTTTGATGAATATTTGTCCCGTTCATCGTGCGTCCAACGACCTGATGGATTCACACATATGGGTCGCTACAACAGCTAGCCTTCTATACACGCGATCTCCCGTTCAAGCAACTCACAAAAGTATTCGATTATTGGAGCTGGTCTACAGAGACAGCGACCTCGTAATCGTCGACGAGGTCGACCGGGTTCAAGTGCAATTGGACAGTGCCTTTGGACCTAATGAATCCCTAATTGGGGAAACCGGCGAAGGCTGGATGGATCAGCTCGAAATAAGCTCATCAGCCCATCAGGGAAGGTCTCGTAGTGGGTATCTGGACATGGACACCAACACCTGGAGCCAGGCCCAAAGATTAGCACAGCAGGCAGCAGACCTTATCATCACACTTGTCAATGACGACGACAGTCTTAAGGATTGGATCACACGACAGACCTACTTTACTGGACACAGCCTATTTCAGCGATTGTTAAGTGACGACAGTCTGTGGAGAATTGATGATCAAGCTAGGGCGAGCGCGTCACCCGCTGCCCGCCAGTTACCGGACGAGGTGGATGAGTTTCTCGCCGACCCTTTCAGCAGGCAAAGTCCACTGTCCGAAATCGGCATGCGGTCAATGTTGGAGTATCCGTCAGACCTTCTCGATGGAATGGCTGCCAACTGGATTAAAACTCAAAGCGAGCATTGGGAGCCCCGAGAGGGAGACAATGCACGCCTGATAGGTAAGCTATTCTTGGCCGTGGCCACTGCAATTCTTGACCATCGCCTCAAGAAGATAGTGGACCGTTGGGATTCGGCAGAGGAGGCGTTCGGCCTTTCCTCGGACGGCGATACGATGTTTCAACGCCCCCCATCTGACTATCGAGCGCTAGTTCCTGAAGCAGCGATGGGGAATCTGTTCGGATTCAGATATACCTCGTCGGAGCAAAGATCGTCTGGGGGACTCCAGTTCTTCCGGTGCGCGGGAATCGGGAGATGGATACTTTTGCACATGCACGATCTCTTCGAGGCACTCGATGGAATAAAGGGACCTCACACTATATTTATGTCCGGGACGAGTTGGGCACCAGGCTCGATGAGCCACCATCTTCAGTTACCGGTAGATGCCCTGCTGAAGCCTCCAGAGAATCAGACCGAGGTCATACGCCGGAGTCGGTGCTTCTTTAGCCCGATTTCAAACCGGAATGGGGATGTTGTAAACGTCTCAGGAGCCCGAGTCGATATGAGGGATGAGAATCTTAAGACCATCGTCCATTCGTTGGCCAGCCCCGGAAGTGCGTTCGGGCTACAGGCTGAATTGGAACTGCTGCCTGAGGACCGCCAGCGCATCTTGCTCGTGGTTCAGTCCTATAGGCAAGCAGAGACCGTTGCCAGTGAACTAAACTCCCTTCCCAACTGGACAGGCAAAGTTGTTCAGTTGGTTAGAGATGACGACGAAGAGAGACGCCGAAGTACACCCGTCCTTCGCAGAGGGCGCGTTTATTCGTTGGCAGAACGGAGAGAGTGTGTTCTGGTGGCGCCCTTACTTGCCCTCGAGCGAGGACACAACATCCTTATCAACGACGGGCGCGCCGCGGTCGGCAGTGTGTTCTTCTTGGTGCGTCCTATGCCTGTGCCATTTGAAATGAGCACAGTTCTCGGCGAGATGAACTGGTGGGCCATGAATAGATCATTATGCAACGGTAACATCCTAGACTCAAACACCGGGATGCTAGAGGAATGGAGGAAACTTCGAAGAGAAGCTAACATCGAATGGCACACGCGTCTACATAAGAGCGGATTCTATACCACATTGACGAACCTAGAAATAACTCACCTGGCGTGGACCCAGTTAATCGCAATCTGGCAGACGGTTGGCAGAACCGTTCGTGGAGGGAGTGAAACTAGGGTGCATTTTTGCGACGCCGCTTTTGCTCCGGAAACCGCACGAGGGGAGTCCAAGGATTCCCGTCAAACTAGTCTCTTGGTGGCAATGCGTTCCGAACTTGACCGATACTTAAACCCAGAATCCGCTGCCAGAGACCCGCGTGCCCATTCAGTCGCCAATGCTCTCTACGGACCTTGGGCATCGGCATTGAAGCACATAGAAGGCTTGGACTAATCCCGATTCAGGAGTAGCAATGGCGTTTTATGACACGATCCAACCCTTGGATTTCCTAGTCGACTCTGAGATTGGAAAGGAGATCGAGGTTTTTTCGCTCTCCGTTCCCCGAGGTTGGATAGACCGATTTAAAGCGCTCCTGCCAAGAGACCGGCGTATATATCCTCCAGTTGAAACGCTGGCGCAGGCGGTTAGATTCTTGATGCCTGGAGTCATGTACATCGAAGAATGGTGGAGAGTTCCAACGGGGTCGCCGTGGTTAATTTCGCGTCACCCGATGGACTCAGACTTGCTCGTGTTGATTTTCAGAGCTTGGCTGGAGAACGGGTTCGAAAAGCTCGTAGCTCCTGCGCGGCAGAATGACTTGCAATACGTAGCAGAGAACCTCGACCCAAATGACTTGGCTTGGAATCCAGAACTTATCGATTTGACTAGGGTTTTGACCCATCCAAACGGGACGGCGAATCCCAGCGGGACTTACTTCAACGCTGCACCTGGCATTCTGGTCGAACTGCTATCCCGGCCAGGCGTCGTCATAGAAGTTAACGACAGGGGGATGTATTTCCGAGAGTCATACAATTCAAGACAACCTGAACTTGTTTCGTGGCCACCTCAGACCTATGTGAATCGCGATATCTCGTGGTTCTGGTCCTACGTATTGAAACCTGTTGCCCATACTATGCCACACCTCTCCTACCCTGTGCTTCGGTTCAGTCCGAGCATCAGAAGGTGGGTAAGTAGATCTCTGGCTCGACCAAGGGCAGGAGATGCCAACAGTGAGTTTTTTGCCTTGCCTCCCAACCGAAATACAACAGTTTACGTTGCGGCTGATTCCCCCTGGATAAATGCTGGTTCAGCACCCAAGCGCATGATCGGAACGCCCATTGGTCTCGAATGGCGCGATTCTGAACACACAGGCGAGCTTGTACCGTTTCCGACATGGAAATCGCAGATCGCCCCCATCTTGAAGAACATCCCGATGTCCCTCCAGTTGCCGGAGCCAGAGAAAATTGTCCGCGAACCCTCTGAATTCCTGAAAGACGCTGTAAACCCGTCAGGAATTGTATTCGGTTCGGCTTTCCGTCGTTCACACCACCGGGTCAAAGTAGGTGTACCTGCCCAGGATCGCCTTGACCTATACACCGGATTGGCACGTGTGCTTGCGACTCAAGGTATAGTCCAAGCACCCAAATGGGCGCGAATTAGGACGGCGAATGGAAGGCGCTCCTACCTAACCGAACCCGCAAAAAATGTTCCGGCCAAAGTGGTGTGTTCGCTGGTACAGAGCAGAATTGGCAACCGAATCCGCTTCGAGGTCTTTTTTCAATCGCTTGAGACTGGGAAAAAGCTCCGTGCCAGGATCGGGCAGATTTTTGGTTTGGTCCTGGACGACAATGCAGCTGAAGGTACGACAGAGTATCAGTCGTATGGACTATCGGTTGAGATTCGTTTGGAACACGCAGGTGAAATCGCGTCTGTGCTGACGAACAGTGAAGGTGGGAGGATTAAGAGTCGGGCTGAGAGGCAGGCGGCTGAGCGCAGGCGCTCCGAATATGTTGCCAACGAGGTAGGAGTCGCAGAGAAGCCCACCGCGACCCTGATAGAGCTAGACAACCTATCTGGCGCATTGAACGACCCAAAAGATGCGATCCGGTGGGGGCTAGCGAAAGCAGATCGCGTGTCCCAGTTCATTACCCCAGACGGCAGCAAAGATCAACTAGGGGAAGAAGAAGAGAAAGATAGTAGCGAGCACAAAATTGTCAGCTCCATAGCAGACGTCTTGCGCCAATGGGGACTGCTGCCGGGATCCCCTCTGGAAAGCCTACCGAAATCTACCCGAATCCCCAGCAATCTGCAAATACTCGGCTTTTGGATAGTAAACCTCGAACGCCGGGATGGGGACAGGTCGGTACTCCCAGTGGCAGTCAAAATCGATGAATTTGGGAAGGTCCTTGTAAAAATCCACGAAGACGCTGATTGGATGTCATACCCAGAAATGTTAACCATGTTAGCGCGCAGTCAGATGGACCTCGGCAGACGACGCGAAAGCCTACGCCAGTTCTTGAGATCAGCGTTAGCCGAATGCAGCAGAGCCGGCCCCACTTTGCTACTCTGCCAGTCTCAGAACGTCCGCCGGATTTGGGAATGGACTAGTGACAAGAATATACTCAAGGACCGACTTTCGTGGGGTAAGTCGCTCTCTTTGGGCGAATTCGATGGTTTGCGTGTGGTCCGGGTACGAGATGATGGTGGGGCATCTGAGACCCCACCGTGGTTCGCTCAGAAAGAGGATGGAAGTGTGGGAATTGCAAGTGGAATCTTTAGGGGAACAGATGACCGCACAGTCTTTAGCCTCCAAGCAAAGCCTCTCTCTATGTATGCACCCGGCGGCGAGTCGAAAACCCTACGACCCAATCGGCAACATTCGATGCCAGCTATAAAGGAATTGTTTCTAGCGGTCCTGCAACCAGATGACCGAGTAGAGGAATGGGCCGCCCTCGTGCACCGTCTCAGAAAGATGGCATTCCATCATGATGAAGCATTCGATCTCCCACTGCCCCTACACTTGGCTTCCAAAATTGAAGAGTACATGGGGAGACGGAAGAACAACTAACCGATCACCTGGGATGTCGTTTCGTGCAAGGTGCTCTTGCCGGAGAACTGCTGAATATTCTGCCGGTTTACCTAACTGTTACTGAAGCCCCATAACATGTTTAGGGGTCCTCAGGTCGGTCAACACCCAATAGGACTTCCAAGTAACCTTGTCACAGGCAATCGCAAATGGGCTATTTGCTGATTGGAGAAGGGTCAAATTCCTTTGGAACTGACATCCTACGATGGTGATTCAAAAGAGGCCACAAATTCGAGAATTGGCTGGCATTCCAGTTCGATAAAGCGCCCCGCTGGCCGTCGAGGCATTTAACCAGCCGTTTGCACGGTCTCCGCCCCAAGGAGCTACAGTGAATTCAAAACCGCGCTGGGTCCGCCTAAATAGAATAGCTGTCTGAACGTAATTGAACCCTCCTTGCGCTAAGGTTGGCAGATTTAATCTCTCCATAGCATTTTGTCCGCCCCCTGAGTGCCATGTGAGAGATCGGTCAGTCCATTCCATTCCGCGCGAAATCAAGACCGGTTCCCCAATCGTTAGGTGCTCCGCTGCGTATGCTTCGTAATTGAACCCAAAATACTTGTTAGCTCCCCTTGGTAATTCTAACTGGTTCTGGGAACCGCCAGAACTCATTGACCCTGCTTGAATCCACATGAATTGGAAGTGCAACGGGTTGAGGCCTTGGCCAATTGCATCGATAAGGCGATGCCCCGTTCCAGGAAGCTGAAATGGCTGCCTTTGAATTCCTGAGTCCAAGTCTGGTACAGGACGGTTAGGGTGAGCAGCCCTGTACTCATCCAGTAGATCCTGCGTTAAGACATCGCCAGTTCCCCAAGTGCCGTTCCAGACTCTATCGACCGCCTCAACATCCGCAGTTTCTTCCCAATTGGCTGCCTCCGTATTCACAGTCAACGCTCGGCGCGTCAGATTAGCGGACCCGACCAAGGCGCCGATTCTATCAGGATGGTCAAACAGATAGACCTTTGGGTGGAAATTTGATAATGATGTTGCAAGGCTAAGACTTCCGCTCGTCGTTCTCCTAGCGTTGGCGATTCTTACATCGCCATTTGGGAGTTCTCTCCAATATCTGAGAGCCTCAGGATCGGTATGACCGAAGTCGAACGAAGTCACTAGGAGTTTCGTTGCTGCCTGTAGCGCGTCGGCGCCCAATTTTTCTTCCAAAACACCGACCAGGTTCTCGCAACCTGCCCGAGTTGCATACGCAACTGAAATTCTCATCCCAGTCAAATCGCCACCGACCAAGTCTCTCAAGGCGAATAATATCTGGTCTGGTAATATCGGACTCTGAAAAACCACTGGCATAGTTGACTCCTGGATTGAACAGAGAGTCTATCGTGCGTCATTCACGAGGTATTCTTCCGAGCCTGTAGTTCCTAATATCGCGGAACAAAGAACTTCCAACTCCTTATACTCCGCCACAGGGCTGAGTTCTTTTCTCACCTTGCTCCGTCGAACATGGAGGGCTCGCCACGGGTCCTGTAGAGAGAGGTCTTCATCTACAATTTGCCGTACTAATTCAGACACCTTTATTGTTAACTCAGAGATGCGGACATGTTCCTCAATGGATTGATCATAGGGAGGCACTAATCGGTAAGGCAAAGCATGAATATGCCGTTCACCGAAAGCGCCTCTTGGATTGAAAGGGGTGATAGCTTGGGTCAGGGCATGGCTATTCAACATGCCGACACGATACCAAACTTCGCCCCGGTCTTGGATGACCTGCCAATACAGCGTTTGATCTACAACTAATTCAGCAGCTTCTTCGACTGAGATGCAGGCTGCACAAATGTGTTTGCCGCCTGCCCCGGCGACCAACAAATACCCATCGGAGCCGAAGACCTGTCTGTTCAGTTTGCCGCGCTCATTTATACGTTCTCTAAGCGGTTTCCCCTTTCCGGTCATTCTAAGTCGCCGATCTATGCTTGCAAACCAGCGTGAAGTAAGAACGTATCCCTTACGACGAATATCGATGGGGTCTAGAAGTGTCCATTCTCCAGATTCATCTCGTAACGCTGGGATAGCGATCGGGGCTCGGTGCTGTCCGAACAGGAAAGGAAGTAGGTTTTCTGACTGCGCGATCTGAAAGACAAACTGGGGGGCTACTGATCCGGTGAATCGTTGGCCCTTCAATTCCTTGGCGGCTTTGACGGTATATGACCACCTTGAGTCGAGGTTGGGGGTTGTAACTTTGTATTCATGTGCCTCGTACTGTTCGCCTAACCCATCATCAACTTCGACGCACACCGCGATTCGTGGCATCAAGTCTGCGCCTTGTTGAGGGAGCTTGTCGATCTCATATGTAGCCGCAGGATTCCCGCCCAGTTCCATTACCCATGCAGTTCTTGTAGTGCCGAGACTACGTTCCGAGAATTCGACCTTTTCCAACCCTGTGTCCTTAGCTACAAACCCGGAAACTGAGTGCGGTTCATCTTCCGATTCCCCGGGGCCCTTTGTGCCAATTATTGCGGCACCTGGATACTTGAATGTACCAGGCATTACTTGCCACACCTCTTCGATCTGCAGGTGGGTGGAACGCCGACCATCCAGAAATCTCCGTTGGCGAAAGGCTTCGTGGTGGTGGCCGTTGAAGATCGTACCGGGCACAAGGCAGGCTATGGATGCATTCAAAGCAAGGTAACGATCCACGGCGTGCAACAGATGCGTAGTGCCTAGCTCAAGATGAAGGAAAGAAGGTCCCTCTGGCTGGATATTGTAAATGCGAGCACGCTCCTCCAGCATGGATCGATATGGATTTTCAGCGAGTCGACTCATTGCAAGCCAAGGAGGGTTAGATACAAGACCGTTAAACTGCCCCGTCAGAAGGCCTGGACGATAAGCATTCCTCAGGATAAATGCCCAAATTCCGTTCCTGTCAGCTATTGCAAGGTTGGCCATACGCCGAGCCAACGCATACACAGCCTCGGCGACAGGCTGGTCAAGACCAGGAGGTAAGGTAACACCCACCGCCAGTTCCGATCCCTTCAGGAATTCATTTACCACGCCCTGTGTCAGGTCAGTTGAATAGCCCTTGCTCTTAGCATCTAGTGCTTCGTCATAAACCCAGTCTACGATGTGGTCGAACAGCCTCCTGTATTGGGGCTGGACTAGTGAGTCCGGTATTTCGACTATTTCCCCATCCAGTGACACTTCGATGACATCTGCTTCTCCAAAGAGGGGAAGTGATTTAGAAACTGGAGTAACCGCAAAGAGCGAGTCAGCGTGATACACAGGAATCTCAATCCGTACATTTGCCGTCTTGATCTCGGGCACCAGAGTAGCCACCCAGGTTGCTTTGGCGAGGTTTACCGCGAGCGGATCAATATCGAAGCCCGTGGCGACATCGTGGAGCGAAGACATGTCGCTCAGACCAAATCTTGCTCTTGCAGCTTTGAGAATCTCCGCCAAAATAGAACCCGAGCCGCAGCACATATCCACGATACGGGGGGACTCTTTATCTGGCAGGTTGTCCAGGCATCGTTCTGCCAACAATTTGGCCAGCCAAGACGGTGTCCATTCCTGACCTAGAAGTGTTCGTTGGCTTCTTCTTGCAAGTTGAGCCATGAGACGTCCGAACAGGTCTTCTTCAGGCTGGGCCCCAAAGTCATAAGCATACAGGTCCCGCTGAACCTCCCGGGCGACTGGCAACAGTTCTCCGATGTGGCTAGGGCTAGTCAGCCAACCAAAATAATCCTGCTCGACCATGTTATGGATGTTGTAGTGCTGGCGGTAATACGACCCATCCAGAACCTGAATGAGTTCCTGGTCATCGCTTGAAATTGCACTTCCCATAAGCACATTGGCAGATAGCAATCTGGCGAGTATTGATAGATACACCTCATCAACGTAGGCTTCGGTACGAAATCCGCTATACTCCCCTTCAAGATAATCCACAAACTGAGACCATAGTTCGGTGGCAAGATGAATGGACGGGTCACCCTCACGACCTTTTTCCACCAAGTCAACTAACAGACCCACTCTCCGTTGGTAAGGCCTGCTTTCAAGCCCAAGGTCGGTGGTGAGGAAGGTCGCTGCTAAAGGCCGTGACTGTTCGCGGGCTAGATGCCTGCGGATAAAGTTGTAGAAGCGCTCCGCGGTTGGTTCATCGTCGCCCTCAAGCAAGAGGGAATCGATAAGTGTCAGAGTCAGATCGTCAACGGTGCAGGTCTCGGTTGGGCTATCTGAGTCCATGACGACGTCGTATACATACCACTCTACTGTGTCAGAAAGGACGCCTCGGACCTGGGACGGTGGAGAACCCGACCGGATAAGTCCGGCTACGTGTTCCGTGACTTGATTGTACCCTTCCAGTTTTTTTGCTGGTATACGCAAATCCGCTTCGTACTCAATGGTGGTTGACCCTACTAAATTGTCGATGAACCGTCTAGCTGTCGCACCAGTGGTAAGCAAGACCGATGTGAGGGCCTCTGTTCCCGTGCTGTAGTGATTGATCCATGATTCATCCTGTGGTTGTGTGAAAATCAGGCGAAGACGGGAAACAAACTCACTGCGAAGAACTGCTTCGTTTTCATGTGATTCCCTCAGCTGGAAGCATCGCCTTATCAATTCCTGAATGTGGGTGAACCCGGCTGTCATTGCCCCACCTTTTGCCGATTACGGTGCAGTTGTTGAGCTCTTATCGTCAGCTTATCGGCGATGTTTGTTAACTGTAGTCGTTTCTTGCCATGCCCAAGGACACCCTCTAACACAATGCAATCCACATCCCTCTGGACCTCAGATGACCTTTGGGTTAGCTCTGACCCGAGGCTGTTTAATCTTTCAACAGCGTAATCGGAGAGCCGCGGCACAGGCATATTACGAAGATGCGAGGCCTCTACTTTGAGTGCTCCACCTCCCAGAGGGGTACCGATTGCCTCCATTAGGGTTCTACACCAAATGCTATTGAGTAGGGCCTTTTGTCCGAAACTCGTCCAATTGCTCTTTCTAGGCCAAACTGAAGTAAAGTTCGCGTCCACTATTATCGGGGGGTCGAGATTTGCCTCTGCCCATGGGAGGTCATGGTTAACTCGTGCCACAAAAACGGCAGGCGAGTGTCTATCTGAAAAATCCGGTAGCATGTACCAAAATCTGGGTGGCCTACTCGTTTGCGCAGTACGTACATTAGTGCGTACTGCCGACAATTCAGGAATGCGCTTACTGCCGGACGTGCCCTGGTGGACCGCGTTCGCGCCAACCCTAACTAGATTTGCCAATCCCGAAGGCATAATTCGGGGTACTACTGCTCCCGCAGCGTGATATGCTCCCAAATTTTCGGCGACAGTGCCTCCATCTTCGGGGAGTACCCAGCCGCGCAAGTCAAGAACTCGTCCCTGAGGCACCTCTCCAGTCTGCAAACATGGAACTTCGGATTGCCGTCGAACGACCGGTCGCAGCGCTCCCTCTGGTACCGCGAACTCCCGACTACCAAGGGATTCTGACGTTACAACCCGAACAACTGCGTTTCTATCAGAAAAAAGCTCCGTTACGTAGAAAAACTGGTTACAACCCGTTCGAAGTCCCTGACCCACATGAATCCCGACATCTTCTAGCAGGCAAAGACTATTGGACTCTTCTTGAAGAACGTCCCGCACCGCAGCGGGCAAGTGTGGCAGACGCGGCCGTGCCACCTGAGGATAAAACTGCAATTCCCTTTCAGTATGCTCTAGCCGCGAATACCAGGATTTGGTACTAATGCGGCTTTCAAGGGAGTTCCATTCCTCGCGGGACTCGAAATGCAGGCGGCGGATACCTCGGACTGGTTCAGGGTCATCGGTCCGAAGCCAGGCGACGAAACCCTCTTCAGGCCGGTCGCCAACAAATGCCCCGCCTACTATCGATTCCGAGGCCCCGGCTTCTGGTTCCAATTGTATCCAAGTGGGAGACGGGAATTCCTTTCTAGCAATTAGAGGTTTCTGTGCGTCCTCAATCGGTAGTCGCTTAGCAACGATCAAGTGGGCCCTGACTAGGGCTTTATTGAACCAGCCAGGCTGAGAGTCCTCGACAATCCACTCTGGACTGAAGCACCGTAGCATTAGGTATCGAACAACATCTGCATAGTTCCTAGATTGCCACGTCGCTGGCACGACCAACGCGAGTCGTCCGCCGGGGCGCACCAATAATGCCGCGAGTAGCCAAGAGGGAACAGATAAATCCGCCAACCCTGAATAGCTTTTGATTAGTGCCCTCCAAATTTCCTTCTCAAGACCGGTAAGGTATCCATTGGCAATGGACTCAAGACCGGCACGAACGCTTTCGTCCTCTCCGTTGCGCACTTTGCGAACCTGGTAACGTACAAATGGCGGATTCGTGATTACAAGGTCGTATCCGCCACCTATCAGATGCCCCACAACTCTTGGGTCGAAGGCACTGCCACATATGACTCTCTGCTCTGGGCAGGTCTCAGTTCCAACAACCCGACGGAGCCTTTCTCGGCACGCAACAGCAGTGGGTTCATCAATTTCGATACCATCCAGGCGCTTTATGGCAGTATTTTGTTCTATAGAGGTCTCCCAAACTGCATCGAGAAGGTCTCCGTGCCCGGCCATAGGGTCGAGAACAGTCGCGGTCCCCGGATGCAGTGCTAGGTGAGCCAAGAGTCTTCCAAGGGGTAATCCCGTGAAGAATTGCCCCAACAATTTTCGCTGCTCATCCGGTAAAGCTGCCTCAAATTTACCCGCAGCTTCCCTTCCCCTCTGGCGTTCCTCAGTCTGCTGCACCCGGGTTCACCCCTATATCGTCTTGGTTTGCATACCAACTATAAAAGGCTTCAGCGTCAACAGGAACTCTTTCATGATTCATGAGGAAATAGTTGATCAGCCGTGTATAGAGCCGCTGGGCTGTCCTCTCCTCAGAATCCACCTCATTGACAGATTCGTTCCAAAGCCTCCTAGCAACATCCCAGGCACCAATCCTTGAATTGGCTTCTCGGTATTGAGCCTTGGCGAGCAACAACACTGGATCCCCTTTCACCGCTCCATCGGTGGTAGTCTGCTTAAAGCTGCTTTGTGTCTTGTTTAGGACACCGGCACACTCTACTCCGAAGCCGGCATTCGTGTACGCGGCCTGAAGCGCGTTCCAGACCTCAGACGAAGCCGAATGGAACACCAACGTCGCTTTCCCTTCAGGCTTCAATATTCGGTTAACCTCAGTTAATGCCTGTGTGAGCATGTCCGCATATTCAACCGATGTCTTTCCTTGGGAGTCGCTTATGATGGCTTCATCCGCTCTGTCAGTGAATCGACCTAGCCAAGCCTCGTTTATGAGATTGACCTCTGCATAAGGAATATTTCCCCCGAAAGGTGGGTCAGTAAATGTGTAGTCGATGCTCGCATCTGGCAGGGCGACCCGGCAACTTGAACCCTCAATTACCTCAACAGATGCTCTCCTCCCATGAATAACCTCGAACGCTTGGCCAATTGTCGCCAGCTTTCTACGTAATCCCTCGAAGATGTTCTTTTCAACGGGTAACCCACTTACGTAAAGCACTCCAGGTTGCGCGCTGGTTACGACCAGCTCATCTTGTCCATCCTTCGCTACTACTCGAGTCATTAGTGTTGAATGAGCTGAGTTGTAGCTGAGCAACCAAAGGTGGAGAGAATCACGCAACCCTGGATCATAAGCCATGCTCCTCTTCCAAAGTTGCCCGAAGGCGATAAGGTTTCTCCGAGTGTAGAAGTGATGAACATGGCTTATCCCGGTGTGGTAGCCTCTGCGATATAAGTCTCCCCAAGGTATTGCGGCACGGGGGACAGACTCTGGTATGGGCTGGATGCCGATGTTTTCAAGGAGAGCTATGTCTTCGCAAGATACGGGGCGAGCCCATGTCTTCTTGCCGGTCCTTCCGTAAATGCGCGCTGGATGTCGCTTCCTCACGGTCCGGTCAGAGTCAAGAATTTCATCCCCGCATGTGGAAGTCAGCCGTGCCACCTGGTCAAGAGGTCTTACATGGGAACAGTTCGGACAAGTAAAGACGTCCCCAATTCTGGCAGGCCTTAAACGAACACAAGCGTCCCAAAGTGGGACCTCATTCTGGCATACCGGGCACTCTAGCAGGTCTGACCATACCGTGTAGCGAATATTCCCAGGACTGCCATTAGGACCTTTGGCATGGTACATCCAGCCGAAGGCTCGAATCACGTCAGCCAGAATTTCACCAGCCGCCTTCCTAAAGCTCTCGGGTGAGGGGGGATTGGTGAGCGTTTTGGCAACCAGCGATCCGAGGGCGCCAATTTCATATAAGACCGCGTTTCTTACTCCCCAATTGACGTTAAGGCCAAGGCGTTCCGCTTCTTCCCGCAAATGGATAGGCGGATTCTCGCACATTAAAGCAGCGAGGCCGGTGGTGCCGCTCCCGGCGAATCCATCAAATACCGTGTCATCCGGATTAGTATGGCTTCCGATGAAAAGCGCGATAGCTTCCGGAGATATCTTCGTAGGATACGGGAATGATCCATATAGGGGACCGGTGCGAGTCGACTTCAATGGTCTCCCATAGAGGACATCTCGGACTGTGGGTTCCATAGGTCCGACCGTTTGCAGTCCTGGTTCCCAGAAGCGAGACTTAGAATTGTTGGCCTTCATGTAAGATCACCATTGCTGCCATCTGCTGGACGTTGAGAAAAGAATGCATCCAATGAACATTCGAGAGCCATTGCTAGCTTCAACACTGTGCTCATCTTTGGGTCGGTGCTCTTGCCTTCCTCAAGCTTAGAGATAGTGGCAGTGGCTAGGCCGCTGCGGCGTGCCACTTCCTCCTGGGTGAGCCCTTTTTTCTTACGTATCCGCCTCAGGCCTGTCGACGAAAACATAGTAGCCTCGAATCAGCTCTTACGAACAAATGTTTGTTTAGTATCCATATACTAGTATCGGAAGTCAACCCCCCATTGACAGCGATCTATTGCACACAGAGCGCTAACGCCAGGGTGGGGAATTCCCATTCGGCTAGGGGACTATTCCAAGATTCTTGGAAAAAAGAGGCGGAGATTAGCTGCAATAGGTGAGACGCCTTGACCCAGCCCCGGAACATCGCCGGAAACGGACATGGTTCCTGTTGCACCCACGTTCGTGTGCTGGCCTGCCATAGTGGCCGCCGGATCGGCGTAGTCGGAGAGCAAAGGGGGAACGGCCTCGGGGCGAAAGGAGGGCTGAAGAGTGAGCTTATTACCGTCCGGCTCGTCTGAAACTGGCAAGGGTTCGAAGTTCGACTCTTGAAGGTGGCTCGCGTCAATTGTCTTTAGATCGCGCTCTGATTGGTTTCACTACTCGATCACGTTCGACCGGAAGTGTCTATCTTCAGAAGGACAGGAACGAGAGTTTGGCCTTGCCGTTTAGGCCTCGGGGTTCGCGCACGAGCCTCGGCCAGGAATCCGACCCAGGATAAAGGCGCTCGGCGGCTCAGTAGCCTCGCATGGGGACCGAGCACTCCGTGTCCGGTAGAAGTAGAGCCATTGACTCCGGAGTCCTGTATCCCTGATTGCACCGCAATTTTAGAACATCGGACTAAACCCATAGCCACCCTTGGTCCACCACACATCTCCCAACAACGTCAACAATGAGCAGTCCTAACCGCGGAACCCCATTCACTGGGACGGGTGCCCAGGCGACCAAGGAGCGCTGATTCATGCAGACCCAGGGCAGAGACTGGCTGTACTCAACGGACAGTTCCACTGCGAAGTCCACCAGGCCCCAAACTCTGGCCATGCGGTAATATCTGGCAAAGACCTTTCCGCCTGTGTCGGAATGAGTCTGCTCGCTGGGCTTGACGAGCAAACGAGCTCGTCCTCCTGGATTTCCGCAGCCTGCAACCGGTACTCTACCTGATTCACTCTCTCTGCCCTTTCCTCGGCTCCGGGGCCCGGCGTCTGGCCCCGGAGCACCATCATCCCACGAAGACTGGAAACGGTCGCTACATTCTTGCAACGGTAGACTAAGTGCCACACGGCTCCTATTTCGCCAACATGACGGCGTAGCCCCGCTCGTCGACCACATGGTTCACCGACACCTGTCCCCGGCTGTCGTAGCCGCTCGTGTAGGCGTATTCCACCTCGGCGCCCCAGGGAACGCGTCCCCCAATGCGCACGGTGCCGCCCCCCGGATTCCTGCCGCTGTGCGGCCCGCCGGCGCCCTTGACCACCACGCCCTTGCGGTCGTCTTTCTTCCAGGCCATGACCTTCAACTCCACCGGGGCCACCAGTTCCGCTTGGGTCGGCGCGAACAGCACCTCGTGCAGCCGCCGGAGCACGTCCCCCGACGGGGTGCGCTGGCCGTTCATGATCAGGGACAGATGGCCGGTGCTGATGCCCGCCAGCCGGGCAACCTGGTTCTGCGAAAATCCGTGGGCATCCATCCGGTCCCACAGGGTGCGCGGGTCAACGGTGGGGCATTGGGCCGCTTCCACTTTGACTGGCGCCTCCAGCACCGCCTCCACCTTTGCCTGGACCCCCGGGCTGAAATGCCGCTTGCCGCGCGACGCCATCGACATGTAGCTCCGGGACACGCCCACCAGGTCGGCCAGCGCTCCCATGCTCAGGCCCACCTCCCTTGCCCGCTCCCGGATACAGGTGCTCTCGCCTTGGATCACGCCGCCCTGGCGGTAGACCACGCCCTGTCCCGGCACCTCGCCCAGGACCGCCATGGCCCGTTCCCGCAGCATGGGAGTCCAGGGCCTGCTGCCGGTCGACACCGACGACAAGTAGCCGTAGCTCACGCCCATCAGGTCGGCCAGTTCCTTCAGGGTGAGGCCCTTGCGCCGGGCGGCGGCCCGCAGTTCGCTCTCCGGCTTGCCCTTGCCCTGTTCCTTCGCCCCGTTCTGCTTCGGTCCTGCCGGTCCGGTGTCCGGTACGCGGGTTTCGCTACCGTCGAATCCGGTAGTGGGATGGGTGATGGTCTGTTCCGTGACTTCGATGCTGGTAATAGCCTTCATGTCGCTTCCTCCGAAAGGCAGAAAGCGAGGCCGGCCCGAATGGACCGACCCCGCTCTCAAGTTCAAGATGCAGGTATCTGGGTGCGGTCCATTCAGCCGCTTGGGTGTCCGCCGGTGGCGAAACACGAAAAGCGGGGCCGCCTCCCCTTTGTTGGGAGAGACGACCCCGCTCGTTGGCGCCTATTCGATTGTCAGCGGCAGCCCCACCGAGCCGCCTGGGTTAACGCTACGCCGCCCGGAAGGGCGGCGGGCTTTGGGTTATCGCCGGTTCACGGGTTGCTCAAACCGGCCCGTGATGACCAGGTGCTCGTGATGTTCGCTGTTGCTGTGAATCACCTCCTCGATGTGGTTGTGGTTGCCGCCGTTGTCGCTGACGTTGTGCCTGTTGCTGACCCGATTGCCGGCGGCGACGGTGATTGGCAAGATGTCCCGTCCATTTCCCCCGATTCCTGCCACCCCCTGATCCACCATGGAGACGACGCCCTTGCCCGTCCGAACCTGCCCGCCCCGGTGTCGGAGAGCGACAGCCGAGGGACGGTCATGGTCCTTGGCTGTGCAATCAACACCGGCTCACGTCATCCAGCGCAAGATCCATTGCACCCAGGGTAGTGTTCAGCAGGTCAAGCCAGTTAGTGCGGAAGGCGCACTACGCCCAGGGTCAGGTAATGCAACGGGAAATTGACGGTTGGGGGTTGGCGCGAGGCGCGGATCGCCCAGGTTCGAGGTCAGCCGCTCAATCCAACCCCCGCGCCGGACGCACTACGCCCAGAGGATGCCGGTGCAACGTAGAACGCAGATTTGGGGGTTGGCGAAAGACACAGTTACCCCAGGGTAAAACTCGCCGGGTAACTGGCGCGAGGGGGGAATGAGTGAGAGGGTATGGGAGAGGAACGCAGTGAGGCCAGCGGCAACGGCGTCAGCCAGAGTGCCGGTGGGAACTGCATCGCACTAACAAGCGTCCGGCCCGTTGTTCTCAAGCGACCGGAGCATGTTGAATGTGCGGCCTAGATACTGCCGTTCAGCAGCTACGCCGCAGTCGTGATGGAACGGTCAGAGCCGACTATCAACCCCAACCGCAGGTGGGAAGGGGAAGCTACGAAGCGGGTCAGCCGCCCCGCAGGTGATAATAGAGGGACCGGGTTTCCTGGCCTGGGTTGTGTTCCTGTCTGCCACCTCCTGGGCGATGGTGAACGTGAGATATACCTGGTGCACCGCATCGAACCGGTCGCCGTAGGAGCATTGCTCGACTCCGGTTCCGCATCGCGCAGCGGGCGGGCGCTTATCCCTTGATGGAACGTCTCAGGGAGAGCAGGGCTCGATCCCAAGTCAACGGTCCGGGCCGGGGATGGACCCTCCAGGTTTCTGGGCTGGAAACACTGGAAAAAGCCAGACAACACATCCAGTATCACCCTGCCGGCGCAGGAGGTAAAGGGCTTGGACGGTCCAATCAGGCCAATCCGGGTAAAGTACTCACTCTTAACCAGCACAATCCGAATGGCCGTTCCGGTTAAGGCTTCAACCACCTCCTCAATCAGTCCGTGGGGCAGGGATACCACCCGGGAAAGGGTGGCCGCGCGCCGCGCGCCCCCGTGGGTAAGGGATACGCCGGGCTGCCAGGAGCGATGCGACGTCACACCTTGCAGCAATTCCCTCTTGGGCGCTCCGGGGAGAAATATCTCGATCCTCGCGGAGCAGGCCCGGGCGAGCAGGGATCACGCCCCCGGGTTTCTATGGCATACGAAACCCTGGTAAAGCCAGACAACGCATTCAGTATCCGGCCCAGGCCAGACCCCGCGCAAGGGCTTGAACCGTCTTCCGCCCGAATCGTTCACATCACTCGGACAAGAAAGCGACCGGAATACGACAGGAATGCGACAGGAATGAAAGACGCCCGGCGGCATCGCCAGGGATCACCCCGCCCTCCACCACGGCGGCATATTGGTGCCCGACGCCGACGCTATCGCCGCCACCCGCCGCAGCGGTCCAGTTGCCAATGCCACCCCGCCCGAAATGGCCAGCATGTACCATCGCCGCCCCGTAACCCTGGCACCGCCCAACCACGTCGTTTGCATCGCCACACTCCGCCACCACCCGTTCCCGGCGACATCTCCGCCACTGGCGGCGGCCAACCCACAATCGCCCGTCTCAAGGCCAACGCGCCGGCCACCTGCCCGGATGCACTACAGCACACTGCCAACCGGCGCTGCCGGCGTCGGCAGGGTCGAGCGCGTCGCCCCCATTCGCCTGTTCAAGACCGAGCTCCGACCCAACCCCACCGACACTCTCATCCGCCACCAAAGCGAACGGGAACACCAGCTAGCGCCAAAGGCCAACCACGGCGCCGGCCAGCCCAGCGCCAAAACCAGCATCCCGGCCAGGACTCGACCTGCCGTCCGGCGCCGCCGCATCCCCAGGAGTGCAAAATGTACTTTTCCAACGGGGACGATGCACCGCCGCCACCATCTCCACCGGCGCGTCAATGTACTCGTCCAATAGGGGCGATGTATCCGCCGACCGGAACCAGGGTTAAATATATTCGTTTACTCCACCCACGCTGAAACGGGCGAAATCCCCCCGTTTCAGCTACGAATTCCCTTGTTTCCACCAATGCTGTCAAAGTCCAGATTCCTGTACACGTCCCCAACGTCCGGGCAGAACCGGAAAATCCCGCGCCCTGAAAGGGGGGTCTTGCACACCCCCCTCTGGCGTCCTGTCGCTGCTGGCATGGGCGACGGCTGCCAGGCCCGGCCCGCCGCTCCGTCAACCCTGCTCCCTACGCTTGCTCCGAAGCAGCTGGGCGTTCACTTCCCAAAAGGGAAATCGGCCCACAATTTTCGGAACCGGCCCTTACCCCCAATTGCTCGCCAACCCGGGATTTCGGCCCGATTTCTTCCATATGTTTTGAGTTCAAAAGGGCCTAAAAGTTCCCAAAAGGGAAGTGATCCAAATCCCTGTACACGGGTATCACATGGTAATCGGCCTCCGAAGCAACTCCGGGCCATCTCCGCGCCCGTCCAGACCCAGCATGATGGCAACCACGTTTCTGCCATTGCCCGCAACGTCACCACAGGGTCGACGCCCGCGACGTGTCAGTGCGAGGTATGTCGGTCAGCCCACCAGCGCCATCTGCAACCGACCGTCGCCGCCCCGCTGGGCCCGGTGGCAAAAATGCGCCTCTCCGTCTCCGACATTTCCCGCAGGGTGCCTTCCACCAAAGGTGATTCCCGGGGTATCCACCCTGTCAGACCCCCAGGGACCAGACGAGAGGGATTCCGTTGCGGAACTCCGCCCGCGACGGCGGTGCCGAGATAAACCCATCCGGTCTCCTCATCCCCGACCGCTGCCCCACTGGCGCGCTTGAGGCACCAGGTCCGACACCTGATGACGTGCAAGTGAGCCGCAGATGCGCCCCGAGCCTTACCCAGTTCCCGCCACTACCTGCAAGCCCGTCGCCCCCGCCGTGGCCGCGACCACTATTCCCGCCGACGGTGAACCGGTCCCGCACCGCATCTCCCACGGCGGCAACAACGACGCCGCGAGAGCCAACGCCCTGCGCCCTGCTCAGCCAGCCCACCGCCCCCATCCCCAGATCATCAACGCTCCCGGCCAGAACGGGCGCCGTCTCACGGCCCAGCCAACCATCCCACCCCGCCTCGCTTCCACCCGCTGGACAACTGTCCGATTTCCAACGTGCCACTGTCCACAATGACCCGCCCGGGCCACTGGACAACTGTCCGATTCTGAACCTGGCGCTGTCCAACGGGGCTGGAAGCTGCCCTGGATCCAAAGTGTTCACTGCCACCGTCCAATAGGGGCTCATTTCCCCCGATTTCAGGTTCAACTGGACAGAATTGGACACCTGTCCACCAACTCCAAATCCCTGTACACGGGTATGACACCACACCGGCCTGTCCAAATCCTCTGCCCTATACGGGGTGACGCGCACGACACCACCCGAACCGCCCACCGCCCCGCCGCAGGCATACCAGGCGTCAGGGGCCTGCTCATCCCCGACTTGCAGAAATGCAAGTGCCACCGGAACCGGACCTTACCCATGATTGCTTGCAGAACCGGCTCCTAACCCCCGATTTGCCCCAGTTTCAGGTTCAAAAGGGCCGCCACTTGTATTTCTGCAACTGGCGGCAATCCCTGTACACGGGTATGACATCGAATCGGGCCCCGACCAGGGCCCTGAACTGGTGATTTTGGGGCGGAGTCCGAAGCTGTTGAAGTTGCGGCCCGGCACGCGGTGGAAAGCGCCGGTTTCGACGCGAGATGTCCCGGCCCTGGCCGTCCGGCTCACCGGTGCCGAGAAACAAGCCTTGGACCTGCTGGCCGCCTGGCCCTTGTGCACCACGGAGCAATTCATGGGGCTGGTGGGCGGAGTCACCCGCCGCCGGGCCAACCAGGTGATCCGGGCGCTGACCGACCTGGCATTGATTTGCGCCGATGGGCAACAGCACATGCTCGCCGACGAGGGGCTGACGTGGCTGGCCCGCCGGGACCGGGCCGCCGTGGGGCAGGTCCTGGACCGCCGAACCCAGCCCAAAAACCACCACGCCCCGGCGGGTGCGGGTTAGGCTGGAGAACTACCGGCGCTATTTCCGGAGCGGCTACGCCCTCCGGGACCACGGCGGGGCGCTGCCCCTAGTGCTGTTCGTGTTCGAGAGCCCCGACGACGAGGACGCCTTCATGGACGCCGCTAGCTATGTGGACTACGCCCCCTTCGCCAGCTCCAACCTGGAGACCATCGCGCGAAACGGCATCCTGGCTGACACGTGGCTGCCGCCCGCCCCGGAACCCTGGGAAAGGCTGCCATTGACGCGACTGGTCAGGGTGCCACTTTTTCGGTAAAGCGGTTCCCGGGGTTTCCTGTAGGGAGGCCACAAACAAACGTGAATGACAGGGGTTTTTCCCTGTCTTAACCCTGTCTGACCCCAAAAGTCCTCCGGGCTCCCTTTTGTTGCAGAAATCGGGGCTTTCGCGGCAGAGACGCCGACTCCGCCCAAAACTGCGAAAAAGCCGCTGGCACGTATGACACGTCAGGAATGAAATGTGAATGAGACGTAGTGACACGAGGAGAGGAGGGGACATGAGACTGCCGACCAAGCCGGAAGCCTGTCGGGAACTGGAATTGTCCCCTCCACGCTAAACCGGCGCATCGCCGCCGGGGAGGTGCCGGTAAAGAGAAAGCCGCGCGGCAGGCGGCACCGGGTGTACGTGATGCTGGACGGCGACTTGCCGAGTAACCACGAAACCCTGCTATCGGAGTTGGCTGTGGCCCAGGGGCGGATTCCCGGGCTGGCAGAGCGGGTGCAGTTGTTGCGAGGCCAGATTTAGCAGAAGCGGCAGTGCAACGCCAGGCCGGCGACAAAATTGAAGACGTCGCAAACATCAGCGGCGCAGATCCGGACTGGCCCTTGCACGCTGTTCCGGGCTCCAACCGAAGGGTGAAGAAGTGCATTAACAGTCAAAGAACGCAATAGGAACACCTGCTAAGGAATAAAGCCAAGCGCAGTGTTGCAGTTACTTCTACAACAAAACGGACATACTTTGTGCGGCTAACTCCAAGAAACAGTCTTTGTACCTATTTTGTCAACCGCACGTTGTCGGCTTTCACCCTACCAGGAAGCCGGGGATCATTCACTATCGTGTACTCAACCTCCATATCCCGGACTCTCAAATGATATGGTACATCTGCTATTCCGCTCTCATGCACAAATAGGTCGTCGCCATTATCTATCTCGATGAAGCCGTATCTCTTAACATCGTCGAAGAACTTCAAGCGACCCCTACCGGACGACCCTACCGCCGGCAATCCCGATTCTTCAACTGTTAATTCCACCTGCGCACCGGTCCGCCAATCCCTTATCAGTTGTTCGGTGAAGGCCCTGAGCCGGTGAGGTGGATTTCTTTGGTCAGCATAGGACCTTGAACCGCGTTGAGAATTGAACTGCTCAAGAGATGTCTTTAACAGATCTGTAGCGTAGGCCATTTGTTGGGGTCCCGTGAAGGCATCCCGGAGAGTATCGACCACTTTCAAAGCGTAGCCCGCCATTCGATTGCTGGTTAATGCGGGCTGATTAAGCCCTCCGATGATCATCTTCAACAGCATCAGTAAGTGATACTTGTAGGGCCTTAGTTCCCGCGAGATCGAAACTTGATTGAACCATTTTTCAACGGCTAATAGTGTCACCCCACTGGCGTAATATGGTTCGGGACGGTGATGCATGGCAAAGATACGTCCCTCGTATGCTTTCAGCAATTCGCCGTAGTAGCGGGGATGACTATGAGGTTCGTCAAGGAACATCCCAATGAATGATTGGATTTGCCTTGGCAAGGTAACTATATTTGTGGGATGAACGTTGTCAAGTACATATTGCTTAGACCGACGCTCGTAATATATGCGCTCCGCAGACGCGCGTGCTGTTTCCCTGGTGAGATAAAAATCCTCAAGCTCCTTATGGAATGGAGTCAGTGACTCCAGGGCTTCCGGAAGGACTTCCGTTTGGCGGTTGGTTGCCTTAATCACTTCATTGACTACCTGGCTGTCTCGGGTGGCCACGATCTTGACGGGTATGAATATATCCGGACCAACGGATTCTTTATGCTGAAATAAAATATGAGTTGTTTGGCATCCGTTGACGATTTGAAAGTCTTGGATCTGAAAGACATCACCAGTACGCCTCATATCCCCAGCAATGATCGTGATTCCATTGTTAAGGAGTGGAAATGTATTCCGGTGCTCCTCATCAGATATAGTGCTGCCGATTTCACGATTAACCGGGTTATGTCCCTGGAAGTCTCGCACATTGTCGTAAAATAATTCCCGATTTAAGTCTCCCTCGTCGGTAGACACCAGTTTCACGAATTCGTTTCCAGGCAACAATCCGATATAAGCTTCGTGAACACCATTTATAGTGGGAAACGCAGCATTCTTCCCGAACTCTATGGTCTTGACAACTCTACGGTCAAGGAGACGTCGATCAGCCTTAAGGACGTCGGCGTCGATTGGGGCGAGGTGGACAGATGAAAATATGTTCAATTGCTGAAGCTGATGTTCTCCGTCCGTCAGGCGGGCTCGGGGCTCCGGTGCATCTGTCCATTGGCCCGTGGTTACGTAATAGAAATAGCACCGCGGATCTCTCTGCATCTTGCCAATCTGACCGTAAAGGTATCGCGTAAGTTCTATCAGTTGAAGAATTTCCTCTTTGAATACGATGCTTGGGTTTGAGTTGGAGACTGCCGCGAAAAACTCACGAACACCAAAAATGGAGGTACCGATTTCCCCCGCGTTAAAGGTGGCCGAGGTTTTGGCTTGGACAAAGACGAACTCCACATCTAGACGCCCCAGCCTATCTACAAAGAACTCAACGTCCTCCTGAGTCCTTGTGGGACGTCCATTGACGAGAATCGTGATAGCATCCAATCCTCCATCTCCACCGCCCCCTACCAGTACATCTTCCTCTATATCTGTGATGTCGGCTTGGTGATACCGTCGCAGGATCGTCGAAGTAGCAAAAGCCTCGAATTGTTCGTCTTCCGGCAACTCGGACAGCCCACGAGAGGCAGCAAAGCCCTTCACAAATCCATCTAGTACCAGATCATTCATCGGACCCTCCGTGCGTGGTGCACATGTTCGCTAAATTATGAGTTTCAGTCTAATGTGGTGCGGAGACGGCGGCAAGCGCAGTCATTGATTTGGTTCCATAGAAGCGGCCGCACATGGTTAAGCAATCTACCCGTGAACCTAGCCAAGGTCCAAAGGGAGAAGCTCGCCGAGAGAAAATTGAGATAACCACCTCTGCTGAGCTCTATTTCTCTCAAACGACATCGTGGGGAAAGGGTCCCATGTAGCTCAGAGTCTGAAATTCTTGCAATCACATTTACTCCAGCCTGATCGTGGCCCATCTCTAGAGTGCAAAACGCTTGACAAGCTTACACACCCCGGGCAGTATTCCAGTAAGACCCAATAACAAGGAAGAAAAATGCCAAGAACAACCAGGACCATCACCTTCTCACTGCCGCCGGAGATGGCGGAACGGCTGGATCAGGCCATGCAGGGGCAGGGCCGTTCCCGCAGCGAGTTCCTGCGGGACGCCGTGGTGCGCTACATCGAGGAGTGCGAGTGGAGGCACCTGCTCCGGTACGGCGAGGAGCGGGCCAGGGAACGGGGCATCGGCCCCGAGGACGTGGCCGGGCTGGTGGAGGAGTACCGGGCCGAGGTGGGTCAGCCCCAGCCGTGAGGGTGGTCCTAGACACCAACGTGATCGTCTCCGGCCTGAACTTCCCCGGCAACGAGCGGATGGTATTGGAGCTGGCCCTGCGGGGCCGGTTCCAGTTGTTCCTGTCCTGGTTCATCCTGGGCGAGGTCTCCGGGGTGCTGACGCGGAAATTCGGCTGGGACCAGGAAAGGGCGGTACGGGCGATAAGCGCCCTTCAGAACGCCGCCACCATCGTTGAGCCGCCCCGCCTGGCGGAGGTCATCGCGGGTGGCCACGCCGACAACCGCGTCCTGGAGTGCGTCGTCGCCGCCAACGCCGACTGCCTGGTGACCGGAGACCGCCGCCATCTGCTGCCTATTGGAGAACACCGGGGCGCCCGCATCGTAAATGCCCCCAGGTTCCTGTCAGAATTGGAAGCTTAGGCCAGCCAAGAGGGTGGGATATGGAATCCTTCGACCGCCTGATGAATCTGCACCAGACCGAATGGCGCAAAGATAACGTAGTTTCCACGGAACATGGGCGATGGCAAGGTCGCCAATACCCATGGATTATGCCCGAGAGTTCGTGGGAAGAAGGACTCTGGCCGGGAATTCGCACCGGTTCTGAGGGTTCGTTGCCGGCATACATCGAGAGGACCGGGGTGCAAAAGCATGATGGAGTGCACAACCTCAAAAGTTCCTGGATTTTGTGCGCTAACCTGTACTTTCCCTTCCAATCCTCCTCCGAAGGCAAAGCTCTATTCGCTTCATTTCTCCAGTATTACGTGGCCGCAGAGATAAATACCCTGGAATCTATAGAGTTGGAGTATGCTGGTGATGGTGAACTGC
>DAOUIY010000069.1:0-9002 GCA_034423215.1 Dehalococcoidia bacterium
TCATCGTCCTGAGCGGCCAAAACTGTCATTCTGAACGGAGTGAAGAATCCAAAAACCTTCCCAAAGCCCGGTTACGGACCCGAAAGTTGGCTTGGGGGGAAGGATTTTAGGCCTTTCGGAAAGCTCAGGGCGACATGACCTCCTGCTTGGACGTATAGCCAAGCCCAAAACGCGATTGCCCTGCCGATATAGTAACTGTTTAGAGTTAGGGGGAATCGGCTAGCCTCCAGCGCCGTCTTTCCGGCGAAGGCCGGAATCCAGGAGCGTAAGTGAACCAGCAACGTATTGAATGGCAAGAATTCTGGATACCGGCTTCCGCCGGTATTACGGTTTCGAATGGAGGCGCCCAAAAATCTCAACACTTACCGCGATATGCTCGGCAGGCGGGGCTCCACATGGATGACGACCCTCTCTTGCCGGCGTTTGCCGACGGCAAGCGCCAACGTCACCCCTCTGCGCCAGTAACCGGGCCGCTACCTGCATGCATCGCGATGGGGTAAACTAGAGCCGAGACACATTTTTCGGCAGCAGCAATCGCAGGGAGGAATCATGCCCGAAGATACGCCGGCCCTGTCCCTCGAAGAGGCGCTCAGCCAGCTGGAAGGTCAAGCGGAGGCCCGTTGGGGCGCCGAGTATGTTGAGCAGCACAAGGACCTGCTGGAATTGGCAGCTTCCTACATTGTCAACATCGGAAATAGCTTGCCTTCCACGGAGACCGAACCAGGATTCTTTCAATAGGTCGGCTCATTTTGGAGCCGATTTTGCCCGACTTACGTCAAGACAAGGGAGGCGGTTATGGCCGAGTCCTACACCCTCAGCGTGGCGGATGCCGCGGAACAAATCAGGGGCGGGCAACTGACGCCCACCGGTTACGCCGGTGACCTGCTGGACCGAATAGACTCCTTTGAGCCGGAGCTTCAGGCCTGGGTGACCATTGATCGGGAAGGGGTTCTCACGGAGGCCCGACAGCGGGAACTGGAACTTGAGGAGGGCTCTGCCGGTATTATGTCCGGCGTGCCCGTCGGCCTCAAGGACATTTTCTACACCGCCGGCATGAAGACCACGGCCTGCTCACGCATATACGCGGACTTCGTTCCGGAGTACGATGCGACCTGCGTCGCCAGGCTTAGAGATGCCGGCGCCGTAATCCTGGGCAAGGCGGTTACCACCGAGTTCGCCACGTCGGACCCTTCGCCTTCCAGAAATCCCTGGAACCAGGCTCACACCCCCGGGGGCTCCAGCAGCGGCTCGTCGGTCGCCGTGGCGGCCGGAATGTGCGCCGCCGCCCTGGGTTCCCAGACGGGCGGCTCAACCTGCCGGCCGGCAGCCTACAACGGCATAGTGGGGCTTAAACCCACCTACGGCCGCATAAGCCGCTACGGCGTGGTGCCCGTCAGTTGGTCCCTGGACACGGTGGGTATCCTGGTGAGAAAGGTGGCCGACGCCGCAATTCTGCTGCAGGCCATGGCCGGCCACGACCCCAAGGACCCAGGCTCGGCAGAGGTGCAGACCCCCGACTTCCGGCAGCAAATGGATAGCTTCAACGGCCCGCCCCGCATCGGGCTACTGAAGAATGGCTATTTCTTTGACCGCTCCACTCCCGAAGTACGCCAACATACCCTGGATATTGCCGGACGCCTTACCGAAGCCGGGGCAACGGTTGTCGAACTTGACCTTCCGCAGAGCTTCGACGTGGCTCCCGACGTGCAGCGGGTCGTAATGAATGTGGAGTGCGCGGCTTTCCACGAGGAGTTTTTCCGGCACCGGGCGGATGAATACGGCCCCCGCCTCCGGGCCAACATCGAAATGGGGCTATTGATTCCCACCGTGACCTACCTGCAGGCCCAGCGCCTGCGCCGGGAATTCCGGCAGGACCTGGCTTCCCTGGCCCAGGAGGTTGACGCGCTGTTCATGCCCGCCACCCCCGCCCCGGCCCCAGCCAACTTGAACACCACGGGAGACGCTGCTTTCCAGGCCCCCTGGACCTCGGCCGGCCTGCCCACGGTGGTAGTGCCGTCCGGCCTGAGCGAAGGGGGGTTGCCACTGGGGGTGCAGTTTGCCGCTCCCCCGTTCGAAGAGGGGCGACTGCTGGGCGTGGCCCAATGGTGCGAACGGGCCCTGGGCCTGGACCTGCGGCCCCCGGACTATAGCTGACGCCTCGCCGTGTCCCCCAGCCAGAAAACTTCCGGCAGTTACGACTTCGCTGTCATAGGCGGCGGCTCCGCAGGACTGACCGCGGCAAGGTTCGCTGCCAGGCTGGGCGGGAAGGTCGTCATCATTGAAGCCGGTCGCCTTGGAGGGGACTGCACCTGGACGGGCTGCGTTCCCAGCAAGACCCTGCTCCGGGCCGCCCGTGCCGCGCACGAAGCTTGCCACTCCGACCGGTTCGGCATTTCAGCGCCGAATTCCTCCACGAACTTTCCCGCCCTGATGGACCGCCTGAACGCCGTCATTGAGGCCATCTACCGTCCCGAGTCCCCGGAGCAGTTGAGAGCGGAAGGCATCGAAACCATATTCGGGAAGGCCGAATTCATGGATGCCCATACCGTGAATGTCGGAGACAGTGTTGTCAGTTTCCGTAGGCTGCTCCTGGCAACGGGGGCTCGCCCGTCGGCGCCGCCCATACCTGGCCTTGGCGAAACCGGCTATTTAACCTACGAAACGATTTGGGACCTGGCCGAACTTCCCGAAAGGCTCCTGGTAATCGGCGGCGGCCCCATTGGCTGCGAGATAGCCCAGGCATTCACCAGGCTCGGCTCGGCGGTCGTCCTCTTTGAAGCCGCGCCCAGGCTGCTGCCCAACGAAGATACGGAAGCTTCAGCAATTATCGAGTCTGCGCTGGCCGGCGAAGGAACTGAAGTGCGGGTCTCGTCGGCCATAACCCAAGTAAAGGAGATCGGGGATGGATACCGGGTGGAGACTGCCGCCGGGGCCTGGCAGGGGGACAAATTGCTGGTCGCCACGGGCCGGCAGCCCAACCTGGACGGCCTTAATCTCGAACAGGCGGGCGTCGAATACTCAAGGCAGGGCATCAAGGTGGACAGGTACCTGCGCACGTCGCAACGCCACATCTGGGCCGCCGGCGATTGTACCGGCGCCCCCCAGTTCACCCATTACGCCGGCTGGCAGGGCTTCATGGCGGCCAGGAATGCGCTGCTTCCGGGGAAGTCAAAGGCCCGCCTGGATGCTGTGCCCAGGGCGGTTTTCACCGACCCGGAGGTTGCCCAGACCGGTTTGACCGAAGCTCAAGCCAGGGAGCAATTCGGCGATTCCGTTGAAACGGCCTATTGGGCAATGAAAGATGTTGACCGGGCCGTGATTGACGGCAACCTGGAGGGATTCCTCAAGGTGATAATCCGGCGGAACGGGAAAATCCTGGGGGCCACCATCGTGAGCCCTACCGCCGGCGAGGCGATTCACCAGTGGTCGTTGGCAATATCCCAGGGGCTGAAACTGGGAGACCTGGCAAACACCATGCACGTTTACCCCACCTATTCCATAGCCACCATGCAACTGGCTGCGGAACGCCGGGTGAGTGACCTGCTGCAAGGTGTAAGCGGAAAGCTGGTCCGGTTTCTCTCAGGACGTTAGTGGTTCAACCGTGTTGAAATGATGACTTGACCGGCTCAATCCGTCGTTCCCGCGCAGGCGGGAACCTCGACAGGCTGGAATTCAGATTCCAGCCTTCGCAGGAATGACAGTTTAACGTCTTACCCAACACTTCAAAGCTGTTGAACCACTTGGGCGTGTCGTCAAATTCTCCTTCCCTCTTTCCGGTACAAGACCGGATTAGCCGCTAATTTGACGACGGCCCCCAATGGATCCACCTAAAACACCGCTATGGGGTTTACCGGGGAGCCGGTGGTGTTGTGCAAGCGCAGCGGGCCGATGGAAACCATGAACTCCCACCGGTTTCGCTGCTGGCAGGCTTCCGCTACATCGTCCAGGTTGGCATTGTCCAGAATCCACAGGCCCATTGCGGTAATTCCCACCTGGTGAATGGGCTGGAGGACCCGGGAATACTGGGCGGGGCTTACGTCGTTGCCGGTGTCGGAACCCAGCACGGCAATGCCCCGTTCGTGGAACAGGGGCAGGCAGGCGGCCTGGCACGCGGTAGAGCCGGCCGAGCGCTCCACCGGGCCCTCGACGCTGCGACGGTGCAACTGGCCGGTGCGGACCAGGAGAATGTCTCCCTCTTCCACCTTGAACCCGCAACGCTCCTCGGCAGCCAGGATGTCTTCGGGCATAACGCCCTCGCCTCTCTCCAGCCAGTCAACGCCCCGCACCAGGGGAACATCCACCAGCACGCCCCGGGTTATGAAACCGTTCTTGGCCGCCTCAACCGAGCAGACGGTGGCCCCCATGCTGGTGGAGACCAGGTGGGCGGGTTTGCCGTTGTAAGTCTTGCCGTCCCAGAAGAAGTGGGCCAGGCTGTCCACGTGAGTAACGGTGTAGCCGTGGAAAATCATGCCGAAATAGTCAATGGCAGCGGCATTGGGGCGGTTGGAGACTTTCTCCCCGCTGCTCCAGCCCTCGCCGCTTTCCACCATGAAGTGAACTGGGGGAGCCGGCGCGTCTGCGCTGGGCTCGAACATCACGGTGCGGGCCAGGGAAACGGTGACTCCTTCCTGCACCGTGGCCAGGGCTCGCCTGGTCTTTTCGGGAGTGATGAGGTTGGGCGTGCCCAGTTCGTCGTCCTCGCCCCAACGACCCCAGTTGGAGAATTTTTGAAAGTAGCTGAGTACCTCTTCCTCGGTGGGTATCTGTCCCTGCATAATGTGACTCCTCCGGTGAGACTTGGCGGGCTGCGCCGTTTTGTTGCGGCGCATTATGCCCCATGGGAAAAAGGCCGGCAACAACCTGAAGAAGGGGGCCTGCGCTGCCAAATCAAGGTCCAGGTTGGCAGCCGCAGACCTGCATGTCTGCCCTTACACGCCAATATACGTAACAATTCAGAGTTTGAGGGAACGGCCCGGCCCGCCGAACCGTCATTCCGGCGAAGGCCGGAACCCAGGCCGAACCGTCATTCCGGCGAAGGCCGGAACCCAGGCCGAACCGTCGTTCCGGCGAAGGCCGGAACCCAGGAGCCTTTGCTATGTGACCGCTTGACTGTAATCTCCCCTTCTGGAAACCGGCCCTCGCCGGTATGACGAATCAGGACCTTAAACGTCCCTTCATCTCTGAACTGTCACCAATATACTCCTTGTTTGCCCGGCCCAGTTATGATAATCTGACTCTCACCCTTTAGGATGATGATTCGACTATGCAGTGCCAGATTTGCAAGAAGGCCGGTATGTCCGGCAACAACATCAGCCATTCAAACCGCCATACCAAGACCAGGTTCAAGGCCAACGTCCACAAGCAGACCATCTCCCTCGACGGCAAAGTACAGCGGGTGAAGATATGCAGCCGCTGCCTCCGCACCCTGCACAAGCCGCCCCGGCTGAAGGGAAAGTCCGCAATTACCTGACGCCGGTTCGGAACGAGCAGGCATCAGCCCGGAAAAAAGGAAGCCCGGATTGCTCCGGGCTTCTTGAGTTTCTTGGCCTCTAACCCCACACCTTTGCGTTGACGCGTAGACCCGATAGTCCGCTCATGGTGAGCTTGCCAAACCATCAAGAGTCGGCCCTTGGACAGGCCCAGGGTGAGCGGAAATTCCACCTGTCACTTCATATAAGCTGACCCACTATAACTCCTCCGCCCATGACCTCAGAGGATGGGCTTAATTCCGTGAAGGCAGCCCCTCATCCGGTGCATCGCGCCTGGCACGGTTTCGTCCCTGTTGAATATAGCGGTCCCCGCTACCAAGATTGTCGCTCCCGCCTCTACCGACTGCGTGGCCGTCCAGTCTGCCTTGATGCCCCCGTCAACTTCCACCTGGGCGGCGTAGCCCCTGTCCTGGATTAACTGGTAGAGTCTCCGTATTTTGCCCACCGTTTCGGGAATAAAACTCTGCCCCCCAAAACCGGGATTGACCGTCATCACCAGCACCAGGTCCAGGTAGGGCAGCACCTCCTCCACGGCAGAGATGGGCGTGCCGGGGTTGATGGCTACCCCCACCTGGCCGCCGGCTTCCTTCACCTGGAAGACGGTGCGGTGCAAATGGGCGCAGGCCTCGGCGTGGACTATGACCTGGTCGGTATCGCTCTTGTGGAAGGAGTGCATGAGGCGGCCGGGTTCTTCCACCATGAGATGAATGTTGAGCGGCAGGTTGGTGTGCCGCCTCACCGCGTCTATGACAACTTCCCCAAAGGATATATTGGGCACAAACTTGCCATCCATTACGTCCACATGAATGAGGTCTGCGCCAGCCTCCGTAGCGGCTTCAACCTGGCTTCCCAACTCCGCAAAGTCGGCAGCCAGGACAGACGGAGCAATCAATACCCTGGCTTCAGATGCCATCGTCCCCTTCCTCCAGCAGCGTCCTGGCCAGCGACAGTCCCTCGGCCACGCGGCCCGGCGCCGTGCCCCCCGGGTTGTCCCGGGCCGATACTGATGCCCATGCGGTTATCTCGTAAACACCCTCGTCAAAACAATCGGAAAAGTTGCGGTACTCGTCGAGGGAAAGGTCCTGCAATGCTGTCCCCGAATCTTCGCAGTGGGCGCACAGCCTTCGCATAACGCCGTGAGCCTCCCGGAAGGGCACCCCCTTGCCCACCAGGTAATCGGCCAGGTCTGTGGCCAGCATGTAGCTTTCGGCGGCCAAACGGGTCAGTCGCTCCGTGTTCACCGCCATGCCGGCCATCATTCCCTGGAACACATCCAGGGTGGCCAGCAGGGTGTCAACCGTATCAAAGAAACCTTCCTTGTCCTCTTGCAAGTCCCGATTATAGGTCAGCGGCAGGCCCTTCATCAGGGTCAGCAGGGCCATCAGGTGGCCGTAAACCCTGCCCGTCTTGCCCCGGGCCAGTTCGGCGAAGTCCGGGTTCCGTTTCTGCGGCATGATGCTGCTGCCGGTGGTGAATTCATCGGAAAGGCGCACAAAGTCAAACTCCCGGCTCGACCAGAGCACTATTTCCTCGGACAGGCGGGAGAGATGCATCATGCACACCGATGCCGCCGCTTGATACTCCAGGAGAAAGTCCCGGTCCGAAACGGCGTCCATGCTGTTGGGAGAAACGGCGTCGAAGCCCAGTTCCCGGGCTACTGAGTCCCGGTCGGTTGGGTAGGGCACCCCGGCCAGCGCGCCGCTACCCAGGGGCAGGACGTTCACCCGCCGGCGGCAGTCACGGAAGCGCCCCACGTCCCGCTGGAACATGTGGAAGTAGGCCAGGAGGTGGTGGGCGAATAGGACAGGCTGGGCGCGCTGCAAATGCGTGTATCCGGGCATCAGGACGTCGGAGTGCTTTTCAGCCAGGTCCAGCAGGGCGCCCTGAAACCCTCTTACAGCCTTGACCGTATCTTCGATAGCCTGGCGGGTGTACAGGCGAATATCCAAGGCTACCTGGTCGTTGCGAGAGCGGCCCGTATGCAGGCGTCCACCCGCGGAGCCGACGATCTCAGTCAGGCGCCGCTCAATATTCATGTGCAGGTCTTCAAGAGAAGGGTCCCAGGGAAAGCCGCCGCCGGCAATCTCCCGCTCCACCGCCTGCAACCCGGAAACGAGAGTCTCGGCATCCTCGGCGGTTATGATGCCCTGGCGCGCCAACATCCGGGCGTGGGCTATGGAGCCGGCGATGTCCTGCCGGTAAAGCCGCCGGTCATAGTGAATGGAAACGGTATAGCCGCTGTAGTCGTTCACCGTACAACCCTTTCAACGCTCTACCGGAAGGTTAAGGAGGTAGTCAAAAACAGGAGCCCGCCGGAAAGCGGACTCCAGTATAGCATGACTAAATTAGCCTTTATCCAACCTGCCCCAAGGCAACTACTTGCCAGAAGCCGCGCTCAGGAAATCGTAGCTGTGGGAGAGATTGTCGAATACATCAGGGTGTGGCGGAATTTCCATGATGGCCGGCCCCTCGTAGTCTTTGGCTTCCAGGAGGCGCAGCATTTCGCCACAATCCAGGTCGCCCGTGTCCACGGAAGGGTAGGGGTCGCCGTCCCGCGCCTGCTTGAAGTGAACGATTTTCAGCATATCCAGGGGCAGATCATTCAAATCGCCCAACGGGTCGGTGTCCGGAAACCGGCGCAACTGGTTGGCGGGGTCAGGACACAGGCCCAGGTAGTTGCCCTCCTCTGGACTCAGCCGCTTCCGGCACTCTTCAATTAAAAGGGCCATGCTGCCGATGGGCTGACCCGAATTTTCCAGGGACAGAATCACTCCCTGGGCTGCCGCTTCCCTGGCCAGGTGCGCCAGGTTCAGGGCCTGTTCCGGGATATCGTCGGCGGTCTGCCAGGTTGCCTCGAAGGAACCGGGGTCAACCAGGCGCAGGTGGGGCGTCTCCCGTCCTACTATTTTGGCCCCGGCCAGGGACATCTGGAACTGCTCGCCGGCGGGGTCAACGCCGGATGAAAGGCAGGGCAGGGCCATGGCCAGGTCGAACTGCAAGCCGGGAAACCGGTCCACTATCGCCTGCAGGCCGTCCAGGTTGGGCCGCCAGTCCTCTCCCTGGCCCGACTCACAGTTGCCCAGGCAGGTTTGCCTCAGTTCCACGTGCCGGGAGCCGCGGGCTTCCGCTTCGGCTATGAGGTCTGCCAGGTCCTGCTCCATCAGATGGTTGCGCCACGAGTTGGTGATTGCTCCAAAAATCATGAATGCCCACCTCTCAAAGTTGCAATCCGCTCGGCTTGAATATACTACCTGTGGGGCGTTTGACTCAAGGGACGAATGTTACTTCGACTTGTCCAACCCGTCGCTCCCGCACAGACGGAAACCTCTAAAGGGCCTGAATTCAGATTCCTGCCTTCGCAGGGATGACGATTCACTGTAATAACCGTCCTCTCAAATCTCTAGGGCGTGTCGTCAAATGCACCGTCATTCCTGCGAAGGCAGGAATCTTAACTACTGCCGGTCGAGGTTCCCGCCTTCGCGGGAACGACGAAAGGGGACGCTAGGAAGCCCC
>DAOUIY010000070.1:0-101873 GCA_034423215.1 Dehalococcoidia bacterium
GGGGCTTCCTAGCCTCCCCTTTCGTCGTTCCCGCGAAGGCGGGAACCTCGACCGGCAGTAGTTAAGATTCCTGCCTTCGCAGGAATGACGGTGCATTTGACGACACGCCCTAAAGCGACCCGTCTATGCTGACGTTTATTACTGACGGCTTTCCGCTGCCCATGGCCCGCTCCAGCGCCGGACGCAACTCGGCGGGATCCTCCACGTTCTGGCCGGCCACGCCCATGGCCTGGGCAACCTCGGCCAGGGGCAGGGGAGTGGCGAAGTCCATGCCCACGTATTCGCTGTCCCGCTGGTTGTCCTCCAGCATACCCCGCAGGTAAACGTCCATGTTGACCTTGAGAATGCGGTATGAGCGGTTGTTGCAGATGGCGTAGGTGACCGGAATGTTGTAGCGGGCCGCGGTCCAAAGGGCCTGGACGGTGTACATGGATGCGCCGTCGCCCACCACGGCCACCACCGGGCGGTCCGGGTTGGCCAGCTTGATGCCCAGGGCGCCCGGCATGGCCCAACCCAGCGCGCCGCCGCGGATGGCGTAGTAGCTTCCAGGCTCCGAGGGTTCCACGGCCTGCAGCAGGGCGTTGCGGGACGTGATGGCCTCATCGGCCAGCACGGCATTGTCCGGCAGGGCCTGGGCAAGCTCGTACATCATGCGGTCAACGGGCATGGGACGGGTGTCGGGCATGGCCTGCATACGGGCCAGGTAGGCGGCCCGGGCTTCCTGACGCGCGTTCCCCAGGGTAGCGGCCCGGGTGGCGGCGGCTTCCCTGGCCGAGGCGGACATTTCGCCGTCCAGGGCGGCGGCCAGGTCTTCCAGGCCGGCCTTGGGGTCGCAGAATATGCCCAGGTCGGTGGGGTAGATTTTCTCTATTTCCTGCTGGTTGCTGTCCATGTGGACCAACTTCGTGCCCGCCGAAATGAAGGGTTCGTCAACGTAGAGGAAGGACGAGAATACGTTGGTGCCCACCGCCAGCACCACGTCGGCGTCGGCCAACTGGCGGCGTGTCGCGCCGCTGTTGAGGTTCAGGATTCCGGCGTACTGGTCGTGGTCCAGGGGGAAGCTGATTTCCGAGTAGGTGTAAGAACTGGCGTAAACCCGGGCCCCCAACAGTTCCGCCACCCTCACCAGTTCGGCGCCACCGCCGGACTGGGCTACCCGGTCGCCGATAACCAGGACGGGATTGTCGGCCTGGGCCAGCATCTGGGCCGCCCGGGCCACGGCGTCGGTATCGGGGCGGGTACGGTAGTAGCCGGCCGACGACGGGATTATGTCAACGTCCACCTCTTCGTCCATGGTGTCCCAGGGGAAAGAGAGGAAAACCGGGCCCACCGGCGGCGTCTTGGCCTCCTTGAAGGCGCGCCGGACCGCCATGGGAATGTTGGCGGCGTTGGGCACCTCGGCGCTCCACTTGGTGAACTGCTGGGTCATCTCCACCAGGTCGCCGGACAGGACGGGTTCGCTGAGGAGCATCCTGGTATCGGAGTTGCCGGCGGTCAGCACCAGGGGCGTACCGCCGCGGTAGGCGTTGTACAGGGCGCTGATGCCGTTGGCCAGCCCGCCGGCGATATGGATGTTGGCGAAAGCCGGCTTGCCCGTGGCCCGGGCGTAGCCGTCGGCCATGCCCACCGCCGTCCCTTCCTGCAGGGCCTGGACGTAGCTGAGGTTGGGATAGTCCTGGAGGACGTCCAGGAACGGAGTTTCACTGGTGCCGGGGTTGCCGAATATATACTCCAGGCCCTCGGCTTCCAGCATCTTGGCCAGGGCTTCCTTACCGGTCATTCTTGCCATTGGAATTCATCCTTTCGGTTTGATTTGAGCGGCCGCCGCAACTCTTCGACCATTGCTGCCGCCGTGTTGACTCTTGCCCCTGGTTGGGAAAGGCAACTCTCGCCACCGGCATCTTCCTCCTGCGTTGGGGAAGGAAGGGCTGTTTGCGCACGTGGCTAGCTGTACTGTAACTAAAGGTAAATCATCCATTCCAGCAGGTTGTGGTCCGGGTCCCGGGCGTAGAGACTTACGGCGGGAAGTCCTCCGCCGGCTCTTGCGCCCTTTCGGGGACCGGGCCCCCGGATTACCTCTACGCCGGCATTGGCGAGCATCTGCTGGCACTCCTCGGCGGTGCCGTCCCAGACAAAGCAAATGTCGGTGCAGCCGGGAACCGCCGTATCGCCGCGCAGGGTGGCGGTGTAGCCCTCCGGGTGGACGTTTATCTTGGAATCGCCAACCTGGATGGAAAAAACACCAACTTCTCCCCTGCGCCAGGCCTCTTCGTCGTTGATGGTGAAGCCCAGCCGCTTGTAGAAGCTGATGAGCTTCTCGGCGTTGGCCGTGGGCATTGCAATGTGGTCTATGGATACGGTGGACATTTGGCTATGCTCCGGCTGCGTGGTGTGTTGATTCAATAAAGGGCGCCCTTACCCCACTTTTTGCCTTCCGCCATCGCGTGGCGCAGGACGCGGCAGGGTGTTCCGCACCCGTCACCCGTCACCCGTCGCCCGTCAATGGTACGGCGTCTAAATCCTGAGTTGGGCGGCAGTTTCGGCCAGAAATTCCTCAATCAGGCCGCGGGTGCGGCGGGCCTCAATGGTGAGCAGGCCATGTTCGGCGCCGGGTATGACGTGGAATTCGGAGCCGGCTATGCCCTGGTGCAGTTGAAGCCCGCACATTATGTTTATCCTGCTGTCGGCGTCGCCGTGAACTATCATGCTGGGCATGGAAAGCTCGTGCAGGCGGGACTCAAGGGAGTCCCGAATATCCAGGTAGCTCTGGATGGTCTTGACTATGCCGTCAAACTGCTCCAGGTTGATGGACTTCAGCCTGGAAAACTGCTCCGGATTGGAGTCGGCGAGTCCGGGCCAGCGGCTGTTCAGGCCCGCTTCCACGGCGGCCTCTTTGCCCCTGTCCTTCAGCACCTGCTTGATTTCGTCCAACTCTCGCTGCCTCACCTCTCTCTCCGACTCCTCAACGTAAGTCATGGTGTTTATCAGCAGGAGGGATTGGGTCATTTCAGGATGGTCCAGGGCAAACTGGAGGGCTATGGGCCCGCCGGCCGAGGAACCAAGGACGTGGGCTCGCTTCACGCCCAAATGCTGCAGCAGGGAGTGGAGGTCCTGGGCGTAGTTGGGGATGGAATAACCGTCGTCGGGCGTTTCGGAACGGCCCGCCGCCCGCCGGTCGTAGGCAATGAGCTGGAAGGATTCGGAAAGGACTTCGGCATGGTGTTCCATCATCTGGGCGCAACCCTCACCGCCGCCAAGCCCACCGTGAATCATTACCAGCGGTTGGCCGGCCCCGTGAGTTTCGTAGTACATTCGGAAACCGTTGATAGTTGCTTCCGGCATGGCTCTGCGCCTCCTGGTGGACGGTCTTTTCCCCAACGGCCGCTGGGTTGATTCCGCCCCATATTAGCCCCTGCCCCTGCTCCTGACAAGCAAGGAGTAAGAGAGGCCAGGGCAATCGCGTTTTAGGTTAGGCGGTACGTCCCAACAGAAGCACATTTCGCCCTGAGCTTGCCGAAGCGCCTTGAATCCTCATGCCCAGTCAAGCTTCGGGACCCGATACAAGCCTGTTGGGTAGGTGTTTTGGATGCTTCAGCTTCGCTCAGCATGACATTTTCCTATAATGCGATTGCCCTGCTGTAACCATTTGTTGACACTCGTTTATAGCTGAATTAAGCTGAGTTCAATTCTGCCTTTGAAGCCAATCTGCTTGCTTTGAGCCCGAAAGAATGACCAGTCCCGCCGGCCTTGCGCCCATATCAATTGACCCGAGCCGTCTCAGGCTGGACCTTCCTGGCGCGCCTGTCGAAACCGCGCCGGAGAACGGGCCCGGAACGGCGCTCGGAACGGTGATAGGTACGCTTCTCGGTACGCGTTGCCTGGACTGCTCCATCCTGGTTTTCGGCCGGGCGGTGTTTTGCCAGGCCTGCACCTCCGCCAACCTGGCGCCGGCAGACCTGAGCCGTACCGGTGTCCTGTACAGCTACACCGTCGTCCGGGTGCCGCCCAACGGTTGGCCGGGGCCTGTCCCCTATTTCCTGGGAGAGGTTGAACTGCCGGAGGGGCCGCACGTTCTGGCCGAAGTAATCGGTGTTGCCGAGGACGCCCTGAGAATCGGCATGGACGTAGAGCTGGCCCTGCAACAGGTCCAGACCGGCGAGTCCGACCGGCCAAGAATTGTGTACAAGTGGACGCCCCGCAACCAAACATAGACTGGAAAACACCTAATTCCGCAGACCGGGAGGTCCTGAATTGAACCAACTGAAGCCGGGAAGGGAAGTGGTAGTTGTCGGGGTGGGTCTGCACCCCTTTGGCCGATTCAGGGACAAGGACCTGGCCGCCCTGGCGCGGCCGGCCGTGCTGGAGGCGCTGAAAGACTGCGGCGCCAGGTGGCGGGACGTACAGGTTGCCTACTTTGGGCACGTCTATTATCACGGAATGTCCGTAGGGGAGACGGCCCTGTCCAGCCTGGGCCTTACGGGCATACCCATCATAAACGTGGAAAACGCCTGCTCCAGCGGCTCAACCGCCTTCTGGCAGGCCTACTGGGGGATTGCGTCCGGGATGTACGACCTGGCGCTGGCCTTTGGCGCGGAGAAGGTGCCGGGCGGCCCGGTGACGGTTACCGCCGCCGACAGTCCCGAACGCTACATCGGCGGCGACCACATGATGGCCGGCTACGCGCTGCGGATGCGGCGGTACATGGAAGAAACCGGAGCGCCGGCCTCTGCCCTGGCCCAGGTGTCGGTCAAGGCGCGTCAAAACGCGTCCCTGAATCCCTACGCCCACCGCAAGGAGACTTACACCGTCGAGGACGTGCTTTCGTCGAGGCCCATCGCCGACCCGCTGACCCTGTACCAGTGCTGCCCCACCAGCGAGGGCTCGGCGGCGGCGATACTCTGCGCCCGGGATTCCCTGGGCAGGTACGGGCTGGAGGAGTCGCGGGCCGTGACCGTGGCTGCCGCCGCCCTGACTTCGGGCAATTACAACGGGCGGGGTAGCGACCACTCCGCATTCAGTCCCTACCGCACCGAGCCGGCCGCCATTGCCGCTTACGAGATGAGCGGGCTGGGGCCGGAGGACGTGGACCTGGTGCAGGTGCATGACGCGGCCACCATCGGAGAACTACAGCAAATCGAGGCCCTGCAACTCACTCCCCGGGGAGAGGCCTGGTTGGCCACGGTGGAGGGAAGGACCGCCCTTGGGGGCGACTTGCCGGTGAATACTGACGGGGGACTGCTGGCCATGGGCCATCCCTTTGGCGCCACGGGCATCAGAATGGTGCACGAAACGGTGACGCAGCTACGGGGAGAAGCGGGAGCCCGGCAGGTTGCCAACGCCCGGGTGGGCCTGGCCCAGTGTTCAGGAGCCGGGGACGTAACCACGGTGCAGCTCTTCACCAAGTAGGGGCAGACGGCGCCCCGATATTCAGGCGCAGCTTGCGGCTCCGGCATCGGGGATTGACTAGCAGTCCAACCACCTTGGACTGACGGGTAACTATCGAAACCCGTCATTCTCGCGCAGGCCAGAATCCAGGAAGGTTGGCGTTGGACATGGCTCCTTACTTTGAGGACTTCTGGGTTCCGGCCTTCGCCGGAACGACGGTGAGAAGCACTTTCACCCATCATTTCGAAGTTGTCGGACTACTGGTGGTTCAGCTAGCTTGAACTAGGCTCTGTTAACATTCGAGACATTCAACTATATCAGGGTTGCGCCACCCCATCGCAACACATCTAGGTAGGGTGGTACCGCCTCAGCTCAGAGAAGACCCGCAGCGCGCAACTCCCGGTGCAAGATCGACTGCCAATTATCTAGCTGTTCAGTAATTATATCCCTGTAATCTGAAGGAAGCTCGATACGCGGGTCCTTCAGAACGCAAACGCGACTTGGGTCTCGGCGCCACACAGCCACCATCTCCACAATAGCATTCTCTCGAGGTCGGAATCCACCTCTAGCCAGTTCCTCGTCTGCTGTAAGCACTACAATGTAGTAGTCCGCTTCCCCAGTAACACCGTCCACCTTTTCACGGACAGCTCGGCCCAAATTGGGATAGTCCGCAGCCTTTCTGGCATCTAGCTTCTGGTCATAACACCAAAGCCGAATATCATCAACTACTCGCGGCACTACTCCATCAGTGCTACCGTGAATCATCATTATCAAAGGGCGGTCACCCAGTATCTGGGACCGTCCCCCGTCCTCGGTGCTAACGACTTGCTTGGATCTCCACTCCTCGTAGACCGCTCTGCCATCATCCGTCAAATCAAAAGCGTAAATGCCTTCGGACGACCAGCTATTTTCAATACTCGCGCCGAAATGGCGACGCGAGCGTATCCACCCCAGATGGAATAGGGTCCGTGCGTCTCGATGTTCCGGTCCGTCTAACTCGAACGCCATGCTCCGTATTCTCTGCGAAATTTCTGCCTCCCTTACAAGGGGATCGTTTTCAGCCAACTTACCAAGCAATTCCATAAGTCGCTGTAGTTGTTCTGTGCTCATCGACATAATTGTCTTTCCAACCTCATGTGTTTTTGCGGGTTAGTGCCAGTCGCAGGTGTTGATAATACCTGGAAATGAACTGCCACGTGATTCATTGACTATTCTCCCTTTCCGCAGGTGCTTAAAGCAGTTTGATTAGATGGACAGAGAACCCTAAAGTATCTGATTCCGTACCCCAGAAAAATTGGGCAGCGAAGGCGATCACAGTTATACAGAGAGCCGGGGGGTAGTAGAGATATACCGAAGGAGACAGGAGGCACTTGCTCAGAATCCCGAATGAGAAGTCCTCAGGGACGATCCTGTAGATTTGTTGGGCATCATACGTGCCGTCGTGAAGCATCTCCAACAAGTGGTTATACCTGCCACGGAACCTGCGTTCCAGGGACAAGTAGTACACATCCAGCAAAAAGAACAACAACAGAGGTGCTAAGGCGATCAGGGTATACCAGGGCACTCCAGTTCTAACGGCAAGAAACAGTACCGCGGACACGGCGGTGATACTCCACAACTTGCAGGAACGGCTGTTTTCCGCCATCCGCTGGATGACGCCTTGGAGCATCTCCAGGTGGGACTGAACGGCGGGTGTCGTAAAGTCGTAAGTACCCAGGGGAGTACCTTATTGGCGGCGGTTCGCTATGGCATTCTCAACCCACCTTTCAAGGTTGTCAGCGATATAGGCGTAAACATGTCGACTATCATTTTGAGGTGGGTCGTAAATGGCGGCAGTCTGCGGATAGCTGGCTATCGTGAGGCCATTCTGTAGTTTGATATAGGCAAAGGGGTTCGCGCCCTTCACCGAGGATCTACGATCTTGGTTCAGCAATTTGTGGATACAAATTCCTAGCAGCCCTTTTTTGTCGTTCCAAGCCTTAGAGATTTCGTAATTGATCCACTGGCGGTTCGCTGTTTGACCACCTATCAGCACTATGACGCAGGACCTTGTACTCATCTGGTCGTTGATCCACTTCTTGATGGCGGCATCGCCGCCTCTCTTGACCTCCTCCCAAGCATTGCTGGTTACGGGTTCATCGTGCTCGGTAGCGCCTATATTTCGTACTTGTCCGGCCCGCCAAGCATCATTGTCGAAATGGAAGCTGTAAAAGGTTCGCCTCTTGGGATGGTTATTGGTAGTCATCGGTTAACTGTCGTTCACCGTCCTGTGCTTTGGTTTGAAAATGAACATGGTCAGCTACGTCTCAAAGAGGAACTGGTGTGACCACCCTCGCGACTGGCCCCCCACTCCCAGCCCTTAGTGAGTTCCAACAGCCAGCCGGCTGCGATCTCGGCGTCAAAGGCAGATGCTCCGCATTCGGGCCAACCAGGACGGAAATTGGCGTTCATCACCACACCCTCTGGCGCGGCAATAATCCATACAGCAGGTTTGCCCAAGGGTTCCTCGAAACTGTCCCTGTGCCCCCAATCAAAATTAACGGAATACGGCGACACGCTGACTAACTGAGGCCACACGAAGTCTTCCGGCAAATACTGCAACAATTGCTCCATAGCATCAGTCATGCTGCGTAGACTGTCCACGACGCCATACATCGAACCATGATCGTTGGTGCCCTCTATACTCATCCAAAGCCTCCTCAGTATGTGCCTTGCAATATCTTTAACACGCTAAGGCTCCATTTGCATTCATCATCCTTAATCGCATTGTACAAATTTATTGACAGATAGGCAATTCACGGATTGTCTTAGGCTGGCTCAAAAGGCCTGAATCGGCCTGAAAGCCCTACTACTGATGAGACCCAAACACTGATGTTAGGGTTGATATGTACCGTTAATCAAGGCATATTGTATAACATAACAACTTTTAGGATACACTAATCACCCGAAAAGTGTACCCGGATTACCCGGCAGTGGGGTTGACAGGTATGTGCTGTATGTGTAACATAAGCTCATGGATGGCAGAAGCATGAAGTTGAGGAAAGTGAAGTAGGAAAAAAAAGACCCGACGAGAGTTCACCCTTCAAAATGCTCTCTCGTCGGCTCAACCAAAAACCCCGAGGCTCCTAAGTGGAGGCGATCTATGGATGCCCATAAAACGCGGACTCGCAGTCCGCCACGGCGTTTTCTATGGTTTTATTATACGGGTCGCCGTTCCCGGCGTCAACCGGGCTGGCGGCTTGAACTATCCCAATTGGCAAAACCATTAGCTACGAGGAAGTAATATGGCCAATCGCGAACTACTCGATCAATACTTGGCGCGGGCAGATGCCCTGGTGGCCGAGGCTGAAGACCTGGAGGGTCAGGCTCAAGCCTTGCTACATCAGGCCGAGAAGTTAAGGGATCAAAGCGTGGGCTACCTGGGAGCAGCTGATATGTTGCGTCCCCTGTTGGTTACGGAGGAAGACGATCTTACCGGGGTGATTGCGGAATTCACTGGGTGCACCAGCATCTTGGAAAGGCTGGTCCGGCTTGCCCAGGCAGCAGAAGGACGGCTACTGAACACAACCAAGGCTGCGGAGTTCCTGATCGCTCACGGCCAAACCAAATCCAAACTCGAGTACTATCGCAGCGAGGTCAACCGGGCGCTTGTTAATAATCCTGATGTTTTTGCGCGAGTTAGTTCTGGAACCTACCGTTATTGCGGCGACTTGCCGGAGTTGGAAGCTGAAATTCAGGCAATCTAGGAGGTGAATGAACAAAGTAACGAGGCGGCCTAGCCGCTTTGGTCAGGGCTGTTCCTTTTGGGACGGTATACCCACGATTCAAGGAGGAGCACCGAATCTCAACTTAACACCGCTAGAGCCCAAACCTACGGGCACAAAAAATACCGAGCGTCCCTCGCCAAAGTTTCGCTCGGTGTTTTCGCCCCAGCAGCGCAAAGATAGCCGGACAGCTCATCTCACTATTAGGGCCTATTCATAGTATCAGAAGGTTGCCTGTAAGGCAATCAACTGGCCCTTCCCGACGCTGCACATTGGGTAAGCGGGACGGGAGGCCAGTATGTATCCCACCTTCCTTACCGACGCACAATGGGAACTGATTGAACCTTTGATACCTGGGAAAGCCGGAGATCCGGGCCGGACCGGTGACGACAACCGGCGCACCGTCGAGGCTATCTTTCACAAGATCCGCCAAGGCTGTACTTGGCGCGGGCTGCCTCGAGAGTTCGGCCCTTGGCACACGGTTTACACCCGCTACCGGCGCTGGGTCAAGTCCGGAGTGATCGCCCGTATCTTCGAGTCCACAAAAGAGGGTTTGGATATGAGCAAAGTGCAGGTGGACGGCACCATCTGCCAAGCCCATAAGCAGTCTGCCGGCGCTCGCCGGAATGGACTCACTCCCAAGGAGTCAGCCGAAAAACAGGGGTTGGGGCGCAGCAAGGGCGGATTCACCACCAAGATCGTCTTCGCCATAGCGACGACCAGCAAAATCGGGCAGGTATTCGACTTCGCTCTCTTGCCTGGCCAGCGCCATGACATCAAAGGCATACCAGAGCTGGCCGAGGACGCTGATATCGAGGAGTACATAGCGGACCGCGGCTTTGACTCCGACCAACTACGCCAAGACCTCATCAACCAGGGCATCACCCCCACCATCCCGCCCCGTAAGAACCGCAAAGAGACCAGGGAGTACGACGAGGTGAGCTACAGGGATCGGAATCGAGTAGAGCGGATCATCGGACACCTTAAAGAATTTCGGTCCATCGCGACCCGCTATGAAAAGCTGGCCGAGAGCTACGGCGGGTTCGTGAAGCTGGTCTGCTGGCACTACGCGACGAAACACTTACGGTTGTGAGTCAAGTTCGGAGACAAAGCAAAAAATAACCAGCCACCACAGTCGGCACTATAGAAGGTGGTCAACCTGAAGTAAGATTGCCAGTGGTAAGGATGTTTGACAAGTGTAACCGTGATAAAATCCGCCCGAATACGCGTCGTCTTCCTGGCGCGAGTTGGGTTTCGTGGTAAACTGCCCTTTGTCACGGTAATTTTCGCCAAGAGCATCCAATTATTCTCACCTTGCAAGGCTATGTGAATGGCAAATCCTTACGACATTATTGCGCCCCGCGCCGACACTTTAATGGAATCCCTGAGGGCAACGGGATACTCCCTGCCGGACGCCATCTCTGATCTCATTGACAACAGCATATATGCAGGGGCCAAGAACGTCCGGTTGAACTTCCACTGGGCTGGAGCAGCATCGTGGGTCACCATTCTGGACGACGGGTGTGGAATGTCAGATGACGACCTGAAAGCTGCGATGAGGGTGGGTTCGCAGAGTCCCATAGAAAGCAGGGATCCCTCTGACCTGGGTAGGTTTGGCCTAGGCCTGAAGACAGCCTCCATCTCCCAGGCGAGGTCGCTCACGGTGGCCTCCAGGAGCCGTGATGGGCAGGGCATCAGCATCAGGAGATGGGATCTCGATCATCTGATGGCCACAGGTGATTGGCAGCTGTTAAGGATATCACCAGGCGACGTTGGCATTCCCGGATTGGAGGACCTCCGGCAACTTAAACACGGAACCCTGGTCGTGTGGGAGAAGCTGGACAGGCTGGTGGGTGAGACCGATGTTGATGACGAGCCGGCAAGAGGCGATTTTCTGGGCTCCCTCCGCCAACTTGAGGAGCATCTGGCCATGGTATTCCACTTATACATGGATCAGAGAAATCGGATCAGGATATGGCTGAATGGGCGTCAGGTGGAACGGTGGGACCCCTTTCTCACCGACCATGATGCCACCCAAAACCTTGGAACCGAGACCCTAGGGCATCCCGAGCACCCGATTGCGGTTACCTCATACGTACTTCCTCACCACTCCCGCCTGTCGTCTGAGGCCCACCGCAGGGCCGGGGGACCCAATGGTTGGAACGCCCACCAGGGCTTCTACGTTTACCGTAACCGCAGGCTTCTGGTGGCCGGAGACTGGCTTGGCCTTGGTTTCCAGAAGGAGGAGCACTATAAGCTGTCCCGAATCCGCGTGGAGTTGCCGAATTCCCTCGACCACGAGTGGGACATCGATGTCAGAAAGTCCCGCGCAAGCCCCCCACTCCCACTGCAGGCCCACCTGAGGCGAATTGCCCAGGTGAACCGCAGGAGGGCGGTGGAGGTGTACAGACACAGGGGCAAGACCATCTCCAGGGGCATCAGGGGCAACCCCACCTTCGTCTGGAACAAGAGCGTTACCAAGGGGAAAATACACTATGAGGTGAATCGCGAGCACCCCCTGCTCCGGGATGCCCTAGGGGCTGAGTCCATCGACCCCAGACAGTTCAGGCGTATTCTCCGCCTGATCGAGGAGTACGTTCCCGTGCAGCAGATATGGCTGGACATGGCCGGCGGGGATGAGTCCCAGCGAGAACCATTTGAGGCATCCCCTGATCAGGAAATTGAGGAGATGATCCGTGCCCTTTACACCGCCCTCGTCGGGTCAGGAATGTCCCATGTCCAGGCTGTGGAGCGGCTTGGAGCGGCTGAAATCATAGGCAACAGATTTGAGATGCTGGAAACAGTTCTGGGCAGCCTGTTGGAGGAGAAATCAATTGAATGAACTGGAAAGGGCCAGGGTGATAGCCCTCACCCTCTTTGCTGGACAGGATATTCCCGACGAGGCCGGTGTCAGGAGGTTGGCTGAACGTGCCGCCAGGGCTGTGACGGACGAATCGCCCGGCTCGGTGGTGGATGTTGACGCCCTCACCAGGGAGTTGGAGGCGAATCTGAATGTTGTGGTCGACGATGGCTCAATTCTAATGGGAGATGAGGGCACTCACGTGCCCTGGCTCCCACAGAGACGGGCATCAATAGATTGGGGATTCACCCGTCGTTACCGGCGGTTCCTGATGGAGCACAAAGGCTGGCCGCGAGCGGCGATCAGGGGATCCGACGACCTCACAGAGCGAATTCTAGAGATGCTGGAGGATCCTGGAAGGCAGGGTTCCTGGGACCGGCGGGGCATGGTGGTCGGTGAGGTGCAGTCAGGCAAGACATCAAACTACATCGAGCTTATCTGCAAGGCCGCCGACGCCGGTTACAGGTTCATGGTGATCCTGACCGGCACCACCAACAGCCTGAGGGCACAGACCCAGCTCCGCTTCGACGAAGGTTTTCTGGGGTGGGATACAAGGCTTAACCTAGCACTGAATGCAAGCAACAAGAGGGTTGGGGTCGGAACCCTCAGGGGGGAGCGCCTCCGCAGGGCCATCCCATCAACCAATGCCACGGAGACGGGGGACTTCAATCTCAGAATTGCCAACCAGTTCAACGTCAGGCTTGGCGGCGATCCGGTCATAATGGTGGTCAAGAAGAATGGTTCTGTACTGCGTAATCTCACCCGCTGGGCGAAGTCGCTGCACTCCCCGGATGGGGATGAGCCCATCCCGGACATACCCCGCCTCGTCATCGATGACGAGGCGGATTTCGCATCGGTGAATACCCGGCAGGTCAGCGCCACCGACGACGATGATCCCACCGTCATCAACGGACGCATCAGGGAGCTTCTGAATGCTTTTGAGCAGAGGGTGTACATCGGTTACACCGCCACACCTTTTGCCAACATCTTCATCCATCCGGACCATGAGGTCTCCGGCTATGGGCAGGACCTCTTTCCCAGGGATTTTCTGATCAACCTACCGGTCCCCAGCAACCACGTGGGGCCAACCAGGGTGTTTGGCCTGCCGAACGACCCCGACGATGATACAGAGACAATTGTCCCCCTGCCGGTGGTGCGCGAGGTCTCCGACCATGGGTCGCACATTCCGAATGTTCACCGAAGCAACCTGTTTGTTGAACGTCTCCCCCACTCAATGGTGAGTGCCATAAGGGCCTTCATACTTGTGTGTGCCGCACGGGCCGCCCGCGGCCACCAGGCTCAGCATAACTCGATGCTTGTTCATGTCACCAGATTCGTCAACGTGCAGGAGCGTGTGGCGGAACTGGTTCGGCAGGAATTGCGCGATCTGCAGGACCGTATCAGGTACAGCGATGGGGCATCCTCACATCCAATAGAGGACGAGCTGCGCTCCATGTGGGAGGGGGATTTTGTGCCCACGACCCGCAATGCCAGGGGCCTTTACCCGGATCTGATGGTCGGCTGCGATGACCTGTCCTGGATGGAGGTGCAATCCCATCTGGTGGAGTCGTCCCAGAGGATCCAGGTGAAGGTGATTAATGGGGCGGCCAGGGATGCGCTGGATTACTGGGACCATCCGGAGGGCCTCAGCGCGATAGCCATCGGTGGCGACAAGCTTTCCCGGGGTCTCACGCTGGAGGGGCTGTCGGTCAGCTACTATCTCAGGTCGTCACGGATGTACGACACGCTGCTCCAGATGGGAAGGTGGTTTGGATACAGACCCGGCTATGTGGACCTCTGCCGGCTCTACACCACCGGTGAGCTTCGTGACTTCTACACCCACATCACCATGGCGACCCAGGAGCTGCGGCAGGAGTTCGATCTGATGGCGGGCAGGGGCATGACCCCGAGGGAGTTCGGCCTGAGGGTCAGAAGCCACCCCGCCGGCCTGGCAATCACGGCCGCAAACAAGATGCGCAACGGGACACGGATGACGGTCTCGTATTCAGGGGATATCAGCGAGACCATCACATTCGACCGCTCCAGCACGGTCAATCGTGGGAATCGCAGCCGAATTGACAGATTCATCAGGTCTCTAGGGGATACAGAGAGGGCAAGATCTGGCAACTATGTGTGGGAGGCGGTTTCAGGTGAGACTGTTGCGGATCTCCTGGGAACCATGGATGTTCACCAGTCATCCCACAAGGCCCGCGGCGACAATATGGCCAGATACATTCGACGCCAGAACAGCGAGGGTGGCCTAGTGGCCTGGACCGTTGCACTCATATCGAATGCCAGTGGCGACGAGTCCATTGACGTGGGTGGCTGGCCAGTTTACCCACTCAGGAGGGCCCAGCATCCACCGAGCAGCGGGGATTCTGAAAGCGTTTACCGCATCCGACGTTTGGTCAGCCCTACGGACGAGATGATTGATCTCTGTGATGGGCGGCGGCGGAGGGCGCTTGAGGAGACGGTGAGGCAGTACAACGACCAGCGGACCGGGAGCAGACACCGGGTCGAGCCAACGAGACCCAGTGGCCAGAACATCAGGGGCGAACGGCCCCCCGAGAGGGGGCTGCTCCTGCTGTACCCCCTGCAGAGGAGGGATGATGGGGGTCTTCCGATAGTCGGGTTTGCTGTGAGCTTTCCCCGGGCCGGCCGCGATACCCCGGTTGAATATGTGGTGAACACCATCTTCTGGAAGCAGGAGATGGACCTTTGATTCCAGCCGAGGTCTGGTTCCATCTGGAGGAGGACACCCGAATCTCCCCCAGCCCCGGAAGGGTGCAGCGCCGCATCCTGCCGGGAGGGCGTCGTGATTTTCTCCTCGGACTGGAGATCCCTTCACGGGCTAGGATGCTTATACTCAGGGTAGCGGCGGCCTCAGCCGAGGGCCAACCCGAGGTAACCGACTCACGTGGAGTTGTGGTGCGGACCAGCTCCCTTGGTACCAACGACGGGAGGCTGGAGGTCGAGCTCATCCTAAGGGATCAGCGGCACAGTGATATCTTCGACCTTCTGGTGACGGATCTGGTTGAAGCTGCGGAGGGGCCGGAGGACGAGAGGACAGGTCTGACACGTTTTCTGGCAAGGCTCACCGACTGGCAGCAGCTTCTCCGCAGACTGGCCCCCGGCGGACTATCCCGTGAGAGCCAGCAGGGCCTGTGGGGTGAGATGTGGACTCTGCGGCGGGTCGTCGAGCCGGTTCTGGGGATGCCAGAAGCGGTCGCGTCTTGGCAGGGCCCGCTGGGGGAGGACCAGGATTTTCAGTTAGGTGGGTTCTGCATAGAGGTGAAGACCAGTACCGCAAACCGGATGGACTCCCTGCAAATTGCCAGCGAGCGTCAGCTCGAGGTGCCCCCCGGTGTCTCCATCGTGCTCCTAGGACTCTCACTTGATGCCCGGGTGGGATACGGAGAGACCCTGCCTGAAATGGTAAGGGAGTGTAGGAATGTGGCCTCCTCGGCGGGCTGTATCCACCTCCTTGATCACCGTCTTGAGGCTGCCGGGTACAATGATAGTGACGAGGGTCAATACTCCGAAATTGGGTACAGCCTCCGTTTCCTCAGGGCCTTCCGTGTTGGGAGCGGTTTTCCGCGGATAGTGTCAGGCGAGCTTCCACCTGGTGTTGAAAACGTGAGGTACTCCCTCTCACTGGCAGCCTGCTCCCCGTTCGAGCTGGATACAGAGCCACCTGGGGGAATTCTTAGAGGGCTGATATGACCATTCAGAATACGCTTGAATCGTTTGCAGAGAATCTGCGTCAGGATGTACTTGGTCTGGCTGAATCCGGGGACGATGGGATGATGCTGGCTGATTCCTTTACCCAGACCATTTTCGACATGCTCTCCGAGGCGGGTGAATTCGAGGATCCATTGGTATGCTACCATCGCGCCAGGGGGATGGAGGTCAGCGGATATGGCGTAGATGAAGAGGAGGGACGGCTGGATCTCTTCCTCAGCCTGCACACGAATACTGTTCCACCGATAACCGTTACCCGCCAGCGAGTCAATGACTCATTCCGACGCCTCCGTCAATTCCTGGCGTGGTGCTTGGGAGGGGGGTACGTTGAGCTGGAGGAGGCATCCCCTGTATTCGACATGGCGGCGCACATCCACGGGCTGGGACAGAGCATCACCCAGGCTAGGCTTTGCGTTCTCACCGATGGGCGGACCACCGTGGAGACCCTTCCCCGTGAGAAGCTGGGTGGTATCTCAGTAGCCGGTGCACTGTGGGACATCGTTGGACTGCACCGTCTCAGCATGTCTGGCCAGCAACGTGGGAGGATATCCATAGATTTCATGGAACGGTTCGGGGAGCCCGTGCCATGTCTGCTGGCCGACTCCCAGGAGGACGGGTACAGGGCGTTCCTGATGCTTCTCTCCGGTCATGTGCTGCGTGATATCTATGCCGATTTCGGGCCCCGCCTCCTGGAGCGCAATGTTCGCTCCTTCCTCCAGGCCAGGGGCAAGGTCAACCGGGGCATCAGGGACACGATCTCCAGGGAGCCTGAGAGGTTTCTGGCATACAACAATGGGATAACCATGACCGCGGAGGCTGTGGGGATCTCCCAGACATCCGGGGGGAGTGTCATCACCAACCTCGAGGGACTCCAGATTGTGAATGGTGGGCAGACCACCGCCTCGATGCTGGCCACGGAGCGCGGCAGGGCGGATCTCTCCCGGGTGTATGTGGCAGCAAAGCTGATTGAGATTGAATCAGGAACCGATCACGATGAGCTGGTCAGGAACGTCTCCCGCTACGCCAACTCGCAGAACAGCATATCGGGTGCTGACTTCTCGGCCAATGATCCCTTTCACGTCAGAGTTGAGGAACTCTCCCGCACCATGTGGGCGCCTGCCGCTGAGGGGGTTCAGAGGCAGACAAGGTGGTTCTATGAGCGTGCACGGGGACAGTATCAGGATGCCCGCGCCTCCCAGACGACCCCCGCCAGAAGGCGGATGTTCCTGGCCGAGAACCCCACGAAGCAGAAATTCACCAAGACCGATCTGGCCAAGTTCGAGAATACCTGGGAGCAGCTCCCCCATATGGTCAGCCTGGGGGCTCAGAAGAACTTCGCGGACTATATGATCAGGGTGAGTGAGAGGGCCCAGATGGTCGTTGATATGTCCTACTTTGAGCGACTGATCGCCAAGGCCATTCTCTTCCGGTCAGCAGAGCGTATCGTCCAGAGGCAGAACTTTGGAGGATACCGCGCGAACATCGTCACATACACCCTCGCCCTTCTGTCCCATGCCACAAGCCAGCGTGTGGATCTGCAGCGGATCTGGAGGGAACAGGGTCTGTCGGAGAATCTGCAGCTTGCCATAGCGGAGCTCTCGCATGGGGTTTACAGGGTTATTGCCCACCCGCCTGGCGGGCGGAACCCCACCGAGTGGTGCAAGTCTGATCGCTGCTGGGAGCAGGTCCGCACACAGGTCTCCCAGGAACCCCTGAATCGCATCTCCAGCGAGCTGCTGGGGGCATCCTCAGCCCGTGAGGAACAGAGGAGGGCGGTTGCCAGCCTTCCCGCCGACTTTGTGAGGAACCTGGAGCGGCTGGTGAGCGTCGAACCCGAGCGCTGGCGAACACTGGCAGCCTGGGCCGGAGAGACCGAATCCATTGATCCCCATGACCGGCAGCTGGCTCTGAGGATAGCTAGGGCCATCAGCAGGGGCACACAGATAGGCGCTGACGATGCCGAGCGGGCGGTCGCGATTCTTGACCAGGTCGCCTCGCTGGGGTTTGATATTTAGTGGAGCGTATTAGCATTCACCCTCCACATATGGGAGCGAGGGAGTAGGTCCCTCCCAATATGGATAGTATAGACAGGAGTGATATCATCCCCAGCCTGCCCAAGATCCGGGGGGAGCGCATACGACTTGCCCCCCACGCGGGCTCGCCGGATCCACACGACGGCGACACGGTACGTGCGTGGCTGGAACACCGCCCACGGCCGTGGGCGGTGGACCTGTTCTGTGGCGCTGGTGGCTTGAGCCTGGGGATCGAGGATGCGGGATTCTCGGTGATTGCGGCGGCGGACTCCGATGCCGATTCATCGGAAACACACGCACACAACATCCCCGGCCTCACCTGGACGGGCAATCTGGCAGACCCATCGGGCTTCATCAGCCAGCTGGACAGGTGGGGGATCGATGATGTCGATCTACTTGCGGGCGGACCGCCATGCCAGCCCTTCTCACGGGCCGGAACGTCGAAGATCGGCAGCCTGGTCAGGACCGGCCAGCGGCGCGCCATCGACATCAGGGCGGACCTGTGGCAGAGCTTCTTCGCCATCGCTGACCGGCTGGACCCTAGGGCCGTGCTCTTTGAGAATGTCCCTGACTTTGCCGAGGCACAGGGGTAATTATCTAGAATTTTAGATTCCCCACTAGAACCAGCCCGCAATCGTGTGGGGGACGTTAGGCACTTTGGACCCCCGGATCGTCTAGCAAATCCTCCGGTCTGAACGAAATCACCCTATATCCGGCATGACCGGCCCTGTGGACATGGGCGGTAACAAATCACAATGCTAGATTATTGGTTACCGAGGTCCCCTCTAGTCTAAATCCTCTATTGTCTAGTTAACAACCTCTGAACGCGCCGCTCCTGCGCTGCGTCACCCTTCTCTACTTGAATCTCCAGGATTGACACCCTCCCGTCGCATCCCTAAAATCCGGGATGCGAGGTCAGTCAAAATCAGTCTGGGAGTGCCTATTCAGGCCACAGATTCTGGGGCGTGCCCACACGCCCCCTTTGTTTTTGGCATTCGAGGCTGAGGCTGACCTCGCAAGCAGCTCCAATCTCGCCACAAAGGGGGTACCCACAAATGCGTTCTCTTCTTCTGACCTTCATATTCCCGTTGTTGTTGGCCCTAGCCTGTGTTTGGCAGGGTGAGAAGACATGGATGGGTCCGGAGGAGATCGGGTACGTTGATTGCTTCTTCGAACACTACCGGCAGGATACCAGTTCGGTGATAGATGCGGAATTGTCCTGCTTCCCGGCCAGGTCTCGGTCATTCGACACCTATATCGAGTTCTCGGCTTGCAGGTCTGAAGCCACCAACCTCTATAGGTCAAAATACGGTGGGCTTGACGCCGAGGCAACAGGGTTAATTGAGGCTGAGATGGAGTCGCTCACCCGGGCGGTTTGTCAACCAGAACGAGGAATCAACGTGAGCGACTTGCCCTACGGTACCACCAACTACGTCTGGATGGGGCCGGAGGAAGTGGCCTACGTTGATTGCTTCGTTGAGAACCACAGCGAGATATTGGGAGAACACATAACGGCAACCTATAGCAGCATGGTTGAGGCGGATGAGGCGACTGAGTCGATGTGCGGGGTTGCTGGCGGGCACACGTATCAAGCCCGCGAAGACTTGGCGATTTGTCGCGCTGAAGCGAGGGCGTTGTTTCGCTCCAGGTATGACGATTTGAGCGAGGATGCGGTGGCCGTCGTAGAGGACTTTCTGAGTAACTACCGGTTTCTTGTTAACCTCTGCTGGTCGAGAGCCAAGTTATACGAGTAGCCCGGGGCACCGTAGGGGGACCTATTTATAACTCTGGCCGGGGGAGCGTGGACCCTCCTAGTCTCGGCCCCGATTTGCCGGGGCCGGGGATACCAGTCTTTTCCTTTTTAGACCACTAACATCATCAATCAGGAGTGAATTCGTCCGCATTGGGCAAGTCCCTTAGTTCATTCGCTGGCCAGCAGAGCTTTTTGGTATAACGCACTTTTGCGTGTCCGCAGGATGTCATCGTATACGGCTTGCGGACACGCATTGTCTTCCGGTTTGGTCATTACTCTGGATTGGTTGGTCGGGAACGTCTGCTCCGCCGCCCCGTGATAAGGTCTTGATTCTCCTTTATCCAGCGCTGGTCCCGCCTGAGATTTCGGTACCAGATGAGAGCGGCTGCGAGAAGCGCGACAACAACAATCAGGAGGTACACCCACCCGATAGGAATGAACTGCCCTATCGCCTCTCTGAAGAACCTTACCACGAGACCGCCCAAGATAAAACAAATCACCATACCGACAGTTTCCCCAACCCAACCTGCACCCCTCTTTATCTCATCCGGCATATAACACCTCGCTATTCATGCTTATGGTCTACCTCAGGCCGTGAGCGTCCCACGCGCGGTTGCCCACAAATGGGCCGTCCCTATCCTGGCCAGTAGAGACGGTCATTTTTGTCAGTCAGAGGGGTAAGCTTAAGGGATGGGGCGACAGGCAGATTCATCTGGGGGACCCCCTCACAGGCGAAAGGTTGAGCGAATTGCTAGACCCGCCTACCCCACCGATGAACTGCAAGGGGGCATGGAATGTGCAGACTTGCATCGCTATGCAAAAGGGCTGCACGACGCCCACCTTTGAAATGTTCATCGAGGGGCATGGCTTCTGCCCCAAGACGGGTCTAGCAGGGAAATTACACCATCCTAGCCAAATACCTGTCAAGGTATCAATTGGTTAACATATTCGGCGGCAAGTTTGACTACTCCAGCCGAATATGTTAACCTAACTCTGGATTCAGCGCGGAAACGGCGACGCCACATATACGCGTCGTCAGGCAGGAAGGCTCCCCGCTAGCCGACATTTCTAGTCCCGACTGATCCTCATCCAGGGCACCTACAGTGTCCTACTGAGGACGTGACTAGAATTGACTAACCGCAACCGTTCCCCCCCCCCCCGCTTACATAAACAACGGCGCTGTCCCACATGACCGGGATAGCGCCGTTTTTGCGTTTGACAGCGAAGGGGCCGGAAGAGAAAATACCGGCCCATCGCCAGGAGTTGGGACCCGCTCCAACTCCATTTCTACTAAAAACCCCTTGACGCGTTGTTGTCAATCTGAAAAATTGACAGCTAGGCAATACCTGTGATATAATTTAGTTACATAAGGAAGAGGGAAGATTATGGCCCGCAAGAAAGAATATGAAGAAATCAACGACTTGTCCTATTTTCTGCCGCAGGAATTGATGCCGACGAAGAAAGAAGAGCAGGACATCATATCCATTGAAGAATTCTTCGAGCTCTGGCCCACCGAGGCGGCGGCGCTCGAATGGTATGAAAGCTGGCGATACAGGGACGGCATCTTCTGCCCAAAATGTGGTGAGAAAAATTGCTACGAGGTCAAGAGCAGGAAGCCTCAGCCCTTCCGGTGCCGGGATTGTAAGTATTACTTCTCGGTGAAGGTCGGCACCCCGATGGAGAACAGCAACAAAGCCGTCCGCAAGTTCATGTTGTACATTCACTTGCTGTTGACCGACAGAAAGGGCGAGTCCGCCCTGAAACTCCACAAGACACTGAAAGTCGCCTACCACACTTCGTGGTTCATGGGGCATCGGGTCCGCACCATGATGGAGGCGGCAGAACCTATCGTGCTAGAGGGGAACTTGCAGGTGGACGAGTCCTTTCTTGGTGGTAAATTCGCCAACATGCCTGAATGGAAACGGGCAAGAATGGGCGGCGACCCCTATGCAAACAAAATCGGCGTGGTCGGCATGGTTGATGAGGAGGGCCAATTCGTAGCGAAGCAACTCGAAGATGGCGATGCGGACGAACTCCTGGGCTTCGTACTGGCTCACGCCGAACAGGGATCAACCATAGATTCAGACGGTGAGCTTGCCTACGAGCAACTCCCGCATTTTGGCTATATCCATCGCTCGGTAAACCATAAGGCGAAGGAGTACGTCGGCGAGGATGGCCAGACCGTCAACAGGATCGAGGGAATCTGGGGCATTATGAAGCGCCAGTACCACGGGAGCCATCACTGGGTTTCTGGTAAACACGTCCAGCGCTATATCGACGAGTTGATTGACCGCAACAACGGCGGACAGGGCAACGGCCCGGTCTCCATTGGGCGCGTACTGGACAAGGCGGAGGGCCGGACGATGCCCTACAAGAAGCTAATCGGGGAGGAAGGCGAGTAGGCTGGCTTCCTCTAGCGTAAAGCTGGACGGGCTCCCGGCGCACTGCCGGGAGCCCGCAAACTTATATACCGCTCATGGTAGAATAGCCGTAGAAAAATCCGGTAAGAAGGCGATACCCCCGGCGGGCACCGGGGGCATCAAATCGTCGGAAACCGATCAACACCACCCAAGGAGTTTTACATGTTTACCAGACGATCCCCTAATAAGGGGCGAGGTAAGGCGCGAATCGCCAGGAGAGTCCGGCTCAAGACGCCGCCCAAGAAGTCATACGACCAGAAGAAGGTTGAGAAAGGCCGGGTTGGTGAGAAGAAAACAGGTCGTGCCATACCCGGAAAATAAAACGCTCTCCTCACTTGACGCAATAATGAAAATTTTGGTATAGCTACGCAGATAAATCCCATGATTTACTACTCCCACAACTATGCGGGAGACACACCATGACCGAACCTAACGAATTCCCCGACCAAGATTTCCTCGACGCACTGGAAGAATTTATGCATCCCCGGCCTGCCCCTTCCGCCACCATTCGGGTGGCGACTTTTCATTCTGGCAACAGCCTCGCCCCGGCGATAGAGGCGGCTGGTATGGATGTGGTCGCCACGCTGGACGTCAGAAGCGACCGGCCCGATTTCACGACCATGCCAGCTTTTGACTATGTAGTCGCCAACGTGCCGCCCGATTCCCCCGAAGCTTGGCAGGACTCGGTGAATTTTCTGATGCGATTCCTTCGCGTGAGACGGCCAGCGGCTTTCCTGATTATCGACCGTACTGAGGATATGCTGCGGATGGGATTGAGCGCAGCATCCAGACCATTCGGCTACGAGGTCAGCCTGAGCCGCAAGGACGGTTTAGACTTCATAGCGGGTGTGTCGCTCAACTACGAACAGATAGCGCTAGATGCTCTGCAGGAAATAGTGGGAAAGATTCAGGAGAAGGTCGCCGAAGGTTGCTAGGGATGGACTTTGCTTGGACTCAGGAAAAGGTTGCTTTCCTTCTTGCACTCCTGGCTATCTTAGTCTTCATTTATGTGCTCCTAAAGCTAAGATGGCAAACACGACAGCGACACAAAGCAATCCAGAGAGGAGAAGCCCCTCCCACATATTGCTTCCTGTGTGGTAATTTGCCTCAACATAGCCCAGGAGGACAGCAGACACCAGAAGCAGGCCACCGACCCAGAGAAGCGGCGCAACCAGATGAGCAAACATCCGCTCATGTTATCACAGAGGCACCACGGGAGGCCCGAGAGGACGCCGCCGAAGGTCGCCAGGGAGAGCAGAGCGGGCGGCGCGGCGGGGGTCTAAGATTCTAGATAATTACCAGGCACAGGGGGGTGCGTTGCTGATTGCCCTGACTGATGAACTCAGGGATCGCGGATATGCGGTATACGTGACCATGCTGAGTGCCTGGCAGTACAGGGTTCCCCAGCATCGCACCCGCCTCTTTGTGGCAGGCGTGAGGGGGGATGCGACCTTCCGGTGGCCCAGGCCCAGGAGGGCCCGCCCCACGGTTGGTCACGCCATTGCTGACCTCCCGGTGGTGGCCGCGGACACCAGGGACGAGATTCAGGCCTATGGGGGCAGCCGTGCCCTGCCAATGGTACGACTGATGCGCAGGGGGCTCAGGGGCAGGGAGGCACGAATCGTCCACGACCACATAACAAGGGCCGTCAGGGAGGATGATGCTGAAATCTACCGCATGATGGAGCCAGGGCAGACGTACCTGGACGTGCCTGAGCACATGAGGAGATACCGCTCCGACATCTTTGACGACAAGTATGTGAGGCTATCCCATGACGGCCTCTCCCGCACCATAACCGCCCACATTGCCAAGGACGGGTACTGGTACATCCACCCCTCAGAGGACAGGACGCTGTCGGTGAGGGAGGCAGCCAGAATTCAGACCTTCCCCGACCGATTTCGCTTCGCAGGGCATCCATCCAGCCGTTATCGTCAGATTGGCAATGCAGTTCCGCCGCTGCTGGCGGGGGATATTGCATCGTCGCTGCTGAGGACAATAGGCACCGGCCCGGAGGACCGCACGTGTCGTCCAGATCCCCCGGAACGTGATACCGCATTCCGGTCCGACCTGCTTGGCTGGTTCAGCCAGAACGGAAGGGAGTTTCCCTGGAGAGGGGGCGATCTCAACCCGTGGCAGGTGCTGATGCTGGAGATGTGTCTCCGCAGAACGAAGGCGGAGCAGGTGGCCCGCGTCGCCGGGAGGCTGATCACCCTCGGGGAGACGCCCGTCCTCTTCCTGCAGAACTATGCCGAACTTACCTCATCGCTGGGTACACTCGGGCTCAATCAGCGTTTGGACAATCTGGCCTCGGCGGCGCGGTTTGTCAGGGACGAGATGGCTGGCAGGGTGCCCGATAACTGGCAGGAGCTACGCTCAATCACCGGGGTTGGGGACTACATAGCATCCGCCGTTCTCTGTTTTGCCTTCAACCGCCCGAGTGTTCTCATCGATACCAACACCACGAGAATTGCCCGGAGGGTCCGTTGCAGTGCTGACGGACATCCGAGATGGAAGCTTAGGATGGAACTGCGCGAGCTTGCGGGACAGGAGGGCGCGGACGTTGTCTGGAATCAGGCTCTCCTGGATCTGGGGGCCCTGGTCTGCACGGCGCGCTCACCGAAATGCAATGACTGTCCCGTTCTTCCGCACTGTGAGACGGGGAAGCTCCATCCACAGGGGGATAACCAAACAGGCGCCCAGGTCGCGTTATAACGATCCCCCGCCCGCATTCTGCGAAGGGCGGGGGTGACACCCCTGAAATTGAAAATCAGAAACCCCATTGAGGATGCATGAGCTTAACATCGCCCCCGGAGGGATAGATGACAACCATCCACTACGCCATCAACACACCGGCCACTCAACAGCAACCTGACACCATCGAGGGTAGGCAGAGATGCAATGAGGTCATCGACATGGCCATCAGCGCCGCCGTCCAGATATGCACTTCGGTCGGAGAGACAGCAGAAACGGATCTCATCGTAACGTCAGACCGCTATCTGGTCGACCTTCATCTGACAGGAGGCTGCAGGGGGTGCGAGCCCGTCACCTTCGGGTGGGCCCGGAACTTCGAACCTCCCCACGAATGGGTGATGCGGGGCTTCTGCAAGAACAGCACCGCAGGCAACCCCCTGAGGGCACACCTTCTGGTCTCCCACGTGATTGAGGCCTAGCGTCGTCAGGGGTTTGTGGACTGGGCTGAGGACGAGGCAGGATACCCGCCCGACATGCGTCTTGAAAGCCTTTTGGGGAAGTCTGATTCCCTTCTTTCGAACTCACAGGCACAGAATTGGATAGCGAGTTTGAGCTGGGCCCTAAACCAAGTTGAGAAGAATGTCTGAGAATGGGTTAAAATTATAGGACCGGGTCGGACATCGGTCTCGGTGGCCAAGGTGATTTAGTTGCGTCACCACGAAAAGGGCACAATTCTGCTGTGAATTGAACCAAGAAAATTGACTCCGGCTACTTTGACCGAGACAGGAATGGAACTGAATATTTGGGACCTGGAAGCAGGCCATCGCGTCATATAGGAGTCCGCTGCGGTAGCTGAGGTACTTGCAGGGACCGGGGACGGAACGTGGGTTCGCGTCAAATAGTTTCAAGCCCCGGACGAACCCAACCTGGTCCGTACTGAGGATTTGTGCAGCATAGACGAGATAGTGTCGCTGGAGACTTAGACCCCTTGACTAACGTGGAGCCTTGAACCCTAAAGACTGCAATTGTCCTCTCGTGGGATGACCTCGAGAGGTCGGTCTTCGCCGCAACTATCGGTGTGGTTCTTATAACGAGTCATCAAGGTTGGCTCATAGACAGCCCTCAAGTATTTTTAGGCTAGAATGAGTCAATTAGCGATGAATGTTAACACGGCCTAATGCATTGAGTTTCCGATCGCCCTGAGCTTGTCGAAGGGCAGCCCGTTTCGGGAGCGACTGGCCAGCCGTAAGCGGACTCCAGGTTAGTCAATCACTTCAACGGCGATGGACTGCCGGCGACGCAATGGGTATCCCTATTACCTGACCCACCCGCAACTGCCTGGGAACTGATATGCCAGCCTTTGTCGTACTGGCCGCCATGAAGGGCCGGTTCATTTCCGAACATGGCAACTATTACGATAACTTCCAGATGATGGGGTACATCCACGCCCCGGACCCACGGGCAGCGGTAACCGCCTTTTTCGACCAACCGCCATACCCCATCCGGTGGGAAGATGTGGAATACCTGTGGGCGGAACAATTGGCGGACGCCTTTCACACCGGCCACCACGGCGACTACGACCGGGTCTATGTAGAGTCCCTGCGCCGGCGGTGGGAGGGCCATACCGACCCCTAAGCTGCTGAAACCAGGATTGCAGGTTTGCGACGCCTCTTTATGAACCTTTGACTCACCATTGGAACCTGTTCCGAAATCCTTTCAGCCTTGACAGGTGTAGGGGCGGGTTTGAAACCCGCCCTACGGTTGGGGACAGTATTGGCGGTGGCGCCACGCCGCCTGGTCGAGGTTCCCGCCTGCGCGGGAACGACGGTGCTTTGGACGAGGCTCCCTAGCAGTCAGACCACTTTGCGCCCATGGGTAAACCCGGGGCGTCCGGTCATAGTGAGCTTGTCGAACCATCAACGGGAAGCCCTCCGACAGGCTCAGGGTGTGCGGAAATCCTACCCAACACTTCAAATAAATTGCTCCCCTAACTCTCCCCTAGCTCTCCCCGGCGGCTTCCCTCAGGGCGGCGAAGTCCCGGCGATAGGCTTCCGCCAGGGTCCGGCGGTCGGTGGTGTGCAGCACAAACCGGGCCCCCTGCTTAACCCAGTGCTCTGACAGGTCCGAAGTCTGGTGGTGCACCAGGGTTGCTATCCCGTGGGCCTCCGAAGTGTCAATAACCTTCTTGACGATTTCCTGGTACTCGGGCCGGTCGTACTGGTCGGGGAAACCGATGGAGATGCTCATGTCATTGGGGCCGACGAAAATGCCGTCAATTCCCGGAACCTGCAGAATGGCTTCCAGGTTGTTCACCGCTTCCACGCTTTCTATGCCGATTATGGCTACGGTGTTGCGGTTGCGGTTCTCCAGGTAGGCGCGGCTGGCATCGCTGACGTGTTCGCCGGCGTCCATCAAACGGCGCACCGCCTCTCCCTTCAGTGGACGCCACTTGGCGGCGCCGATAACCTCCTTGACTTGCTCCACCGACTCGCAATAGGGGGCAAGGATGCCCTGGGCGCCGGCGTCCAGGGCCATAGTGACGTACTCGGAAGTGGGTATCGGTATCCGCACTATGGGCACAACCGGCGAGTTGCCAAAGGCGGCCAGGTAGTCGGCCATTTCAGCCCGGCTGCGGGGGCCGTGCTCCGTATCTATCACCACGTAGTCCAGTCCGATGCCGCCCAGGGCTTCCACCCAGCGGGGATTGCGGCCGTGGGTAATCATGGAACCATAGACCCGCCCGCCTTCCTTCAGTGTTGCCTTCAGTTCTGCTCCGTTCATGTTTTCCTCCGTGATGCGCCAACCCGGGGCGTTAGCGGCGGGCGCGGCTGTGTTGTACGAACTCCCGAAATTGCCTGGCGCCAAGTATAGCACCGCCCTACCGGGCCAGGAAGCGAGTCCCTTTTGCTATAATCCTGCCACCGGGCAGCAAACTGAAAGGGCGGGAGCAGGATTGAAACAGCCTGAAATAATCGCCAGTCAAGACCGCTGGAACGCCGTATCGGAAAGACTGAGGGGAACGGCCGAGCTGTCCCTGGACACGGAATCCAACAGTATGCATGCTTTCCGGGGCCGAATCTGCCTGATTCAACTGGCCGCGGATGGCTCTATCTATTTGCTTGACCCGCTGGAAGTTACCGACCTGTCCGCCCTGGGCGCAATCCTGGCCGACGTTTCGGTAACCAAGGTGATGCACGGCGCAGACTACGATCTGCGGTGCTTTTTCCGGGAGTATGGGTTTGAAGTCAGGGGCCTTTTCGACACGGAAATCTGTGCCCGGTTTTGTGGAATGGTCGCGCCCAATTTGGCGGCAACCCTTAGAACCTACCTGGAAGTGGATATTCCCAAGAGCCGCAAGCTGCAGCGGTCCAACTGGGCCCTCCGCCCCCTGACCACCGACGCCAGGAACTACGCGGCGGCCGACGTTCTGCACCTGGTACCCCTGGCCGTCAGGTTACGGGAATTGTTGGGCGACCTGGGGCGACTGGACTGGGTGACGGAGGAATTCGCGCGCATGGAGAGGGCCGGCGCCCAGGTCTCCGAGCCTACCGGTGCCGCCTTCCTGAGGGTCAAGGGCAGCGACCGGCTGGACCCGCAGCAGCTATCGGTCCTGAAGGCCCTGTTTGAGTTGCGGGAGGCGGAAGCGGAACGGGTGGACCGGCCCCCCTACCAGGTGATGAGCAACGACTCCCTGCTGCAGATTGCCCGGGAACCGCTGGTTCCCCTGGAAGATGTGCCGGGCCTGGCTCCCCAGTTGGTACGAAGGTCGGGGAGCAGGATAAGGGCTGAGGTGCAGCGGGCCCTGCTCGGCCCCGGCGTTGAACGTCCCCGCCGGCCAGCGCAGTACCAGCCCCCAGGCAAGACAGTGCAGGGCCGGCTCCAGCAACTTAAGAACTGGCGGTCTGAAAAGGGCGCGGCGCTGGGCCTGGACCCGGCGCTGGTTTGGCCGGCGGTCAGCCTGGAACGCATGGCCCGAGACCCGGACCAGCGCCAGCAGGAATTCGGCGCTGCCGGCGCCGGCGACGTGCGGGCCTGGCAGGCAAGAGAATTCGCCGTTGAACTGGAGGATGCGCTGGCAAGAGCTCTGGAACAGTACCCACGGGTACAGTAGCACAACCGCCCTTGAAGTGCTCCCAAGTGTATTTACCCGTCATTCCTGCGCAGGCAGGAATCTGAACTCCACCCTGTCGAGGTTCCTGCATCCTCGGGAACGACTGGTTGGAACCGCAACTTTGCCCTCTCCGGTCTGGAGAAACAGACGCAGCTTCTCGGCCAGAAGTAGAATGTCCCGGGCCTGCCAGCAGTAGCGAAAGAATGGAGAAGGGGCAGCCACTGCGGCTGCCCCTGGCTATCCAGGGATTGACGCCTTGGAAGGTCGCCGACCACTGGTCACCGGCCAGAGGTTAACAGTTGGCGGCAGAAGGTGGCGGTGTCAACCAGATCGGGGATTACCACGTACTCGTCCACCGTGTGCATCCCGTTGGTAGCCATGCCCACAACCACGCTTTGGATGCCCTGCAAGCGCATGACGTTGCCGTCCGTGCCGCCGCCAGAGGGGCGGATGTCGGGCCTTAGCTTCAAGTCTTCCATAGTCCGCCGGGCCATCCGAACCACGGCCTCGTCCGGGTCCAGCCTATACATCCGGAACATGACCTCAAAGGCTTCCTCAATCTGGGCGTCCTGGTATTTTTCCCTGGCCCGTCGCAGGGTATCCTGCACCTGAAGCTTCAACAGATCGAAGGTCTCGGTGTTCTGGCTGCGGAATTCTCCACCAAAGGAGGCCTCTACCGGCACGGCGTTTCGCACGGTCCCGCCGGAAATCAGACCTACGTTAAAGGTAGTCTCTTCGTCCAACCGACCCTGGGGAAGGTCCTGGATTAGTTCCGACACAATGCGGATGGCAGACAGCCCCTTCTCGGGCTCAACTCCGGCGTGGGCGCCCCGGCCGGTTACGTTAACGTCAAAGCTCATGTAGCTGGGGCTGGAACCGGTAATGGTGTTGACCGGCCCATTGCCGTCGAACACCACGGACTCCAGGGCGCGAATCATGGAGAAGTCCAGGTTGGAGGCGCCTACCAGCCCGATTTCTTCCCCGCGGGTGAAGACCACCTGCACCGGGCGGTGGGGCAGCCCTTCCTCAATAACCGATTCCAGTCCCTCCATGATGGCCGCCACGCCCGCCTTGCAGTCGCCACCCAGGATGGTGTTGCCCTGGGAAACGATTCTGTCCCCCTTGATTACGGGAATAATCGCCCTGCCCGGCTCCACGGTATCCATGTGGGCGGAAAGCAGCAGGGGAAGTTCTCCGGGCTCAGAAGCGATGACGTTGCCGTGGGCATCCCGCTCCACAGTCAGGCCCAGCCTGGTCAAGCGTGCAATCAGGTGCTGGGCAAATTCTTCCTCCTCGTCTGACGGACTGTCTATGCTGACCATCTCGCAGAAGGAATTGACCAGTCGGTCTTTGTCTATCATTGCCCTTCACCTCTCACAGGGGTCTGCCTCTAGAATGCACAAATTATAGCACCCTGGAAGAATATTCCTTTAACCGCTTAGGCGCCAATGGAGCAGCGAACTCCTGCAAGTCTGCGGTAAATCACTCAGGGCGAAAGGGAAATCAAAATCAGGCCCAGGACGATCATCGCCGAACCCAACAGCCGTCCCCGGCCAAAGGGCTCCTTGAGTATCAGAACGCCCGCCAGCACCCCCACCACGATGCTCACTTCACGGGCGGGGGCAACATAGCTGACCCGAGAGAGGGAAAAGGCGGTCAAGGCCAGTCCGTAAGCGGCAAATACGAGCAAGCCGGCAACCACGATGGGCCAGGCATGGGCCCGCCATTCCTGGAGGACAGGCGTCCACCCATAATTGCGCAGAATATAGGGCGCCAGACCGGCGGCCACGCCGAGGGTCAGCAAGTACATGTAGAGAATAGGCTGGACATGTTGGACACCACGTTTGTCCACGAGGGTATAAACCGTAATCGTCAGCCCGGTTAAGAGGGCGTAGCGGATTCCGCCGTCTCGAAGGAAGGACAGGGGAGCGGTCAAGATTTCCCGGAAGCGGCCCCACCAGGAAACCACGTAAATTCCAATGACGATTGAAACTATGCCCAGCACGGCGGGCCAGGCAATTTCCTCCCCCAGGGTAAGCACCGCCAGGACCGGCACCAGCATGGGGCCGATTCCCCTGGCAATGGGATACACCAGGGAGAGATCGCCTCGCGCGTATCCCCGCCCCAGCAGCACAAAGTAGTAAACGTGCACTACGATGGTAGCCAGGATCAGCCAGCAGCCGGGAGGAGTAATGGGATAGACCCAGATGAGCACGGCGCCCAGGGGAGCCAGCAGCAGACTGCCCGCTACCAGGAGGCTCCACACGAATACTTCCTTGTTGTCGGAGCGCTTCAGAAGCAGATTCCAGCCGGCATGGGCCAGGGAACCGCTCAAGACCAGGATGAGAGCCACTAAACTCATAGGGAGAGTATATCCCAATTACAGCAGCCGCTCTCAAAGCGCGCGGTAGGGGCGACTCCTCCCATGAAAAAGCAAAAACCCCGAAAGGCTCTTATCGTCCTTTCAGGGTCCATAGGTTTCGAAGTTGGTAGCGCATAGGGGATTCGAACCCCTGATCTCCGCCTTGAGAGGGCGGTGTCCTGGGCCGCTAGACGAATGCGCCACGCCAACAACTGGAAACGGCCCTTTTGTATCCAGCAGGTTCAATATATCAGAACTGGTCTTGTTTGTAAACCAGATTTTACGGCAGCAGGGCAATCGCGTCTTAATATGCGCTGTACCCCTGAGCTGGGAGCCATGTCGCCCTGAGCTAGTAGTTCAACCACTTTGGAATGATGGGTAACTATCAAAAACCGTCATTCTGGCGCAGGCCAGAATCCAGGAGGGTTAGCGCCGGACACGATTCCTTACCTTCAAGACTCCTGGGTTCCTGCCTTCGCCGGAACGACGGAGAGTAGCAATTTCACCCATCACTTCTAAGTGGTTGAACTACTACGAGCCATGTCGCCGTGAGCTTGCCGAAGGGCCTAAAATCCTGCTCCATAGCCCGGTTTAGAGGTCGAGGAGGCGGTTTGCGGGAAGGAGTTTAGGGCGTGTCGTCAAATGCACCGTCATTCCTGCGAAGGCAGGAATCTTAACTACTGCCGGTCGAGGTTCCCGCCTTCGCGGGAACGACGAAAGGGGATGCTAGGAAGCTCCCACATTCAATTTGACGACACCCCCTAGATTCTTCACTCCGTCAAGAAAGACAGTTTTGGCAGTTTAAGACAACGTTTCGTTAAGGCGCGATCACCCTGTTCAACGGGCTTCAGGAACTGACAACGAAACGGCCCTTGTGTTATATTATTCTGCCCGTAGAGTTACTGATTTCGCAACGCCCGGCTTTTGCCAGGTATCAGGAATGACCGTATGGCTACCGGTTCCGAGGTACAAATCAGGGATACCGATGACTCTTCCCGCGCCATAACCGAGGGAATTGTCATAGTTGATTTTGGTTCCCAGTACAGCCACCTGATTTCCCGCCGGGCCAGGGAGCTTAAGGTCTATTCCGAGGTGGTAACGTCCACGTCCACCTGGGAAAGGGTTACTGAACGCATTAAGCCGAAAGGTGTAGTCCTCTCCGGGGGGCCAGCCAGCGTTTACGAACCCGATGCCCCCAGGATACCGGGCTGGGTATTCGAACAGGAGTTGCCGATTCTGGGCATCTGCTACGGAATGCAGGCCCTGGTACACCAGTTGGGCGGCGAGGTAGCCGCCGGTGACAAGCGCGAATACGGGTCGGCAACCGTTGCCTTGCCCGCGGACGAAAGGGCAGCCGGAACGGGGGTCGGTGATGATTCGGTCAATCCCGTGGCCGGGCCGCTGCTGCAGGGCTTGCCCTCAGAGTTCCAGGTCTGGATGAGCCACGGCGACCGGGTGGACTCGCTACCCGGGGGATTCGCCTCCATCGGCAGTTCAGCTAACTCTCCCTACGCTGCCATCGGAAACGGGAAGGACCGGTTTGGCCTCCAGTTTCACCCGGAGGTTGAGCATACCCCCCTGGGCCAGACCATCCTGGAGAACTTTCTCTACCAGGTTTGCCAGTGCCAGGGTAGCTGGACTCCCCGGAACTTCGTCGCCGATTCGGTGGCCCGCATCCGGGCCCAGATTGGAGACGGCAGAGCGATTTGCGCCCTTTCCGGGGGGGTTGATTCGTCGGTGGCGGCCCTGCTGCTGCACGAGGCCATCGGCGACAGGCTGACCTGCATATTTGTAAACAACGGCCTGCTGCGAAAGGGCGAGGCAGACCAGGTACAGGAGACCTTCAGGCAGAACCTGGGCCTGAACCTGCTGTACGTGGACGCCGCCCAGAGGTTTGTATCCAGGCTGGAGGGCGTTACCGACCCGGAGGTAAAGCGAAAAGCCATAGGCGAGGAGTTCATCCGGGTTTTCGAGGAATCAGCCGCTGAACTCAGCGATACCCAGTTCCTGGCCCAGGGGACCCTGTACCCGGACGTTATTGAAAGCGAGACTCCAGAGAACCGGGCTTCGGCCCGCATCAAGACGCATCACAACGTGGGCGGGCTGCCCGAGCACATGAAACTGGACCTGGTGGAGCCCCTGCGCTACCTGTACAAGGATGAGGTGCGGGACGTGGGCCTGGAACTGGGCCTGCCCCGCGAAATAGTGCTGCGCCAGCCCTTTCCCGGGCCCGGCCTTGCCATCCGCATCATCGGGGAAATTACCGAGGAGCGGCTGGATATCCTGCGCGAATGCGACTGGATAGTCCTGGATGAAATCGAGAAGGCCGGCCTTTACGAGGAAATCTGGCAGAGTTTCGCCGTGCTCAGCGACAGCCGCACCGTGGGCGTAATGGGCGACTACCGGACCTACGGCAACGTCTGCGCCATTCGCGCCGTGTCCAGCAGCGACGCCATGACCGCCGACTGGGTCCGGCTGCCCTACGAGGTGCTGGCGGAGATTTCCAGCAGGATTGTCAACGAAGTGCCGGGCGTGAACCGGGTGGTATATGACATCACCAGCAAGCCGCCCGGCACCATTGAGTGGGAGTAGGCGGCAGGGCCGCCAGCGGGTTTATGGGGCTGAGGCCGTGAAACCAGTATTCGGCAGCCGAAACCCGCGCCGCCGCGCCAAGAGAAATGGGAAATACGGGTCAGTTGAAAATACTGGTTGTCGGGTCGGGTAGCCGGGAGCATGCGCTTGCCTGGCGTTTGAACCGCAGCCCCCACGTTGGGGAATTGTGGGTAGCCGGCGGCAACTACGGCACGGGCCGCATTGCCACCAACCTGCCAATTTCCCCCGAGGATATCGCGGGAGTGGCCGAGGCCAGCAAGAGCCTGGATATTGATATGGTCGTGGTTGGCCCGGAGCAACCCCTGGCCGATGGGCTGGTGGACTGCCTGGCCGGCATGGGAATTCCCGCCTTTGGCCCGGAACGAGCGGCCGCCCAACTGGAGGGCAGCAAGAGTTTCGCCCGGCAGGTTATGGTGCAGGCGGGCGTGCCTTGTCCCGATTACCGGGTCTTCAGCCAGCAGGCCGACGCCCTGGAATTCCTTCGCTCCCACGGCGAACGGGTCGTGGTCAAGGCCGACGGTCTGGCCGCAGGCAAGGGGGTAGCCCTCTGCTCCAACACCGAAGAGGCCGCCATAGCGGTCATGGGCTGCATGAATGACCGCATCTTCGGTAAGGCCGGGGACCGGGTGGTAATTGAGGAGTGGCTGGAGGGCGTGGAGGTCAGCATTTTCGCCTTTTGCGACGGGAAGACCTTTTCCGCGCCGGTGGCCGCCTGTGATTACAAGCAAGTACACGACGGAGATCAGGGCCCCAATACCGGCGGCATGGGCAGTTTCGCCCCGCCGGCCTTCTGGTCCGGCGACCTGGCGGAACAGGTCAGCGAGACGGTTCTCCGGCCCACCCTGGAGCGCATGGCCGAAATGGGCTCTCCCTACCGGGGGATGCTGTACGCCGGGCTTATGTTCACCCGGGAAGGGCCCAAGGTGCTGGAGTTCAACTGCCGGTTCGGCGACCCGGAAGCGCAAGTTATCCTGCCGCAGTTGGAAAGCGACCCGGTGGAGGTGATGCAGTCCTGCATTGAAGGCAACCTGGCCGGTACCCCGGTCCGCTGGTCGGACCGCCCCCACGTGGGCGTGGTAATGGTCTCCGGCGGCTATCCCGGGCTGTACGAGACGGGCAAGAAAATATCGGGATTGCAGGAGGCGGCTAGCATGGAACATGCCGGCGACGGTGCAGCTGAGACCCTGGTCTTCCACGCCGGTTCCCGGGCGGCGGCCAACGCTGCCGGGGAGGAAATCGCCGTTACCAGCGGCGGGCGGGTGCTCACCGTGGTGGGTGCGGGCGAAACCCTGGAACATGCAAGGGGCAGGGCGTACCGCGGCGTAGAGCAGATTAGCTTTGAGGGCGCCTATTTCCGGCGTGACATCGGTAGCCTTAACGTGGGCAATCGGCAGGGACTGTAGGTGTCTAAGGGCGTGTGGTCAAGTTCACCGTCATTCCTGCGAAGGCAGGAATCTCGACCCCAGCCGGTCAGGGTTCTCGCCTTCGCAGGAACGACGAAGTGGGTTTGTCGGAGACTTTTGCCTTAAATTTGAGTACACGCTCCAGGAATTTTCGGGGTCTCAGGGATTTCAGGGATAGTAGGTTGGCAGCGTGGCCCAGGCTATGACGGAAAGGTTTCAACTGGCCCAGGCCTACCGGGAAACGGCCCAGACGGGCGCCCTGGCAGGTTACTGGAAACGCCGCTGGCAAAATGCAGGGGAACTGTCCGGGTGGTTGGACAGGGACGAACTGCCCTCACTGACGCAAGAGAGGTCGAGGGCGCTGTATCGAGCATCCGGGTGCCGGCAGGGGCGGGAGTTCTCGTCCAATGGGCTGGAGGATGTGATAGATACCCTGGACTTCCTGCTCTATGATACCATCACCCTGGAGGCTCGGTTTAACGAGTGCGTTTCCGAGGAAGGCGCCTACAAGCTGGCGGGAGCGGGCAAAGAGTACGTATCCTACATGCTCTGTCTTTGCCAGCCCGGCCTGCTGGCCGTTTGGAATCCGGCCGCCGAGCGGGCGCTCAAGCAGTTGGGACGTTACCCCAGGGGATTGGCCAGGGGGCACTGGGGGCTGCGATACATGGACCTTCTGGAAGCAGCCCACGGCCTGCGCCCCGAATTTGGCCTGGCCGACTTCCGGGAAGTTGACGAGTTCTGTTACTTTGTCGGTCGCCGGGGCGCGGAACGCAGCGCAGGGACGCACGCCCCCGCTTAAAGTGGGAAGAGAAAAACGCGGCAGCATTGGCGGGTGAGTTAGTTATGGCCTGGAGAGATGACCTGGAAGCCCTGCGGGAAGAAGTTTTGGCCGCGCTTTCCCGCGCTATGGGCCAACCCGCCGCCGAAGCCCCCGAGACCATACGGGACCGGACGGAACTGTACCGGTTGGCGGCTTCACTTCAGATTGGGCAGTTGCTGGTGGACTTGAACGAGGTGGTCCTTAGCGGGGCCGGCAAGGTGGAATCTACCTCCCTGTTGGACTACTATGACGATGAGGACTTTCTCTTTGACATGGACGACCTGGATGACGAAGAGGAAGACGAAGAAGTCCCGGACGATGAGGAGGATGGGGAAGAGTTGCGCTTCTCCCTCTTCTGGGACGAAGCCACCGAGTGCGCCGTTGACGTGGAACTGGGCAAGAGAAATGGCCGCATCTACTTGTTGGTCAACGGGGATGAAGTCAGGCAGAGCAGGGAGGTACTGGAAACCGCCGTTTTGGACGCGTTTCGCGAGGAAATGGACCTGAAGGACGAGTAACAATAGGCTCCATATAGGGACGGGCTATAGTCTGGCGACAACGGCAAGTCCTGTGTCGGGCAAGGGGATTCCCGATGTTACTATCCACTGCAACCGCTGGGCGCTGCGTCGCTCCACCCACTCCATTGTTGGGTTGAGTGGATTATGGGCGCTAGACGTACTGGCTTGTGGCAACTCAAACGATCCAGAGGCGGCGGCCAGATAAATGGTTGACTTGGAACTGCAAGCCCACGAGAAGGTGAAAAAGCTGGCCGATTCATCAAAACCCGGCAGGTAAGATTTGGAGCGTTCTCAGGCTCTCTTGGTTCGACTACGAACCGGTAATGAACCGCATGAGGAGTCTGAACGTACTCCAGAAGGGCAAGCGTATTGGGAGTCTTTTGGCGGCATCTTGCCGGACTAAGAGCGGAAGCCAGCCTTGATAACAGCATACGCCGCCCAGCACCATTGGCGGGTCCTGGAAGAATAAACTCGATAGAGAATCTCGTTACTTGATTCCGCTATAGCAGCCTGTAGCAAAGGAGATACCATGCCAGATACCAAACCAAGCCGCGAGGAACGTCAACGCCGTCACCCAGTCTGGCGCACCCGCAAAGGGGCCGGTGCAATAACCTTGGCCGAATTCAGCCATTGGTCTGACGAGGAGCCGCCCCCGGACTTCCCAGTACGTAAGAAGAGAAAAGAGGAAGCCCAGGACCCATCAGGGGAATCGGGGCAATAAGCCCCTGGGTACTTACTGCGTAGCAACATTCTACTGAAAGGAAAGGATTGGAACCGTGCCGCTAGTAGGAGTAATAATGGGTAGCGCCTCCGATGAGCCGGTGGTCAAGGAGACGCTGGAAGTCCTGGATCAAATGCAGGTTGAGTACGAAGTTCGGGTTATGTCCGCTCACCGGACCCCGGAACGGGTACAGGAATATGCCACCACGGCCCGGGAGCGGGGCATAGAGGTGCTGATTTCCGCGGCCGGGGGGTCCGCCGCCCTGGGTGGCGTGCTGGCTTCCTGGTGTACCCTGCCCGTCATTGGGATACCGCTGGCTTCCAGCGAGTTGAACGGGTGGGACTCGCTGTTGGCAACCTCCCAGATGCCGCCCGGCATTCCGGTGGCCTGCATGGCCGTGGGGGCCTGGGGCGCGCGCAACGCCGCCTTCTTCGCCGCCGAAATCCTGGGCCTGCGACACGACCATATTCGCGAGGCCTACGAAAACTACCGGAAGCAGTTGCGGGAGCGTTAGGGTGGTTCCCGCCGTACTGACCGACTTTGACGACACCGCCGCCGTCCAGAACGTGGCCGAGATGCTGCTTCACCGATTCGGGGATGATTCCTGGACGGACGTGCGAGCCCGGTTCCGGTCGGGCGAAATGTCGCTGAAGGAATACCAGGAAGTTACCTTCAACAGCATCAAGGCCGACCGGGAGACCATGCAGGCCTACGTGAAGGAAAATGCCTGCCTGCGCCCCTATTTCGGCGAACTGTGGGCCTACTGCCAGGAGGTGAACAGCCCCCTGGCGGTGGTGAGCCTGGGCCTGGACTTCTACATCCAGGCGTTGCTGGAGCAGGAAGGTGCCGGGGATGTCCCCACCTACTGCGTCAATACCCGCTTCACCCCCGGGGGCATTACCTATTTTTACCATCACGCCTATCCCGGGGAAGAGGAACGGGGCAACTCCAAGGGCCTGGTGGTGGAACGCTACCGTCAGTTGGGCTATCACGTCATTTACATAGGCGACGGCCGCTCCGATTTTGAGGGGGCGGAAAAGGCCAATACCGTCTTTGCCCACAGTTTCCTTGCGGAAGAATGTCAGCGGCAGGGAATAGCTTACACGCCCTTTGAGGACTTCGGAGCGGTGCTCGCCGCTACAAGGGAATTGGTAGAAACCAACTCTAGCTGACGATGGCATAGCCTTCACCCCCGGCGCCAGCCTTTCCCGCGGGCGGCGGGGGGATCCAATGATAGTTTCTGCGGGGTACGGGTCATTCCCCATCCTCTGGAGGCACGAAGTTGATTGAAAGATATTCCCGTCCGGCCATGAAGAAAGTCTGGTCGGATGAGAACAAGTACCGGAAATGGCTGGAAGTGGAACTGGCCGTCGCCGAGGCTTGGACCGACGAGGGTGTAATTCCCCTGGAAGACATGGAGCGGCTGCGACCGGTCCAGTATAACCACGGCCGAATGATGGAGTTGTTTGAGACCACCCGCCACGACGTCACGGCATTCCTCTCTTCCATAACCGAAGGAATCGGCCCGGAGGGTCGGTGGCTCCACCTGGGAATGACGTCGTCGGACATGCTGGACACGGCCCAGAGCCTTCAGATGGTGGAGGCCGGCGAACTCCTGAAGCAGGGACTCCGCCAGGCCATTGATACCCTTGAAGCGCAGGCGGTGGCTTACAAGGACACCATAATGATGGGGCGCACCCACGGTGTCCACGCCGAGCCCATGACCTTCGGCCTGAAGCTGGCCCTGTGGCGGGAGGAATTGGCGCGGCAACTGGAACGCCTGGAAGCTGCCTGCGAGAGTATCCGGGTGGGCAAGATTTCCGGGGCGGTGGGGACCCACGCCACCATACCGCCGTCGGTGGAGGATAAAGTCTGCCAGCGCCTGGGACTGGAAGCGGCGCCGGTTTCCAACCAGGTTATCCAGCGGGACCGGTACGCCCATTTCATCGGCGCCCTGGCCCTGGTGGCGGCATCGCTGGAAAAGTTCGCCACCGAGGTACGCTCCCTGCAGCGCACCGAATTGCACGAACTGGAGGAACCCTTTGGCCAGGGACAGACCGGCTCTTCGTCCATGCCCCACAAGCGCAACCCGGAACTGGCCGAAAGGATATGCGGACTGGCGCGGCTCATCCGCGGACACAGCGTCACGGCCCTTGAGAACGTGGCCCTGTGGGGAGAGCGGGACATCAGCCACTCCTCGGCGGAGCGCATCATCCTGCCCGATTCGTGCCTGGCGCTGGACTACATCCTGTCCATTTTCACCCGCATCGTCAAGGATTTGCGGGTGAATGAGGACCGCATGTGGGTAAACGTGGAGAGCAGCCGCGGCCTGGTGTTCAGCCAGCGGGTGCTGCTGGCCCTGGTGGACAAGGGCATGGCCCGGGAGGCCGCCTACAAGGTGGTCCAGCGCAACGCCATGCAAAGCTGGGACATGGGCGAGGACTTCCGGGACCTGCTGCGCCGGGACAAGGAAGCAACCGAATGGCTTCCCGGCGAGGAACTGGAGGAATTGTTCGACTACGGCTATTACACCCGCTACGTGGACGACACCTTCCGGCGCATCGGCCTGCTGCCCGTCGCCGCGGCGGCGCAATCGTAGCCGGTCGTTCTGGGGTCCGGCGCGGGTGAGGCGTGGAACACGTTGACGGCCCGGAAGATTCTTGGACTCCCGCAAAACCGGACGGCGTTTTCGTCCGTAAAAACTATATGTAACGCAAGGTTCTTGATATGTTGATTGAAACCGGTCTGCCAAATCAATTGCACCGCGGCAAGGTGCGGGATACCTACGCCATTGACGACAACCTGCTGCTGATGGTTGCCACGGACCGCATCTCGGCCTTCGACGTGGTCTTGCCCACGGGCATACCCGAGAAGGGCAAGGTGCTGAACCGCATCTCCAGCTTCTGGTTCGACAAGACATCCCATCTGATTCCCAACCACCTCATAACCCTGGCCGACTCGCCCGATGCCGGTTCTTACCTGGGCATCAACGCCGACCTTTCCGGGATTTCCTCGGAACTGGCCAGCCAGGCGATGATAGTAAAGAAGGCCGAGCGCATAGACATAGAGTGCATCGTGCGGGGCTACATCACCGGGTCGGCCTGGTCGGAGTACCGCCGGCAGGGCACCGTTTCCGGCAAGCCTATGCCCGAGGGACTGGTGGAAGGGATGGAATTTCCGGAGCCCCTGTTTACGCCCACCACCAAGGCCGAGGAAGGCCACGACCAGAACATGTCGGACCAGGAAGTTGAGGACATGGTAGGGGCCGACATGGCGCAGCGGTTGGCGGAAGCCAGCAAGTCCGTTTATAAGTTTGCCCACGACTACGCCAGGGAGCGGGGCATCATACTTGCCGACACCAAGATGGAGTTCGGCCTGCTGGACGGTCAGTTGATTCTGATTGACGAGTTGTTGACTCCCGACTCCAGCCGCTTCTGGGATATGGAAGGTTACGCCCCGGGCAAGTCCCAGCCCAACTTCGACAAGCAGTTTGTGCGGGACTGGCTGGTGGAGCAGGGCTGGAACCAGGAACCGCCGGCCCCGGAGCTTCCCGGCGACGTGGTGGCGCGTACCACGGATAGATACGTTGAAGCCTACCGGCGATTGACCGGTACCGACCTTTAACCGGCGACGGAACAGAATAATCGCCCAAGACCTGGAGGTAAGGAATTGCCCGTTTCACGGCGCCGGCGGCGCAGGTCGGCCCAGAGGGGTCGAGCCGCGGAGCTGTCAATCACACAGCCCCGCAGAAAGACAAACTATTGGTATATTGGAGCATCCGCGATTATCGCCTTTCTGGTTATAGCCGGTTTCGTGGTAGGCGGCATCAACTTCACCGGCAATGACAGCGTCGGCGAAAGCTCCGAGTACGTTGAAGGAGTCGGCGAGCAGCAGGACATCATGCCTTCCCGCCTCCACGTTCCCGAGGAACAGACCGTCGCCTATAACACCACGCCGCCCACGTCCGGCGACCACTGGGACTGGTGGGCGCGTTGCGGCTTCTACGACGAGGGGCTGCCCGACGAGCGCATCGTTCACAACTTGGAGCACGGTAACATTGTAGTCAGCTACAATCTGCCGCCGGGCCCGGAGCTTGACCGGCTCAAGGACTTCATGGACAACTTCGAGCTGGCGCCCTCCTGGGCGGTAACCCGGTACTACGACAAGATTCCCGAGGGCACGGTGGCCCTATCGGCCTGGGGCGTGCTGGATACCATGCAGGGCGTGGACGAAGACCGCATTGAAACGTTCTTCCGGACCTACTCCGGCACCCTGGGCCCGGAGTTCCCCAACGGCGCTCCCTGCACCGCCAGCGGTGTTATGGAGTAAGCCCCGGGGAAGAGCCCGGGCACCCGGTTTTCTTAAAGCAACGGAAGGGAGTTCGGGGTAACCCTGAACGCAGGATTTGCACTCTTGTTTCTGGCAAGAATATACGTGACGCTCAAACCCACGGTTAACGACCCCCAGGGCAGCACCGTCCTGGGCGGTTTGAGGCATTTGGGTTTCGAGTCCGTGTCAGAAGTCCGGGTCGGCAAGTTTCTCGAAGTCAAGGTGGATGAGAACGACCTGGCAACCGCCCGGTCGCAGGTCACCGAAATGTGCGAAAAGCTGCTGGCCAACCCGGTAATTGAGCAGTATTCCATGGACCTGGTGTCGGTGGACCCGGCGGCGGAGAGGTAATCAGCCCTCGCTCCTTAACTTCTGACCAATTGCAAGCATGGGCCGGGCGGCTTAACAGGCTGCCCGGCCTTTCTTGTGCATTGGAAGGGTAGGTGGCATTTCCCTCATCCTGAGCGTGTCTCACCATTAGCAGACACCAGGGTATTCTCACCTATCCATTGCAGGGGCGCATGACGAGCGCCCCCACAGCCGACAAATTGGACAGCTTCCTGGAACGTCCTTACCCGTCGTTCCTGCCCCGGCGAGAACCTGGACAGCCCGAAGTTCAGATTCCTGCCTTCTCAGGAATGACGATTTGGTTCATTAACCCTCATTACAGGACTGTTGAAGCATCCTTTCATCCCTGGCCAAGTTGACAAGCAACGGGCATTTTGTTGCAATAGCGACGAATCAACTCTCCAATCACGCAGCGAAGGAGATATTACCGTGGCCAACAACAACACTTACGTTTACGTCGGGGCCGAGAGCAGCGGACTGTACCGCCTGTCGCCGGGTGGCGAAAGCTGGGAGGAACTGACCAACGGACTGCCGGAGAATCCGGTGGTGCCGGGCGTCGCCATCCACCCCAGCGACCCGTCAATCATTTACGCGGGCACCCAGGATGGTCCCTATCGCAGCACCGACCGGGGAGACCACTGGGAACGGCTGGACTACCCGGCCCTGGCGCCGCCGGTCTGGACTTTCCTGTTCCGCCCGCGGGACCCCCAGGTAATCTACGCCGGGACCGCCCCCGGTGAACTCTATCGCAGCGCCGACGGCGGCGACTCCTGGACCAGGCTGCAGCTGCCCATGGGGCCCCACGAGGTTACTATGGCCTTTCCTACCCGGGTAATCGGGCTTACGGCGGACCCCAATTTCCCGGATGAAATGTATGCGGCCCTGGAGGTGGCCGGCGTTATGCGGTCAACCGACGGAGGGGACACCTGGGACAGCATCACCGGGAGCCTGGCCCCCAGCGAAGATACCCTGGACCTGCACGGCGTCCAGTGTACCGCAGCCTCGCCTCGCACCGTTTTCATCACCACTCGGGTGGGCCCGTTCATCGGCCCCGACCGGGGCAGCGAGTGGATTCCCATAGACTTTGGGCAGTTTTCGGAGATTACTTATACGCGCGACCTGTATGCCGCCCCCCACGACCCCAACATGCTGTACGTGTCCATCGGCGCAGCGGCGCGCAGCAGGCAGGGAGCGCTGTACCGCAGCCGGGACCTGTTCAAGACCTTTGAACCGGTGGGCGCGGGGATTGCCGCCAACAGCACCATGATGGCGGTCAGGGTGGACCCCAGGGAACCTTCCCACGTCTTCTGCGCAGCCAGGGACGGTCAGGTATTCGGGTCGCTGGACGACGGCGCAACCTGGACCAGCCATCCACTCCCGGACAAAGCCAAGGAAGTGCGCGGCCTGGCCGTGGGCTAAGTACCGGCCCAGGCAGCCCAAAACCTGTGCATTGACGGGCAAGCTGGCGAGGTAGTTTGTGGGGCGCCTGTACAGTTGAACTGGTTCCTCAACCGTTTTGAAATGGTGGTAAATGCACTAAACGGTCATTGCTGCTAAGGGAGGGTCTTAACTCTACCCTGTCGAGGTTCCCGCCCACGCGGGAACAACGGGTTGTGGCGCTCCAATCATCATTTCCAGGTTGCCAGTCCGTAGGGGCGCGTGGCCATGCGCCCCTACGTTGCATACATAAGCGGCCCTGCAGCAAGATCAGCCAACCAATACAACTACCCCAAATAACAGGGCCGCCCGTTTCAAACCGGCGGCCCCAATTTACATCTGAATAAGGTCTCTTCCCCAATCAAAGAGGAAGGTTAGGATGAGGGTGATTGCTTCCTGTCGGGGAAATCCCCTCAACCTCTCCCGCCAGGGGAGGGGGGACTTGTTCAGGGGTTCCCTAAGTTTAGCCCAGTGTGAAAGGAGACTTGGCCCTTCATCCCCTTGTCGTCCGTCCACCGGCCCCCACCCAGCCTGACGGACTATACTGGTCGGCTGCCCGGATTAGAGGCTGGCCTGTAGTTTGCCGATAATCTCCTCCACCGTGGCCTGCTGCCAGGCCTCGGCGCGGGCGGCGGAGCGGGTCCGGCGCTCCCGGCCAAAGTCCTGGTCGCTGATGTCCGGGTTCTCGTCCCGAATGGCTTTTTCGATTTCCCGCTGTTCCTGGTCGGCTACGTCGGGCCGCTCAATCCAGTGCAGGATATAGCGGTGGTCGGAAGTGTAGAAAACGGCGGTGGGAATGGACATCCACTGCCCTTCCTTAAGAAACTCGTTCATTATGTCGTGGTGCTGGTCTCGGGGAAAAATGCGCATGTCCCAGCCGGCCGCCTCGGCCATCCTGGCCAGCACGGGCAGGCCCCGCACCACGTCGCCGCACCAGTCCTCGCCCAGAACCAGCATCTTGGTTGGGCCATTGGCGGCGCTGGCCAGGGCCTTCAGCGCGGCATCATCCGCCGCCGTCACCTGGAAATTCTCGTAGTAGCCGTCCATCCTTTCCTTATTCACGTTTACCTGGGCCATGTAGTCCGGGTAGGTAAAGCCCTCGCTGAACCGCTGGGGAGTGACCACGCTGGTGTTGCTCGCCATGATTAACCTCCTGATTTCAACCGTTGCCTTCTTTTTCTATGTGCCTGTGCGATGTGCCTGTGGAATTGGCCCGTACCTTAAACCCCTGTAGTGGGACCCATTGATATGACCCAAAAGGCTGCCGGATTCGGCCGACCGGCCGTTACCCGATTTCTCAACCGTGGTGCCCTTCAAATCCGATTTCCACCCTGCCGTCGGGGTAAACGATGATGGGCACGGAGTCCCCGTAGAGCAAGGCCTCGTCCAGGGTGTCCTGGCTCTGGTCAACCCTGCGTTCTTCGTACTGAATCCCCTGGCGACGCCACGCGTCGCGCAACCGGTCGGAGGCCGGTCAAACCGTCAGGGTGAATACCACCGGTATATCCGCCATGCTTCTAGCCTCCTGCGTATGCCTGCCCTCATTCGGGCGCCGGATTTTAGCTGCCATTCTACATGGGAAGGGGCCAACTGTCATTAAAGAAAGGTTCGTAAGAGCAGGTCGGCCACAGAACGGGCAAGGTTGTTTCCCCTAGAGCGCCCGGATATAATGGCCCTGTTTCGGCCAGGCAAGGATTTCCTGCGCCGGGACGCCGACAACGACTATTGAAAACGTACCAAGGAGGCAAAATGATCGCGCTAGTGGTGACAATCAATATCAAGCCGGGTTTCAAGGAGCAATTCATGGCGTCCATGATGGGTGATGCCATTGGCTCCAACAACGATGAGCCCGGTTGCCTGCGTTTCGATGTGCTGCAGGACAACGAACACGAGAACCGGATCCATCTCTACGAGGTTTACGACGACGAGGCGGCGGTGGAGGCCCACCGGGCGGCGCCCCACTACACCAAGTGGCGGGCGGAAGTCGCCGACTGGTTCGACGGCGAGATTATCCGCAACGTGGCCACCCCGGTTTACCCGGCGCCGGAAAAGTGGGTAAAGCGGCCCCCGGTAGATTAGCCCATCCGCCACACCGGCCAGGATTTTCGTTCCTAAAGGCAAAAACCAGAAGTCCTTCCCCTAAGCTCGATTTCGGGACCGAGATTTGGCTTGGGGCAAGGGCTTTTGGTACTTATGCAAAGGCTACGCTTGCAGTCCATCAACATAGGAATGATGAACAAGCTGAGAGCCCCCTCGTGGTGAGTTTGTCGAACCAAGAACGGGTGGCCCTTCAACAAGCTCAGGGTGAGCGGACTCCCTGGCTTGTTCATTGATGCAAGGAGGGGCGCACGGTCATGCGCCCCTACAGCCTGACAACTTTGAAACAATGCCTGCCCCGACCCAACCCATCCTTCCTAAGAAGTAGGGAACCTCGACCCCAACCCGTCGTTCCTATGAAGGCAGAAATCTAAACCCCAACCCGTCGTTCCCGCGAAGGCGGGAACCTCGACAGGCCGGAGTTCAGATTCCTACCATCGCTAGAATGACGCTTTGGTTCATCAGCATTCATTTCAAAACGGTTGACCTACCAGTCCGAACCTGATCACTCAGGGCGGCATGACCTCCGGCTCAGTCAGTCCGCTAACCTGCGACGCGATTGCTTGGTCTTATTCCCCTCCCGCTAACGGAACGGGCTACACGTTTCTTTCCAGCGCTTTACGAAATGCCTTCATAAAGTCGGCGATGTCGTTCTCCGTAATGGCCGTTGACAGCGAGCCCACCAGGTTGGATGCCATGAGGACCCCTTCGTTCAGCAGGCCGAGGAACATGCGGTCCCGCAGGTCATGGTTGCCGGCGGCGATGTCCCGGTAGTTGTTGATGGGCCCGTCGCCGAAGTGTATGCCAAACAGGGAACCCAGCCCGGTAACCTGAACCGGCACTTCCAGTTCCTGGCAGGCATCCCTTATTTCTCCCTTCAGAATTTCCGTCAACTCGGCCAGCCTCCGGTAAACATCCGGAGTCAACTGCTCCATGGTGGCTGTACCGGCCAGCATGGTCAGGGGGTTAGCGTTGAATGTGCCGGCATGGGAAACCGTGGGCCCGGTCACCGGGTCATATAGCTCCATAATGTCGCGCCGGCCGCCGAAAGCGCCCACCGGCAGGCCGCCCCCAATGATTTTTCCCAGGGCCGTCATGTCCGGGGTAATTCCGTAATACTCCTGTGAGCCGCCGGGCGCTACCCGGAAACTGATTACTTCATCGAAAATCAGCACCGTGTCATTTGAAGTGGCGAAGTCCCGCAGCATGGCCAGGTACTCGGGCTGGGCCGGAACCATGCCCACCGAGCCCATAACCGGCTCTATAATCACCGCCGCCAGGTCTTCAGCATTGTCTTCCAGTATCCGGCGGGCCGTGGGAACGTCATTGAAGGGAATGACCGTAACCTGTTCGGTGGCGCCGGGTACCAGGCCGGCGCTGGCGGGCACGGGCAGGGGAGCGGAAGGGTCGCCGGCCGCCGCGGGGTCAACCCGGACGCTCACGGTAACGCCGTCATGGGTGCCGTGATACCCGCCTTCAACTTTTGCAAATCGGGTACGCCCGGTGAAGGCCCGCGCCGCCCTGAGGGTATTCAGGGTGGCCTCGGTGCCCGAGTTGGTGAACCTCACCAGGTCAAAGCTGGGAATGCGCTGGCAGAGAATTCTCGCCAGGTCCACCTGCTTTTCGTTGGGCGCATTGTACCCAAACCCCCGTTCCAGGTGACGGCGGACGGCATTCACCACCGGAGCGGGCCCATGTCCAAGTATCATGGTGGTCATGGTGTTGATGAAGTCAATGCGCTGGACGCCGTCCGCATCCATAACCCGGCTGCCGGAGGCGTCGGTAATGAAAATGGGATAGGGTTTCCAGAAAATGGAGTTCCTGCTGTCACCGCCCGGCAGGTAGTTGCAGGCTTCTTCCCACTTTGCCCGCGACAAGGGCGTTAGTTCCAGGTATCTTTCCAGCTCCGACTTGGTGGTGGTCAAAGTACCCTCCCGGTTTATGTAAACCCGTACCTCTTGAATACTATTTCAAAAGTCCCTTCCCCATTGATGGGAGAAGGCTAGTGGTTCAGCTTATTAGAAATGATGGATAGTATTTCCCTTCACCCTGAGCCTGTCGAAGGGCCGTCCGTTCATGGTTCGACAGGCTCACCACGAGCGGACTCTCAGCTTATCCATCATGCCAATAGCGTTGGGCCACTAGTGGTCCGACAACTTTGAAAGGATGGGCGAAATTGCTTCTCAACGTCGTTCCGGCGAAGGCCGGAGTCGAGATTCCTGCGCAGGCTGGAATGACGGTGAATTTGACGACACGCCTTAACAAGTCACCAGATGACTATTGAAACAGTTTCAGGTGTTTCAACTAATTCCAACCAATGGAAAACACTCCCGCTCACCCTGAGCTTGCCGAAGGGCCGCCCGTTCATAATTCGACAAGCTCACCATGGGCGGACTTTGAGCCTGTCCATCACCTTTATGGCGATGCATCACCAAAACCAACACCAAGAGGAGATGCGCATTAGTCCCTCTCCCCTCTCCCTCTGGGAGAGGGGCCGCGGGTGAGGGCAGTCGCACTCTCCAGCATACCCGGTCCCCTCAAAGGCGGGACAAGCAAGAACTCAACAGCCCATCAGTCCTCTTCTTCCGCTTCCACCCGCAAATCCGGGAGCCAGCGCAGGAAGGGAGGCAGGTACCAGTTGCCCCGTCCCAGTACTTCCATGCTGGCCGGCACCAGCACCGAGCGGACCAGGGTGGCATCCAGGAAAACGGCAATGGCCAGGCCGAACCCCATCAACTGGTTGATTACGGTATCGCCCGAAGCGAAGGCTCCGAACACCACTACCATTATCAGGGCCGCGCCCGTAATCAGTCCCGCCGTAGAGCGGAGACCATAGGCCACCGCCTCCGTGTTGTTTTCCGACTCGTCGTAGCGCTCCCGTATCCGGCTGAGCAGGAATACGTGGTAGTCCATGGACAGGCCAAAAAGGATGGTAAACAGGAACAGCGGGAGCCAGGCGTCTATCACGTCGGCGTGCTGAAACCCGAACAACTCGGTGCCGATCCCCTTCTGGAACACCAGCACCAGCAATCCGTAGGTGGCCCCCACGGACAGCAGGTTCATGATGATGGCCTTCAGGGGTATGATTATTGACCGGAACACCATCATCAGAATCAGGAAGCTGAGCCCCAGCACAAACACAAAGACAATGGGCGTATAGACCCTTACTATGCCGTAAAAGTCGGCCACCTCTGCCGTCAGGCCGCCCACAAAGACCTGGGCGTCAACGCCGTCAAAGGCGGGCGCAATGTGCCGGTCCCGTAGCAGTTGGATGTTATCAGCGGCCTCGGGGCTTGTGGACTTGCCCGGAAAGGGCAGGACCAGCAGGGCCAGGTCCCCGGCCTCGTTGACCACGATAGGTTGGGGCGGCAGCGGGAAGGTGGCATCCGACACCAGCGACAGTTGCAGTTCCTGCAGGGCTCCCTGCACCGCCGGGTCATTGATATTGCCCGACACTACGATTTCGGCCGGGCTGAGAAAACCGGCCGGCGTGACGGTACCGAAGGAAAACTCCTCCTCCATTACCAGGAAAGCCTTCTTGGTCTCCGCCTTGTCCGGGAAGGTGTTGACGTCGTTCAGTCCGGTCCTCATTTCCAGGTAGAAATAGGAGAGGGCCAGCATGGGAACGCCAACCAGCAGCAGGCTGATTACGGGCTGCCAGGTTACGGTTTTGGTGATGAGGTCCCAGAAGCCGCCCTCCGAGGTGTCGGCACCCTTCAGGGCAAACCGGGAAAGGCCCGGGATGGTCAGCATGTTAACCCTGGGGCCCAGCAGCGCCAGCACCGCCGGCAGCAGCGTTAGGGTTGCCGCCAGGGTAGTTATCACCACCAGGATGGCCCCCAGGGCCAGGGACTGGTAGAAGGAGGCCGGTACTATGAACAGGCCCACCAGGGCCAGCACCACGGTCACGCCGCTGAACAGGACGGTACGCCCGGCGGTGTTGCCGGTCCTGGACACCGCAACCCTGGTGGAATAGCCCTTGCCCAGTTCCTCCTTGAAGCGGAGCACTATCAGCAGGGAGTAGTCAATGCCAACGGCCAGCCCAATCATCACCACCATGATGGATACGAAAAAGACCAACTGGAACTGCTGGCCAATCAGCGCCACCAGGGCCAGAGCTATGACTATTGAAACCAGGGACAGGCCCAGGGGAATAAGGGTGGCCACCACCGCGCCAAACAGGACCAGCAGCACGATGAGGGCGACGGGAACACCGAACCGCTCTCCCTGTTGCAGGTCTTGCTCCGCCAGTTCGTTCTGCTCGTGCGCGACACTGGCATCGCCTCCCACCAGCACCAGAAAACCATCCTTGCCGTTGGCCTCCTCGATGATATGCAGCAGATCAACGACCCTAGCCGTGGCCTCCTCGGTGGAGCCGGCCAGGGTGTAGTGCATCATTACGGTGTCGCTGTCCGAGGACACCATCAGGGAACTCAATTGCTGGGTCAACTCGGGAGGAAGAAGCGCCGCCGCATCCAGTACCTGGTAGTAGTGGGAAACCGGCAGGTCCGGCGCCCCGGCCGGTAGGGAGCCGGGGAGAAAGTCGGAGACTTTCCGGTCGTCTATGCCGCCGGAAATTACCGCCGGGCCGAGGGCGATTATCTCGCTGTGCAGGGACTCCACCCGGGCCCGGAAAGCGGCATCGTCCACGGTAAGGGTATCCGACCGGACAATGACTATCTCCGCCGACTTTTCCGGTCCCCGCAAGCGGTCTTCCAGCAGCGCCGAGGCGCGCTCGGACTCGTAGCGGCCGGCCAGGCTGAAGTCCGTAGTGGTGGCGCTGTCCAGCAGCGTGCCGGCAATACCCAGCCCGACTATCAGCAGCACAATCCAGATTGCAATGACTACCAAAGGTCTGCGCGCGCTGGCGCGAGCCAGGTATTCAGTCACGACACCACCTCCCGGGGAAATAATGGCATTGTTCCTAGCGGGTCAATCTATTTGAAATGATGGATAGTGTTTCCGCTCACCCTGAGCCTGTCGAAGGGCCGCCCATTCGCAGATTGACAATTTAATGGTTCGGCAGGCTCACCATGAGCGGACTCCCGGCTTACCCATCAAAGCCAAGTGGTCAAACTGCCAGCGGGTCGAGCACAAGTTCGATTCTACCACTGGCCGGCAAGGGAAAGAACCGGCAGGCCGGCTATTAGCCAATGAATTGCGGAGACTGTTCGCCGGATTCATCAAGGGGAAGGCACATTGCGGTAGGCGACGAAGGCGGAACGAGAGTGATTACATCAGGCCGCGGCGACTGCCGCTTTGGGGAAGTATATTCCTCGCAGCGACCGGCTTCCCAGGCTCAAGAAAATGGCAACCAGGAATATAATGCCGCTGCCGGAAAGTATCGTCGTAGCCTCCAGCGCGGAAAGGGACGGGAAGTAATCTCCAACATCCACCAGGCCGGCATTGACGAAGTTCGCCAGCGCCATGCTGCCGCCCACGTGGAAGGAATAAACGCCGGACACCCTGCCCCGTACCGAGTCATCCACGATGGTCTGGATAATGGTGTGGGTAATGGTCATGAAGCCGCCCTGGCTCATTCCAATGGCGATGGTGGCCCCCAACGAGAGTATCGGCACTGACGAAAGCGCCATGATAATTGGGCCTATTCCGCTGGCAACGCCAAATATCAGGAATAGTTTCCCCCGCGTCTGCTCGCTTCTGATTCCCGCCAGCCAAACGGCCGTCGCCAGGGCCCCGATGCCAACCCCCATTATCAGGAATCCGGCTCCCTCGTCTCCCGTGCCCAGCTTGTCCTCGGCTACCAGGGGAAGCAGGGACTCGTATGACATCGTCAGGCAGCAGTGGGCCAGCACTATCAGGATCATGGCCAGCACCCGGGGGTGCGAATAGACGTACCCAAACCCGGCTGCCAGGTTGCCAAAAAAGCCCCTTCGGGCATCCATCCGGCCCGTCGAACGGGTCTCTATCCGGGCGACCTGGGCCAGGCCAATGGCGTAAAGCAGCGCGCAGGCCCAGAATACCGGTTCGGTGCCGAAATACAGGGTGATGAGCCAGGCCACCATGCCGCCGACAAATCTGGAACCCTGCTGCGTCGCCTCGTTCAGGGCAACGGCATTGGGCAGGATCTCCCGCGGCACCAGGTTGGGGGCCAGGGACTGGGTGGTCGTCATCTGCGCTGACCTGAGGGTGCCGTTCAACAGCGACAGGCCCACCAGCCACCAGATATTCGCCAGTCCCAGCATCACCAGTACGGCCAGGAGAATGTTGTGGGCCAGGTTAAGGGTATAGGTCCACTGTAGAACAGTCTGGCGGTCGAAACGGTCGGCCAGAAATCCCGTGATTACCGTGGAAAAGACCCGGGGAATCATGGCGGCGAAGGTGACTATGCCAACCCACATGTACAGGCTGGTAATGTCAAACCCAAACAGGAAAAGCGCGAAAGGAGAAGACTCGGTCAGGTCCTTGGTATGCACCGCCCGGGAAACTATGAGGGCCCAGGCCGCGGACCCGGCGCACAGATTGGCGGTCCAGAGGGTAAGGTAGTCCTTATGCTCCAGGGCCAGCAGGAAACGATTAAAGGGGGTGGCCAGGGCATCGCCAAAGTGATTCGCCAAATCAGCGCTCCGGGATTAACTGAAGTGCGGCCCACCAAAAAAAACCTGGGCGAGGTTTATGCTGCGAACCAGGAGAGACCTGCCGGGAACTTGCAAACCCGCCCCTGGGCCTAACCAAATGTGCGGCCTGCGGCGGCTTTCTGCAAGCTACGTTCGGGAACTGTCGGCATTATATACCTGGATTCTGAATTGGGAAAGCAAAGCTGGCCCGGAGCCAGGGCAGTCCCGCCTTAACGAAATGTTGTCCTGAATGACCAAGACTGGCGTTCTGAACGGAGTGAGGAATCTAAAATCCATACCACCAACCGGCTTTCGGGCAGGTAACAGTTCTATTGGGCAGGATTTTAGGCCCTTCGGCCAAGTTTATCCTGAGCCAAGCCGAAGGACTCAGGGCGACATGGCTTCCTTGCTGAAGGCATTTGTACTTAGCCGGGTGGTTCAACCACTTTGGAATGACGGGTAACTATTGAAACCCGTCATTCTGGCGCAGGCCAGAATCCAATCAGAATCCAATAAGGTTATCGCCGGACATGGTTCCTTATCTTCCGGACTCCTGGCTTCCGGCCTTCGCCAGAACGACGGAGAAAAGCAATTGCACCTATCATTTCAAAGTTGTTGGACTAATAGTGGTTCAACTTATTTGAAATGATGGATGGTATTTCCGCTCACCCTGAGGCTGTCGAAGGGCCGCCTATTCGCAAATTGACAATTTGACGGTTCGACCGGCTCACCACGAGCGGACTCCGGGGTTTACCCATCAATGCAAAGTTGTCAAACCACTAGCTCGCCGGAAGCCCGGCGGGAAATCGGACCGTTTACCCCGCTGCCGCCCAGCGGGGAATGCCCTGAATGCGGATGCTGGAAACCAGGTAAAGAGACTGGTCCAGCCGGCGCACCTCCAGTTCCAGGGTGTCTCCGTTCACGTCCATGTGCCGCGCCATGGCCGCCAGGATATCCCGGCTCATGGCGTCCATGACCTCTTGCCCAAGCAGGTCATGCCGGTCCCGGGTAATGGCATTCTGCAGCCGGTCCCGGGCAATGTTCCTGGTGGAATCGGGATTCTCTCTCCTGTCTGTTCGGCTTCTTGGCCGGCGCAGCAAGCTAAGCATGAGTGTACTCGCTCCGGTTGATGCCCATCAGGAACCGGACCCGGTCCATGAGACCTGACTTGGCCTCCAGGTCCATCAGGGGAATGTCCTCGCCGTCAATCCGGGCGGCAATGCGCGAGAAAGCCATTCCTGAGGGAGCGCGCTTGTCGTGAATAACCGGTATGCCCTGGTTGGTGGCCGTAATCAACCGGTCATCGGAGGGCACCATGCCCAGAATATCCACCGCCAGCAACTCCAAAATGTCATCCTTGTCCAGCATATCGCCCCGCTTCACCATGCCCGGCCTTACCCGGTTGATGATGAGCCGGGGCCGGTAGAGTTCCGAGGCTTCCAGCAGGCCTATCACCCGGTCCGCATCCCGTATGGCGGATACCTCCGGGGTGGTAACGACAATGGCCTCCTGGGCGGGGCCTATGGCGTTGCGGAACCCCTGCTCAATGCCCGCCGGACAGTCAACAATCACGTAGTCGAACTCCGCCTCAAGTTTCTGGCAAAGCTCCGTCATCTGCTCGGGGTTGACGCAGTTCTTGTCACGGGTCTGGGCCGCCGGTATCAGAAATAGCTCCTTTAGTTGCTTATCGCGAATCATGGCCTGGCTGAGCTTGCATTTGCCCTCGATGGCATCCACCAGGTCATAGACGATGCGGTTTTCCAGCCCCATCACCACGTCCAGGTTGCGGAGGCCAATATCGGTGTCAATGACCACCACCTTGTGACCGCGGAGGGCAAGGCCGGCGCCGATGTTTGCGGTGGTGGTCGTCTTGCCAACCCCGCCCTTGCCCGAGGTGATTACGATGGTCTTACCCTTCATAAAGTACTCCTCCCTGGTATTCCTCGCGCCGTCGCGCGAAGGGGGCAACAAATAGCGACCCGCGCTTCAGATAGGCGATACGGGGCGCTGCGGCGCGGTTTCCCGACCGGGCCCGCCTTTCCGCCCGTGGGGCCTCGCCCACGTGCTGGCCTATCTGCAGCCGCTGGGACTCCAGGTTCAATGCAAGTATGGTTGCCTTGGGGTCGTTGTCTGCCCCGGCCTGGGCCATCCCCCGCAGGGCGCCCAGCACGATAATGTCTCCATCGGCGACAATCACGGCCCCGGGATTCACGTCGCCAAAGACCACCACGTCTCCCGGGTACCGAATCACCTCGCCGGAGCGGCAGGTGTTCTTGATAATCAGCGCCGGGTTGCCCCGCCTGCCTTCCTGCCCGTGATGCTGGCGGTTTTCTTCAGCTTCTTGTTCCGGCCCGTCTAGGTGCGGGCCGTAGCCGTCACCTGCGTCCGCCTGCTGGAGCGGGGAAGTGTCGCGGTCGCTTGTTTCTATCGTTTCGCCCGTATCGCTTACCGGGCCGGTCCCGGCCAACTCGCCCTTTTCTGCCCCGAGTTCCGGGCGGATGCCAGGTGAGCCACCATCAACCGTGCCCAGGCCGTCCCCGCCGGCGCCTGCTTCATTGATGCGGCCCTCTTCATGTTCATCGTCACTGGGTTCAAAGCGCGACCCATCTTCCGCGAACGGCGGCTCCATTGATGAGGGCGTAGGACTCTCAGAATCAGGCCCGGAAATCTCGTCCCGTATTTGCCGGTTAAGTTCGGCGGGATGGCCGTTGCCGGCTGCCGCTGCGTATTCACCGGCTTCTACGGGCGGCTCCGGCCCGAACTGTTGATACGGGAGGCCGGCAACCTGCGCCGGCGGCTGCAGGTCTGCAAAGGGAAAGGCTAGCTGATGTCCTTCACCGTTGCCGCTTGAGCCGTTGCCGCTTGAGCCGTTGGGTTCCGCGCCGGAGCGAAGCTCGTCCGGGCCTGGCCCGTCGGCGTATGCGGAAAAATTTCGAGACATGCCCGGCCCGCCGGCTGATGGCGGACAACAGGCCTGTTGGAGGGTTTCGGGGGCGCACCAGTAGCGCGAAACGGTTAGACCCGTTTCGCTGTCCAGGATTCGCTTTATGGCCGAAAGCTGGTCGGGCGCCAGAATGCGCCGGCCGACGTTTACGGACACCGTTCCGCTGGAGTACAAACCCCGGCAGACTTCGAGGTAGTCCCGCAGGCCGCGTTCCGCAATCTCAAACGGGACCGAATCGTCAATGGTGAAATCTACGTTGGTACCACGGCCCAAAACCTGAATGGCATCGGCTTCGCGCATGTGACCCGCCGTTAATCAGCTGGACGAGGATAATCTACCTGGAAAAGCGCAGGGCAATGCCGGCAAACATGGCCGACGGCAAAGCCGCCACGGTTCCACGGAAGAAACTGAATGAGATGTTTCGAGCGAAGTAAAGAGTTACCAGAAACAGGACCAAAAAGTAGGTCGGGTTATACCCGTAAAACAAGGAACACCGCCTCCCAGCACTTACTCCCAAATTCCGTATTCCTTTATATCAAGAGAATTCTCTCCAATTCAAGGCTTCAAGTTGCGGGTTTTGCGGGTTTTGCCGATTCCGGAGAAACGGCTGAAGAAAGAGGCCGGCGGCAGGGCCAAGATTAACGGGCCAACTACCGTGAGGAATCTAATAGTTCGGCCACGTTGCCTTGATGGGTAAACCCGGGAGTCCGCTCACGGTGAGCCTGGCGAACCATGAACTGACGGCCCTTCGACAGGCTCAGGGTGAGGAGAAATATTACCCATCATTTCAAGTAAGCTGAACCACAAGGGCGGCGACGCCCCTTGACCGGCGGCGGCGCATCATCTTGGAAGCCGGAGTCAAAAGCCCCCGCCTCAAGGGAAGGCAGGGCATTGGGTTCCCCAGCCGGGGTCAGGGCGCGGCGCCAAACACGGCCACGGAGCAGGTGAAGGAACCGGGCCGGCCTCCCAGGTTGTGGGTCAGGCCCAGGTCGGCCTTTTGCAGTTGCCGAGGGCCGGCCTTGCCCTGCAACTGCTTGTAAACCTCGTATATCATCCTGATTCCGCTGGCCCCGATGGGGTGGCCGAAGCATTTCAGCCCGCCATCGGTGTTGACTGGCATGTCGCCTTCCAGGGTGAAAGCGCCGTCGGCCACGTCCTCGCTGGCGCGCCCCCGCTGGCTGAAGCCCAGGTCTTCGTAGATTATCAACTCGGTGATGGTGAAACAGTCGTGGACCATGGCCATGTCCAGCTCTTTCCGGGCGTCGGCAATACCGGCCTCCTGGTAGGCGGCCTGGCTGGCCCGCACCGTCTCGGGGAAGTGGGTAAAGTCCCAGTCGCTGCGGATGGCCCCGAAGGCCCCCACCGAGAGCGACAACGCCTTGACCAGTACGTAGTCGCGCCGGAAGCTGCGGGCAATTTCAGGGGTGGTTATGATGGCCGCCGCCGCGCCGTCGCTGACGCCGCAGCAATCGAACAGACCCAGGGGCCAGGCGATCATGGGGGCGTTGACCACCTGGTCCGGGCTGATTTCCTGCTGGAAATGGGCCCGGGAGTTCAGGGTGCCGTTGTGGTGGTTCTTGGCGGCAATTTCGGCCAGGGTGCGCTTTCCGTCCTCATAGGAAATGCCGTACTGGTGGAAGTAGCGGGTGGCGGCCATGGCAAACTGGGACGGTGGCGGTGTTGGCGGCGTGACATCCGAGCCGGGGGCTTCGGGCACGGCCAGGCCGGAAAAACCGGAGTCCTTCAGCTTTTCCACGCCCACGGCCAGAACGATGTCGTAAATGCCGGCGGCAACGGCGTAGGCGGCGTTGCGAAAGGCGTCGGTGGCCGTGGCGCAGGCATTCTCCACCCTGGTAATGGGTATGTAGTCCAGCTTCAGGGCTTCCGCCAGGGGTTGACCGGTGCGGAAGCTGCTCACCGTGCCCAGCCAGGCGGCCTGCACGTCGCTGGCCTCAATGCCCGCATCCTCGTAGGCTTCGTAGGCGGCTTCCACCATCAGGTCGGCGGCGCTGCAATCCCACCGCTCCCCAAACTTGGTGCAGCCCATGCCAATAATGGCCACCCGGTCTTTAATGCCGGTCATATCACTTCTCCCTTTGAGCCGTCCCTGGACCCAGTATAGCGACTCTCGCCAGTAGTTTGACCATTTTGTATTGATGGGTCAGGGCAAACACATTCTTAATTTGGGGAGACTCCGTCGTTCCCGCGCAGGCGGGAACCTCGAACCTGTTCAACCGAGAATAGGACCCCTTATAAGCGCTAATAGGTCGTTCGTGTTGGAGAATGCGTTGGCTCTGATTGACGGGTAAACCGGGAGTCCGCTCATGGTGAGCCTGTCAAACCATGAACGGACGCCCTTCGACAGGCCCAGGGTGAGCGGAAATACTCTCCATCGTTTCAAATGAGTTGAACCGCCAGGTCCCGTCATCAAATTGAAACTGTGAGCCTCCCAGCGTCCCCTTTCGCCGTTCCCGAGAAGGCGGAAACCTCGACCTACCGTGGTAGAGATTCCTGCGAAGGCAGGAATGATGGTGCGTTTGGCAACAGTCCTATGGTCACTGACGGCTTGACCTTTGCCGCCAACCCATGGCAATCCTTACTTCGCGATTTCGGAAGGGACGCCGGGCGCAATTCTTTGGCTAGTCTCTATTGAGTCCCTATACGGAAGCCGCCAACTCCTTGAAGCGGCTGGGAACGGCCTTCCAGTAGTAGTTATGTATGCCATTTACCACGCGCAGCTTGCGAAAGCTCATGGTCACCGGCATGCCTACGTGCACCTCTTCCAATTCCCGGTCCGTCATCATGCAGACCATGCGCCCGCCGCCGCTGAAGTCCACCACGGTAACCACCAGGGGCGTGTCCACCGCACCGGCGATGTAGTCCATGGAGTAGGTAAACACCTGGCCCGGCCGCTCGGCCAGCCTTACCGGGCCGCTTTCCACCCTGGCCCGGCAGTTTACGCATACCTGCTGGGGCGGATATTGAACGTAACCGCAGGCGCTGCATTTGCCGCCATGCAGCCTCAGGTTCTTGTCCGACTCCCGCCACAGGGCTGAAACCGAGGGCGAGGCCGGCGCCGGCCGCCGGGCAGCGTCGTCGGTGGTCCAGATGTCCCGCCAACGGGCGTAGATCTCGTAGCTCTTCAGCACCGTGCCGGACTCCACGTGTGAGGTCAGCCCGCCCCCGGCCCGGCCGTGGGAGCCGCCGGCCTGGGTAGTCCGAAAGCCCATCACGTCGCTGCCGTCGCCGTAGGATACAACCATGATGTTCTGCCCGGGCGCGCTTTCTTCCAGTGCGCCCACCAGCATCATAAGGGGGAATGCCGCCCCGGTATTGCCCACGCGACCGAACAGGGGGTCCTGCAACTGACCGGTCTCCAACCCCAGCAGGCGGGCCAGGCGGGCATGCCGGCGGGCGTCCGGGGCGAAGCAGGCGACTTTGTGAAAGTGGTCTGGGCGCAGTCCGTACTTTTCCAGGTAGCCCCCTACCGCCTCCGCGACTATTCTCTCCAGGCCCTCCTCGACGGCAAAGCGGTCCTCCCAGGAACGAACGAAGGTGTCGCCGGCGGAGCGCCAGTAGTCGAGCATATTCTCGGTCAGCGAGTGAGACCCGGTAAATTCGGCGATGAGGTCGTCGCTGCCCACCAAAAGCGCGGCGGCCCCGTCTCCCGAGTTTCGCTCGGTATCGCTGCGGGGCGGACCCTGGCGAGTATCGGCGGCGACAACCAGCACCTGCCCGGCGGAACCGGCGGCAACGGAGTCCAGGGCCGTCTTCAGGGCTGCCGTGCCGGAGCGGAGCACGTCGCCAATGTCGGCGGTGAAAATATCCCGGCGCAAGTCCAGGGCAGTCGCCACGATGGCCGCTCCCTGTTTCTCGGCGTAAGGGGACGTGGAACTGGCAAACAGGAGGCCGTCTATCCGCTGCCGGTCCAGGTTGCGAAGGCAGTCCTGGCCGGCGGCCACCGCCATGGTAATACTGTCTTCGTCAAAATTTGCCACGGAACGCTGGAAGGGGGCCGGCCACCCCTCGGTATCCGGTCCCAACCTGTACCTGGGCACGTAGGCCCCGTGAGCAATTATTCCTGGCAAGTTGCTGCTCCCGATGAAGTTGACGGTAATGCTATCAGCCCCCATTTTCGGGTGTCAATTTGAAGGGGAAACCGTTCAGAGTTGGATGGAAGCTACGGCCCCAAGCCCGTCATTCCCGCGCAGGCGGGAATCTCGATTTCTGAGTGTCCAAGTTCCCGCCTTAACAGGAACGACGGGTGTGGGTTCCGCCTGCGATGAACCACAGTTTCGAGGCCAACCCGTTCCCCTGAATTCTGAACATTTGCGAACAGTGTGATACATGGCGATTGCAAATAAGCCTTATGCTAGAATTGAATCATACTATTTTCTGCGCCGGGGTTCGGCAGGATGCCGCCGTAAACGGCAGAGAGACTAGACCGCAGTGAATAAGCTCAGACTTTTCGGAACCTACCTGGTCGTTATGGTGGTGGGCGCTGGCCTGGCCCTGGCCGTCAACTATGGCCTGGAAAGCACCCTGCTGGCGCCCGAAGAGGTCTCCCCGCCGCCGTCCCAGTTGCCGCCCGAGTTTGACCGGCTTGCTGAGGCGTGGGAACTGCTGCAGAGGGAGCACATTGACCGTCAGACCCTGGACGCAACCACCCTGAGCGACGGCGCCATCAAGGGCATGCTTGAGGCTCTGAACGACCCCTACGCCTCCTTCCTGAACCGGGAACGCTTCGAGGAGGAGGAATCAAAGATACGGGGAGTGTTTGAAGGCATCGGCGCCCAGGTGGGGATGCGGGACAACCTGCTGACCGTAATCGCCCCGCTGCCCGATACTCCGGCGGAAAAAGCGGGCATCCTGCCGGGGGACGTAATCCTGGCGGTGGACGGTGAAAGCACCGAGAACCTGAGCCTTCAGGAGGCCGTCGCGCGCATTCGCGGGGAGAGGGGCACCATAGTCCAGCTTCTCGTGAGGCACTCGGAGGACCCGGAACCGGTGCTGATTCCCATAACCCGGGGCGTCATACCGCTGGAAACGGTGCGCTTCAGGATGCTTCCCGACGGCATCGGCCACATGCAAATCACCAGTTTCGCCTCCAACACCAACGACCACGTCAAGGAGGCCCTGGACGAATTCCGCAGCGCCGGCGGCCGGGGACTCATCGTAGATTTGCGGTACAATCCCGGGGGCCTGCTGGGAGAAGTGGTTGACGTTACCAGCCAGTTCCTCGATGATGGGCTGGTTACCTACGAACTTGACGGCCAGGGCAACCGCCGGGAGTGGAAGGTAGCTTCGGCCGGCCAGGCCAGGAACATACCCATGGTCGTCCTGGTGAACCAGTACAGCGCCAGCGCCAGCGAGGTATTCGCCGGGGCCATTCTGGACCACCAACGGGCGCCCGTGGTGGGAGAGAAGACCTTTGGAAAGGGCAGCGTCAACACCAGGCACCGCCTCTCCGACGGGTCGGGCATTTACTACACGATAGCCCGCTGGTACACGCCCAACGGCACCCTCATTGAAGGCGCGGGCATTGACCCCGTAGTGATAGTGGAACAAGCTACCGAGTCCGAAAGAGACTTGCAGTTGGAGCAGGCCGTTGAACTGCTTGGCGGCCAGGTGCCGCCCAACGCCAGCCAGCAGTATTAAAACTGATTTGAAAATCCCTTGCCGCTATCGGTGGAATGTCGCTATTGGTGGAACGTAAGGCCAGAGACGAAAGGGCTTGCAGTTCTCTTCCCAGCCCGGTGGTGCAAATTGTTTGACCTGACGGTTAACGTGTCCGTTCACCCGGAGCTTGTCGAAGGGCCGCCCGTTCATGGTTCGACAGGCTCGCCACGAGCGGAGTCTCAGCTTGCATATAGTTCCTGTGGCTGTGGACCACCAAGGGCATCCAATCCAGCATCAGCTTAGAAACGGCTATCAGCAAAACTTCTGGGTCGAAAAGGCGCAACAATGCCGAGCAAGAAGAAAAAGACCGGGGCCAAGGAACAGCCAAACAACCGGGTAATCACATCCAACCGGCAGGCTTTCTTCAATTACGAAATCCTCGACCGCATGGAAGCGGGCCTGGTCCTGACGGGAACCGAGATTAAGTCCGTCCGGGCTGGCCGGGTGGACCTGCGGGATGCCTACGCCCGCAACATGGAAGGGGAACTGTGGCTGCTCAACTGCCATATCGCCCAGTATGACCCGGCCAGCATCTATAACCACGACCCCAGGCGTCCCCGCAAGCTGCTGCTGCACCGGGACCAGATTGAGCGACTCACCGGCGAGGTGGCCCAGAAGGGCCTGACCCTGGTGGCCCTGCGCATATACATCAAGAACCACGTGGCGAAGGTGGAACTGGGGCTGGCCCGGGGCAAGCGGCAGTACGACAAGCGCCGCACCATCCGGGACCGGGAAATGGATATGGCGGCGCGCCAGGCCATGCGGGCGGCCAGGTAACGCGTCAGAGCAAGAGTCGGTTTGGCGGGATACGCAAGGATGGCGGAACTGCCCGAGCAATCACCGGGAAACCGGGGAGGGTTGAAAGACCCTCCCTTTCTTGTTGGAGCGTTGCGTTATAATTCGGACTTGCCGCGGGTCTGCCGGCCTTTCACCGCAACCCAGGAGGCCAGGCCCGGAGCGAGAGATGGGGAAGGAGGAACAACTTGATACGCAGCCTGGGAGACAAGACGCCGAAAATAGCCGATACGGCATGGGTGAGTGAATTTGCCTACGTGGTTGGCGACGTGGAAATTGGCGAAAACAGCAGCATCTGGCCCGGGGTAACCATTCGGGCCGATGGAGAGGGCAAAGTCGTAATCGGAAAGAACGTCAACGTGCAGGAAGGAGCGGTGGTCCACAGCGGGGGCCTGGTAATCGAGGACAACGTTACCATCGGTCACTGCGTGGTGGTACATGGGATAAGAATAGGGACCGGTTCCCTGCTGGGCAACAATTGCACCTTCCTGAACCGCGCCAGCATTGGCAGGGAATGTCTCATCGCGGCCAACTCGGTGGTCTTGTCGGGTACCGATGTGCCGGACCGTTCCTTTGTAACCGGAGTGCCGGGCGCCGTCAAGAGACAGGTCAGCGAAGAACAGATTGCCAGCATGCAGCGAAACGCCACCGCCCTGATTGAGCGGGCGCAGGTCTTCAAGGAAAACGGCCTGTAAGCTGCCGGATAAAGCCGGGCTGGTCGCTAAGCAGTTTTGAAATGATGGTTAGTTAGTTATGCCGTCATTCCTGCGAGGGCAGGAATCTGAAATCCAGCCCGTCCAGCTTGCCGCCATCTCGGGAACGACGTGTGGGGCCGGTTCAGGCATCATTGGAAGTCTGCCAGGCCGCAGGGGTGTACGGCCGTGCGCCCGTACATGGTATCAATGAGTAAACCCAGGAGTCCGTTCATGGTGAGCCTGCCGAACCATGGAATTACGGCCCTTCAACAAGCTCAGGGTGAGCGGAATTGTTGTCCCACGGTTCAAGAGAGCCGAACCACAATTTGCCCTTACCGTCTTGCCGCCACTCCGCCAACTTACCCCAGCCTTTGAGCCACCGGCAGGACTTCGGCGGCCAGGTGTTCCATAACCTCTATGCAGGCATCAATGCCCTCCACCCTGAAGTCGTAGGTCAGTTGGTCTATACCGGCCTCCCGGCAATAGTAAACGTCGTCAATGACTTCCTGGGTGGTGGCAATAACCACGCCACCCGTTCGGATGGACCTGCCCTCGTTGGCCCCCAGGTCGGTAAAGTGGAGGCTTCTCTTGAGGGATATGGAAACTGACGCGGGATCCCGGCCGGCCCTTTCCGTCTGCTCCCGCAGGTAGGGCAGGTTTTCGGCTACGAAATCGGGAGTCTGCCGGGTGGTGTGCCAGCAATCCCCAAACCTGGCGGTGCGCCGCAGGGCGGCCCGGCTGTGCCCGCCCACCCAAATGGGAAGGCGACTCTGCACGGGCTTGGGGTTGAACTGGATTCCCTCGATGTCGAAGTAGCGGCCATAAAAGTCGGGCTCCGGCTGGGTCCACAGGCACCGGAAAATCTCCAGGTACTCATCGCTCATGGGCCCACGCTCCGCGTAGGGCACGCCCAGGGTCTCGAACTCCTTCTCCAGCCAGCCCACGCCCACCCCGCATATCATTCTTCCGTTGCTCAGCACGTCCAGTGAAGCGAACATCTTGGCCTGGACCACCGGGTTGCGGTAGGGCAGGATGATTACGGTGCTGCCCAGTTTGATGGTTTTCGTGCAGGCGGCCATGAAGCCGAGCATGGTCATGGTCTCCAGGAAGGGCTCATCCACAGGACGCTGGAAAGAACCGTCGGCGGTGTAGGGATACTGGTTGGTGCCCTCGGTGGGCAGCAGGATGTGGTCTCCACTCATCACCGACTCGAAACCCAGTTCCTCGGCCCGCTGCGAGAAACGGCGAATGCCCTCCGCATCGGGAAGTCTGGGAATGCTCAGCCCTATGTTCATACTCTAGAACTCCTGGAAAGATAGCTGTAATCGAGGCTCACTTGCTACCGCCACATTAGGGCAGACCGGCGCATGGGCGGTGAAGACAGTGCTGCCGGAACATCCGTTAGAGGGTATCGTCAAATCAAAAGTTGAAGCTTCCGAACGTCTCTTTTCGTCGTACCCGCGACGGCGGGAACCTCGGCCGGCCGTAGTCGAGATTTTTGCTCTGGAGGAATGACGGTGTCCTTGACGACACGCCCTGAGGCATCAGTTTGTTGCCAGTTGGCGCAGCCTCGGGTCCAGCGTGTCGCGCAGCCAGTCGCCGAAAAGGTTGAGGGACATAACCGTCAGCAGGATGGCCAGTCCCGGCATGGTTGAAATCCACCAGGCCCCTGCCAGAAAGTCCCTGCCCTCCGCTACCATGGAACCCCAGGCCGGCGTAGGCGGCGGCACCCCGGCCCCGAGGAAGCTCAGGGTGGATTCCACCAGGATTACGAACCCCACCTGCAGGGTGGCCAGCACAATCAGGGTGTTGATAACCCCCGGCAGGATGTGGACTAACAATATCCTGGGAATGGAGGCGCCGGCTACCTTGGCCAGGGCCACGTAGTCCAGGGTCTTCAGTTGCAGCACCTCTCCCCGGACCAGCCGGGCAAAACGCACCCAGAAGAAGCCGGCCAGCACCAGGATTATCAGCCCGGTCTGGCCGCCCAACTCGGAGGGGAAGGACTGCCCCACCGCCACCACCATTACCAGGGCCACCAGCACCAAAGGCACCGCTAACGCAATATCCACGATGCGCATGATTATCTCGTCAATCCATTTGCCGTACCAGCCGGCCAGCAGCCCCAGGACGGTGCCGGTGGTGCCGCCCAGGCCCAGGGTCACCGCCGCCACCACCAGGGATATGCGGGCGCCATGGATTATGCGGCTGAAAATGTCGCGGCCCAGGTGGTCGGTTCCCAGCAGATGCTCCATGCTGCCGCCTTCCAGCCACACCGGCGGCACCATGCGCGCCCGCAAGTTGCCCTTTCTCGGGTCTTCCGGGGCAATCCACGGGGCCATCACCCCGGCGAACACCACCAGCAGCAGCATGGCCAGGGGGAGCAAAGGCCAGCGCTTGACCGTCCTCCAGATTTTGGGCAGGCCGACCCTTCCCGGAGAGGGGGCCAGCACTGCCTGGGTGGGATTTTCGGCCATCTTTTCCTCCAAGAATTATCAGGCGAAGGGGCTAATAGTCTGGCAAGTTTGAACTGATGGGTAATCCAGGGAGTCCGCTCATGGTGAGCCTGTCGAACCATCAAATTGTCAATCTGCGAATGGGCGGTCCTTCGACAGGCTCAGGCTGAGCGTTAATCATGCACCTTATTTCAAACGGTTGACTTACTAGGAGAACCGGATTCGCGGGTCCACGTAGGCATAGAATACGTCCACCAGGAACGCCGTCGCCAGGTAGGCCGCCGCAAAGGAGAGTACAACGCCCTGCAGCAGCGGGTAGTCCGAGTCCCGAACTGCCAGGAAAGCCAGTTGACCCAGCCCGGGCCAGGCGAATACCGTCTCGGCCACCAGGGAACCGGTAATAAGGCCGCCCAGGGTAATTCCGGCAAAGGTCAGGGGCGGAATCAGGGCGTTGCGCAGGCCGTGTTTCCAGATAACTATGTTCTGGCCCACACCCTTGGCCCGGGCCAGCTTAATGTATTCGGTGTCCATCACGTCCAGCATGGCCGAGCGCATCAGCCGCAGGTTGGCGGCCACGTTGAACCAGCCAAGCGTAATGGCCGGCAGGATTATGCTGCTGGTCTCTTCCCGGCCGGAGGGAGCCACCCAGCCCAGGCGCACGGCAAAAAAGAACATCAGCATTATGCCAATCCAGAAGGGCGGGGCCGACTGCCCGATGAGGGCGACCACCTTGCCCACCTGGTCCATGACGCTGCCCCGCTTCAGGGAGGAGAGCACCCCCAGGGGTATGCCCACCACCAGCGAGAAGGCGAAGGCCACCAGCCCCAGGTACAGGGTGGCCGGCAATCGCTGCATTATCAGGGAACCCACCGGCTGCTTTTGCACTATGGAAACGCCAAAGTCCCCCTGCACTGCGTTCTTGAGGAATATCCAGTACTGTTCCGGGTAGGACTTGTCCAGGCCCAGGGAAGCCCGCAGTTCTTCCAGGGTGCTGGCGCTGGCGTAATCGTCAATCAGCAGGGTAGTGGGGTCTCCGGAGATACGGGCCATGAAGAATATAAGCACGGAGACCAGCCACAGGGTAACTATGGTTAGCAGCAGCCTCCGCAACAGGAATCTTTGCACGGTTGGTAACCTCCGGTATCTGGGCAGGGCCAATGGCCCATTGTTCATACCCATCCGTCATGCCGGCGCGCCGGCATGACGGAATGAGTTGAAGCGCTACAACTTCTACGGTTTTGAGGGCCGCTGGCTGCTCCTACTGCCTGTGCGGGGCGTACTCCAGGTCAAAGAGCACGCGGGCGTCACAGCAGGCCATCTCCCATGGGTCCAGGTTCGGGCCCAGGGGGAATATCCAGTTCACCTTGTACATGGGCAGAATTACCACGTTGTCGAACACCCATTGGGCGACTTCCCGCTGCAGCACAAAGCGCTGCTCGTCGTCGAAGGTTGCCATGGCCTCGGCAATCTTGGCGTCCAGCCAGGGGTGCTCGATGCCGTAGTTGATGATTCCCGCGCTGACCAGGGAAGATGAGTAAGTTACCAGCGGCTCGGGCAGCGGCCCCACGCCGTGGGTGTTGACTCCCTCGTGGGACCGGTCCACGAACTTGGGCCGGAAGGCCGACATCTGGCTCCGTTCCTGGGCGCAGCGGATTCCTATTTCCTCCCACATCAGGCACACGTACTCGCCCGTCTGCACCGTGCCGGGGAAGGGACGCGTGGTCAAAGCCATTACAATGTCGAACCCGTCGCCATATCCCGCCTCTTCCAGCAACTGCCTGGCCCGGTCCGGGTCGTACTCGTACACCAGCGTTTCCTGCAGTTCATTCAGGCGGGACTCGTGGCCCATCCAGCCGAAGGTGTGGTTAACCTCTCCTGCCCCGCCCAGCAGTTCATCCACAATCAACTGCCGGTCCACGGAGATGGACATTGCCTCCCGGACTTTCCGCGCCTGCTCCCACTCCGCCGAGTTTACGTCGGGGTTCGACGATATCCAGGGCAGGTCCGAGTTGAGCGGCGTTCCCAGGTCGGCGCGGTCAATGTACATCTGGCCGTGGATGTTGATGTGGGTCTGACCGCCGCCGGGGAGCCTCAGGAATTTGACGCCTTCCACCTGCTCGATGACGGGCAGCGACTCCAGGCTCATGTGGATGCTGTCCATCTTGCCCGCCTGGAAGTTGGCGATGCGGGTGGACTCCTCGGCGATTTCCCAGATGTTCAACTCGGCGAAGTTGGGTGTCTTGCGCCAGTGGTCCGGCACCGCTTCCAGCTTCCACACCTCCGAGGTCTTGTGCTCCACGTGCTGCCACGGCCCGGTGCCGATGGGGTCCTCCACGCCGGCCCGCTCTTCTCCCAGGGAATCCACGTGGGCCCCGCTCATCACCGGCAGGGCTCCCGTCAGCCGGGCCGAGGTTGAGTACCAGGTAAGGTCGAACCTGGGGCCGTTGGACGTGGTGTCCACCTCCAGGGTGTAATCGTCAACGGCGGTCATGCCGCCGCCCTCGGCATAAAAGATGGTCTGCCTCTGGGCCAGCCGGCCCGACACCGTTCCTTCGGAAACGATATTATCCGTTGACCAGATCATATCCTGGGCCGTCATGATTCCCTTGCCCTTGTGGAACGGCACATCCTCTTCCAGCCGCAGCGTCCAGACGTTTCCGTCGTCGGAAACTGACCACTCCCTGACCAGCCGGGGAATTACGTTGCCGTTGGAATCACTGTGCCACATGGACTCCCACACGGTGGACATGTTTATGGCCGTTTGCGGCGACCCGCTCAGCTTGGGAATAAACTTGGGCGGCCCCAGCTGGGAGTAGGCCACGTTGAGCGTTCCCACCGAAGCCTGCTCTTCCATAACCTCCGCCACCGGCGCCGGCGTGGGCGTCGGCACCAGGGTGGAACGCCCGCCTGCTGGTCTCGGCGCGGCGGTTGCCGCCGGGGCGCTCTGCTGGGTCGCCGGCTGCGACGAACCGGACTGGGCCGCTTGCTGCTCTGCCGCCGGCGGTTGGGCCACCGCGGCGGGATCTGAAGGAGCCGCCTCTTGCTGTGGCTGTTGAGGCTGCACCTGGGGTTGCGCGGGCTGTGCCGCGTCGGGCGCCGCTGCCGGCTGCTCCGAGGCCCCGCAGGCAATTACCAGGGTCAAGGCAACAATTAAAAGCCCGAATACTGCGATTTTCCTTAACGCCATTTCTGCCATGATTCCTCTCCGAAGTCACGTTTGCCGAGTCCCGAACCGTTAAACCTGAAGTACATGCCAGGCGTAGCAAACGGGCGACGGCCTTGAAGACCGTCGCCCCGTTAAACGCCATCGGGCTACTGCCGGTGGGGTATGTACTCCAGGTTGGAAGGCACCCGGACTACCGGGAATGTCCACTCCCAGTCGTCCACCGCAGGGCCCAGGGGCCAAACGTGATAAACGTTGACCGTAGGAATGGTAAACACCTCGTCAAACAGGAACTTGGTGTACTCTCGCACCAGTTCCAGCCTTTCCTCTTGTTCAAAGGCATTTTCTATCTGGACGTTCAAGTCCTCGGAAACTGGGTGCTCGACCCCGTAATTGACCACGCCTGCCACTACGTAGGTCTGGGTGCGGGACAACAGGGGCTCGCTGGACACAATGTTCCCATGGCTGTTGACGCCCTTCCACGACCTTTCCACAAAATTGGGGCGGAAGGCCGACATGGGCTGGCGTATTTGCGTTGTGCGTATCCCGATGTCCTCCCACATGGTCGCCACAGCGGCGGCCGTTTCAATTGTGGCCGGGAAGGGACGATTGGTCAGGGCCATCGGGATTTCGAAGCCGTCGGGATATCCCGCTTCACTCAGAAGCTGCATCGCCATCTCGGGGTCGTACTCGTGCTTTAGGTCGGCCAGGTAACCCATGTCATCTTCAAAGCCCGCCCAGCCGTAAACGTGGGCTGGCGCTCCCTTGCCCTGCAACAGCGTGTCCACCAGCAGTTGCCGGTCAATAGCTATAGCCATGGCCTTTCTTACTTTGCGCGCATTAGCCCACTCCGCCGAGTTGACGTCCGTACTGGCGGAAACCCATGGTAGGCTGGGATCCCTGGGTGTCGGCAAGTCGTCACGGTCAATGTAGAGGTTGCCGTGAATGTTGATGAACAGTTGTGCGCCGGTGGTAAAGGTCTTGAACTTGCAATCTGAACATTGCTCCTCAAGCTGGCTGATGGATTCCAGGTTAAACGTGCCAATGTCCAGCTTGCCGGCCAGGAAGTTGGCCAGCCTGGTGGACTCTTCCGATATTTCCGAGTAGTGAAGTTCGGCAAAATTAGGAGTCTTCCTCCAGTGGTCTTGCACGGCTTCAAAGGTCCAGGTACCGCCGGCCACGTGCTCCACGCTCTGCCACGGGCCGGTCCCCACGGCCAGCTCAAACCCGGCCTTTTCCTCCCCGTACTCCTCGTAATATTTTTTGCTGATCACACCCGTGCCCATGTAAGACGTCATGCCGGTGGCCACGTCCCAGGGCATGCTCCAGGAAGGGTTGACCGTGTCAATTTCGAAGCTATAGTCGTCCAGCAATGTCATTCCGCCGCCCTCGGCGAAGAAGTTCAGCTTCAGCAACCGGGGCGAGCGGGTGGTGCCCTCTTCCACGCTATTCTCCATGGAGAAAATGAAGTCGCTGGCTGTCATTTCTCCGTAGCCGTGGTGGAAGGGCACACCCTGGTGCAGGTTGATGGTCCAGGTTGTAGCATCGTCGGAGATTTCCCAGCTTTCGGCCAGTACGCCGGTCAAGCCGTCACTCTTCTGGTTCTTCCACAACGATTCCCAGAAGGTTGTGTTGTTAATGCTGTTCTGCGGCGCGCCCTGCAGTTTGGGTATCCACTTGGGCGGCCCAATTTCGTCCAGGGCTATGCGCAGGGTGCCGGTGGGGGCATCGGATTGGGGCGCAGCGGCGACGGCTGCCGAAGCGGGCGCGGGCGCCGTGGTAGGCGCCGGCGCGCCACTCCCCGAACCCTGGCCCTGGGAAGACGCTGCGGCCGGCTCGCTGGCGGAAGCTTGTTGTTGGCCGGACGACCCCGAGTCTTGTGCCGGCGCTGACTCTTGCGCTGTTGCAGCGGCCGCCGCAGGCTGCTCCTGCTGCGCGGCCGACTCACCGGCTGGCTGACCCGCAGGGGCCTCCGAGGCTCCGCAGGCAATAAGGAACACCAGCGAGGTAACAATGGCCGCCAAAATCAAGCTACGGTAGCTGGAACTTCTGGGCTTCAACATGGCCCATCCTCCCGATTTGCAAGTTTCCCCAACATTATGCGAACTACCTACGAATGTCAATGAACTTGACAAGTTTCCGAATGGCTTCCCCTATATTGTATGACTATAGTTGCAGTTTTCGTAACAATAGTGGACTAATTGTTAGCCTATCCGCCACTTTGCGGTACATTTCGGTGAGGCCGCTGTTCAACCCCAGAATTCAAGGCAAACGCCTGCAATTGGGAACTCTTGGGGTGGAGAAAGTACGGAACGGCCACGGCCATTGCCCTGCTATCGCCTGGACGACGCTCAGGCCACCAGGGGCAAAGGGTCTATTGCTTGGTTTTCAAGCCATTTTCCCAGCGAAATAGGTGGATTCCGTAGCCGGTCCGCTGGTTGCGCCTACCAACTCTGGTGATATAGTTGACAAAGAAGACGCCTTTATTTACAGTCGCCAACAAGTACCGCCGGCCGCGCCCATCGCCGTTGGCGACGGGTCCGCCGGACTATGAAGCGATTCCCTTTGTACCTGTGAGGGTTGTCAATGGTTTCTAACGGGCATGACAGCGAAATAGTCCTTGAGGTTGATCGCCTCCGTACCTACTTCAGCACCCGCTGGGGCACGGTTAAGGCGGTGGACGGGGTGAGCTTCGATCTGCGGCGGGGCGAGACCCTGGGTATAGTGGGCGAGTCGGGCTGCGGCAAGTCGGTGACCATGCTGTCCCTGATGCGGCTCATTCCCACGCCGCCTGGCGAGATAGTCAGCGGCAGCATAGTCCTGCAGGGACAGGACATTTTGCAGCTGACCGAAAGCGAGATGAGCAAAGTACGGGGCAGCCAGATTGCCCTGATTATCCAGGACCCGATGACGTCCCTCAATCCGGTGTTTACCATCGGCAACCAGGTGAACGAGGCCATCCAGATTCACCAGGAAATACCCAAGCGCCGGATTCTGCAGCAGACTCTTGAAGTGCTGCGCAAGGTCAACATTCCCGCCGCCGAGTCCCGGGTGAAGGACTATCCCCACCAGTTGAGCGGCGGTATGCGCCAGCGGGTGGTGGGCGCCATCGGCATTTCCTGCGAACCGGCGGTTCTAATCGCGGACGAACCTACCACGTCCCTGGACGTGACCATCCAGGCCCAGTACCTGAAGCTGTTGAAAGACTTGCAGCAGCAGCAGAACCTGGCCCTGATTTTCATCACCCACGACTTCGGAGTTGTGGCCAAGATGTGCGACCGGGTGGCGGTGATGTACGCCGGCAGGATTGTGGAAATGGGCAACGTGCGGGAGATTTTCAACAGCCCTTCCCACCCTTATACCGAAGCCCTGCTGGCATCGGTGCCAAAGCTGGAAGAGGACGTGGACCGGCTTTTCGCCATCGAGGGTCAGCCGCCGGCCCTGCATGACCTCCCCCAGGGCTGCGCCTTCGCGGACCGGTGTCCTTACGTTATGGAACGGTGCAGGGAGGAATATCCTGCCGATTTCCAGGTCTCCGCGACCCATAATGCTTCGTGCTGGAGGCTGGCATGACCACTGGAACGCAATCGGGAGAGGCCGTCCACCAGGACTCGGCCCTGCTGGAAGTTCGCGACCTCAAGAAGCACTTTCCCGTGACCAAGGGGCTTATCTTCTCTCGCACCACCGGCTACCTGAAGGCAGTGGACGGGATTTCCTTCCGTATAGAGCGGGGCAAGACCTTGGGCATCGTGGGCGAGTCGGGCTGCGGCAAAAGCACCACGGCCAAGTTGCTTCTGATGCTGGAAGATCCCACCGAGGGGCAGATTCTCTTCGAGGGCGAGGACATTCACCACACCGACGCCAGCCACCGCCGGTCGTACCGCAGTTCGGTGCAGGCCGTCTTCCAAGACCCGTGGAGTTCCCTCAATCCCCGTATGAGGGTCAAGGACCTCATAGGCGAGCCCATGGTCATCAACTGGGACGTGCCCAAGCGGGAAATTGAGGAACGGGTCGAAAAGCTTCTGGGCGACGTCGGGCTGAGTTCCTACCATGCCAACCTTTTCCCCCACGAATTCAGCGGCGGTCAGCGTCAAAGGCTGGCCATAGCCCGGGGCATGTCCCTGAATCCGAAAATGATCGTGCTGGATGAGCCGGTGTCGGCGCTGGACGTATCCATTCGCGCCCAGATAATGAACCTGTTGAAAGACCTGCAGAATGAGTACGAGGTCAGCTACCTGCTCATCGCCCACCACCTGGCCACAGTACGGTATATGTGCGACTGGGTAGCGGTGATGTACCTGGGTCAGATTGTGGAATATGCCGAAGTGAAGGAGTTGTACAACAATCCTTTGCACCCTTATACCAAGGCATTGATGTCGGCCGCGCTGCCCTCGCATCCCGACATCGAGCAGGACGAAATCATCCTTACCGGGGAAGTGCCCTCACCCCTGAACCCTCCCTCGGGTTGCCGGTTTCACACCCGCTGCCCCTTCGCCATGGACCGGTGCGCGGTCGAAATCCCGGAAACCAAGGAAGTAGCGCCCGGCCACACCACATCCTGCCACCTTTACTAGCAGTCTGCCAGTTTAGCGACGACGCCTGGAGCGGCCCAACCCCGTCATTCCTGAGAAGGCAGGAATCTTAACTATGGCCATCGAAATTCCCGCCTGAGCGGGAACGACCTCACATGGAACACAGTTTCCCTTCTCAGCAGTAACTGAAGGTTCCAAATCCGGTGGACAAAAGCAATAGTCCCTAGACAGAGAGGTTCCGCAGGAAAAGAAAATCTGGTACCGAAGGTCGGACTCGAACCGACACGGGATTGCTCCCACCGGTTTTTGAGACCGGCGCGTCTACCATTCCGCCACTTCGGCTACCGGTGCAAGACGCCGGACCATCTACAGGTCATCGAGCAGTCTCAGCGTCTGCGGGGATACAATTATAACACCTGTGGAGAACCCTTTCCCACCTGGCGCAGCCTGGCGGCCGAACAATCGAGTCCTAAGCTACGCCGTACACCTTAGCTGGAAGTCATGTCGCCCCGAGTTTGCCGAAGGGCCCAAAGTGCCGGCAGGAAACCATTGCCGGGAAACCGAAACCAGGCCGCAGGGTTGGGGATTAAGTGCTTCGGCTTCGTTCAGCAGGACATTTCCCAATCCGGCATGACATTTCTCCATTTTGAGATTGCCCTGTCCGCCGGGGCTGCCGTCTTGACGTAATTCAACGTGCAATTCTATAATCCATGCACTGGAGTGTGTCCAAACAATGCCAAAAAGAACCTATCAACCGAAAAAGCGACGCCGCGCCAGGGTGCACGGCTTCCGAGCCCGCTCCCGCACTTCCGATGGGCGGGCCGTATTGCGACGACGAAGATTCAAGGGGCGGCACCGTTTGACGGTCTAGGCGAGCCGGCCGCTTTATGCAGCGTCAATCAAGGCTGACCAAGAGCAGGCGATTCGGCCAGATTCACCGGGAGGGCAAAAGCGCAGCCAACCGGTTCCTGGTTATCCGGGTCCTTCCCAATGACATGGAAGGGAGCCGCTTCGGTTTCGTGGTCAGTAAGCGTATAGGCAACGCCGTCACCAGGAACCTGGTGAAGCGCAGGTTACGGGAATCAGTCCGTCAGATCCGGGTAAAGGGAGGTTGGGACGCGGTTTTCATTGCCCGTCGTGGGGCCGGCAGCGCAGAGTACCGTCAACTGGAACGGGCTGCCAACAACCTTTTGCGGCGAACCAAGCTTATCGAGACCGACCCGTCCACAACTTAGCTGACTTTTGATGAAATTTGCCGCCCTATCGTTGATCAGGCTCTACCAGGCGGCGGTTTCTCCATACCTCCCATCCGTGTGTCGTTTCACCCCAACTTGCTCCCACTACACCGCGGAAGCCATCTCCAGCTATGGCCTGTTGAAGGGCGGCGTTTTGGGAGCAAAGCGCATTGCCAGTTGCCGACCAGGGGGAGGAAAAGGGTACGACCCCGTACCATAAGTGATGTCCTTTATTTCAGTCTTCCCATCGTTCCCAAATCATCAACTCTATTCTCAGCTATTGAGCCTTGTTCGCGGCCGGCGCGATATGCCGGGACAGCGGCTGCTTGCCGGCGTTCGGGCCGTGCTGCTGGTTGCCATTGTGTCGCTGGCGCTGGCGGCCTGCACCCCGGACCTGGGCGGAGACAATGTTGGCTGGTCGCCGGTGACCATTACCTTCTCGGAGGAGCCCGGCGAGCCTTCGCTGGTTTATGTAAGCTCGCAGCTTAGTTCCGACCTGGACGACCTGGGCCAGGCGACGGGGCTGGACCTGGGGGACGACGAGCGCCGGGTCAAGCTCAGCGCCCTGGAGGACTTCGGGTCGGGCACGCCCCGGGTCAAGTGGACCTTTCCTCCCCTGGGCAGCGGCCTGGGACTGGAAGGAGTTTTCGGGGCGCCGGCGGTGAGCCGGGAACTGGGCCTCATCTACGTGGGGGCCGTTGACGGCAGCATCTACGCCCTGTCCCTGGAGACCGGCGATGAGCGGGGCGGCTGGACGCGAGTCGTCCGCAGCGACGCCACCCAGGACCCGCAGCCCATAATCGGAGCCCCGGTGCTGGCGGACATCATTGACGGCGAAACGGGCACAACCACTGTTCTGCTGGTGGTTTCCGAGGACGGCAACCTCTACGGGTTCCGGGCGGACACGGGCGCCGAGATGCCCTGGTCGCCCTTCACCACCGGGGGCAGAATCTGGTCCACTCCAAGAGTGCAGAACGGGATAGCCTACTTTGGCTCCCAGGACAATTTTGTTTACGCAGTGCAGTTGAGGGACGGCAAGGAACTGTGGAAGTACCAGACTGGTGGAGCCGTCGTGGGTAGTCCCCTACTGTTCTCGGGCGAGATTATTGTCGGTTCCTTTGACAAGAAGCTGTATGCCCTGGACGCTGATGATGGGGAACTGGAATGGTCCTTCAGCAGCGACAACTGGTTTTGGGCCGGGCCCGTCACCGACGGCGAGACCATCTTTGCCCCCTCCATGGACGGGTTCGTTTATGCCCTGGACCCGGACGGGCCGGAGTCCGGCGAGGCCAAGCAGTATTTGTGGCGGCACAACATGGAAAGTCCTGTGGCCTCCACTCCCGCCCTGGTACCTCTGGGCCTGGTGGTGGCCGCCGTGGACGGCAAGGTGCGAGTCCTGAGCACCAGCCCCACCAACCTGGTGGACGGTGAGGTAATCACGTCATGGAAGGCCGACGAGGACGAGAGCATCAAGTCGCCTCTCGTAACCGGGGCTCCTTCCGTGGGACAACTGGGCCAGGACGCGCCCCCTCTGGCGGCCCTGCAGCGACATTTCGTGTTTGTCGGCAGCGACAACGGAAGCGTTCGCAGGATCACTGTGTCGGAAGGGCAGGACATCGGCGCGGTCTGGTGTTTCGACGGCTCGGAACAAAGGCAATGCAACTGATGCCCGCGCCGGCTCAATGCCGGGCGGGGCAATATAACCGTTAGGAGTCTCCTTGGACTTCGGCATTTTTTTCACTCTCTGGAACGAAGTAATAATTCGTCCCATGCTCAACACCTTGATGGTGTTGTACGTTATATGCTTCAACAACATGGGACTGGCCATCATAGCCTTTACCATCCTGGTGCGGCTGGTGACGCTGCCGCTTACGTTGAAGCAAATCCGGCAAATGCGCCGGATGAGCGAACTGCAGCCGCGGATGCGGGAAATCCAGGACCGGTACAGCGGAGACCGCTCCCGCATTTCCCAGGAAACCATGCGCCTCTACCGGGAGTCGGGCGTCAGCCCGGTGGGATGCCTTGGCCCCCTGGTCGTGCAGCTTCCCATTCTTATTGGGCTTTTCCGCGTTCTGATTCAGACCCTCTTCACCAAGCCCGAAGACCTGGTGGGGCTGTCGCAAAAGCTCTATTCATGGATTACCTTCGTGCCGATTCATTCGGCCGCCCCCCTCAGCGACAGGTTCCTGTGGCTGAACCTGGGGGAGCCGGACCCTTCACCCATAATTTTGCCCATCCTGGTGGCTGCTTCCACGTGGGTCCAGCAGAAGATGACCATGACCCCGTCCCCGGACCCCAGGCAGCAGTCCAGCCAGACCATGATGCTCTGGATGATTCCAATTTTCCTGGGATTCTTCTCACTGCAGTGGCCCAGCGGTTTGCCGCTCTACTGGATAGTTTCAAATGTAATCGGCGTGGGTATCCAGTATTTCATCACCGGCTGGGGCCCGCTGTTCCCGTTGATTCCCAGGTCAGCCCCGGCAGCAACTCAGCCGACTCAATCCGCAGAGAACGAGTCGGCTTCCGAGGAGATAGGTAGCGATGGAGTCAGTCGAACGAACCGCCAGAACCGTAGAAGAAGCCGAAGAACTGGCGCTGAAGGAACTCGGCGCCGACCGCAGCGAGGTCGAGGTAGAAATACTAAGTAGGGGCAAGGCCGGTTTCCTTGGCATAGGCGCCGAGGTAGCCCGGGTACGGGTTACCCGGACAGGTGCAGGCACGGGCACGGGTTCCGTCTCGGGCCCTGAAACGGGTGCAGGACCAGGCGCAGCCCCCCAACCCGAGGAGCCTTCGGAGGAATCCTCCGAGGAAGCCCCGGCCCCCATTGCCGCGCCAGCCGCCTCCCAGTCGGCCGAGGAAGGAACCGTTGCCGGCCTGGCCCTGGTGGCCCTCAACAACATCCTGGCCTCTTCCGGGGTGAACGTGTCCTGCACGGTCCGCGTTGCCGACGATCCGGAAGTCGGCGGTCCGATTATTGATATCAGCGGCGAGGATTCGGGCCTGCTCATCGGGCGCCGGGGCCAGACCCTCCAGTCCCTCCAGTTCGTGGTGAACCTGATAGTCCGCAAGGAATTTGGCGAAAGCGCCCGGGTGGTCATGGACGTGGAGCAGTACCGTCAGCGGCGGGAAGCCTCCCTGCGGGACATGGCCAACAAGGTGGCGGACCGGGTGCAGCAGACCGGCCGCAGCATCACCCTCGAACCGATGTCCGCCGCGGACCGCCGGATTATCCACATATCCCTGGCCAACCGGGACGGCATCAGCACCGAAAGCGTGGGTTTCGGCGACGACCGAAAGGTAACCATCATCCCCCGCCGCTAGCACGCCCCAACTCACTTGACCTGGTGGATAGCGTTCCGCTCGTGGTGAGCTTGTCGAAGGGCCGCCCGTTCATGGTTCGACAAGCTCACCGTGACCGGACTGACGCGGTTACGCATCAGGGAAAGGTCATTAGTCCGAAAGGCTTTCTACCCGAAGCATAGCCGGATACCCGGTATGGGCCGCGGCCAATGACCGCAATCCCGGCAGCATTCGGCTTGGGGCCCCTGTCCCGTCCGCCGGCAACGCCCACAAGGGCAAATAACGGCCAATCTGCAGCGGAAACCCCGTTTTGCCGGTTGTACCGGCCTTTACCGTCGTTGACCGGACTATTAAGAGAACGTAAAATACGGGCGTGGATATAGAGGAAGCGGGCCACGATTTCCGGCTCCCCTTTGATGGCCCCCGCGAAGAGTGTGGGGTGGTAGGGGTACACATACCAGGAGCCGAGGCCAGCCGGGTGGCTTTCTTCGGTCTCTTCGCCCTCCAGCACCGCGGGCAGGAAAGCGCGGGCATAGCTTCAGCCGACGGCCGCAACATTAACGTCCACACCGATATGGGGCTCGTTACCCAGATTTTTCGCGAACGGGACTTCCTGCCCCTCTCCGGCGAATTTGCCATCGGCCACACCCGTTACTCCACCACCGGCACCAGCCAGCTTTGCAACGCCCAGCCCCTGGTGGTTTCGGGCCGGGCCGGCCGGTTGGCCCTCGCTCACAACGGCAACATCATCAATGCCTCCCAGTTGCAGGAACAACTCCGCGAGCAATGGGGTTGCCAGTTTAATTCCACCACCGATTCCGAGGTCATTGCCTACCAACTGGCCAATGCACCGGGCGATTCCTGGGAAGAGCGGGTCTTTCACTGTATGCGAACCCTGGAAGGCGCCTTTTCCCTGGTGGCGATGAACGAGGATACGCTAATCGCTGCGCGGGATCCACTGGGCATCCGGCCCCTGTGCCTGGGCAAGCTGGGCGAAGGCTGGGTCGTCGCCTCGGAAAGTTGCGCCCTGGACCACCTGGGTGCCAAATTCCTCCGGGAAGTCCTGCCCGGCGAGGTCGTGGTGGTTGACCGGGACGGCCTGCGGGCGTCGGTGCGCCAGGATTCAGACAAGACCGGCAAGTCCGGCAATGCCGAACAGCGGCGGGCCATGTGCATTTTCGAGCACATCTACTTTGCCCGCCCCGACAGCATCCTGGACGGCACCCTGGTCTATTCCGCCCGGCAGCGCATGGGAGCGGAACTGGCCCGGGAGCATCCCGTGGACGCTGACCTGGTGGTGGGCATACCGGACTCCTCCACTGCCGCCGCCGTTGGCTACGCCCGGGAGTCGGGAATACCCTACAGCGACGGACTGATTAAAAACCGGTACGTGGGCCGCACCTTTATTGAACCCGAGCAGAGGCTCCGCGACCTGGGGGTGCGTCAGAAATTCAACCCCCTGCCGGAAATCATCGAAGGCCAGCGCCTGGTGGTTGTGGACGACAGCATTGTCCGCGGCACAACCACCCCGCACGTCATCCGCGTTCTGCGGCGGGCCGGCGCGCGGGAAATCCACATCCGGGTTTGCGCTCCCCCGATAAAGTTCCCGTGCTACATGGGCGTGGATATGGCCGACCAGTCTGAGCTTATCGCCGCCAACAAGACGGTGGAGGAAATACGGGTCATGGCCGACGCCGACTCCCTGGGCTACCTGAGCGTGGAGGGCCTGTTGAAGGTAGCCGGCGGGGACAAGGGCGGCTTTTGCGACGCCTGCTTCACCGGAAACTACCCGGTGCCGGTGCAACTACAATTGGGAAAACTGGTTCTGGAAGGCAAGTAAGGCAACCCTCTTCGTCCTGTCTTCTAATAATCAAACGAGATGGTCAGACGACAGTGTCGGACTGTTGCCTCCGAGGACCTTCACCTCTCTCATACCGAATTTGGCCTGCGGACTGACTTAACGGAGAGCTGGAAAATTGACTGGCGATACCTACGGAGCATCCGGCGTGCAGCTGGATGCCATGGAAGACCTTAAAGACCGCATCAAGGCGTTTGCCTCCATGACCCACGGGCCCGAAGTGCTGGGCTCCGGCGGTGGCTTCGCCGGCCTGTTCGAACTTTCCGGTTACAGGAACCCGGTCCTCGTGGCCAGCGCCGACGGCGTGGGCACCAAGCTCCGGGTGGCGGCCCAGTTGGGACATTACGAGTCCATCGGACAGGACCTGGTAACCCTGAACGTCAACGACATCCTCACCAAGGGCGCCAAGCCTCTCTTCTTCCTGGACTACGTTTCCTTTAGCCACCTGGACCAGCAGCGCATGGAAACCCTGTTGCGCGGGATTACCTGGGGCTGCCGGGAGGTGGGCTGCGCCCTCATCGGCGGGGAAACGGCCCAGATGCCCGGCCTTTACAGCGACGAAGATTTCGACCTGGCCGGTTTCCTGGTGGGCGTCGCCGAAAAAGACGGCCTGCTGGACAGCGGCTCCATAGTTCCCGGGGACTGCCTGGTGGGTATTCCTTCCAGCGGTCTCCATACCAACGGCTTCTCGCTGGTGCGCCGGGTCTTCAATACCGACGAAGACCGGTCGGCCCTTTATGCCTACCACGAAGAGTTGAAGCACCGGTTGGGCGAGGCGCTGCTTACTCCCCACCGCAGCTACTATCCCATGCTGCAGCCTGCCCTGGCGTCCATGAAGGGCCTCGCCCACATAACGGGAGGGGGCCTGCCCGGCAAGCTCCCCGGCATTCTGCCCGCCAATGTGGCGGCAAGGATTGACCGCGGCGCGTGGACAGCGCCGCCCATTTTCGGTCTCATCCAAAGCCGCGGCCATATTTCCGACGACGAAATGTACCGGGTATTCAACATGGGCCTGGGCATGGTGGCAGTGTGCGAAGAGGAGCAAGTTGGTAATATCATGGTTGCGGCCCCCGACGCCCTTTTGGTTGGACAGGTTGTTGAACGTACCGGGGACCGGCAGGTAATTCTGGCTGGCTAATGGCACATCGCCGGAAGAATGACAGATAAGCCGAGAGTCCGCTCATGGTGAACCTGTCGAACCGCGGACGGACGGCCCTTAGACAGGCACAGCGTGAGCGGTATTGTTACCGACCAGTTCAAATAAGTTGAACCACTAGCCGCCCGGTACCTTTGCATCGGCGGCGCGACATTCGGCCCGGCGCATAACCGCCGGGTCACATGAGGGAAGAGACAGTTGAGAGCACTGATTAGCGTTTTTGACAAGACGGGAGTGGTTGCCTTTGGCAAGAAACTCGTTGACGCCGGTTTTGAACTGGTCAGCACCGGCGGCACCCACCGAACCCTGGCTGAAGAGGGCGGCCTGCCCGTAAGGCAAGTTTCCGAAGTTACCGGTTCGCCGGAAATCCTGGACGGCCGGGTAAAGACCCTTCATCCCGTAATCCACGGAGGCATACTGGCCCGCCGGGACCTGGCAGACCACGTCAGCGAACTGGAGAAGCACGACATTGCTCCCATTGACCTGGTGGTGGGCAACCTCTATCCCTTTGTGGAAACCATCAGCAAGCCGGACGTTACCCTGGAAGATGCCCTGGAGAACATTGACATTGGCGGGCCCACCATGCTGCGGGCAGCCGCCAAGAACTTTCCCTCGGTGGCCGTCGTGGTGGACCCGGCAGACTATGAATGGGTTGCCGATCGGTTGGCCGGGGCTGGTCTTTCCGAGGAAGAGCGCCGGGGCCTGGCGGCCAAGGCATTCAGCCACGTCGCCGAATACGACGCCACGGTGGCCGGTTATTTGACGGAAGCCGGCCCGGACGCCGAACCCTTGCCCGAGACCCTCAACCTGTCTTTCGGCCAGGTGGCAACCCTGCGCTACGGAGAAAATCCCCACCAGCAGGGAGCGTTGTACGTTCCGGCAGGCAAGGGAAGCGGCGGCATAGCAAGGGCGCGCCAACTGCACGGCAGGGAACTCTCCTACAACAACCTGATGGACGCCGATGCCGCGTGGCGCACGGTCAGCGACTACGCCCAGCCGGCCGTGGCGGTCATAAAACATGCCAATGCCTGCGGGCTTTCCAGCCACGATGACCTGGCCCAGGCCTATCTTCAGGCCTACGAGGGCGATACCGTATCCGCTTTCGGCGGCATCGTCGGCTTTAACCGGACCGTCACGGCGGCGGCGGCCGAGGCCATGAACCCGGTCTTCTACGAGGTGGTGGTGGCCCCGGCCTATGAACCCGATGCCCTGGAAATCCTGCAGCGCAAGCGGAATCTTCGGGTGCTGGCCGTGGACTCCGGGGGAGCGGAATTGGGCGGCGTCTCCCTGGACATTCGCCCCATCACCGGCGGCGTTCTGGTCCAGACACCCGACGTCTTAGCCGAGACGCCCGGCGACTGGAAGACGGCAACGGAGCGGACGCCCTCGGATGCGGAGATGGACGACCTGGCCTTTGCCTGGGTTGCCTGCAAGCACATCAAGTCCAACGCCATAGTCTTCGCGAAGAATCGCACCCTAGTGGGAATGGGCGCGGGCCAGCCCAACCGGGTGGTCAGCGTTCACCTGTCCCAGCGGATAGCCGGCGACAAGGCCCGGGGCTGCGTGCTGGCGTCGGATGCCTTCTTCCCCTTTCCGGACAACATTGAACTGGCCGCCGAGGCCGGCGTCACCGCCATAATCCAGCCCGGCGGGTCAATTCGGGACGACGAAGTTATAGAAGCCGCCAACAAGCACGGCATCGCCATGGTATTCACCGGCGTCCGCCACTTCCGGCACTGATTATTTGCGTTCTCAACTGTCGGTTTCACGGCAGCGGGAACGCCGCGCCTATCAGAATTAAAGACTAATTCCCCCATCAAGGTCGCAAGCGGCCTCGCCGGCCCACGCTGTTGACCTTCCCGCCAAGGCTGAAGATGGCTGCCTCAGTAGAAATAGTTATTCCCGTTTACAACGAGGAGGCCGCCCTGCCGGGCAGCATCGAACGCCTCACCGGGTTCCTGCGGGACCACCTGGAGAATCCCTGGCGCATCACCATCGCGGACAACGCTTCGGTGGACGGGACAAGGGAAGTCTCCGAAGCCTTGAGCCGCCAGTACCCCGGCGTCGAGTATTTCTTCCTGCCCCAGAAGGGCCGCGGGCGCGCGCTGCGGGCCACCTGGCTTTCCAGCGACGCCGAAATTCTTAGCTACATGGACGTGGATCTTTCCACCGACCTCAGCCACTTTCCCCAATTGGTAGAGGCGCTGGAATCGGGCTACCAGGTAGCCACGGGCAGCCGGCTCAGCCGGGATTCCCGGGTAACCAGGGCGTTCAAGCGGGAGTTCATCTCCCGTGGCTACAACCTGCTCATCAAGTCCCTGTTCTTCACCCCCTTCCCGGACGCCCAGTGCGGCTTCAAGGCCCTTACCCGCCACGCCGCCCGCTCCATAGTCCCCTTCATCGAGAACAACAACTGGTTTTTCGATACGGAACTGCTGATAATAGCGGCCAAGCGAGGTTACAGCATCAAGTCCATTCCGGTGAAATGGGACGACGACCCCACCAGCACCGTCAACATCACCAACACCGCCATTGAGGACATCAAGGGGCTTTTGCGGCTGCGTCTGGGGGGCGTGCCGCGGGCGCCGGGGCCGGACAGGTAACTTCTTCACAGGGAAACCCGGATACGCAGAAACGCAGAGGTTGAAAGAGGCTTTTATGGAATTGGGACTCAGGGGCAAGAACGTGATAGTGACCGGGGGCGGTTCCAACATCGGCAGGGCCATTGTCCATGGCTTCGCCGCCGAGGGCAGCAATATTACCATCGCCGATTTGGCCCAGGCCCAGGGCGAGCGGGTGGCCGAGGAAGTCCTGGAAATGAACACCGGCAGCCGGGTCAGGGTTATTCAGACCGACGTGACCGACCGGGAGCGGGTGGACTCCATGGTGGACCAGTCCATCACTGAATTTGGCAGCGTGGACGTGCTAGTCAACAATGTTGGCTGGACCATAGACCGCCTGTTCATGGAAAAGCCGCGCGAAGAGCACGAAAAGGAGGTTGCGGTCAACCTGTGGAGTCCCATCAACTGCATTCACGCGGTGCTGCCCCACATGATTGAACGCCAGGCCGGCTCCATTGTCAGCATCAGTTCCGATGCCGGGCGCATGGGCGAGTACCGGGAGGCCGTCTATTCCGCCTGCAAGGGCGGGGTTATCGCCCTGAGCAAGTCCATTGCCCGGGAGACGGGACGCTACGGCCTGCGCCTCAACGTCGTGTGCCCGGGCCTGATAGTGCCGCCGGACGAGGAGGAAATCAGCCCGGAAAGCATGTGGAACCAGATGCGGGAGATCTTCACCGACGAGGTGCTGGAACGGGTGGAGCGGGCCTACGTCCTCCGGCGCATGGGCAAGGCCACCGAAATCGCCAACGCCGTGGTCTTCCTGGCCTCCGACGCCGCCAGCTTCATCACCGGCCAGACCCTGAGCGTAAGCGGCGGCTATACGATGATGTAGCGCCCCCTCACCCCGTCATTCCGGCGAAGGCCGGAATTCAGGGCCCTTAATTCAATTTGCAGTTGACCTGCGGGAACCCTTCTGGATTCCGGCCCAGGACCGGAATGACGAGACAGATCTAGCACCCATCAATACAAACCCGCAACCTACTAAACCAAAGCCAAGGTGGGATGTGCGTTTCCACATGGGGATGCGTTTCCGCTGTTTAGAGCACCCCACCACCAAACCGTCATTCTGAACGGAGTGAAGAATCTATAATTCTTGCCAGCAGGAAAGTTGGCTTCACGCGAGATTCTTAGATTCTTCGCTTCACTCAGAATGACAGTTCGGCGGTCTCTTGATGTACATTCCACTCTGGGTTTGGTTTGGCAGGCCAAACCAAAAAAACGGCCCGGCAATAATGCCGGGCCGTTTCCTGTTTCCTGGTTTCCCGCAGTATCGAGACCTACAGAGCGGCGACGCGCTCCTTGAGGGACTCGATTTCCTTCAGCAAGGCGGCCTTGGGGTCGTCGCCACTGCCCCGGTTTTCCTCAACCAGTTCAAGGGCGCGCTTCTCGATGGCCGGCATGGTGGCCTGGAGCAGGTTCTCGTCCACATCGTTGGCGATGGTGGGGTAGCCGGCGCGGTCAATCATCTTCTTCATGTTGCCGGCGTAGAACTGGTCCAGGGTCCAGCGCAGCGTCTCACCGGAGGTGGTGGTGTCCCAGTAAATCCGGATGTCCTGGTTGCGCGGGCCGTAGTGGTAGTGGGGCCCGTTGATGAAGCAGTCAAAGGCCAGCAGTTCCACGTTCTGACCGGCCACGTCGGACAGGACGTGAATGGCCAGGCCCTCGGTGTTGGCCTGGGGAAGAATCCGGTATTCCAGGCCGATGCGCAGGTTGCCGACGGTGAAAACGTCGTCCTCCAGCATCCGCTCGAACATGTGGGTGACGGTCCGGCGCATGGCAACGGACATCTCCCGGCCCTTGTTCTCTACGGCGTCCAGGGTCTCCGCGGAGACGGGGTTGGCCTCAACGGAGTCGGCCAGGGCGTCGTAGCCGGAACGGCGAATCATTTCGGGCAGCTTGGTGCGCAGGTGGCCCATGGTCCAACCGAAGGGATTTCCCACGGTGGTCTTGTCCATGTTCAACCGGATGTTGTTGTTCGCGGGGCCATAGTGGTAGTGGGGCATCTGGTCGAAGCAGTCAAACCGCAGAATCTCTACGTCGCTGCCGTCAACCTCGCCAAACACCTGTACGCACAGGCCCTGGTCGGGCATCAGTTCGCGATATTCCAGGGTAATGTCCACGGCGCCGGCATTGAAGATTACACTTCCTTTGTCCACGATATTCCTCCTGAATATTGAAATCGAAGTGACCTAAAGTATAGGCACGCCAATTGATCAATCAACCCGCCCCCGGCGGGTCGAACAATGCGGGCCGTAACACCTTCCTCACCGCTACCGCTCTCGGCAATTCGGGATGCTGCAGCTCCCTTCCTGCCGATTACCTTGGCTCGCTTTTCAATCCCCCCGATTATAGCATGGCCGGGCCTTTTGGCAAGTTGGCGCCATCTGCCTCCAGGGCAAACGCATTCTGGACTTGAGAAACCGTCGTTCCCGAGAAGGCGGAAACCTCGACGGGCTGGATCAAGGCGTCTCCCCACTCAGGAATGCCCGGCTGCGCTCTGTCCCCGCTGCCTATAGTTCATACTCCTTCAAGTCTGGGGCGGGAATGAGCTGCGCGTCGGTCAGTTCCTGCACCTCTTCCACCGTCCAGCCGGGGGCAACCTCCCTCAGGACCAGGCCCTCCGGCGTCGGCTGCATCACGGCCAGGTCGGTAACTATCAGGGACACGCATCCCTTGCCGGTGATGGGATAGGTGCAGTCCTGGACCACCTTGGGCCCGTCGTTGCGGTCGGTGTGTTCCATGGCCACGATTACCTGCTTGGCCCCGGCGGCCAGGTCCATGGCGCCGCCGATGTTGCCCACGCCCCGTTCCGGCAGCATCCAGTTGGCCAGGTCGCCGGTGGCGGAAACCTGGTGCGCCCCCAGCACCGTCACGTCCACGTGGCCGCCGCGAATCATGGCGAACCCCTCCACCGTGCTGAAGAAAGCCATGCCCGGCACCATCTGGAGAAACTGCCCCCCGGCGTTGATCAGGTCAATGTCCTGCTCGTCCTCTTCCGCCAGGGGGCCACAGTTCAATACGCCGCTCTCGCTGTGGTAAAAGACCACGCTGCCGTCGGGAATGAAGTTGGAAACCAGGGTAGGGATGCCAATGCCCAGGTTCACAAAGCCGCCGTCGGGCAGTTCCTTGGCGACCCGCATAGCTACAACTTCCCGGGGCAGTCTCTCTTTCGCTTCAACCATGGGACAACCTCATGTGGATTTAGCGGAGGCGTTTTACTCGTAGGGAGAAAACCCTTCGGGCCGGATTACGATACGGTCAACGTAAACGCCCGGGGTGACAATCAACTCCGGGTCCAGTTCGCCCGGCTCAACCACCTCGTCCACCTCCACCACGGTAATGGCTGCCGCCGGAGCCATCACGGCGTTGAAGTTGCGGGAGGTGCCCTTGTAAACCACGTTGCCCAGCGTATCCGCCTTATGACCGCGAATCAGGCAGTAATCGGCCTTCAGTCCCCGCTCCAGGATGTACTCCTTTCCGTCTATGACCCGTGACTCCTTGCCTTCCGCAATCAGGGTTCCGGCTCCGGTGGGCGTATAGAAGGCGTAGATGCCGGCGCCCCCGGCCCTGAGCCGCTCGGCCAACGTGCCCTGCGGCACCAGTTCCAACTCAACGTCTCCCCGGCGGTAGGCCAGCTCAAAGGTGCTGGGGCGCGACATGGAAGGCGAAACCGGGTAGGTGGCGATGGCCTTGGCTATCTGCCCATTTTCGACCAGGATGGAATGGTCAATAGCCAGCTTGCCGGCCGGGGTGCCAAAGTTGACGATTCGGGCGATGCCGATGGTGTTGCTGATGATGGTCAGCCCCCTGGTTCCCTGGTCGCGCAGGGAAACCAGCAGGTGGTGGGCCATGCCGCCGGGGCCGCCAAACCCGTCAATCATCACCACCGCCCCGTCGGGCATATCGGCAATGGCGGAAGGGCCGTCGGGGTACACCTTGCCCGGCGGCTGCCCCGCCAGGGCTTCCAGGCTCGGCGCTATCTCTTTCAGTTCACCGGCCAGGGCGAGGGGAGCGCCGGTCAGGGCCGCAACATCGTCAAAACTCCAGCCGGGAGCAACCTCCGCCAGAACGAGCCTCCCCTCTTCAACTCGGATTACGGCTATGTCGGTAATGATTATGTCCACGCACCCACGCCCGTCCGCTACGGGGCTGGACTCTGCAACGATGTTGGGGGTTCCATCGCTGCCCGTATGGGGAAGCATTGCAATGACCTTGCCACCGCCGGCAGCCAGGTCCACCGTCCTTCCCGGGGCGAAAAGGCCTGGAGTAGCCGCTGTCGTCCACCCCAGGATGTCCCCGGAGGCCGTAACTCTGGCCGGCTGTATTACTGCCACGTCCACGTGCCCACCCCGCAGCATGGCCGCCCAGTCCACCATTCCCATAACCGAGCCGCCGCGCTCCAGATCAACCGCACTCCCGTCAGGACCGCAAACGGACGCGCCGCCGGCAGCGGCTCCGCCTTGGGGCAGCCCGTAGCCCAGGGCGCCGCCGTCGGACAATAGCTGTACCGGGGTTTGAGCCGGCAACACTTCAACCACCTTGGCCGGCAGCCCTGAACCCACGGCTACCACCTGCCCCGGCCGAAACTCGGCTGCGGCCCTCCGCGCCATTGTGCGGTCATCCAACTTTTGGGGCATATCAGTCCTCGTTACTCCGGTGAATCGAAGCCTCTAGCCGGACACGATCCTGTTGACGAAAATGCCCGGGGAGATTATCGCTTCGGGGTCCAACTCACCCGGCTCAACCATGCGGTCCGCTTCGGCAACGGTAATCCTGGCTGCCATGGCCATCACCGGAGCCCAGTTGCGGGCAGAACCATCGTAAATGGCGTTGCCGAGGGTATCGGCTGCCGCAACCTTGATCAGCGCGTAATCTGCCTTCAGCGGCAGTTCCAGGACGGCCTCACCCTCCGAAAAGGAGCGCTTCTCTTTGCCAGTTTCGAATCTGGTGCCCGCCCCGGTGGGCAGGAAAACTCCACCGATACCGGCCCCGCCGGCACGCAGCCGCTCGACCAGGATGCCCTGGGGCACTATTTCAATATCTAACTGACCGGCCTGCCATTGCTCTTCAATGGACCCTCCATTGCCCGGCAAGAAGGGCAGGGGAGAGATCAGTTTGGCGACCTGGCCATTGGCCACAAGGCCATCAATAACTGGGGATCGTGCGGTGTCCATTTCCGGGTAGGGGTCCTCTCTGCAGATGACGGTCAGGTTTCTGCTGCCGTTCTCCTCCAACGCCGCCACCAAGTTACGGGGTACCCCATATCCGGCGAAACCCGCCACTAGAATGGCTGCCCCGTCCTGGACATCGGACAAGGCGGCCCGTGCCGTGTTGTAAACCTTTCCCTGGGCCAAAATCAACTCTCCAGAATTTTGAAGCCAATTCTACCAGCAATCCAAACCAGGGTGAAGGTTTCAACAGGCAAAAAAAGACCGCCCCGGTTGCCCGGGGCGGTCGAACTCTGGACTGGCCTATTCGCTTGCCGTACTGTAGGGCTTAGTAGTCCATCGGAGGCATGGCCGGGGCGGCAGAGGCCGGCTCAGGGATCTCGGTAATCATGGACTCGGTGGTCAGCACCATGGCGGCGACGCTGGCAGCGTTCTGCAGCGCGTACCGGGTAACCTTCACCGGGTCAACGATGCCGCGTTCCATCATCGGGCCGAATTCGCCGATGTCAGCGTCGTAGCCGTAGTCGTCGGCCTGCTGCTTGACCTGGTTGAGGACGACGGCGCCCTCGGAGCCGGCGTTCTCGACGATGAGCTTCAGGGGCTGTTCGAGAGAGCGGCGGATGATGTTGACGCCGACCTCTTCGTCGTCGCTGAGGCCGCTGAGGCCGTCCAGGGCGCGCTGGGCGCGGACCAGGGCAACACCGCCGCCGGGGACAATGCCCTCTTCCACGGCGGAGCGGGTGGCGGACAGGGCGTCCTCCACGCGGGCCTTGCGCTCCTTAAGCTCGATCTCGGTAGCCGCGCCAACCTTGATTACCGCAACGCCGCCGGACAGCTTGGCCATCCGCTCCTGCAGCTTTTCGCGGTCGAACTCGGAGGTGGTCTCTTCAATCTGGGTCTTAATCTGGTTGATGCGGGCCTGGATAGCTTCCTCGGAGCCGCGACCCTCAACGATGGTGGTCTCGTCCTTGGTGGAGCTTACCCGACGGGCCTGGCCGAAGTCTTCGACTACGGCGGAGTCCAGCTTGCGGCCGGTCTCTTCGCTGACCACGGTGCCGCCGGTCAGGATAGCGATGTCTTCCAGCATGGCCTTGCGGCGGTCGCCGAATCCCGGGGCCTTGACGGCCAGGATGTTCAGGGTGCCGCGCAGCTTGTTGACCACCAGGGTGGCCAGGGCCTCGCCGTCCACGTCCTCGCCGATGACGACAACGTTCTTTCGGCCTACTTGGAGCAGCTTCTCCAGGGCGGGCAGCAGGTCGGCTACGGCGGAGACCTTCTTGTCGGTGATAATCAGGGCAGCGTCTTCAATGACGGCTTCCATGCGGTCGGAGTTGGTGATGAAGTAGGGAGAGATGTAGCCGCGGTCAACCTGCATACCCTCCACGTACTCAATCTCGTCGGACAGGCCCTTGGACTCTTCGACGGTGATTACGCCGTCCTTGCCCACCTTTTCCATGGCTTCGGCGATGGTCTCGCCGATGGCGTCTTCGTGGGCGGAGAGGCTGGCGACCTGACCGATGCGGTCGCGGGTCTCAACGGTCTGGGACATGCCGCGGAGTTCTTCCACGACAGCGGCGACGGCCTGCTCAATGCCGCGCTTGATGGCCATGGGGTTGGCGCCGGCAGTTACGTTCTTGAAGCCCTCGTTGATGAGGCTCTGGGCCAGCACGATGGAAGTGGTGGTGCCGTCGCCGGCGGCGTCGTTGGTCTTGGTGGCAGCTTCCTTGAGCAGTTGCGCGCCCATGTTCTCAAAGGCGTCGGGAAGCTCAATTTCCTTGGCGATGGTTACCCCATCGCTGCAAACCAGGGGCGGGCCGAACTTCTTGTCCAGAACCACGTTGCGGCCCTTGGGACCCAGGGTAACTTTGACCGATTCGGCCAGGGTGTCAATGCCTACTCGAAGCGTCTTGCGAGCCTCCTCCGAGTAAGCCATCTTCTTTGCGGGCATCCTAATCCTCCTGCAGTGAATTCAACTTGCCAGTTCGGGTGGTCCGCCGTTGGAAACGGACCCAATCGACAGGTAAATTTCGCTGTGTTTCGCCGGGGTGAATCTACCTCCTGTTTAAGGAAGGGATTCTTGACCTAGGAAACCTTGGCGAGAACGTCGCTTTCGCGCATGATCAAATACTCATCGTCGCCGTCCTTGTACTCGGTGCCGGCAAACTTGGAGTAAATGACCCGGTCCCCCACGTTCAGTTCCATGGGAATCCGGCTGCCTTCGTCGGTGGCCCGGCCAGGCCCCACGGCGACAACTTCGCCTTCCTGGGGCTTTTCCTTGGCGGTATCCGGCAGGAAAATCCCACCGCGGGTGGTCTGCTCTTGTTCTATGGGTTTGATTATTATCCGCTCCCCTAGCGGAGCAAAATTAGCCATGGTGCTTACTCATTCCTCCTTTCCCTGTTTAATTTCTCTTTCCACACCAATTTAGCAGTCTCGCCTTGAGACTGCTAACCAATCGTAATAAAGGCCCAACCACTTGTCAAGATATTGTCTGCCACTTAGTATTTACCCATTCCATTTGGCAGCAGCGATGGAGGATTTCGCCATCCCCTACCGGCACATTGAGCTTCAGTATGAGACCATCTCCGGCTGGAAGACCGCCGGAATCCGCTTGGCGCGCCCCGATACGCTGAACTGCGTTGACGCCGCAATGGCGGAAGAACTGCGGTACGCCTGCCAGCAGGTTCGCGCCGACGACAACTGCCGGCTGGTTATGGTTACCGGCTCCGGCCGGTTCTTTTCAACAGGCCGCGCCCGCCTGGGCGGCGACGGCGCTGCCGGTACCTTAGGGGAGAATGGGGCCGACCGGGCAAACGACATTGAAAGAGACGGCAACCTGGCCCAGCAATTGGAGCGGCTCCGGGTGGCCGACGCCCTGGCCAGCCTGCCCATACCCGTGATAATCGCGATTAACGGCGACGCCGCCGGTCATGGCCTGGAACTGGCGCTGGCCGGCGACCTGAGAATTGCCTCGGAAACCGCCCAATTCGCCCTTTGCGAACCGGGGCAGCCTTCCCTGCCGTGGGACGGGGGAACCCAGCGCCTGCCCCGGCTGGTAGGGCCGGCCTGGGCCCTGGACATGGCGTTGACCGGCCGCCGCCTGGACTCTACAGAAGCGCTTCGCATCGGCCTGGTCAACCGGGTGGCGCCGGCCAGCGGCCTGGCAGAGGCCACGCGGGAAATGGCGGAGTCGGTTCTGGCGTCGGCGCCCATCGCCGCCCGTTTCGGCAAGGAAGCCGTCCGCAAGGGCATGGACCTGACCCTGGAGCAGGGGCTTCGACTGGAAGCAGACCTGAGTGTTATCCTGCAAAGCACCGGCGACCGCAGCGAGGGCATAGCCTCTTTCGCAGAGCGCCGCCCGCCCCGGTTTACCGGCGCGTAACGTGGCGGTAGGCAAGTAACGGCCCAGAACGGAAACGGAAAACGTCCGGCCCGTTCACAAGCACAACCATAACCCCAATCAGAGGTTAGTCCCTTGAAAGTCAAACTGGACCTGCACACCCACATCTGGGAGGCCTTTAACTTCCAGCCGCCCTCCCTTTCCATTGCCGAAAGGTTGATTGCCCAGATTAGGTCTCAGGGTATTGACGGCATCGCCATTACCGACCATCACAACTGGGAGTGGGGCGTTGAGTTTCGGGAGTTGGTCGAAAAGAACTACCCCGGTGAAGTGATCATTATCCCCGGCTGGGAGATCGAAAAAAGGCCGCCCCACAGTCCCTTTGACGAGTACCAGGTCAGTGAGCTGTTTTTGCCCGGGGGAGGCGTCTTCCGAAACTACTGCCACCCCGGCTATTACACGCCCAACATCGTTATAGAAGAAGACATCCACTCCATCGAAATTGACAATTACCACCACAACTGGCACATTCGCAAGCCCCAGGTCCAGGAAGTGGCTGACGAGCATTCCCTGCTCACGTTGCAGGTAAGCGACGCCCATCTCCTCGAAAACGTGGGCATCCGCCACACCGAGGTCGAGTTGGAAGAACTCTACCGGCGCGCCATGCCCCTGGAACGGTGGCAGGGCTAACCGGCCATGAATCCCTGCGAGACCATCCTGTTTGAGAAGCGGGGCAACATCGCCCACATATCCCTGGCCCGCCCCGCCTCCCTGAATGCCTACAACCTCCAGATGCGGGACGACTTCTCCGAAGCCCTTACCCTGGTGGACTACGATAACGAAGTCCGAGCCCTTATAATATCGGGCCAGGGCCGGGCCTTCTGCGCCGGCGCCGACCTGTCGGAGTTCGGCACGGCCCCCTCCCAGGCCATTGCCAGGCAGGTGCGCTGGGAGCGGGATGTCTGGGGGCAGTTGAATTCCCTGCCTATTCCCGTCATCGCCGCGGTTCACGGCTACTGCATCGGTTCCGGGGTGGAAATACTGCTGTTCTGCGACATTCGAATCTCGGCTCAGGACACCATATTTGCCATGCCGGAACTGCAACTGGGCATGATTCCCGCCGCCGGGGGCAGCCAGACCCTTCCCCGCAACTGCGGCGAAGCCCGGGCCCTGGACCTGCTGTTGACCGGCAGGAGAATAGGGGCCGGCGAAGCGTTGGACCTGGGCCTGATAACCCGAATAGTTCCTGCCGATGAGTTGCTGGAAGCGGCCTGGAAGTTGGCGGCAGAGATATCCCACCGCCCAACCCTTGACATGAGACTTATGAAACAGGCCATCCGCCAGGGTCAGGACCTTAGCCTGGCGGATGGCCTGGAACTGGAACGACGTTCGGCCCAGTTGGCCCTGTCAGGCCAGGGCGCTGCCGGCGTATCCCTATAGCCGGAGTGGACAACCCGACATGGTGACCCGATGAACACTACCGAATTCCTGATGATAGCCGGGGCCATTGTGCCCGACCGCGCCGCCCTGATTTTCGAGGGTCAGCGATACACCTACGCCCAGTTGCAGGAGCGGGTGAACCGCCTGGCCAACGCCATGTCCGACCTGGGCATCCAGCCGGGCGACCGGGTGGCTACCATGCAGGTCAACTGCAACCAGAGCATTGAAATCTACTTTGCTTCAGCCCTGCTGGACGCCATTTACGTCCCTCTCAATTTTCGGGCCAAGGCAGAGGAACTGGCCCAGATGCTGGAAATCGCCGGCCCCGGCATGCTCTTTATCGGCGAGAGGTACCTTCCCTTGATTCAAGGAAAAGAGTCTTCGCCGGCGGCTCGCCTAGTGACCCTGGACTGTCCCGCCGGGCCCGGCCAGCATTCCTACGAAGACCTGATGGAGTCCTCCCCGGAGGAGCTGCATTTCCCCGAGGGCGACGACGACGATACCACCGTGATTATGTTCACCTCCGGCACCACCAGCGTTCCCAAGGGGGTGCAGCTCACCCATGACAGCTTCGCCTCCTACCTTCTTGCCACCGTGGAGCCGGCGGACCCGGATGTTGAGGAAACCAACCTGCTGACCGTGCCCCTGTACCACATCGCCGGCTTGCAGGCGGCGCTGGCCGCAGTTTACGGCGGCCGGTCCCTGGCGGTCATGCGCCAGTTTGAGCCGGAGGAGTGGCTGACCCTAGCCCAGGAAAACCGGGCCAACCGGGCCATGCTGGTGCCCACCATGCTCAAGCGGCTCATGGACTTCCCTCGCTTTCACCAGTTCGACCTTTCCTCGCTGCGGGTCATCACCTACGGAGCGGCCCCCATGCCCGTGCCCGTCATACGCCAGGCCATCGAGGAATTTCCCGGTGTCCGGTTTATCAACGCCTTCGGCCAGACAGAAACGGCATCCACCATCACCATGCTGCCCCCGGAGGACCACGTCCTGGAAGGTTCCCCTGAAGAGGTGGAGACCAAGCTGCGCCGCCTCTCCTCCATCGGCAAGCCCCTGGCCGACGTGGAGGTGATGATTGTGGACGAGGAGGGGCGCCCCGTCGCCGGGGAAGAGGTGGGCGAAATCGTGGCCCGGGGCAGTCGCATGATGAAGGGCTACTGGCAGCAGCAGGACGCCACAATAGATACCATCCGGGACGGCTGGGTATATACGGGCGACCTGGCCTACCAGGATGCCGACGGCTACATTTACCTGGCCGGCAGGGCCCGGGACTTCATCAAGCGGGGCGGTGAGATGATTTCCCCGGAAGAGGTGGAACAGGTCCTCATGGCCCACCCCCAGGTGGAAGAGGCCGCCATCATCGGCGTCCCCGACCTGGAGTGGGGCGAAGAGGTAAGGGCCCTGGTGGTAAAGGGCGCGGGCCAGGTCAACGAGGCGGAGTTGATTGACCACTGCTCCCAGCGGCTGGCCGGGTTTAAGCGCCCCCGCTCGGTGGTCTTCATAGACCAGCTTCCCCGCAACGTAATGGGCAAAGTTATGAAAAGGGACCTGCGGGAAGAATACGGCTATCCCATTGGGGAGTAGTCAAGTTTCTGGCGGCTCAATGCTCCCGGCAGGTCAGCTTTTTTAGAGTGATGCGTAGTATTTCCGCTCACGCTGAGCTTGTCGAAGGGCCGCCCGTTCATGGTTCGACAAGCTCGCCACGAGCGGACTCCCGGGTTTAGGCGGCAACGCAAATTTGTCGGAGTGCCAGGGCCAACCCGCCGCGGTTGTCCCCTTCTAGCATCCGGTGGAGAGGAAGAACAGAATGAAAATAGCCATTATGGGAACCGGCGGGGTGGGCGGCTATTTCGGCGGCCTGCTGGCCCGCGCCGGACATGACGTTACCTTCATAGCCCGGGGCGCCCACCTGGAAGCCATCCAGGAAAACGGCCTCCGGGTGGTCAGCAGCAACGACGGCGATTTCGTCGCTCCCGGCAATGCCGTCCAGGACACTTCAGACGTAGGCCATCAGGACCTGGTCCTGTTCACGGTGAAGATGTACCACAACGACGAGGCCATCAATGCCGTCAAGCCCTTGATGGGCCCCGCTTCCCTGGTGCTGACGCTGCAGAACGGCATAGACAACGGGGAGCAGTTGGTGGCCGCCTTTGGCCGCGAACGCGTGCTGATTGGCTCCTGCTACATGGAGGGACGCATCAGGGAACCCGGTGTGGTCACCCAGGGCGGGCCGGGCGCGGCTTCCTTCGGTGAGCTGGAACCGGGCATTACCGAGCGCTGCCAACAGCTGCTGGCCATCTTCCAGGAAGCCAACTGGCGCGTTGAGTTGCAGGAAAACATGCCGGGAATGTTGTGGAAGAAGTTCTCCTACCTGGCCGGCTCGGCTGCCGTGGGCGCTGCCACCAGGACCTTCTTTGGTGAGATGCGCACCGTCCCCGAAACCAGGGCCGTCATCCAGGGCGCCATCGAGGAAATCCTGGCTGTGGGACGGGCTTCCGGCGCGCCCATCATGGAGGACTCCCTGGACTGGTGCATGACCTCCCTGGACAATTTCCCCGCCGGGGGAATGTCCTCCCTGGGCAAGGACTTCCTGGACGGCCGCCCGGTGGAGCTTGACGGCCTGACCGGCGCCGCCATCAAGATGGCCCGCGAGTACGGTGTCGCCACGCCCATCAACGACACCCTCTATGGCATCCTCAAACCCTGGGCCCTCAGAATCGAGCAAGACCTGGCCAGCGCCGCCGCAAACAACGCGCCCGAGCCCGTGGTGCTCGGCCCCAAGGAGAACTACATAGATTAGCAGCCCGCAAATCCAAAGAGAGTGAATCCGCCCAACCCGCAGGGAGATTGCTTCATAAGAGAACTGTCATGCTGAGTGAAGCCGAAGCATCCAAACTCCTGCCCGGCAGCCCTTTTTCGGTTTCCGGGTCCAGGTATCCGGTTCACAGTTTCCTGCCAGGACTTTAGGGAGTGTCGTCAAATTGAAAGCGGGAGCTTCCGAGCGTCCCTTTTCGTCGTTCCCGCGAAGGCGGGAACCTCGCCCGGCAGTATTTAAGATTCCTGCCTTCGCAGGAATGACGGTGCATTTGACGACACGCCCTAGACCCTTCGGAAAACTAAGGGAGACCTTCACTTCCAGTTGAAAAACCTTGAGCAAGTTACGAGAACTTTACAATGCAATTGACCCGCCCAACCCGCCCTTCCCGCGAAGGCGGGAGCCTCGACAGGTTGGAGTTCAGGTTCCTGCCTTCGCAGGAATGACGGATGAATTTGACGACACTCTCCGGCCCACCAGCAATCCAAAAATTTCGGAGGCAACCCCTGAATGAAAGCAGCCCGACTTGTAGGCCCGCGCCAGTTCGAAATCCTGGACGCGGAAGTGCCAGTACCCCAGGAGGGGCAGTGCCTCATAAAACTCGAAAAGCTCTCGGTCTGCGGGAGCGACATCCGGCATGAGTACAGCCATCTCTTCCCCGAAGACCATTATCCCGGCCGCGTGGGCGTCCCCGGCCACGAGTGCGCCGGCGTGGTGGTGGAAAGCCGGTGCCAGGACTTCCGCGAGGGTCAGCGGGTCATCATCTACCCCGGTCGGGGTGTCAACTCCGGGGGCCTGGTCGAGTACATCGCCTCGGGGCCGGAGTGGATGTGCGCCCTGCCCGACGAGGGAGACCTGGCCGAATGGGTTATCTGCCAGCCCTCCGGCACCGTGCTCTACTCGGTGCAGCAGATGGGCAGCCTGCTGGGCAAGGACGTCGTCATAGTCGGGCAGGGGGTAATCGGCCTTTCCTTTACCATGCTGTGCGCCAAGCTGGGCGCCTACCGGGTGGTGGGCATTGACCCCATTGACTACCGGCTGGACTGGTCCCGCAAGATGGGCGCCACCCACGCCTTCAATCCCGACCAGGTTGATGTAATCGAGGCTGTTGAGGAACTGACCGGGGGCCGGGGCGCGGACGTGGTGGTGGAGGCGGCCGGCTATCCCGACAGCTTCAACATGGCCCTGCGGCTGGTGGCCCAGTTCGGCAAGGTAATGGTCTTCGGTATCCAGGGCGACGAGTTCATTCCGGTGGAGCACAACCTGCTGATGGAGCGGCAGCCGCAGCTGATTCCCACCACCGGCGGACGGCTGCGCGAGCCCATGGCGCCCATCAGGACCATGGTGGACCTGAAACAGCGGGGCTGGTGCGACCCGGGCCAGATGGTAACCCACCGGATGCCCTTTGAAGAGGTCCAGCGGGCATTCGAGATGTACGAGAACTACCAGGACGGTATCATAAAGGTGGTAATGAGCCTTTAGTCCAACACCAAAACAATGCAGGAGGCAGATTCATGGGAACCTATCGAATGTACACCGGCGACGACGGACAGACCCACGTGGAGACCATTGACCTGGACAATACCCCGGAATGGACGGCGGCCCAGGAGGCCACCACCATAAGCTTCCGGGAAGCTCCGGTGGGCCGCTTCCAGGACTGGCACCCCGCGCCCCGGGCCCAGTACGTGATAATCCTGTCCGGCCAGTTGGAAATCGGGCTGGGCGACGGCTCCAAGCACGTCTTCGGCCCCGGCGACGCCCGGCTGGTCGCTGACACCACCGGCCAGGGCCACACCACCGCCACCTACGGCGACGTGCCCTGCGTCACCGCCACCATCCCCCTGGCCAACCAGTAGGACCCAGCGCCTCAGCCAACCAAAATAGTAGGGGCAGCCCTCGTGGCTGCCCCCTTTGATGTGGTCAGACTACCCGCCCTTGGCCGCCGCCTCAACCCCATTTGCCATCCGCCACTGGTGGTTCAACTGGCGTGAAACCTTGGGTTGAGGATTAGCCGTCATTCCGGCGAAAGCCGGAACCCAGGGCCTTTCCTTCGCTCTGCAGTTGGCCCTTGGCAACCTTCCTGGATTCCGACTCGGGGCCGAAATGACGGAACAGGTTTAGCACACATCGTTACAATCCTGTTAGCCCACCAATAGTCCATCCCCATTGTGTTGATGAATTATCCACCCAAACCCGTCGTTCCCGCGAAGGTGGGAACCTCGACAAGCTGGAGTTCAGATTCCTGAGAAGGCAGGAATGACGAACTAGTGGTTCAACTTATTTCAAACGATGGGTAACTATCGAAACCCGTCATTGTGGCGCAGGCCAGAATCCAGGAAGGTTAGCGCCGGACATGGTTCCTTACCTTCAGAACTCCTGGGTTCCGGCCTTCGCCGGAACGACGGAGAGAAGCAACTTCACCCATCATTTCAAAGCTGTCGGACTACTGGCGTATCGGCCATCAGTTCAGGTGCGATGAACACCTGACCGGCGAGCCGTAACCAACAAGCAGGCAGAAAGCCAGCCCCTTTCGTTTCGTTGCCCCGGGTTTGCCACCGGCCACCGGGCTATTCCGGGGTTACCAGGGACTCGGCCTCCTGCCCCGACAGCACACGGAGGATGTTGCCGTAGGCAAAGTGCGCGGCCCGGAGGGCGGTCTCCTGGCTCTGGCCGGCCATGTGCGGCGTGATTATCACGTTGTCCAGTTCGAACAGGGGATTGTCGGCCGGCGTGGGCTCCACCTCCAGGACGTCCACTGCGGCGCCGGCTATCTTCCCCTCGGTCAAGGCCCGGTACAGCGCCGCCTCGTCCACCACCGGCCCGCGGCAGAGGTTAATCAGGTAGGCCGTTTCCTTCATCATGCCAAATTCCCGGTCCGACATCATGCCCCGGGTCCGCCGGGTCAGGGGAACGTGGAGGGTAACTATGTCGGCAGTCTCCAGCAACTCATCAAAGGACACCGGGGACGCCTTGACCCCCTCCTGCACATCCTCCGGAATGTCCTCCACGTCGTAAAAGATGGTGCGGGTATCGAACCCGGTCAGCCGTTTGGCCACCTGCTGGCCGATGCGTCCCAACCCCACGATGCCCACCGTCTTGTCGGTAACTTCAGACAGGTCGGTCTGGTAGAGGTCGCCGCGCCACTCCCGCCGCCGGGTGGTGCTTTCCCATTGGGCCATCATGTTCCGGTTTATGCCGATCATCAGGGCAATAGTCTGCTCCGACACCGAAATGGCGTTGGCCCCGCCGTTGTTGGCCACGGGAATGCCCATTTCAAGGATGGCCTCCAGGTCCAGCCGGTCGTACCCTGCGCTCAGGGTCTGGATCAGCTTCACCCGGGGGCATTCCTGCAGCACGTTGGTGCTGACGTCGCTGGTGACCAGGGCGTCGGCGTCGCGGCAAAGTTCGATTTTCTCCGAGTCCGAAAGAGCCGGGTCCACCACCGTAACCTCGATATCGTCCGGCGCATTCTCAAGCATGGTGGCAGGGCGTCCGCCGACGCCGCTGAAATAGGCGACTTTCCAGGTGGCCATCTGGTTTCCTCCTTCATTTACGGCCCGTAGTCCCGGGCCTTTGGCTAGCTGATATGTACTGCGGCAACTGCTGCAATGGAAATGGCAAAAGAGACAGGGTATCGCAACAAGGGTATAACAACGATGGTATTGCGGCAAGATTTGGTGTTGCCCGGCCAATGGGAGCGCCCCTGCCGTAGCCAAGACCGGCCTCAGGGCAAGGATTGAGGTTCGCCCTTCGCCGGGAACTGCCAAGTCTCTGCAAGGACCAAGAATCGAAGCTCGGAGTCTCCAGGCGACCTATTTCGTCATTCCTGCGAAGGCAGGAATCTAAACTCCGGCCTCTCGAGGTTCGCGCCTGCGCGGGAACGACGAAAAGGGAAGCGCGGAAGCTCCCACTTTCCATTTGAAGACGTGCCCTAACCCTCCGGGTAGGTCAGCTTCAGCAGCGTGTGCCTGCGATTCAACGTATAAGGCCGCACGTCTTCCGGCCAACTGCCCGCGTCCACCGCCTCGCTCCAACCGGGCCCGGTCAGCACTTCCGGCGATTCCAGTTCGTACATGGCGTGGTGCTTGGGCTCACCCTCAATGACGATTCTCCGGGTTTCCCCGCCCATGACCATCACCAGTTCCTGGGTTTCGAACCGGGCCACGGAGATTACTCCGGGGACATGGGAAAGCAAGGGACAATGCTCGGTGTTGTAAACCTCGTTAAATCGTTCCTCCCGGTCCGGCTGTACGTCCATGCTGGCAATAAACAGGTACTTTGAACGTGGCGGCATTTTGTCCTCTCCTCTAATGGTCCAATTCGTCTGAACAAGTGGATAGCTTTTCCGCTCTCCCTAAGCCCGTTGAAGGGCCTACCGTTCATGGTTCCAAAAGCTCACCATGAGCGGGCTTTCGGCCTGCCCGTCAATACAATAGCGATGGGCTGTTAGCATACCCTGGGTAGCCCTGGGTAGCCATGAAATAAGGGCGGGTTTGAAACCCGCCCCTAACTGGATTAAACTCTGATTCATGGATGCGCGCGGTAGCGGACTAAAATGCCCGCTTGTGCGAGGTATCAGTTTCGGCGCTGGTTATGAACTCCAGCAGAACGGCGTTCCCATCCTCGGTTTGCTGGCGGGCCCTGGTAAACGCGGCGGCAATCTGCGAGGGGTCTTCAATACGTTCCGCGTAGCCTCCCATGGCCCGGCCCATGTCGGCGTAATTGCCGCCCAGGTCCCTGGTCCCGTAAAGCTCGTGGGAAGTCGCCATGGCCCCCGTTTCCACGGCCATGGTTGAGTTGTTCAGCACCACCGTGATAATGGGTATGCCGCTCCGGGCCGCCGTCTCAAAGTCCAGCCCGGTCATGCCGAAAGCTGCGTCTCCCATGAAGTTGACGCACACCTTTTCCGGCTTGGCCAGCTTGGCGCCCATGACCAGCCCCAGCCCAGTGCCCAGGCCGTGGGATTTTCCCCAGCCCAGGTAACTGCGCGGCCCCTCGCTGCGATAGAAGGGCATTATCTGGTCGCGGGGACTCCCGGAGTCGTGGGTAACGATGGCCTGGCTGGGCGGGACGGTCTGCATGAACTCCCGTATTACCCGGTAGGGGTTAATAGGGGCGCCCGAGTCGTTCAGCTTGTAGGCCCAGTTGTTCAGCCAGGCATCCCGCTCGGACCGGATTTCCCGGGCGTTGCTGTCGTCGTTCTTGCGGCTGTCCCCTACGATTTCGCGGCAGGCCTCAATCATCTGGCGCAAGACCAGCTTGGCGTCGCCCACGATGGGATAGTCCACGTCATAGTCCTTATTGATGTCCCGCGGGTCGTTGGTAGCGTGAATCAGGGTCTTTCCGGGCGGTATGTTCATGGACATGCCGTGCCTGGTAAAGCTGCAACCGATTCCAAAGATTACGTCGGATCGCCTCACAAAGTGATAGACAGGGCCGGACATTACGCCGGTTCCGCTGCCCAGGGCCAGGCCGTGCGCCTCCGGGAAGGCGCTCTTGCCCAGCAGGGTTGTCATGACGGGAACCTGCAGCAGTTCCGCCAGTTCCACCAGTTCATCGTAAGCCCGCGCGTAGAGGACGCCCTGGCCGGCGTGGATGACCGGGTAGCGCGCCGCGCAGAGGGCCCGGGCCGCCGCTTCCACGTCGGAGGGATTTCCCTGGGCCGCCAGCCGACGTACCCGTCCGCTCCAGAAGAAGGCGGACTCGTCCACCTCTTCCAGGGCCACATCGGCGGGAATTTCCACCATTACCGGGCCCACCCGGCCCTGGTTCAACCCGGCAAAGGCCCGCCGCATAACCTGCGAGGTCCGCGATGCCACGTTGATTTGCTCCACCTGCTTGGTTACGCCGGCGTAATTGGCCACCGAGTCGAACAAGGGAAACACTCCCTGCCGGTCCCGGGGGTGTCCCAGGGGCAGCAGCAGCATGGGAGTGGAGTCGGAATAGGCGGTAGCGACGCCGGCGTAGGCGTTTTCGGCCCCCGGCCCGTACTGCATGGCAAATACCCCGGGCACTTCACCGTCGGTGGCCCGGCTGTAGCCGTCGGCAATGCCCACGCCCACCCGTTCCTGCCGGCAGATGATGGGACGTATCCCGGCCGCCGCCGCGGCTTCGATTACCGGGGTCGTGGGAAAGCAGCTAAGGTACTCAATCCCTTCCCGCTTGAGAATCTCGGATATAATCTCTATCGTATTCAATCCCTTACCCCCTGAATTCAACTCACCACTACCTGGCTGCCTGCTGGCTGCCTGCGCTAACGCTCTGAAAGCGCAATCTTATCCCGTATCAGATATGTCCGTCGTTCCCGCGAAGGCGGGAACCTCGACAGAGTGGAGTTCAGATTCCTGCCTTCGCAGGAATTACCGTGCGTTTGACGACACGCCCTGGTAGTTTGACCAGTTTGCATTGATGGGTAAACCGGGAGTCCGCTCATTTTAAGCCTGTCGAACCATCAAATTGCCAATCTGCTAATGGGCGGCCCTTCGACAGGCTCAGGGTGAGCGGAAACACTATCCATCGTTTCAAGTATGTTGAACCGCTATTAGTTCAACCACTTTGGATTGACGCGTAACTATTGAAACCCGTCATTCTGGCGCAGGCCAGAATCCAGGAAGGTTAGCGCCGGACATGGTTCCTTACCTTCAGGACTTCTGGGTTCCGGCCTTCGCCGGAACGACGGAGAAAAGCAG
>DAOUIY010000071.1:0-16277 GCA_034423215.1 Dehalococcoidia bacterium
GTTACGGACCCGAAAGTTGGCTTGGGGGAAGGATTTTAGGCCCTTCGGCAAGCTCAGGGCGACATGACCTCCTGCTTGGACGTTCAGCCCAGCCCAAAACGCGATTGCCCTGGGGAAAAGGGGCGGATGCAAATGCAGTTGCAAAATCTGCCATGTAATTGCAGAAAGCCCCCGGCATGTGCCGGGGGCTCTTGATTGCGGGGTACGTTCACAAGACTCGGGAGGTTCACAAGACTCGGGAGGAGGTTGAGCTACCCAGGCTAGTCGTAGCTGTAATAACGTACTCCCGCAAATGGCATCGAAAAGTTCCAGGAACGGTACGGCGCACCGCTGTCCCGGGTTTGTTCCTCTTCAACAACGGCGGCCTCCATGATCTCCGCCACTTGCCGGTCTATCTCGTTTTCCAGAAGTTGGTCGGCATTTTCTGCCAGTTCGCGCAGTTCCAGACTCACCATGGTGTCACCTCCTTTTCAACGAACAAACGATGAGTGTCAGGTCCGGTGCTTTGAATAGAAGACTAACTAGTACCATTCTACATATTGATATAACCTGTGTCAAGAGTAATTATGCCATTTACAGTAAATGAAATATTTCACACACACTCACATGTGAAAATAATCACCATGTCAACAACGCCGGCCCACAGGACGGTATCACCGATGGCGAAAGGGGCCTGGCAAGCAACCGCCCGGGTCTCAACTGGCCGGCAGGCAAGAATAAAGGCTCTTCCGCAAGGGGAAGAGCCTTGACTCTTAGCCGGAGGTTCAGCAGGCAGCCCTGGGAGAAACCGCGGCCACAGGACGCCTGTTCCGATTCCACCCTTACCCTTTGGTTGGACTTCGCAGGTCATTGCGAATCGCTACCGGCAGGAAATGGGCAGACCTGGAACCATCCAGGGGTTGCCGTCCCAAGCCCCTCTGGGCGCCATGGTCGAACGGAGAAAGATGCAGTGGTTGTTCGCAGTCTTTAACGGAACGTGGACACGGCGGGATAGGGGACTGGGCGGGCACTGGAAGGGGCCTAGAGGATGCCAAGCCCGTGCCGGTCGCGCCGCGCTTCCTGAAGGGCCCGCTCCGTGCGCTCCCGGTCCGACATGGCCGATCCAACCAACCAGATGAAGAAATTGCCCAGCCCGCTGGTCACCACGTCGAGAGTTCCCTGGTGGTTCCGATGGGGTTGTAGGTTATCAAGCCTTGCGGTTACGTGTGCGTTCATATTCGCCTCCTTGGGCTGCCAGGGGAACTGCCGCTGGCGTCTTTGAGTTTGAGGATTTCACCTCCTTCTCTTTTGGCTTAACTGTATGGTTGCTTCAAACGGATTAGCAATTGAGAAGATGTTTATATTATACGACTTGCTACGGCTTATATCAAGTCTTATTACTCCCAACACAAGAGTAATTTTGGGTGTGACTTGGTTGGGAAGATGTTCTCTCCAGCCATTGAGGAGGGATTTCCCGTTCATGTCACTGCGGGGCAGTTCGCTGTCGGCAACCCCGGATGGCCGAAAGGGAAAGGCCCTTCCGCACTAAAGCGGAAGGGCCGTCGCAAAGAACCGGTCGCTCCTGGGGCGGAATTACTTTACGATGCTGGTGGTATCCAGCTTGACCTCCAGCCGGTTGGCCCTGGCCAATTCCTCGCTGATGCGTTCCTGCTCGGTCATGGCCGGTCCGGAGACCCAGGCATAGGCGACCATCAAGCTCTGGGCGATCCGTTCCATAATGCTGGCTGATTCCTGGATTAACGTGGTGTTGCTCTGTTCGTTCATGCTTTCTTCCTCCTGTACCGGCGGCGCCGGATACGGTCAAATTATTGCTTGCTTAGAAGATCCCGACGCTGTACCTGTCGTTCCTGGCTTCCGCCTGAACCCGGTTCAGCCTGTCCTGGTCCGACATTGCCGGTCCCCCCAGCCAGTTGAAGGCCAGGCCCAGATCGCGGCCCATTCGGGTCAGCAGCCCGTCGTGATTGTGGTCCAAATGAATGTGTAGATGAGCGTGCATCCCTTACCTCCTTTACCGCCATTTACCAAATATTGATTGGCGTTTACTATTGATTTAGATGATACACCGCCCATAGTATCTTGTCAAGCAATATTGTTAACAATTTGTTATTTCTTTTTCAAATGTCAATATTACTTTAGTTCGAGATTTCTCAACCAGGTTTTCCTGAGCTTGCGGGCCCATTTCATCGCTCGCTGCCGCCGGTGGCACGGGGACGGTCCGGGTCCATCAACAAAAAAGGGGGGCGAACTTCACGCTCGCCCCCGTGGTTTCGTTTAGCTTTCGGGCCGGGCCTTTTGGCGGGGCCGGGCCAGGTAATGTCACCAGCCGCCTACCACTCGCCCATGCCCTCCATTGCCTCCCGGAACCTGACTATGGCGTCTATGTGCTGCTCCACGCCGCTCAATCCACTCCGCCGCGCCTCCACCGTAATGCTGGCGGCGCCCAGTTCCTGCCAATTGCGCGCCTCGTCTGCCCAATCCTCGGGTTGCTTGTCTTCCATCCTGATGCGCCCCTCAATGCCCACTGCCGCCACGTCCCGGCCGGAGGCCACTACCAACTCCCGCAGCCTGGCTATGGCTTCTCTCCCCGGTTCCCCCGGGTCAAAATTGGGAAACCAGCCGTCGGAAATGGTGGCAATGCGGCGCAGCACCGGTTCCGGCGGCAGCGGGCTGGCGCTGCTGCCGGCTCCCAGCCATACGGGTATCGGGCGCTGCACGGGCAAGGGATTTATGCCGGCGTTGTCAACCCGGTGCCAGCGCCCGTGAAAGTCCACCACGTCCCTGGTCCACAATTCACGCATCAGCGCAATTTGCTCCTCGCTTCGGCGGCCCCGGTCGTGAAAGTTGCGGTTCAGGGCCTCATACTCAACGTGATTCCAGCCCACGCCGATGCCCAGGCGCAGCCGTCCGTTGCTCAGCACGTCCACCGCCGCCGCCTGCTTGGCTACCAGGGCCGTGGCCCGCTGCGGAAGTATCAGTATGCCGGTGGTCAGGCCGATTCGCTCGGTTACGGCGGCCAGGAAGCCCAGGGTGGTAAAGGCCTCGTGAATGACGGCGCGGTGGGTGTAGTACCCGCCGGCCACATGTTCATGATGGTCGGAACTGGCTCCCAGGACGTGGTCGGCTATAAACAGGTGGGAATAGCCCAGTTCCTCAGCCGCCTGGGCATATTCACGGACTGCGCCGGGGTCAGACCCGATTTCGGTTTGGGGAAAGATGGCGCCTATCTTCATCGTGCTCCTCTTGCTACATCGCCCTGTTTCTTATTTGCCGAACCTGGAACTGCTAAAATGGCCGAAACCGGGGGGATTTTCGGCCATTGCTTACGCGCCTGGACAAACTGACCTTTGACTTCGTTCTAGCCGTGATTATAACGGATTGTCTTGTCGGCTTTTTTATCTGGTACGAAGTCCTATACAATTCAGGGGATTCCAGGCTGGTCACCGCCGTCGGAATAGGCGCCGGCATAGCGATTTCCCTGGCGGTTACCGTCGTACTCTTCGCGCACTGGGAGTTAGCAAGGATGATTTCTGAAAGATACAAGCGGATTCGGTACGAACAGGGGCTGGAAGAGGGAAAGAAGCTGGCCAGAAAGGAGTTCAAGAAGCGGCTTGAAAGATATTGCTCCGAGTCAGGCCTGGAGCTATCTGAGGCGGTCAAGGAAGAGTTGCTGGGCGAAGTAGAGGAAAGTGGACGGTAACACCTCCCGGCCCCTGGTGGTTCGACCTGTTTGAACCTATGGATAATGCTTCCGCTCACCCTGAGCTTGTCGAGGGGTCGTCCGTTCATGGTTCGACTAGCTCACCACGAGCGGACTTTCAGTTTATCCATCAATCCCATGCTGCGTCATTCTTACACTGATGGATTACTGGGCTGGCGCCGTCCCAGACGGCACGATAGATTTAACGATTTAACGATTTAACGTCATCTACCGCCTCCGGTACTCGTCCCCGCAGTCCCCAATGTACTCCAGCAGATCACGCCCCTTGCCGGTCACAGAATCCAGGGCCTCCCGGTCTGCCTCTTCCAGGGCGAATTCAAACACCCTGGCGTTGTCTTCCCGGTGTTCGCTGAGGCCCAACCTGGCCCCCGCGATGACTCCCGCAACCGCCGGCTGCTCCAGTATGTACCGGGTGGCCGTGTTGGCTACGCTGACTCCGTGCCTCTCTGCGATGGACTTGAGGGCAACGAGTAGCTCCTGGAACAGTTCCCAACCGCCCCAGGCGTTGATCATCTGTTTGTACTTGTTCAGGCTGGCCGTTCCCAAAGCCGCGCCGGTGGGCTCCGGTTGTCCCAGGTACTTGTCCGACAGCAGCCCCCCGCAGAAGGTGCCGTAAGCCAGCAGGTGGACTCCGTTTTCCCGGCAGTATGGAGCCATCAAACGGGCGGGGCGCATGTCAACCAGGGAATACTGCACCTGGTTTGAGACCACCTTGACTCCGTTGTCAACGACCGTTTTCAGGTGTTCCGTGTCAAAGTTGGTCAGAGCCAGGTGGCGAATCTTGCCGGCTTCCCGCAGGTCCGACAAGTGGCCCAGAGCCTCCAGGTAGCGGTCATCTCCGTATTCCCACCAGTGGAACTGGAGCAGGTCCAGGCATTCCACGCCCATGCGCCGCAGAGAGATGTCCACGTTGTTTTCGACGATTTCCCTGCCCATGGGGCCGGGGCGGGGGACCCACTTGGTGAAAGCCTGGACCTCCGCCAGGGCAGCGTCTCCCCTTTCGCCGGCCAGCCGGCGCCTGAACTCGCCCAGGTAGTCCTCCGCCGGGCCGTAGTGGTCGGCCATGTCCCAGGTAGTGAAGCCGGCATGGTGATAGTCCAGCATACTGCGGATGGCGGCGGTGGGGTCAATACGGCCATGAGCCCCGGAAACCTGCCAAAGTCCGTTCAACAACCGGCAGATGTTTAAGTCCTCGGTGAAGGCAAAGGTACCTCCGGTAATTGCCATGCTTCCTGACCTCCTGCCCATTTAGCCTGGTCCGCTGACAGAGAGATTATATACTGAGAAAAGCAGAATCGCCGGGTTGCGACGGTTCTGGGAAATCGCCCGCCCTTTTTCCATGTGTGGTAAATTAGCCCCAGCGAAATTCACCGTCAAAGACAAACCATGCCGCCGGGTTAAAGAGCAACGCTCGCCCAGTGGCATTGCCAATTACTTGAGGAGGCAAAACCAATGGCAACATCTTCAGAAAAGATACGGCTGGGCATTATCGGCGCCAACATTCACCTGGGCTGGGCGCCCCGCTCCCACCTTCCGGCGGTGGTGGCGAGCCCGGAGTTTGAGCTGACCGCCGTTTGCACCACCCGCATGGAGAGCGCGGAAGAGTCGGCCCGCGCCTTTGGGGCCAAAATAGCCTTCGATAACTACCGGGACCTGATAGCCCACCCGGACATTGACGCGGTGGCCGTTGTGCTCCGGGTGCCGTCTCACTACGAGCCGACCATGGCCGCCCTGGAAGCGGGAAAGCACGTTTACACCGAATGGCCCCTGGGACAGACCACCGCCCAGGCCCAGGAAATGGCCGACCTGGCCCGGGAAAAGGGTGTCAGGAACCTGGTGGGCCTCCAGGCCCGGGAGGCGCCAACCATCAAGTATATGAAGGAACTGGTGGAGCAGGGCTACTTGGGGGATGTCTTGTCCTGCCACCTGAGCCTGGTCCGGGGCGGTTCCCAGGAGCGTCACTCCACCCGCACCTGGCAGCGGGACAACGAACTGGGCGCCCATACCCTCACCATCGCCTGCGGGCACAGCATTGACGCCCTGCGCTACGTGGCGGGCGACTTCAGCCACGTTTCGGGCGTGGTCTCAACCCAGACCAGGGAGTGGTACGAAACCGACACCCAGAAGAGCCTGCCGGTGACTTCTCCGGACAACATACTCATCAGCGGCCGCCTGAAGGACGGCGGCGTGGCCTCGGCCCACGTGGCCAGCAATCCCTGGGCCGGCAGCGGGTTGCGAATGGAGATTTACGGCAGCAAGGGAACCCTGTCCGCCACGTCCGTGGACTCCCCGCAGCTGCGGGACATGGAACTGAGCGGCGTGCAGGGCCCGGGCGAACTGCAGCCGCTGGAGGTGCCAGGCCGGTTCGTAAACGTGCTGGAAAGCATGCCTAAAGGCGAGGCCTTCAACGTAGGGCAGATGTATTACCAGTTTGGCCAGGCCATTCGGTCCGGCGCGGACTGCCAGCCCGACTTCGCCGCGGCGGTAAACCTGCACCACCTGGTTGACGCCATCCGGCAGGCCTCCGACGAGGGCCGGGAAGTAACAGTGGGGTAGAGGATCATCCACTAATAGGCACGAATAAGCACGAATGGTCTAGGTTGCAGATAAACCATTAGTGAATATTCGTGCCCATTCGTGGAAAAACAGATGCTAAAAGATGGAGGAATAAGAAATGGTTTACGACTTTCGCCAATACACTTTCAAGCCCGGCGCCATACCCGATTACATGAAAGCGGTGGAGGAGCTTTCTATTCCCATCCGCGCCAGGTACGGCGTCAAGCTGGCCGGCTGGTACTACAGCGAAGTGGGAGAGCTCAACCAGGTGGTCCACATCTGGGCATACCGCGACTACGAACACTTCGACGAAGCCAAGGCCCAGGTCGCCAGCGACCCGGACTGGACCGGCAAGTACCTGCCAGCAGTGCGGGGCCTGATTGTAAAGCAGAAGACGTGGTTGATGCTCTCGCCCGACTTCGCTCCCCAGCCGGCCTAGGGCGACTATCCCCTGTAACAGACCAATGAGAGTTTACGTAGCCAGTTCATGGCGCAATGAAGTCTATCCCGAGGTTGTGAGCGCACTGCGAGAAGCAGGGCATGATGTCTATGACTTTCGCCACCAAAGCGACTCCTGGGAAGAGTTCGACTGGAACGTGGTTGACGGTGTGGAGTCCAGGGACCTTTTCGAAGTGCTGGACCATCCCGTGGTAAAGAAGCGGTTCAACAACGATATGGCTGCCCTGGAGGGCTGCGACGCCGTAGTTTGCGTGCTGCCCTGCGGCCGCTCGGCCCACCTGGAACTGGGGTATGGCATCGGCACCCGGAAGCGGACGGTGCTGCTGTGGCACGACGGCGACGAGCCTGACATCATGCACAACGCGGTGGACAGGATTGTATTCTCCATACCGGAAATCGTGACCGCCCTGGAGGGCGATTGACGCTCGTCTTGTGTCGTCCGTCTCTTACATGGATTCCCGACTCTTGTGGAGAGCGAAGGGGCATCGCGCCGCGGGCTTGAGACCCGCTTCTACCGGCGCGCCGCAATCCTGTTGTCCGACGCAACCCTGTTGGCCGAAGTGATGGGCGGTAGTATTATACCGGCAAGACCGGCAAACCTACGTAAACTCCAAAGCGCATACCAACCTCTAATTTAAGGAGGCTAAGCTATGGCAGACAAGATGACCATGCTGGTGGGCACCGTGGGCCAGGGCATAATCCGCAGCGGCGACGGCGGCGAAAGCTGGCAGCGAGTGGGCATTAACCAGGGACTCCATTCCGATGCCCTGGTGCGCTGCGTCGTCAACCACCCCGGACAGCCGGAGGTCCTTTTTTCGGGCACCGACAAGGGGCTCTATCGCAGCGAGGACGCCGGAATGACCTGGAAGCTGGTGGATTCCCCCTTGAGCGACTACTGCGTCTGGGCCGTGGCCATTGACGATTCGGACCCCCAAACCATGTACGCCGGCACGGGCACCCCGGACCCGGCTACCATTTTCCGTTCCGGCGACGGCGGCAAGACCTGGGAGAAGCGGCCCGTTGAAGTAGCGGAGACCTGCCCCGCCGTGGGCATCCCCCGGGTTACCGGCATCGCCATTGACCCGACGGACCGGCAGGACATCTGGGTCGGTTTCGAGGTGGACGGCGTGCGCCGCAGCACCAACGGCGGCGATTCCTGGGAAAAGGTCAACCACGGCTCCATACCCAACCTGGATATTCACAACGTGGCCGTGGCCGGAGGTCCCCCCAAGACGGTGGTGGTGCTGGTCAACGACGATATATATACCAGCCCGGACGGCGACAACTGGACGTCGCTGAACGTAAAGCAGAACTTCCCCTACGGCTATCCCCGGGGCGTTAAGGTGCAGCCCGACGACCCGCAGACCATCTTCGTCACCGTGGGCGACACTACTCCGGGCCGGGTGGGCGCGGTCATGCGCTCCAAGGACACCGGCAAAACGTGGGAGCAGCTTTCCCTGCCGGTGGACCCCAACACCGCCATGTGGGTGGTTAACATCCAGCCCTTCGATACCAATGTTGTGCTGGCCGGAAGCCGCTACGGGTACATGTACCGCAGCGACGACGGCGGCGACTCCTGGGAAAAGCTGTGGCGGGAGTTCAGCGAGATTTCATCGGTAACGTGGATACCGGCCTAGCCCACCAATCTTACTCCACTAATAGGCACGAACAATCACGAATGTTATATGTTCAATTGTTCGTGTCTATTCGTGTGCATTCGCAGATAGAATCCAGAAAAAGGGTATTTGACCAATGAAGTTTGCCTTCTTCTCCCACGTCCCCTGGCCCGAGGGAACCGAACCCCGGCAGCTGATCGAGGAAATCACCGAGCAGGTACAGTACGCCGAGGAACTGGGATTTTCCAGCGCCTGGCTGGCCGAGCACCACTTTACCCGCTACAGCATGGTCCCCTCGTCGCTCATCCTGGCCACCCACATCGCGTCCCGCACCAGCAAGATACGGGTGGGAACGGCGGTTTTGGTATCCCCACTGCATAACCCCATGCGCCTGGCCGAGGACGGGGCCATGGTGGACTTGATCAGTAACGGGCGCCTGGACGTGGGCTTTGGCCGGGGCTCGGGCGGGTACGAATACACCGGCTACGGCCTGGACCCGGCGGAAAGCGCCGGCCGCTTCCAGGACTCGGTCAAGATAATCCAGGGTCTCTGGACCACTCCGGGCTTCAGCTATGAGAGTCCCTACAACAAGCTGGAGGACATCAACCTGGTGCCTCCGCCCCTTCAGAAGCCTCATCCGCCCATCTACATTGCGGCTACCCGCACCCAGGCCACCCTGGACTTCCTGATATCCACCGGCCACAACCTGTGCATCGCCGTGGTGCAGGACACCGCCCTGGCCCTGGACCTGTGCCACCGCTTCGTGGAGCAGTCGGCGGCGGCGGGCAACAACCGCCCCATGTCGGAAATTCCTTTCTTCCGCTACTTCTACGTCGCCGAAACGGAGGAAGAGGTAAGGCGGGATACGGAAGACCGCATCAATTGGGTAGCGGACATCATGCAGTGGCGGCGGTTCATCACCACGGGCAGCGAAGTCTATCGCCGAATGGACGACTGGCGGCAGGAGCGCACCGAGTTGCCGGACAGCTACTCCTACCTGGCCGCCAACCGGGCCATTATCGGCACCCCGGACCAGTGCGTGGCCCAGATAAAGGAATTGCAGTCCCACGGGATAGACTACTTCGGCTGCAACTTCGACTTCGGCGGCATGGGCCGGGACAAGGTAATGCGCTCCATGAAGCTGTTCAGCGAAGAGGTAATGCCAAGGCTGGGGTAGGGCAGCGCCCGGGAGAGTCATGCCCGACTGCGGCACCCAGGCACGGAAACCGGCGCCGGCCGAGGGCAAAGTTTCAGTTCACCAAGAGCTAGTCGAAGGGCCGCACGTCTATGGACCGACAGGTTCACCATGAGCGGGTAACTGTCATCACCCTCCAATATAAGCGGCCTCCCGTGCTTGCCCGTCAATCCAAACTTGTTGGACTACTGGCCTGCAATTGGTACCGTCTCCACCAAGAGAACTATCTCAGTTAGCAGCACAAACTCCAACAGAGGTATGAACCATTGACCAGCCAGGGCTCCTACTGCGTTTTCTGCGAAATCATCGCCGGACGGGAACCGGCGCGGGTGCGCTACGTTGACGACGACATTATCGTCATCGTCAACCGGCTGACCTGGGTGCCGGTGATGCTGTTGGCCATGCCGAAGAAACACATGAGCCAGCTGGATATGTGGAGCAGCGGCATCATGGAGCGGTTGGGCACCATCGCCGTGGACCTGGGCTGCATGTTCTGTCCCAACGGCTTCCGCATCCTCTCCAACTTCGGCTACGATGGTCTGCAGAGCCAGAGCCACGGCCACATCCACATCATCGGCGGGACCTACCTGGGACACTATGCTTAGGCATCGCTCCCACCCCGTCCCACTGCCGTCGCTCCCGCCGTGTGCAAAGCCCGCCCTGATGTTAAACTCAGGGCACAACTCTATCCGTCCAGCTAAGGAGAATCCCGACAATGGCTGAAACCGTCCTCTACGAAAAGACCGAGAACATTGTAACCATTACGTTGAACCGGCCCGACTCGCTGAATTCCATCAACCGGCAGTTGCGGGCGGATTTGGCGGAAGCGATAACCACCTTTGACGGCGATTCCGACGCCCGGGTTGCCATCGTAACCGGGGCTGGCCGGGCCTTTTGCGCCGGCCGCGACCTGAAGGAGCGGGCCAGCGATAACGCCGACGGACGCCAGGCCAGGGCCGGCGACAGCATGTATCCCGACCGACCTTACATGTGGCCGCAGACGTGGAAGCCGCTCATAGCTGCCATTAACGGGTTTGCCCTGGCCGGGGGCTGGTCCATTGCCCAGATGTGCGACCTGCGCATCGCCTCAGAGGAGGCCAGGCTCGGCATAACCGAGACCAAGTGGAGCCTGCTGCCGCCCTTTGGCACCATCCTGCCCAAGCAGATTGGCCTGGCGGCCACCCTGGAATTGTGCCTGACTGCCCAGCCGGTAACCGCCCAGCGGGCCTACGACATGGGCTTTCTGAACAAGGTGGTGCCCGGCGACGACCTGATGGAAGAGGCCATGACCATGGCGGCGCAGATAGCGGAGAACGCGCCCCTGGCGGTGCAGTACTTCAAGGAACTGGCCTACCGGGGCCTGAACATGTCCACCCAGGACGTATCGTCGCTGACCTACCACATGTACGACCGGCTGCTGACTACGGAGGACTCGAAGGAGGGGCCGCGAGCCTTCGCCGAAAAGCGGAAGCCGAACTGGCAGGGGCGGTAATGGGAGACTGACATGTAGGGGCGGGGATAGACCCGAGCAGGTGACAAGGGCTAAATCCGCCTCTAATGCCCGGCCACAGTGGTGTAATTAAAGGATGTATGGCGGGTGAACTTCGTCCGGCCCTACGGGCTCAAGCTGTTCAGTCACGGGATTGACTCGAAACCTTAAATTCTCCAGCAATTCATAGCCAATCAGCGGAATCGGAGTGGGAACGATTGTTGCATTGAATCCTCTGCCCAACACTCTTCCGAATGCGCCGTAGGTTGACCGTTCAATTACTCCGGCTGCGGTATTGAATTCCATATACCCGCCAGGTATGCGAATGAGTCCCAATTCCACTATGGCTTCGGCGGGTAATCCAACGTAGGTTGACCCGGTGTCCACCAGGAAGGTGAACTCCCGTTCTGCCTGCGGCCCGATTATTACTGCGTTGACCTCGGTACGTCCCATGTGTTACTCCATTGATTCCTTACCACCCGATCATAGCACCCGGCATGGAGTGGATCAGACCATTTCTCGACACGAAAAAAGACGTGGCAGCCCAGTGATACTAATCATTGCCCGGGGGTGGCTCGCTGAACTCAGCGCCCTTCTTTTCCGCCTCCAGCCGGCGCAGATTCCAATCTTCCCAGCGCCGTTGCGTTTCCCTTCTTCCCCGTTCCTCTCCTCGCGCTTCGCCCTGTGCTTCCCTTCTCTTCAAAAACTGTTCTGCCACCATAGGAATTCCCTCAACTAATAGTATGCTGTTGGACGCGGCGATGATGATAAGAGGGGCAACCAGTCTGACCGCGTCCAGGGCCGAGAGTTCGCCTAACCACGACGAGACTCCCAATGCGCCCAACCCGCCCAGGTACTGGGCCGTGAACAATACAAGAAACCAGCCCTCCCTGCCGGGGCTAACCGGAATCATTCGCCAAGCCTTTGATTGACTTGCAGCAACCTAACTTGAAGCCCCTTTTCCTGCAGGTCCCGGTTCTCGCTATGCACCCGATTATAGCAGGGGCCAACGGCAATAATAAGCAGTGATACAAGGTACGTTGGGCCTGTCGTTGTGTTAGACTTCACCCAATCTCAACCGGCAGGAAGCCACAACTGAATCGGAGGTAACACGCCATGACAACGCAGGTTCAACCCCAAAGCAAGACGGTATCCGCCAACGGGCATACCCTGCACTACCTGGACTGGGGCACGGTGGGCAAGCCGGTAGCGCTGCTGGTCCACGGGTTGCGCGGGCACGCCCATTCCTGGGACGACGTTTCGGCAGCCCTGTGCGACGATTTCCATGTGCTGGCCCTGGACCAGCGGGGCCGCGGAGACAGCGACTGGGCCAAGGACGGCGACTATACCACCAACGCCTACGTGGCCGACCTGGCCGGTTTCTGCGACGCCCTGGGCCTGGACAAGTTCATCCTGGTGGGCCACTCCATGGGCGGGCGCAACAGCATGGCCTTCGGCGGCAAGTACCCGGAGAAGCTGGAAAAGTTGGTCATCGTGGACGTGGGGCCGGCGCTGGACAGCCGGGGTAGCAACCGCATTTCCGAGGAAATCCGCAACGTCCCGGAAGAGTTTGACTCCTTCGAGGATGTCTTCAACTACCAGAATGCCCAGAACCGTTTCGCGTCGGAAGCGGTCATGCGGCGGCGGGTGCAGTACTCCACAAAGGAATTGCCCAACGGCAAGATTGGCTGGAAGTACGACAGTCTCATCCGGGAGCAGCGGCGCAATAACACCGTCCCGCCTTCCGACGACCTCTGGCCCTCGCTGCCAGCAATAACCTGCCCCACCCTCATAGTACGGGGCGTGCACACCGACATCCTGGCCGCAGACGTGGCAGAGCGGATGCTGGAGACGCTGCCGGATTCGCGCATGGTGGAGATAGAGCAGGCCGGGCACATGGTCTTTGAGGACAACCCGGCGGACTCCATTGCCGCCATCAAGGGGTTCCTGGGGTAGAGCCTTGCATATCCCTTGACAAGGTAGCTGGCATTTGACGCTAAAATAGGAGCGGGAAAACCTGTCCCGCTCCTACTCTTTTCCCGCCGAGGCTGACCATGTTTTTCGTACCCAAGGTTATGAGCACCCAACACCCGGATAACGCCACTCCGTCCCCTTTTGCCGACGAGGCCGGCGTCATACGCGGCGACGGCGAGGTGCAAGAGGCTGCCGACATCTTTGCCCTGGGCTGCAACGAGCAGATGTGGGACTCGGAGGGCAAGGAGGCCGACAACCAGGTGGTCCGCAAGCTGCTCACCGGCTACCCGGATTTCTTCCAGGACCGGCGGCGCCTGGGCAAGGACGTGGTGCTGACCCTGCGGGTGCCCAACCCCGGCATCGAACGGGATATGCGCAAGTCCATGGTGGAAGCCCTGCAGAGCGTCCCCTCGGCTTGGGACATGGCCCGCAACTTCTACGGGGACGGAGATGATAGCACCGCGCCCATCCAGGAGGTTATTCTCCCCTTTACCACCTCGGCGGAAGAGCTGGCCCTGGTGGAAGCCTACTACCGACACGTTATCGTAGGCCAGGAGGCCCATACCCTGTTGGGCAACCGGCTGGTCAAGGATTGGGTGGGCGAGTTCTTCCCCAAGCAGGTGCGGGTAATTCCTCTTATCGAGGACATGGAGCATCTGTTTTACTGCGACCTGATTGTCGAAGAGTACCTGCAAGGCCGGGACCTGCCGGCCCAGCGGGTGTTCCTGGCCCGCAGTGACCCGGCCCTCAACTATGGCATTGTGGGCGCCGAACTGGTGCTGAAGGCCGGCCTGTCCCGCCTGTATGACCTGGAGAAGCGGCTGGGCATACCCCTCTATCCCATCATCGGCGCCGGTTCGGTGCCCTTCCGGGGGCATTTGACGCCGGTGAACGTTGACCGGGCCCTGAAGGAATACCCCAGCGCCCACACCTTCACCGTCCAGTCGGCATTCAAGTACGACTACGACAAGGAAACGGTGCGCGACGGCATCGCCCAACTGCGCGCCCACGAGCGGGGCGAACCCACACCCGTAGACCAGGAAAGGGCCCGGGCCATCATTGACAAGACTACGGCCGAATACCAAGCCCAGGTACGCCGCCTTATTGGCACAATCACGGCCGCCTCCCGCCATGTTCCCAAGCGGCGAGAACGCAAGCTGCACGTGGGCCTGTTCGGGTACGGCCGGTCCCTGGACGGAGTGGGCGACGAGGTAACCCTGCCCCGGGCCATCGGGTTCGCCGCGTCCATGTACTCCATTGGCGTGCCGCCGGAACTGCTGGGCCTGACCGCCCTGGACCAGGACGACCTGGCCTATGTGCGCGAGGTGTACCCCAGCCTGGACGGCGACCTGCGGGCCGCCCTGCGCTTCAGCAACGAGCGCCACGTCAAGGAACTGCTGGGCGACGAATACCTGGCCCTGGTATCAAGATTCACCGACGAGATTGACCGGGTCCACGAGGGCCTGACCAGCGCCATCCGCGCTGGCATCGGCTCCCACACCCACGTTGACATCTCCCACTACGTGGGCGAGGCGGGGCAGTTGCGGCGGTTCCTGGGGTAGGCCGGCGATTTATCCACGAATAGGCACGAATGTTCACGAATTTTCCTGTGACTTTCCATTAAGGGATCTACGGGAATTAGAGCGTGCCGTCAAATGCGCCGTCATTCCTGCCAAGGCAGGAATCTGTACTACTGCCGGTCGAGGTTCCCGCCTTCGCGGGAAAGACGAAGGAGATGCACCGAAGCTCCCACTTTCAATTTGACGACGGGAGTTAGAGAAACTGCAATTATTGGTGATTATTCGTGCCAATTCGTGGATAATGACAAAAACCGGAGGCTAACGCTACGTTATGAAAATCTCCTTCTTCCACCTCATGCCCTACCAGCACTTGCCCCAGGACTTTGAGGCGAAACACCACAGCGCCTGGGTGGACCTGCCCAACGAGAACTTTGACCCGGAGTTGGGCCAGCACCACTACACCGACTATTTGGACGAGCTTCAGTTCGCCGACCAAATGGGCTTTGACGGCGTGTGCGTTAACGAGCACCACAACAACGCCTACGGCATCATGCCCTCCCCCAACCTGATTGCCTCCGTGCTTTCCCGCTCCACCTCCCGGGCGGCCCTGGTGGTGCTGGGCAACAGCCTGGCCCTGTACCAGCCGCCCCTGCGGGTGGCGGAGGAGATGGCCATGCTGGACCTGATGAGCGGCGGCCGCCTGGTGGCCGGCTTCCCGGTCGGCACCTCCATGGACACTACCTTTTCCTACGGCCAGGTTCCCATTACCCTGCGGGAGAAGCACACCGAGGCCCACGACCTGATAATGAAGGCCTGGTCCGAGCGGGAGCCCTTCATTTTCAACGGCAAGTACAACAAGCTGCGCTACGTCAGCATCTGGCCCCGGCCCCTGCAGCAGCCCCATCCGCCGGTGTGGATTCCCGGCAGCGGCAGCCTGGAGACCTGGGACTGGGTGCTGGACCGGGACTACGTTTACTGCTACCTGAGCTATTTCGGCTACCTGCGGGGCAAGCGGGTGGTGGACGGCTTCTGGAAGCGGGTGGCGGAACGGGGCATTGACGACAATCCCTACCGCCTGGGCTTCCTGCAGTTGATCTGCGTCTCAGAGACCGACGAGTCGGCCAAGGAAGAGTACGAGGAGCACGTCAAGTACTTCTACCAGAAAATGCTGCGCATCCACGCCCCCTTTGCCGAGTCCCCGGGCTATCGGTCCATCAAGTCGGTGCGGGAGTCGCTGCGCCCGCAAATTGGGGAAGAGGCGCAGAAGGCGGCCGGCGAACTGGGCTGGGAGGACTTTGTCGAGCAGGGCCACGTCATTGCCGGCAGCCCGGAAACGGTGCGGCAAAAGCTGACCGAGGCCGTCAACCTGCTGCGGGTGGGCCACCTGATGTGCCTGCTCCACATCGGCACCATGCCCAAAGACCTTACCCTGAAGAACACGGAACTCTTTGCACGGGAAGTTATGCCCCACGTAAAGGATCTGTGGAGCGACTACGAAGACCCCTGGTGGCCCGAAGGCGTGGCCGCCGATGAGGTTCCCGCCGCCGGCGATTAGGGGTTGGGAAAAGGAAGCTTAAGCTGACTGGAATTGTAGGGGCGGGTTTGAAACCCGCCCCTACGGTGGATACTGGACTAGCAGTTTGACCACTTTGAAATGATGGGTGAAATTGCTTCTCTCCGTCGTTCCGGCGCAGGCCGGAACCCAGGAGTCCTGAAGGTAAGGAACCATGTCCGGCGCTAACCTTCCTGG
>DAOUIY010000072.1:0-14973 GCA_034423215.1 Dehalococcoidia bacterium
TCCCCTTTCGTCGTTCCCGCGAAGGCGGGAACCTCGACCGGCAGTAGTTAAGCCTTCGGTGTTGTATAGACGGCCTTCGCAGGAATGACGGTGCATTTGACGACACGCCCTAGTACGCCCGCGTTCCGCCCCCGGCGCCCGCGCCGGCCGTGGCCGGTTGCGGAGCCGGAGAGGTGTTGTACCGTCCCGAATAGTGGTACTCGTTGATGCTGAAGGCCATGATGGTCGCCGGTATCAGCGTCAAGCCAGCGATCAGGAACGGCCAGAAGTAGCTCTCGTTGAACCAGACGTAGGCGTATCCGGCGAACTGGATGCTGAAGAATGACCCGATCTGGTGCGCGAAGAACACCCATCCGCTGATCGTCCCCAATGCCCGGAACCCGTACACGTCCGCGGTCAGCGTGGATGTCAGCGGTACGCTGGCGACCCAGGACATTCCCGACAGCAGCGAGAACATGATCAGCCCCAGCATCCCGTGGCCGAACAGCGGCAGGAACACCAGGCACATGAACGCCACCCCGCGCGTCGCGTACACCGCCGCCAGCACGTTCTTGCGCCGCATGCGGTCTCCCAGGAACCCGGTGATGATGACGCCGAATGCGTTCAGGCCGGTCATCACGCCGAACACCAGCCCCGCAAAAACTTTTTCGTCCCAAACGCCACCCAAAAAGTTCACCTGCGCCGGCAGCACGTCCTCTGCGTATGGAATGAAGTGGATGCTCAACAGCCCGGTGGTGATGCCGCACACCACGTAGGCGCCGGAGAGTTGCCACATCGGCGCTGTCTTGAAGCACTGGCGCCAACTGTACACCTCGTAGGCTCCCGTGGCCCTCTGCCCTGGCGAGCCTCCGCTGTTGACCGAGGGATCGGGATCGCCGTCCGGGTTCAGACCCATCTCCGCCGGGCTCGGCCGGAGGAAGAACACCGCCAGCGGCGCGGCTGCGAATACCACAACCATGCCCAGCAGGAACCACACTGTCCGCCAGCCCGCCAGCGTGGTGTCGCCCCACATGATGCCCGACGAGTCAATCACGCCCATAAGGTACGCCGCGAAGGGGATGGTCAAAAGGCCGCCGATGGACGTTCCACAGGCCGCGAGAGCCGTGGCCTTGCTGCGCTTGCGCCGGAACCACCGCACCACCAGCGCCAGCATGTTGGTGATCGACGCCGCGCTCAGGCAGGTGTTCACAACGACGGAAAACACTACGATGAACCAGAGCAGGTCCAGCGGTATGTTCACAAATCCCAGGGGAAGAGTGGCCTCAAGATCCTTGATGAACGCCAGGCTCATTATCGCCAGGCCCATGATCACCAGGCCAAAGCCAAACACCTTGCGCGGTCCATACTTGTCGAACAGCGCGCCCATGATGGGCTGCATCGCGCCGTTGAGCAGGAACCCTATGGAACCCACCCACGAGATATCGGCGCGGTTCCAGCCGAACGTCGGCTCCATCTCGGTCACGAACAGACCGAACCCCTGCCGTCCCGGAATGGACAGGAACGCCACGAAAAAGCAGGTTGCGACGATGTACCATCCGAAGTACAGCGACCCGCCCACTTGCGCTACGGATTTGGTGGTCATAGGCCCCCTTGTTGCGCCGGTTCCGTGTTCAAATCCCGGCAACCGGCACACATCCTGCAATAATATCAGCCCGCCGCTATTGCCGCCACCGCCGATATATCTTCACCCAGGGGCCTTTCAAAGTCTTGGAAAAGTATGGACATTGGGGTGTGGCGATGGCTGGGAATGACAGATACCACATCGTTGCCAGACGGGTTTGTCCTGTTGCAGCAGGAACTGAGCCGATTGACCGAGCTTTCTTGCTACCAGGCAGTAAAGGGAACTCGCCTGGTGGTTTGTGCGGCCCCAGCCCCACTACGCAGGTGGCTGTAGTAATGGTGCGGCTCCCGGGCTTTCCGGCATTTCTTCAGACCTCGGGATTGAGCTCGGGATTGAGGTAAACGCGATTTGCTGCACCCCGCACCGCGCCACTGGGTTTGTACCCCATACTAACCTTCCCCCGTCGAGGGGGAAGGGCCGTAGGCTTCAATCTTCATAGTAAAGACGGGTCTGGGTACCAGCCTGTTCCCCCTGACCCTGAGTAGTTACCTCCTTCCCCGGAATCCGTTGCAATCTTATCAATATTCTCCGTTGACGACACGTCCGTATCCCGTGCTATACTATGAACACTAAATGATGATTTTTATTTCAGGAAATGTGTTCTATGACTCTAAGTTCATATAACAAGCTTGAAAGAGAATTCGCCATTAGGACTGGATAATATGCCAGGCTGGGACTTCATTACCAACCACGGCGGTGTGCTGCTGGCCGTGGCTCGACAACCAAGCATCACTGCAAGAGAGATCTCGCAGCTGCTTGGCATCACCGAAAGGGCAGTGCTAAGGATCGTCGCCGACCTGGACGAAGCAGGTTATATAACCAGGACCCGACAAGGGCGCACCAATACCTATACGGTGAATAGAGACCGTCTCCACCAGGGACCGATCTTAAAGGACATAGCCGTGGGAGATCTGCTTAATATCCTCAGGCCCGATGCCACAGAAGCTGGAACAGATAGCTGATCCAACGGCGCCCGATGAGTTCGGAAATTTCAGTAAGGATGGTATCCGATGAGTTTAATGTTCTGGAAAGCCTCAAAGCCCCGCGCTGTGCCCCAGGCAGTCAAACGGTACCTGACTTCCGAGTATCGCGTGGGACCTGAATTATTGTCCAGATTCTTGATGTTGGAGAAGAACGGCAGGTTTTCAACTCGCAAGGTCAAGATGGTCCGAGTCTATGATCCCGGATCTGTTTCCGCCGGCGACACCACCAATCTGAAATTTGATGACCTTAGCGGGACCGGAAACGCGAAGGCCCTCCAATTTGAAGGGCACATCGAAAAGGATGGGGGCCTCTACTTTTCTGACCGGCGGGCAAAAATGTCAGCTTAAGGCGGATACTGACTGCACATTCGCATATTCCGGTTCAGCCTGACCCGGCCATTGCGCAATTCCCTGAAACGGCGTTCGTCCGGGTCGGCTTTTATCCCCTAAGTCGCAATAACCGGAATATCTAAATCCCGCACCAGGTTGGCGAACTGGGCCACGTCGTCGTCAATAATCGTCTGCAATGCTGTCAACTGCACGTCTATTTCGCCGGACAGGTACTCAAAGACCTGGTAGGCCTGCTGCGGGGGTGCGAAGTCGGCGGTGGCGACTACGGCGGTCAGTTCCGCCAGCTTGCGGTTGAGGCGTGTTGGCAAGTCCAGCCTGTCCCGCGCGCCCCGGTAGGCCGACTGGATTAGCTCGTCCTCAATGCCCTTGAGCTTCTCCTTCACCGCCTCCGCCGCCTCCGTCACTGTCCCTTCCGACGGGTGGTTCTGGGCGCGGTTCACCCACTGTTCAACTTGCTGGCGCACCCGGCGAAGCTGGTTGATGCCGTCGTGGGTCTCGGAAACCTTGTCCCGAATCTCCACCAGGAGCCGGAACTGGGCATCCAGGTCTTCCTGGCTGGCCGACACGCGCGGGTCTTTGAGGATGCTGAAGGACTGGGTCTGTACCTCGTCCCCCACCTGCAGCGTTACCTGGTAGGCGCCCGGCGGGGCCAGGGGGCCCACCAGGGAGTCCTCGGTGGTCTTGTCCTCGGGCACCTTGGTGGCCGCGGGGTAGCGCATATTCCAGACAAAGCGGTTCATGCCCGCCTCGGCTGGCGCGCGGGGTTCCGGGTTGTCCTCGCCGGCCTCAGGGGCGTGGCTGGTGAAACTGCTTATGGGTTGCCCGTCTTCATCCAGAATGGTGATGGTCAGTTCTTCCGGGGCCTCCTTCAGGTAATAGTAGATCAATACGCCGTCGGGAGGGTTTTCGCCGGCGTCCCACATCTTGCGCACCACCTCGCCGTGCTTGCCCAGCGACTCGCTGTAGGTGACGTCGGCGCCCAGACCGGCGCGGTAGCTCTTGCCGGCGGTGGGCTTGCGGTTGCGGAAGGGCGAGCGGACCCGGTAGGTGTCCCGGGGCTGCAGCAGGAGACAGGACGCGTCGCCAACGGACGGTTCAAGCTGGCGCAACTGGGTCAGGTCATCGAGAATCCAGAAGGCCCGCCCGTGGGTGGCCGCGACCAGGTTATCCTCCTTGACCAACAGGTCATAGACCGGGACCACCGGCAAATTGGCCCGCAAGGTCTGCCAGGTATCGCCCAGGTCGAAGGACACGTATGCCCCCGTCTCGGCGCCGCAGTAAAGCAGGCCCGGGCGGACGGGGTCTTCCCTAACCACCCGGGTGTAGTCGTCGTCGGGCAGGCCGTTGGTTATGGCCGTCCAGGTCTGGCCGTAGTCGGTGGTGCGGTAGAGCATGGGACGGGTGTCGTCCAGCTTGTAGCGGGTGGCCGCGATGTATGCCGTGGCCGGGTCGTGGGGCGAGACCTCGATCATGCAGATTAGCGTCCACTCGGGCAGGCCCGGGGGCGTAACCGGTTCCCACGTGGCGCCGCCGTCCCGGGACAGGTGGACCAGGCCATCGTCCGAACCGGCCCAGAAGACGCCCTGCTGGTGGGGCGATTCGACGAAGGCGAAGATGGTGGCGTAGATTTCTGCCCCCGAAGTATCCTTGGTAATGGGCCCGCCCGACGGTTCCAGGGTGGAGGGGTCGTGGCGGGTCAGGTCGGGGCTGATGGCCTCCCAGCTGCCGCCCAGGTCGGTGGAGCGGAAGACCAGGTTGCCGGCCACGTAAAGAGTCTGCGGGTCATGGGGCGAGAACATGATGGGATAGGTCCACTGAAACCGGTACTTCATATCCTTGGCGCCCCAGCCGGAATAGAGTTCCGGCCACACCGTGATAATGCGGACCTGGCCGGTGGCGTGGTCGTAGTGAAGCATGTTGCCGCCGCCCCCGGCGGAGCTGCCAATGGCCCCGGAAATGACCGTGTCGGGATCGTCGGGGTGCAGGGCGATGTAGCCGCTCTCCGAGTTGCCCACCACGTAGCAGTCGCCCCAGGGGATGGCCCCCTTGTGGGTGCGGGACGGCACGCTGATGGCGGTGTTGTCCTGCTGGGTGCCGTACACCCGGTGGGGGAAGCGGTTATCGGTGGTCAGGTGGTAGAACTGGCCGGTAAGCTGGTTGTAGATGGTGGACCAGCTTTCCCCGCCGTTGAAGCTGACGCAGGCGCCGCCGTCGTTGCCTTCAATCATCCGCAGGGGGTTGTAGGGGTCAATCCACAGGTCGTGGTCGTCGCCGTGGGGGGTGGTTACACGGTTGAAGTTGCGGCCGCCGTCCACCGACTTCCAGCACTGGTAGTTCAGGACCCACACCGTGTCGGCATCCTGCGGGTCGGCAAAGATGTGCTGGTAGTACCAGGGGCGGCCCTGCAGGTCGCGGTTGTCGCTGACCAGTTCCCAGGTATCGCCGCCGTCGTCGGAGCGGTACACGCCGCAGGCCTCGGCCTCGATGGTGGCCCACACGCGCCCCGGCTTGGCGGGAGATGCGGCAATGCCGATACGGCCCTTCAATCCACCGGGCAGGCCGGGGTTGTCGGTAATCTCGGTCCAGGTGTCGCCGCCGTCCGCCGACTTGAAGATGCCGCTGCCCTCGCCGCCGCTGATCAGGCTCCAGGGTGTGCGGCGAGTCTCCCAGATGGCGGCGAACAGGATGCGGGGGTTATGGGGGTCCAGGGACAGGTCCGCAACGCCGGCGTTTTCGCTGCGGAACAGCACCTTCTCCCAGCTCTTGCCGCCGTCCTTAGTGCGGAAAACGCCCCGCTCGTCGTTGGGGCCATAGGCGTGGCCCAGGGCGCCCACGTACACGATGTCAGGATTGGTGGGATGCACCCGCACCCGGGCAATGTGTCGGGTGTCCGACAGGCCTATATTGGCCCAGGTCTGGCCGCCATCGGTGGACTTGTACACGCCGTCCCCGTAGGTAACGTCGCCGCGAATGGTGGACTCGCCCATACCGGCGTAGATGACGTTGGGGTCGGACGGCGCAACGGCAATGGCCCCCACAGCCGCAGTGTTGAAGTAGCCGTCGGAAACGTTGTCCCAGTAGGTGCCGCCGTCGGTGGTCTTCCACACCCCGCCGGCGCAGGCTCCGAAGTAGAAGACCATCGGGTTGACCGGATCGCCGGCCACCGCCACCACCCGCCCACCCCGGGGCGGGCCGATGCACCGCCAGCGCACCGCGCCCAGCAGTTCCGGGGGCATGGCAGGGGCTGTATTGGGGACATTTTGCGATTCGGTCGTAGTCATGGCAACACCTTCCCGTTCAATTTTGCGCCCGCCGCTCCACAGGCAATTACCTTAAAATCCTTCCTCCTGACGGGCTGACAGGGGTATGTAAACAAGTAAGTCCGCTCATCCTGAGCTTGTCGAAGGATGCCTCCACCTATCGAGGCTCCCGCCCTGCGCGGGAACGACGGGGTCGCCCCCCAAACCGAGATGCGATAGACCAGTCCTTCAGGGCCGCGTCGTGGGCTAGGGCATCCTCCGCGGCGGGTCCGGAAGTTCCTGCAGGCTGGACAGGTCCGGGGGCGGCAGGCCCACCTGCACGAAGTTGTGCACCCCGTTGGCCAGTTCTGCCGTCCCTCTATCCCCTTTTCCCTACACTTCACTGGCCTTCATAACACCACATTTTACCGGACTCCATCTGTTCCCGCCCTGTCTCCCTGTCCTGCATTTTCCTCTATTTGCCGATTAGCCCCAGGTAGTTTGACCACTTTGAAATTATGGGTGAAATTGCTTTTCTCCGTCGTTCCGGCGAAGGCCGGAATCCAGGAGTCCTGAAGGTAAGGAACCAGGTCCGGCGCTAACCTTCCTGGATTCTGGCCTGCGCCAGAATGACGGGTTTCGATAGTTACCCGTCATTCCAAAGTGGTTGAACTACTAGACGCCCCGATGGGGAAATACAACAGGGAGAGACCCCACTCAGGCACTGCTGCTACGGCAGGGCCCCGTGGGAAACCTTCCAGCAAAGCCTTCACTTTGCCCTGAAAAAAAGCCTGAGCCGAGGAGGTGACCAATCTGACAACACTGCCCAATACACATCCTGGCGATCTGTCTTCTTGTACTACCAAAGAACGGTTCCAGCCGATTACTAATGGATGGTTGGCTCCGGGAAGTTCCTGGGAAATCCTTTTGAAATAGGTACGCGTAGAGGTATATAGGTTGCCGTAATCCTTCAAATTGCAGCCAACTTGAACGTGAGAATCAAGGTTAGATAAAGACACTCCCTTCGCCACCATTTTCAACCCTTCCGACCCCTCCTGCCGCCGCCTGCCCGAAAACTGCGCGCCGCCTTTCCACCGCTCCTGCCACGGCAGGCCACGAACATAACGCGCCGACGATACTCCCTGATAGATATAAGCTGCCTTCCAACCGGGAGAAACTCCATAAAATAACGTGCTTACCGGGTCATGGCTTGGTATCATACAAAAGGGTCGCGGGTGGCCCGCTTGAACCTGACCCGTTTCCGGTTAACCGGAAGGGGCCGCCTCACCTGGCAGAAACAAGTCACAGGCCAATCGCCGCGGGAACGGAGTATCAGGAAGTGTCGGCGGAAGTCAGCTCCCATTCGGAACTTGCCATGCTTCGCAGGGAAAACAGGCGGCTCCGCGAGAGGTTGTCCCAGCTAAGCAACCTCAGCCGCAGGATCACGTCCAGCCTCGACCTTGGCACCGTTCTCCAGGATATTGTTGACGCGGCCTCCGACCTGACCGGGGCCCGGTACGGCGCGGTGGCCGTTTTCGACGACGCCGGCCAGGTCCGCACCTTCGTTACCCACGGCATCACGGAAAGCCAGCGAGAGAAGCTGGGCAACCTGCCCAAAGGGCTTGGTCTGCTGGGCGTTCTGCACCAGGACCAGATGCCGCTGCGCCTGGCGGACCTCTCCACGCACCCCCAGTCCATCGGGTTCCCTCCCAACCACCCGCCAATGAAGAGCTTCCTGGGGGCGCCCATTCGGCTCGACGGCGAGCCCCTGGGCAGCCTCTACCTCACCGAAAAGTTGGGTGAGGTAGAGTTCACCGCCGAGGATGAGGATGTCCTCGTCCTGTTCGCCTCCCATGCCGCCCTGGCGATTCACAACGCCCAGCAGTACGAAGCCCTGGAATACGAGCGCCGTCGCCTGGAATCTCTGGTCCAGGTCTCTCCGGTGGGCATTCTGATGATTGAAGCCGGCGGTGAGCGGGTGCTGATTGCAAACCGGGAGGCGGAACGCATCCTCGGAATCTCCTACGACCCAGGCGATGCCTTGAGAAGCAGGGAAGGCCCGGGGATTGACGGCGCGGCCGGCCCGGTCGTGGACGAGGAGCACCCGATTCTGCGGGCGCTGGCCGGTGGTGAAGTCGTCCGCGCCGAGGAGGTGGTCCACAGGTTGGCCGACGGTTCCACCGTCCCCACCCTGGTAAGCGCCACGCCCATTTATGGCGAGGACGGGGAGATTTTTGCGGCCGTGTCCATGATTCAGGATATTTCCCCGCTGGAAGAACTGGAGCGGCTGAAGAGCGAGTTTCTCGGGATAGTGAGCCACGAACTGCGAACTCCCCTCACCGCCATCAAGGGCTCCGCGGCCACGGTTCTGGGCAGCCCGCACCCCCTGGGCGAGCAGGAACTCCGCGAGTTCTTTGAGATTATTGACGAACAGGCCGACCGAATGCGGGACCTGATTAACAACCTGCTGGACATGACCCGCATCGAGGCCGGTTCGCTTTCGGTTGCCCTGGAGGCCTGCGACCTGGGCGAGGCCCTGGAGGAGGCGAAACTCGCCTTCGCCCGGGGCGGGGGCTACCAGGAGATAGACATTGACTTCCCCGACAGTTCCGCCACGGTGAGGGCCGACCGGCGCCGCCTCGACCAGGTCCTGAGCAATCTCCTGGGCAACGCGGGCAAGTTCGCGCCCGAGGACTCCCGGATCACCATTCAGGTGGAAATCAACGCCGACAACGCCGTCGTTCACGTGAGAGACCAGGGCCGCGGCCTCAGAGCGGCAAGCCTGCCCCACGTCTTCAGGAAGTTCTTCCAGGAACGGGGCGAGCAGGGCAGTGGATTACGGGGCAGCGGGTTGCGGGGCAACGGCCTGGGCCTGGCCATCTGCAAGGGCATCGTCGAGGCCCACGGCGGGCGCATCTGGGCGGCAAGCCCCGGCGAAGGTCAAGGCGCCACCTTCAGCTTTACCCTTCCCCTGGAGCATGAGCCGCGTACGCCGCTGCCAACCCAGGTCAGCCGCCAGTCCCACCACCTGGGCAGGGTCACCCAGGGCGGCACGAAAACGCGGGTCCTGGCGGTGGACGACGAGACCCAGGTGCTGCGGTATCTGCAGAGCATTTTGAGGCAATCGGGCTACACCCCCATCGTCACCGTCAACCCGGCCGAGGTGGTGGGCCTGGTGGAGCGGGAAGAACCCCAGGTCATCCTCCTGGACCTCATGTTCCCCGGGGTCAGCGGCTTCGACGTACTGGAGCGAATCCGCGAGGTTTCCGGCGTGCCCGTGCTTTTTCTGACCGCCCGGGACAACGAAGAGGATGCGGTGCGCGCGCTGAGGCTGGGGGCCGACGACTACATCACCAAGCCCTTTTCTCCCTCGGAACTGGTGGCGAGGGTCGAGGCCTCCCTGCGGCGGCGCGTCATGCCCGACCAGTTGGAGGTCCGCCCTCCCCTGGCCTGCGGCGACCTGGTCATAGACTACGCGGCGCGGCGCGTTTCCGTATCCGGCCAGGAGGCGCCCCTGACGCCCACCGAATACAAGCTGCTGTACGAGCTTGCCACAAACGCCGGCCGCGCCTTGACCAACGACCAGATTCTGCAGCGCGTCTGGGGCCCGGATTACTCGGGCGAGAGCCAGTTGGTGCGGGCCATCGTCCGCAACCTGCGCCGCAAGCTGGGAGACGACGCCCGCAACCCCCGCTACATTTTCACCGTGCCCCAGGTGGGCTATCGAATGGCCCGGCCCTCCACCCCCTGACCGCCCCTGCCTCCTGGAAACTGTCTCAAGACTTCCTGTCCCCTTGACCGGGGATTGAAGCAATGGGGACTCCCCAACCCGTCGTTCCCGCGCAGGCGGGAACCCCGACAGGCCAAAGTTGAGATTCCTGCCTTCGCAGTAATGACGATTTAGTGCATTGACCATCCCTTAAAAACGATTGAACCACTACTACCTCCTGAACCTCGCTACCTTTGACTTCATTGAACACCGGGACCGCCGGGGTTCTCATGCGGCTCTGAAGCCCTGGCCCACCACGTTCACGCAATCCACACACCGGAACTGTCCCGGTTCACGCCCCATTGACAAGGGCTGCCTACAGTATGGACGTCGGTCATTGCTGAAAGAAGGTGGATTCCAACAAGGACCGGACGGACGCTGTGAAAAGGGGGCCTATGGTCGAAGGCTTGCGCAGGGTTCTCATCATCGAGGGCGACATGGGCATTGGCAGAATGGTCCTGCTTACCCTGCGGTCTGCCGGATTCGACCCGGTCCACGCCCGCACCGGCCCGGAGGCATTGAAGGCCCTGGACGAAACCCCGGTGGATGCCGTTGTTCTCGACCTGGAACTGCCCGACGGCTTTGGCAGCCAGGTTTTGGACCGCCTGCGGCATACCGGCCGGCAGGACAGCCCAGCCCTCCCCTGGGTCGTCCTGTCGGCACGGGACCTGGACGAGTTGACCTCGCTCTACGGGCCCGTGGGCGACAGTTTCCTGTCCAAGCCCTTCGACACCTGGCATCTGGTCCGGATTCTTCGGGCGGCCACGGGTCAATCTGCTTGAACCCGTACTCGCTCTACAGCCTCCAATAGACCGGGGAGAAGGTAGCCGGACGAGAAGGGCCGGACACGCCGTGCGGCCTCGTTGGCCTCGTTGGCCTCGTTGGCCTCGTTGAGACGCGCAAAGGAGATTCACTATGTCCACTGGGTTTGAAGTCTCGCCGGAAAAGCTGAACGCCAGGTGCGACCCCGAGAGTCTTGGCTTCGAGACTACGGAGGAGGTGGTCCCTCTTGAGGGCATGATTGGCCAGGAGCGGGCCCTGAGCGCCCTGGAACTGGCCCTCAACATGAAAGAACCGGGCTACAACCTGTTCGTATCCGGCCCTGCGGGCAGCGGCAGGAGCACTGCCTTGACGGCTCACATTCATGAAGTGGCGGGCCGTCAGCCCAGCCCTCCGGACTGGGGCTATGTTTACAACTTTCGGGACCGCTCGCAGCCCCAGCCCGTCAGCCTTCCCTGCGGCAGCATGAAGGCCCTCGCTTCGGACATGGACGAATTGGTGGATACGGTGCGCCAGGACATTCCCCGGGCCTTCGAGAGCGACGAATACACGGAACGGGTGGAAGCAGTAATGCAGGACCTTCAGGCCAAGCGCCAGGAGATGACCGACGCGCTGGACCGGGCGGCCACCGAGGCCGGCTTTACCCTGCGGTTTACCCAGGCGGGCATTACGTCCTTTCCCCTGAAGGACGGACAACCCCTGTCCGAAGCCGACTATGCCGCCCTGCCCGACTCGGAAAAGGAGGCCATCCAGGAGCGGGGCTCCCAGCTTCAGCTCCTCATCAACCGCACCCTGGCCGACATCCGGCGACTGGGCAAGACCGGCCAGGAGGAGACCCGCCAGGTGGACCGGGAGATAGTCCGCTTCACCCTTGCTCCCATAGTGGACGAACTGCAGGAAAAGTACTCGGACTATCCCGATATCGTCTCCTACCTCGACCACGTGGAAACGGACATGGTGAACCATCTGGAGATTTTCAAGCCCATGGACGCCGCGCCCAATCCCTTTGCGCCGCAAAACCTGGAAGAGGATGCGTTCCTCAGGTACCGGGTCAACAACCTGGTGGACAACACCGTCTGCGACCACGCCCCGGTGGTGTACGAGCAAAACCCCACCTACTACAACCTCTTCGGCCGCATTGACTACCGGGCGCGCATGGGAACGCTGGTAACCGACCACACCATGATTAAGGCGGGAGCAATCCACGAGGCCAACGGCGGCTTCCTGGTGCTGCAGGCCCACGAACTGCTCACCAACCCCTTTTCCTGGCAGACCCTCAAGCGGACCCTCCGCACCGGAGAAGTGCGCATCGAGAACATGGGTGAGCAGTACAGCCCCATACCCACTTCCACCCTGCGCCCCAGGCCCGTCCCGGTTAACATCAAGATTGTCATCATCGGCTCCCCGGAGATACTGAGGCTGCTGCAGACCCTGGACGAGGACTTTCACCGCAATTTCAAGGTGGCGGCCTACTTCGACACGGTCATGGAGCGCACCCCTGACAACATAGCCAGGTACGCGGCCTTCGTCGCCGACCGGAGCCGCGAACAGAATCTCATGCCCTTCCACAAAACTGCCCTGGCGCGCATCATAGACTATTCCAGCCGGCTGGCCGAACACCAGAACAAGCTCACCACCAGGTTGCTGGAAGTGGTTGATATCCTCACCGAAGCCAATTACTGGGCCAGCGCCGAAGACAGCCGGATAGTGATGGGCGACCACGTCGAAAAGGCCATCGAGCAGCGCCGCTACCGGTCAGGCCTGGTGGAGGACCGCTACCGGGAACTCATCGAAGAGGGCACCATCTTCATTTCCACCGACGGCGAGGCCATCGGCCAGGTTAACGGTCTGGCCGTCCTTTCCTTTGGCGAGACTCTGTTCGGCAGGCCCAGCCGGATAACCGCCCGGGTCTCCCTGGGCCGGGGGCAACTGGTAAACGTAGAACGGGAGACCAGGCTGAGCGGCAAGATCCACGACAAGGGCTTCATGGTCCTCAGCGGCTACCTCCGGGGCAAGTACGGCGGTGACAAGCCCCTGTCCCTGAACGCCAGCATTGGATTCGAGCAGAGCTACAGCGAGGTTGACGGCGACAGCGCCTCCTCCACCGAGCTTTATGCCCTGCTGTCCGCCATTTCGGGCGTCCCCATTGCCCAGGGCATCGCCGTAACCGGCTCCGTGGACCAGAACGGCAACGTACAGGCCATCGGGGGCGCGACCCAGAAGATTGAGGGGTTCTTCGAGGTCTGCAAGGCCAGGGGACTTACCAGCCGCCAGGGTGTGCTGGTCCCCCGGGACAACCTGCAGCACCTCACGCTGAACGATGAGGTTGTGGCGGCGGTGGCGGAAGGCCGCTTCCACATCTATGGAGTCTCCACCATTGACCAGGGCATCGAGGTCCTTACCGGCATACCCGCGGGCGAGCGCCAGGAAGACGGCGCTTACCTCGAGGGCACAATCCATCACCTCGTGGAAAAGCGGCTGCGGGAAATGGCCCAGGCCGCCCGCCAATTCGCCGCCGAAAACACGCCGGGCCAGGACTCGGGCCCTGAACTGGTAGAGGCTCAATAGGGGGAAGGAAGCCGACAGTGCCAAACCCGGACCCAACCTACAAAGGACGTGCAAATGACCCAGAGCGCCGAAGAACCCCTGCCCGCCCGCCCCGAATGGACTTCCCAACGGGGTTTCATTCTCTCGTCGGTCGCCGCCGCGGTGGGACTGGGCAATCTCTGGCGCTTCCCCTACATGGTGGGCGAAAACGGGGGTGGCACCTTCATCCTCTGTTACTTCATCTGCATCCTGGCCGTCGGCCTCCCCCTCTTCGTGCTGGAGACCACCGCCGGTAGCCTCACCGACCGGGGCCCGGTGGGCGTGTTCCGGCGCATTAGCGAAAGGTACGGTGCCTGGCTCGGCTGGTTCATCGTGGCCTTGGCCGTCGTCGTGATGAGCTACTACTTCGTCATCACGGGCTGGACCCTGGGATACCTGCTCGACTCAATCCGGGGCGACCTGGTGCCTTTCGAGGATTTTACGGCCGGCTATGCTTCCATCTGGTACTTTCTCGCCGTCGGCGTGCTGGTGTTCCTCGTCCTCCGGCGGGGCACCGACAGCATCGAAATCCTCAGCAAGGTGTTGATGCCGGCCCTGGTGGTCATGGTGGCCCTGCTGGCCCTTTACTGCCAGACCTTGTCCGGGGCCGCAGAGGCCATGGCCTTCTATGCCTCCTTCGACCTGGACCTGTTTCTGGATTCCCATACCTGGCGCATGGCGGCGGGGCAGGCCTTCTTTTCCCTGGGCGTGGGCACCGGAGTCCTCATCACCTACGGCAGCTACATCCCCAGGAACGTCAACATCCTGTCTTCCTCCACCGCCGTTGCCGTCACCAACTCGGCAATCTCTCTTACCGGCGGCATTGCGGTCTTCTCCATCATCTACACCTTTGGCATCGCCCCCGACACGGGCAGCCAGCTTTCCTTCACCGCCTTTCCCCAGGTCTTTGGCGACCTGCCCGGCGGCAGGTTCCTGGCCCCGTTCTTCTTCGGGTCCCTGTTTGTTGCGGCCTTCAGCTCCTGTTACAGCATCCTCGCCGTGGCCGTGGCCCCGCTGCGGTACGAACTCGGCTACTCGGAAAACAAGGCCGCCCTGGCAGTCATCGGGGCCACCGTCATATTGGGAATACCGTCGGCGTTGAGTTTCACCCCCGTTGACCTGTCTTTTTCGGGGCGGCCCTTCTTAGAGTGGGTGGACCAGATTGCCAGCTCGGGCGTTGCCGTGGTCGTGGGCTTCGCCGGGGCGGCCCTCATCGCCTGGCGCCTCCCCCGGCCCGCGTTGGTGGCAGAGATGACCTCGGGCTTCTGGCAGGTCGGCCCGCTCCGGTTGCTGCCTTACGGCGCCATCGAACTGGGCAGATATATGCCCGTCGCCGCGCTGGTGGTGCTGGCCATTACGTCCATCATCTAGTAGCACGACCATTCTGCGTTGATGGATAGACACGGGAGTCCGCTCATGGTGAGCCTGTCGAACCACGAACGGGCGGCCCCTCGACAGGCTCAGGGTGAGCGGAAACTCTACCCCTCAGTTCAAACATGTTCGATTACTGGTCACCAGCCGGCCCGTCCATCCAGGGCAATCGCGTTTTGGGCTGGGCTGAACGTCCAAGCAGGAGGTCATGTCGCCCTGAGCTTGCCGAAGGGCCTAAAATCCTTCCCCCAAGCCAACTTTCGGGTCCGTAAC
>DAOUIY010000073.1:0-110735 GCA_034423215.1 Dehalococcoidia bacterium
ATTCCTGCGAAGGCAGGAATCTTAACTACTGCCGGTCGAGGTTCCCGCCTTCGCGGGAACGACGAAAAGGGACGCTAGGAAGCCCCCACATTCAATTTGACGACACCCCCTAGGCAATCCGGGAACAGGCCGGTGACTTGGCTGGTGCGGGCGACGTGAGCGGGGGCGGCGAACTGTCCCCCTGTATTTACGGGTTGTGACAGGCGCCCGAAAAAGGCAGAGATGGAGTTGGTCAACGCGCCTGGGTAAATTGCCCACGGTTATGGTGATGAAGTTGTTGTTTTTCTATCATACGTTGTGATAATCTCTAAGCCACCTTAAACTGTGGGGGACTAGCGTCGGACCATGAAGATTTTCTTCGATGTTGACTACACGATTCTAGGCTTGGATGATACTCTTCGCCCCGGCACCAAGGAGACTTTCCAGAGGCTCCTGGATGATGACCACGAGATTTACATTTGGTCCGGCATGGGAGAGCGCTGGGAAGTTATCGAAAAGCATCAATTGAGTTCCTTCATCAGTGGAGTTTATGAAAAACCCACCCACCACTTCCACGAAAGGCTCGAAGAGTTGAATGTTCCCTTCGAGCCTGAATTCGTCATTGACGACTACCCTGAAGTGGTTGCAGCCTTTGGCGGCGCATGGGTTCCGCCCTACTTCTTCGCCCGGAACGTGGACCAGCAAATGGAACGGGTGTACCAGATCATTTGCGACTTTGCCAATGAGGGTACCTCCGAGGATAAACAGTATCGGGCCAAGGGCACCGTCCTGCCCCTCTTCTGACCTGCTTTCCCCTGACGGTATGCCGTTCACTGGGTCGCAGTTGGTGTATAGTCTCCCGCAGAGAACAGTTGCGACCTGAGGTCGGTTACCCATGCCTATACGGGTTCTCCCATCCGAGCTTGCCTCTCAAATCGCCGCCGGCGAGGTGGTGGAACGCCCCGCGTCGGTGGTCAAGGAACTGCTGGAAAATTCCCTCGATGCCGGGGCTTCCCGCATCACGGTGGAAATCACCGGGGGCGGCGTAGAGAGCATCCGCGTGGTTGACGACGGCGGCGGAATCGCGGCGGCAGAGGTACGACTGGCCTTTGAACGTCACGCCACCAGCAAGCTGGAATCCCAGGCTTCGCTGGATGCCATCGCAACGCTGGGCTTCCGGGGCGAGGCCCTGCCCAGCATTGCCGCCGTATCCCGGATGTCAATTTCGACCCGCCCGGCTGCTGAGGACTCGGGCCACGGCCTGGAGTTCCAATGGGGCGAACTAAAGAACGAAGGTTCGCAGGGCTGCCCGGCCGGCACCGTCATCCAGGTATGCGACCTCTTTGGCAACCTGCCGGCCCGCCGGCGGTTTCTGAAGTCCGCCACCGCCGAGTCGGGTCGCATCCACGACCTGGTGGCCCGGTATGCCCTGGCCTACCCTGAAGTTGCCTTTCAGCTGCGAGCGGGAGACCGCCAGTCACTGGCAACCCCCGGAAATGGCCGTCCCGCTGACGCCGTCCTGGCGGTCTATGGCGCGGAAGTAGTTTCCAACCTGCTGGAAGTCGCCGGCCAGGACCCGGAGTCGGGCTATCTGGTGGAAGGCTTCGCCGGAAATCCCGGCCTGCACCGGGCCAACCGCACCTACATGACCTTCTTCGTTAATCGCCGCTGGATTCAGAGCCGCATGTTGACCTTTGCCCTGGAAGAGGCTTACCACGGCCTGCTGCCGGAGAGACGCTATCCCCTGGCCATCGTGAATATCTCCTTGCCCTACGAGGACGTGGACGTAAACTCCCACCCGGCCAAGCGGGAGGTGAGATTTCACCAGGACGGCAAGGTGTATTCGGCTTTGCAGCGGGCAGTCCGCGCCGCCCTGGTAACCTCTTCCCCGGTAAGGGAAATCAGGACGCCGGGCGGACGGGCCGGCGAGGACTCTTTCCAGCCCGGCCCAACCCGTCCCTTTTTCTTCAGCCCCTTCGACTCCAGGTCAACGGCAGGTGATTCTCCGCCTTTCGGTGGCGGCGCCGGCGGCGGGAGTCCCGCCCCGGTGGGTCTGGGTCCGCCCGGCGCGGGGTTGACGCCCCAGCAGGCCCTGCCGTCCTTGCGGGTGGTGGGTCAGGTGAGACTCACCTACATTGTTGCGGAGAGCCCGGACGGAATGTACCTGGTGGACCAGCACGCCGCCCACGAAAGGGTGCTCTTTGACCGGATAGTAAGCCGCGAGTCCCGCCCCGAATCGCTGGCCCAGCCCCTGCTGGCCCCGGTGTCCGTGGAGTTGACGCCCAGCCAGTTGGCGACCCTGGATGGCAATAAAGGGTTCCTGGCCGAGTATGGCTTCGAGGTGGAGGAATTTGGGGGAAACAGCTACCTGGTCAGGGCCGTGCCGTCGTTCCTGTCCACCCGGGACCCGGCGCGGTCGCTGGTAGATGTGCTGGACATGGTTGCCTTTGATGGGGCGGTCAATCAACAGGAAAACGCTGTGGCGGCGTCGGTAGCCTGTCACAGCGCCATTCGCGCCGGCCAGTCCATGACCGAACCCGAAATGCGCGCATTGCTGGAGCAGCTGGAAAGTACGCGGAGTCCCCACACCTGCCCCCACGGCAGGCCCACGCTCATCCACTTCAGTTCTTACCACATGGAACGGGAGTTTGGCCGGCGGTAAGCGTCGCGTGACCGAAACCTGCAGCCAGGGCATCGGGTCAGCCAATATCCGGGGCAGGCTTTTGGCCTCGGTTCAAAACGCAACCGGAGGTTCCTGTATTACAGAAACCTCCGGCTGTTTAGAAAGGGCTTAACGGTTGTAAGGGATTGCAGGCCTTCTTAACTGTTTCACGCCCTGCGCCGCGGATCCTGACGCGGGTCGGTGGCTGGATGGAAAATGGACTCAGGCCCGGGAAACTCTTCCGGCGTGGTGGAAGACCTGCCCCCGAACCGGAACAATCCCGCCGATACGCCGGCCATGGCTGCCATTCCCACTCCCAGTTTTGCCAGGAAGTTTCGCCGGCTGTGTCCTGCTTTGGTCGCCAGTTTGTTGCTGCTATCCACGAGGCTCTCCAGGTTGAACAAGGGTGGAATGTCCGGTTGACGCGCCAACGGCCCACATCTCCCGGCTTCTGAAGGCATATTATAGCAGTATGGCAACGAACCTGCATACCGCATTTTTGATGAGGCAGGGCAAACGCGTCTTGACGAAATGTAGCATTGAACGGCCAAAACTGCCGTTCTGAATGGAGTGAGGAACCTGAACTCCATCCCACTAACCGACTTTGGGGCCCGTAACCGGACTATGAGGCAGAATTTCAGGCCCTTCGGCAAGCTCAGGGTAATATCCATTTCCAGTTGAAGAACCCTGGCGCTAGTTAACACAAGCTTGCAGTGTGATTTTCCTGGAGTCTCCAAACCCGCCCGCCGCTAACATTGCCAATGCGGCAGCAGGCGGGTTTTCTACCCCTGGCCGTGCCGGTCTTCCATCACCATGTTTGCAACTTGGCGGCCCATGCGAACCGAGTAGTTGGTGCCCCTGTCCTCGGGGTAAATCTGGGTCGTGTTGGCCAGGTACAGGTTGCCTATGGGGGTGCGGTGGTCGGGAATCTGCCGCCCGTAGTTAACGCCGATTATGGGCTGCGCCCCGTCAACCTTGTGATGGTAGAACTCGCGTATCCAGCCCCGTTCAAAGGATGGGTTGAGCTTCTGCAGGTGCGGGATGAAATCCTCCACCAACTGTTCCCCGGTCCTGGCGTACAGGTCACTGTCGCGGGCGGTGTAGTTGGTCAGGTAAACGATGTGGTTTCCGCCGTACAGCGACGGGTCTATCATGTTGGTATGTTCTATCACGCCGACAAAAGGCAGTTCCCGGTCTGCGACGTTCAACCAGTACTTGGAGGTCAGGGGCCGGTCCAGGGCCAGTATCAGCAGGACGGCGGACAGGTATTGGACCCCTTCCAGCTTGGCGGCGTAATCCTGCGGCAAAGGCGGTACAAGCCGGGTAAAAATGTAGGACGGTGTGGTGGCTATTACGGCATCGTACTGCCGGACTTCCGGCTCGCTGCCCGGTAGCTGCACTTCCAGGCCCACCGCCTGCCCCGCTTCTACCGCTACCCGGTTCACCCGGGCTGAAATGTGGATGGCTCCACCCTGCTCGATTATTCGCTCCTCCAGGCGGTCAAACACCTCGCCGAAGCTGCCCAAGGGGTATCCCAATCGCTCCTTCTGGAGCGACTTTCCGCGGGAGGCCACTCTGAGGTAAATCTTCCCCCAAAGCCAGGTCATGCTAACCTGGTCGTAGTAGTCCCCGAACTTGCCCCGCAGCATGGGCTCCCAGATGGCCCGGTAGATGTCGCTGCCCAGGTTCCGGGTAAGCCATTCCTGGGCCGTGATGCCCTCGAACTTTTGCCAGTTGCGAGTCTTCTGCAGGATGAAAGTGGCCAGGCCCAGTCGCAGCCTCTGGAAGAAGCTGAGGGGCCGGAAGCGCAGCAAGTCCACGGGCGTAGCGAAATCCCATATCCTGCCGCTGTGGTAAACGCCAACCCTGGATTCCAGCCAGGCCAGCTTGTCGCCCAGGCCCAGTTCGTGAATGAGTTCGGTGATGTCGGTATCGCTGACGAACAGGTGGTGGTAGCCCCGCTCCAGCCGTCCCCCGCCCACGTCAAAGGTGGAGGCCTGGCCCCCCAGGAAGGGCGCTACCTCGAACACCTCGGCGAAGTGGCCCTGCCCGGTCAGTTCGTGGGCGGCGGCCAGCCCGGCCGCGCCGCCGCCAATAATTCCCACTCTCATCAGTTCCTTTCCTCGCCGGGCGCCACCAGGGGCCGGGTATCTTCGCCCTCAACGCCGGTCTCCGCCAGCTGCTTCAGGGAGAGGTTCTCTTTCCACATAAGCGCCAGGCCGGCCAGGTTTACCGGAAGCCAAAGGGCTACCAGGTGCACCACCAGGGCGTAGCTGGCCGCCACCGCCCAGTCCACGCCCATTACCGCCAGGGTTTGCTGGGCAATCAGCTCAAAGGGGCCGATTCCCCCTATGGAGACGGGAAAGGCTGTGGACAGGTTGGATGTAGCGGTGACCATGATTATCGCTAATGCGAATATCCCAAAGGTGGAAAAATACTCATCAATGCCGAAGGAATAGGCCACGGTAAGGTAAACCATCACCTCGGCCGCCCACACCGGCAGCGAATACAATAGCATCAGGAGATGCTTCTTTGGGGAACTGAGAATGCTCAAGCCCTCGACGAAGCTGAGCGCCAGCCCCTTAAGCCTGGGAGCGAACCTCCGGGGCATCAGGGCAGAAAGCCGGTCTATCAGCTGTTCCGTCCGCGGATTCACCGCAATGAAGGTGATTGTCGCCAGTCCCGCCAGCAGACCAAAGCCCGCCACGCCGGCCATGATAAAGGCGGCGTTGCGGTAAACCTGCCCAAATTCCCCGAAAACTCCGGCCAGCATGAGAACCAGGGCGGCCACAACGCTCAGGAGGAACAGGGTCAGGCCGTCATATATGCGTTCGACGCCGATGGTGGCCAGCGCGGTGCTGCCGCTGAACTGCTCCCGTTGGGCCATGTAGTATGCCCGCACCAGTTCTCCGGCCCGGGCCGGCAGGACGTTGTTGGCGGCGTAGCCTATGACCACCACCGGGTAAAGCCGCATGGCGGTGATGCTGCGCAGGGGCGACAGGATGTATCGCCAGCGGGCGGCCCGCACGTAGATGCCAAGAAAGTAAATTACCACCGCTGGCGCCACGAACAGGTAGTCGGCTTCGGCAAGGGCCTTGAACAGGTCTTCCAGGTCAATGGTCCAGACCAGGAACAGCAGGAATATCCCGCTTACCCCAACACCGAGCCACAGCCGCCAGTTTTTGAGTCCCAATTAGTCCTTCCTGTCCAGTTTCGGCGGTGAGAAGTTGCCGTTTCACCGAGTCTGTCTTGTAGGGTTATGGCTGCCGGTAGGTGTAGTACTCGGAGTTGAACCAGTCGGCATCCAGCTTTCGGAGCGCCAGGTAATTGAGGACCTCGTTCCAGTTCTCCTTAGTCGTAGCCGCCTCGCTGAAGAAGCTGAGGTCCTGCGTGAACTCGTCCACCGGGCCCTCGTTCTGCCGGTCTTCTGCCGGTCTCCGGTAAGTTTCCGGGAACCAGAGCAGGTTTCGCCTCGGGCCCGACTGCTGGTAGCCGGTCATCGAACCGGACGACGAGGGACGGTTGTGGGCCGCGACCAGGACGACGGGACTTTCCAGTTCCCCGGACGGCGCCGTACAGCCTCCTGCGCCATCTTCATCCTTAAAGCAGGAAAAGGCCAGGTAACCCTCCCTTTCCCAGTGGCGAGCATACCACTGAAAAGGATACCAGATGTCGTAGTCAATCATGGCCGACTCCGGCCCAGCGGCGGAAACAGGCCGGTCGAACCGTTCGGCGGACAGTTCCTCGTAGCTCCGGCGCAGGTCCTGGCTACCCTGGGCGTAAACCAGGATTTCCCGCCGGGAATCATCAAAGGTATAGGTCACCTGGAACGCGGTCCAGGCGGTAAAGCCCAACAGCAGGGCAGCGATTCCCACGCTCACCAGGGGAGGGCCGGCGCCCGGCCCCGCCTTTCGGGTCAGCCACGCCGCGGCAACGCACAGCCCGGCGGCGCCCACGGCAGCGGCCAGACCAAGGTAAGCCGGCCCCTCGCCCGGGCCGGTAAGCGCGATAGCCGCAACTAAAGCGCAGGCAACGGCCGCGGGCGGGACGACCAGCAGCAGGCCGGCCTTTGGAAAATTCTGCCGCTCAACCGCCTTGCGCCAGTCTATGCGCTCCGCCAGTTCGCCCAGCAGCTTGCCGGCCAGGAAGATAAAAGGGACGGTGATGTTAACCAGCAGCCAGGGCATCTTTTCGCTGGCTATGGTGTAGGCCAGCAGATTGACAAAGGCCCAGAAGGATAACGCCATTCCCAGCCGGTCTCGCCGCCTGATGAACACTGCGGCGCCGATAATTCCGAATATGGTGGGGAGAAACTCGTAGACCGACATTCCGACAAAGTAGTAGTACCAGGGCTGGTTGCCCCGGGCCACCTCCTGCTGGGCGATCCAGTAGCCCATGCCCTGCCACGCGCCGCTGAAGATTCCCACCGGGTTGGTCAAAAAGGTCGTGAACAGGGTCAGCCATACGACGTAGAAAATGCCGGCGCAAACCAGCCAGACGCCTCCCTTCCACAGCAGACCCAATGCCAGCGATACCGTTAAAGTGGTCAGCAGCACCCCGAGAGCCACCAGGAAGTTGAGGGGCAGGGCGTTTCCGCTGCTCTCCACCTGTATTCCTTCGGGCAACAGGTCTGCCAGAACGTGGTCAACCTGCAAGTTAATCAGGAAAAGAAAGGCAAAGACCAGAGAAGCGATGAGCGGAAGGAATACCAGGTACAGCGTATGCTTCCAGGGCAGTCTCGAATAAACGAATGCTACTGCCGCCAGGGCCACCAGGCCGGCGGCGAGAGGCAGGTCCAGGCCGTAACCCAAGGGCATAGTCAATGCCAGCAGGCCGGCGCCGGCGCTGATAAGGGGCAAAGCCAGTCCCGCGGCGCGCCCGGACCACCGGCCACCAAGCCGCCAACCGGCCCACATGAAAGCCCCGATGAGCAGCAGGAAAACGGCGGCAGGAATCCAGGGCGGCAAAAGCGTGAGTGGCAGCGCCACAAAAGGCTCCGCCCACAGGGGAGCGCCCACAATTCCCTGGCCCACGCCTTCCCGGCCCACCAGGTCCAGCCCCAGGCTGCTGTTGAACCGGTCCACTGCTTCCACCCCGAAGGCCAGGCCCGCCAGCTTCACGCCCACATCCCTGGCCAGCGCCACGCCCGCCGACCATTGGGGGAGAGTCAACGTGACCAACAGGGCCAGGAAACCGGCTGCCGGGCCCGGCTTCAGTGTTGCCAGGTTGCGGGCGAGCCTGATGAGCCTTTTGAAGGTGCCCGTCGCCGCAACCATCCCAACATCTTGCTCAAGAAGGTCGCGGTGAGGGAAGCCTGACGGGGAGACTGCCACGCCTTCCGTATTGCTTGCTTCTTCCTGTCCGTTAAATTCGTTGCTGACCGGTACGTCACCCGGTACGTCACCCGGTACGTCACCCGGTACGTCACCTGATTCGTGACTCGACTCGCCAACCTGTACATCACCCGGTTCATCACCCGGCTCCTGTTCCGCACCATTGCCCGACCTCTTTGCGGCCCTGGAAAAGGGTATGGACAAGAGCAGCGCCAGGGATCCGAAAGTGGCTGCAATGATGTAGGCCGTCTCCTTGCTGGCGAAGGCAAGGGCCAGCAGAGCCGACGAGATATAAAGATACCGATTCCTGGGCTCCCGGGTGTATTGCCACAACAAGATAAACAGCGAGACCGCCAGCACCACCATGATGATGTCGTTGCGCCCGAAGCGGCTGAAATAGAGCAGGGACGGAGACAGGGCCAGCATCAGGCCGGTGAGAAGGGCGCCGGTACGCCCAATCTGTTCTCTAAGAAAATACGGCAGGGCAACCAGGGCGGTCCCGAAAAGGGCGTAGGGCAGCCGCGCCGCAAAGTCAGAGTCGCCCAGCAGTTTCAGGAAGGCCGCCACCAGTTCAATCTGAAACGGTCCGTGCATCCACGGTGAATGTACGAAGCCTTCCAGGTTGGAAAGGCGCCAGGAATAGTAGAGATGGATGGCCTCATCGTAGTGCATTGTGCGCCCGCCCAGTTCCCAGAGGCGGAGGACTAGGGCAACCAGGCACAGGGCTGCGAAGGCGGCCAGGTACCTTCCCCGGTCTGTGCCGGAGAAGAACATGATGGCCCTGCCCACCCACGAGCCGGTAAAGGCTGGCCCGGCGGAGAGGTTAGCCTTCCCCGCGGCGTTGTCAACTGATGAGGTGGGGTCTTGCTCTGTCATCGGAAGGGAGAGTAGGAGAGTCTTTCGTAGATTACTACGTCATCCCGTGCAAAAACGGGTTCAAGCACGCCATCCAGGGCTTGGGGTTGGCTGACCCCGTAGGTGGCCCGCTCCCGGTGCCCCAGGTACACGTAGCGAACATCATAGTAGGACAACAGTCGGTAAACAACCAGGGGGTCCGGGTCCTGGTAAATACGGGCGATGTCCTCCTCCCTGCCCTGGAAGACCGTGGTGGAGCCCCGCCACTGGTGTTCGTGGCCCTTCCAGCCCAGAACGGCCGGCCGGCCCGTGGCTGCCGACACCCGGCCGTACTCCGAATAGTCCCCGCCCACCGCCTCTGCCAGCCGGCCCGGCCCGGCCTCATCACGCAGCCAGCCAATGGCGGCGTACTCCCCGGGGTTGCTCCGCTTGATGTAGTCCAGGCCATCCAGGGTGTTCTGCCGGAAGTCGTGATTCTCGCCGAGTACGCCGGTCCGGTCCAGCGCGGCGCCCACCGGGTAGTAGAGGGCGGCCGCCAGGAACAAAACCGCGACCCCGGCCAGGATCGCCTGCAATGCCCTGGCCGCTACGCCCATGGACCTGAACCGGGAGGCGCAGTAGTAGATTCCAAAGGCCCCGGCTATGCCCAGCAGCAGCCAGGCCTGGTAGTAAACCTTGAACACGGTGTTCATCCGGTTGCCGAAAAAGTCGGCCAGGTGGTATAACTCGGCTCCGCTGACCAGGTAGGCGGCAGCGGCCAGCAGGAGAAGCGGAAAGGCCGGGCCGACATCGCGCCCGTTGACCGCCCGGCTCATGGCCGCATAGCCGGCCAGCGCTGCCACCGCCAGCCCGGGCAATACGGTCAGGGTCCTGGCGGCCAGAAAACCCGGCAGCGAGCCATTCTCCCCAGTAAGCGCCCCCCACGCCCCGGCCAGGACCAGCCATAAGAGCAGCGGCAGAGCCGCGACCGTGGCAGCCAAAACGATGCAGGCCGCTTCCCTGTTTTGCGGTCGGGGCCAGCCCACCGCCTGGCGCCACAAGAATACCAGCCCAAGAAGGGCCGGCCCGCCGATGACCAGCAGGAAATGCAGGGGCCGGGTGCCCGGTCCCAGGTGGGGCAGGATGCCGGATACCTGGGAGCTGAGGGTAATGTAGAAGGGCAGAAAGAGCAGCACCGACACGGCCAGCAGCGGGGCCATGAAACCTGCGGTGGCGGCGGCAGCCTTGGCCAGCGCGGCGGCGCCGAAGTCCACCGGAGTTCCTGCTTCTGGCCTGTCGTCACCCTGGACCTCGTCCTCCTGTATTACAGTTGATTGCCTTTCGGACAGGGAGCGAACAAGGATGGCCGCGGCGAGGATGCCGCCGATTACGGGAAAGTCCCAGGAGTTGATGAAGGCCAGGGCGCCCAGGGCCAGGGCCAGGGCCCCAAACGACCAGGGATGGCGTCGAATCCATCCGGGCCCCACGGGGTTCGGTTGGCGCATAAGGTTCAGGGTCAACGCCAGGACCAGCAGCAGGAAGGGCAAGTTCAGCACGTGGGAATGGAGGTCGCCCAGGAGAAAACTGAAAAAGGGAAACTCGGTTATGGTGTAGTCGAGGCTGACGCCTCCGTCCAGCGTATCTATGACCCGGGTGGCGCGCCACCACCACCAATTGCTGTCCGGGAAGAGTCCATTGCCCACAGTTCCGTCCAGCCCCTTGATTCCGACCCACTGCCAGAACTCCGGGCCTCCCCATCCTCGCACCTGGACCTGTTCCAGCACTCCCTCCAGGTTGGAGGCCACGGTGATGAGCAGGGGCGCTGCCAGGCCGAAAAGGATTCCGGCGCGGAATCCGCCGCCGGCCAGCCGGACCAGGTTATAGGCCAGCCCGAAGGATGCGGCGACAACCAGGGCGGGAACGGTGGCCATGGCCAGGTTGTACCCCACATTGGAGGTAATCCCCGCCAGCTTCAGGGGCAGGGACATAATGAAGTGCCCAAAGTAGTAATAGCTGATGGAATGTCCCGAGAGCCAGGGGTCTTCCGGTGGAAAGGTTGGACTTTGCAGGATGCTGGTCAGAAAGGCATAGTCCATGGGCTTTTCGGTGTGGTTGATGGCCGGCGCCTCGGAAATCACGAAGGCCCAGGACAGTAAGGCCAGCAGGAACAGCCCTTCCACCACCAGCATGTACCGCCAATGGCTCTTTACGAAACCCTCAAGCTCAGGCCAACGGCGATAGTAGAGCCAGGCAAAAGCGGCCGCGCCCGCCAGTAAAATACCGGCAACTGTTGCGGGAGAGTTGGGCACAACGCCGGTCAGGCCCAGGGCCCAGAGAAGGTATGCTGCCAGCAGGAGAGCCAGGGGCTTGGTGAAAGCATATCCCCGGTCGGGCAAGGCCCCGAACAGGAAGAAGGCCAGGGGAGCGGCCAGCAGCCCCATCAATTGGACTGCCAGCAACCAGGCGAACAGGTCAGACATGGGCGGTTCCCGGGGTTTCCGCAGCCTTCAGGCCAAGCGGAAAGGGTTCCGGTGCAGCAAATGGGGAAAGGCCGCAGACAGGCATGGCAGGCACGGGACTAGGGAACGGCCTCAAGGACTCAGGAAACCGGCGATAGCAGGGAATCTACGAATTGGGTTGCGTCGAAGGGAGCAATGTCTTCCAGGGACTCCCCGGTGCCGATGAAAAGTATGGGAACATTCAACTGCTGCTTGATGGCCAGGGCTATGCCTCCCCGGGCAGTGCCGTCAAGCTTGGCCAGAAAGATTCCGGTGCAGCCCACGGCATCGGCAAAGGCCCGGGCTTGCGCCAGCCCGTTAAGTCCGGTGGTAGCATCCAGGGTCAGAATCACCTGCTGGGGCGCGTCGGAATCCAGGCGATTAAGTACCCGGTGGACTTTCTTCAATTCTTCCATGAGGTTGGTGCGCGTATGCAAGCGCCCGGCGGTGTCCACTATGAGCACGTCGGCGCCGCGGGCCTTGCTGGCCTGGTAGGAATCATAGGCCACGGCTCCGGGGTCGGCGCCGGGCTGGTGGCTGATTACTTCTACGCCGGCCCGGTCTCCGAGGATTTCCAACTGCTCTTCAGCAGCGGCCCGGAAGGTATCGGCAGCGCCCAGGACAACCTTCTTTCCTTCCATGGTGAAGTGGTGGGCCAGCTTGGCGATGCTGGTGGTCTTTCCCACGCCGTTCACTCCCACCATGAGGATTACATAAGGAACGTCGCCGGCAGAGCTATCCCCCCATACCTGGGCAACCTGGTCCGATTGCAGGTCGCGGACCAGGGACTCTTTGAGGCGTGCAAATGCGGTGTCCGCGTCGCTAATCCCCTCTTCACGCACCCGGGTCTTCAGTTCTTCAACTATGCGCATAGAGGCTTCAACGCCTACGTCGGCGGAAATCAGGATCTCTTCCAGTTCTTCCCAAACCGTTTCATCCAGGTCAGAGGACCGGAGGACATCGAGGATTCGCCCGAACCAGCGTTCCCGGCTTCGCTTGACGCCTTCGTTGGTCTTTTCCTTGTTACCTTCCCTGTTTCTTTGGAAAAATGAGAGCATGACTCTTCCAGAATATTGCTTGCGGTATTGGGACCGGTTCCCTGCGCCCGTTGGACGTTATTGCCGCCGGATCGCCCGGCTGAAGGGGTGGCCTCGACCGTAATCTCTTCGTCAGCGTCCCCCAGGGAGCGGCTGAGGGCAAACTGGGCCGCCGCACGCTCGGCATCCGACTTTTTGCTGCCCTTGCCTTGCCCCAGTACCACGTCGTCAACCAGCACTTCCACCGTAAATTCCGGTTGATGGTCCGGCCCTTCGGTGGAAACGTGGCGGTATCTGGGCGTGCTGCGGCCCGCCCCCTGCATTAATTCCTGCAGCCGGGACTTGGGGTTTTCTACCGGCCCCCCGGTCAGGCCGATCTTGTCAATTTCCGGTTTAAGGGCCGTCAGGACAAAATCGCGGGCGGCCTGGTAACCCCGGTCCAGGTAAACCGCCGCCACCAGCGATTCAAAGGCTTCCTCCAGGATTGATTCTCTATCCTGCCCACCCGATTCCAGTTCCCCCTTGCCCAGGTACAGGTGCTTTCCGATGGAGAGTCTGCGCGCTGCCCGGGCCAGGGAAGGGCGGCAAACTACCGAGGAGCGGCCCTTGGTAAGTTCGCCCTCGGTAATCCCTGGGAAGGAATGGTAGAGCTCAGTAGAGACGATAAGCTCGAGGACGGCGTCGCCCAGGAACTCCATCCGTTCATAGGATTCCAGGGGAGAGCCGCCGTGCTCGTTGAGGTAGGAACGGTGAACCAGGGCCTGTTTCAACAGGCCCCGGTTATTGAAAGTCACGCCAATGCCGGCTTCCAGGTCTTCTATTGCCAATTCGCTGTAGGGCAATTTCAGTCCCTGGAGCCAAACCTAAACCAGGCCGTGGGGCCAGGGTGGAGAGGGACGCTTGACCTCGCCCACGTGCTGGGCATCGGTGATAACGCGAGTCAGCGATTCGTAAATCTCGCCGGACTGCTCCGCGGGCGGTATGTGCATCTTTACAAATGCGACTCCGCCGTTGGGGAAAACGTAGGTAGGCACGCCGAAGGCGCCGTACTCTTCCACGGCCTCGGTGTGGCTCTCGGCGATCTCCCGGAGCAGGTCAGGATCGGCCAAATCCTCGCGGAACCGGGCCATGTCTATGCCCGAGTTAGCGACCGCTTCCTCCATTACCTCCATGTCGGTGAGGCTCTTGCGTTCCTCGTGACGGAGCTTGAGCAGGGCCATGAAGAAGGACTCGAAGGCCTCCTTGCCCTGCTTCTTGGCGGCCAGGCCGCACCGGTGCGCCAGCAGGGTGTTGTCGGAGCCGTCCAGGGCGCCGGGCTGTTCCCAGTATTTGAAATCGTCGCCCTTGTCGCTGTTCACCTGCTCCAGGGAGAAGGGCTGCCAGTCAACGTTTACATCTTGTCCAGTGGTTTCCCGTACCTGCGCCAGCCACATGGCAGCGTTGTACACGAAGGGTCAACGGAAGTCGTAAAAGGTCTTGAAGTCCGCTTCGGCCATAATGACACCTCCTGTCTGATTGGGAGGATTCTAGCATAACGGGCCCGCCTAGCCAACCTTGCTCTGCCGCCTTTGCCTGTTCCCAGTTAAAGGGAACAGGTTGTCCCTAAACCGTCAGTCCCGCCAAAGAGGTAATCTCGACTTCCGGCTGCTAATTCCCCCGTTTCTGAACAGCTGCCGCCGACTCTCCCACTGCCGCAGGCTGGGGAATCCTGGTCCGGCACGGAAATCCGGTGTGCTATAATTTCTCCACCATGAACCGGCCTTCGGACGACCCCCAGTCCCTTCTCTCTCCCGCCCCCGCTATCGAAGAGTACCTCGGTGGCGACTTTCACCCTTTGCTGGATAACCTGACCGACCTGGCCAGCTCGCGTGGAGTGGCGGTTTACCTGGTTGGCGGACCCGTCCGCGACTGGCTGCTGGGCCGGCCCCTGCGAGACCTGGACTTCGTGGTGGAAGGAGACGCCCCCGAACTGGCGCAAGCCCTTGCGTCCCGGCTGGGCGGCAAGGCGGTAATTCACCGGCGATTCGGAACGGCGAGCATTTCGGCGGGCAATTTCCGGGTTGACCTGGTAACCGCCAGAAAAGAAAGCTACCCGGTACCCGGCGCCCTTCCCGTGGTTGAGCCATCGTCAATCCTGGACGACCTGGCGCGCCGGGATTTTTCCATCAATGCCATGGCTCTGCCTCTGATGGGCCCCGATCGTCAGTTGGTGGACCCGCTGGGGGGACGCCATGACCTGTCCCGCGGCATTGTCAGGATACTTCATTCCGAGAGTTTTCAGGACGACCCCACCAGGCTTTTGCGCGCTGTACGCTACGAACAACGCCTGGGCTATACCATGGACGACGATACGGCGCGCCTGCTGGAGGAAGCGGTCCGCCGCCGGTTCGTGGAGAAGGTGAGCGGCGACCGACTGCGCCACGAGCTTCAGCGCATGTTCGAGGAGGAATTCCCGGCTCGGCCATTATCGCGAACCATGGAGTTGGGTATTCTTCCCTGCCTGCTCGGCTCGGCTCGACGCAGAGAGCTTCTCTTCAGTTGGGAGGAAAAAGTGGCTGCGGAAGAGGTGTGCCGCAATGCCGGCTACATGGGTTGGGTTGCGGCCCTGGGCTATCCCATGTCGGCTGGCGAGGGCGAATATGCGGCACGCTCCCTCAATATGGCCGCTGCCTGGGCCCGCGTTCTGCACGACGCCATTTCCATAAGGGAGGCCGAAGCCCCTCTGGACAGCGCCGACCTGCCCGCCTCGGACATTTGCCGCCGGCTGGACGGGAAATCCGGCGAGGCCCTGCTGGTCTCTGCTGCCCTCACGGAGAAACCGGCCGTTGCGGCCAACCTGCGCCGTTACACGAATGAACTGAAAGACATGAAGCCGGTGCTTTCGGGAGATGACCTTCTGCGGCTTGGGGTGCCTCCGGGCCACCTGATCGGCGATACCCTGGAGAGACTGCGCCAGGCGAAGCTGGACGGGTGGTTGAGTTCCGGGGAGGAAGAGCGGCGCTGGGTGAAAGGCCTGGTGGCGGCGCTGGCGCCCGCGGCAATTGACGGTACGGTATCGGAAGGGACCGGCGCGGCGCGCTGACGGGCCCGGCGGCTGGCTGGCGCTTGTTCCAGTCCCGGGAATTTCCGGAAAGGGGATTAGGAACATTATGCTCGATGACTTGGACCAGGAATCCTGCGTTATTTGCGAAGAGGCCCTGGACGGAATACACCAGACATCCTGCCAGATGTGCGGCGGCAAGTTTCACCAGCCCTGGACCACTGACAGTGACATTCCACAGTGCGGGCGCATTTCCAGCCACGAGGAAGCCCTGGCCATCGTTTACCTTTGCAACGATTGCTACGAGGGACGGCGACCCTAGGGGAGAGCGTACCCTTCCTGCCGGCGCAAAACGCGCGGGCCGCATTGGCGGATTTTTTACCGTACCGGAGAGTTGATTATCTTGGAGACGGCAACCGATGAAAGCAATTTACATAGAGGCTCATGGGGGCTCGGAATCGCTGGTTTACGGAGAGCGCCCCGAACCCGAGGCGGGTCCGGGCGAGGTGAAGATAAGGGTGCGGGCCACCGCCCTCAACCGGCTTGACCTGTACACCAGGGCCGGCGGCCGGGGGCTGAGGCGGGAGTTTCCCCCTCCCCTCATCCTGGGAGGTGATTGCGCCGGGGATGTGACGCAGGCGGGCCCGGGGGTTCGCAGCCTCCAGGAGGGAGACCGGGTTGTGGTTAATCCTCGCATCAGTTGCAACCAGTGCGCTACCTGCATGTCGGGCAGAGACGATCTTTGCCCCCGTTCGACTTTCATGGGCAGCGCCAGAGATGGCAGCTACGCCGAATACGTTACAGTCCCGGCGGTAAACGCCCACAAGATTGCGGAGTCGGTCAGCTACGAGGAAGCCGCCGCGGTTCCGACTACTTTTCTGCCCGTCTGGAACATGATGGTCCGGCGGGCCCGGCTTCAACCCTGGGAAACGGTCCTGGTGCTTTCGGCGTCTGCCGGAGTGGGCACCGCGGCCATCCAGGTGGCAAAGAACGTGGTAGGAGCCAGGGTAATCGCCACCACCAGCACGGCGGAAAAGGCCGCCAAGGCGCGGGAACTGGGCGCCGATGAAGTGATTAACTACAAGGAAGAGGACATAGCCGAGCAGGTAAAGGCGTTCACCGGCGGGGCCGGGGTTGACGTGCTGGTTGACCACGTTGGCGCCGAATTTTTCGCCAGCGCCTTCAACTCCCTCCGGCCCGGAGGGCGATACACCATCTGCGGGGCCACCACCGGGCTGCGGGCCGAGCTGCACCTGGGACTGCTGTTCACCCGCCAGTTGGAAATTTACGGCACCTTCATGGGCAGCAAGGAAGATATGCGGCAGATTGTGGAAATGTTGAACAAGGGAGTTATTCGCCCTGCCATCCACCAGGTTTTTCCCCTGTCCGACGCCGCTGCCGCCCACGACACCATGGAGGAAGCCAACTTCTTCGGAAAGCTGCTGCTGCGGCCGTAGCGCCACCGAGTTGCGGAAATGGGGGCAGATTCGAGGCCGAGGTTCTGACAGTTCCCGGGTTTTTCTGAAGAATATAGGTGTGGTGGAAAAGCTAAGGGCCCGCTGGTGGTGAGCCTGTCGAACTGTCAACTGAAACCCCAACTGGCGACGTATAGGGCGTTCTTCTACTCCGTAATTCCCTCGTTATCCTCAGATTCTGCCTGCTTTTTCGTCCGCTTCTGCAGCCGCCGGCCGTGGAAGAGGTACTGCTGGGCGTAGCCGGCGTAGGGCCCGAAGTATTCCAGGGCCCAGGCCAGCAGTTCCCGGTCCGGGGGGGCCTTCTGGCCGGGGAAGTACCACTCACCCAGGGCGCGGCGCACCCAAACGTCTATGGGGAAGGCTTCCAGCTTCTCCAGGGAAAATACGGCGATACAGTCGGCAATTTTCGAGCCGATGCCGTAACATTCCATCAACCGCTCTTTGGCGGGCTGGTAGGGCATCTTGACCAGGGCATTGAGGTCCAGGGAGCCTTCTACGACCTCCCTGGTGGCCCGGTCAACGTAGGGAGCGCGGAATCCCAGGCCCAGCCGACGTAATTCCATCTCCCCGGCTTCCCCCAGTTGGGCCGCGGAAGGGAAGGAATGCCTGACCTGGCCGTCCAGTTCGATGGGACTGCCAAAGGCCTCGGCTATGTTCTCCAGCACCTGGTGGATGCGCTGAATGTTGGAGTTGGCGGAGCAAATGTAGGCGACCAGGCATTCCCAGGGCTCCTGTCGCAGCACGCACAGGCCGGGGTACTGCTTGACCATGGCGGCCACCCGCCAGTCGTGGCTGATTTCCTTCTGGATTTGGCCCAGGTTGTCGTCCAGCCTGAAGTAATGCTGCAATACCGGGACAACCGAAGCCTCGGGCCAGGGCGCGGCGTGGAATTCCACCCGGTTGGGTTCCAGCTGCCTGAGCCGGATGAAGTTCCCCCTAACGACTCCGGAATACCAGGGTTCCTCTTCGGAACCTTCCCTTCTCCAGCGGTGGGCCTGTCCCCCGAGGAGGCTGGCTTCCAGGTCCAGCTGCCGGTCAACGACCAGTTGCACGGTCCGCCTCTTCAATCCACTGGGCCGCCTGGGAACCCAGGTTGGAAAGGTTGCTTGGTTTCAGGGTGCAGGGTGGGATGGACTGCAGGAAAGCCTGCCCGTAATTCCTGCCCGTAATCCGCTTGTCCAGCACCACTATTGCCCCGCTGTCTCCCTTGTTCCGAATCAACCGGCCAATGCCCTGGCGGAACCGCAATACCGCCTGGGGGATGGAGTATTCGTTGAAGGAGTTGTTGTACTGTTCCGACCGGGCCTTCACCACTGGGTCGGTGGGTACCTGGAAGGGCAAACGGGTAATTACCAGGGCCCGCATCACGCCGCTGGGGAAGTCCACGCCTTCCCAGAAACTGCTGGTGCCGAGGAGCAGGGACCGGGGATTTTCAATGAAGCGGCGGCTAATCTGGGGCGGGGAACCGTCCACCCCCTGGGCCAGCACCTCGATACCCTGGTTTTGCAGCCGGTTACGCAACCGCGAATTGACATTGCGCAGGGCGGAGTAGGAAGTAAACAGCGCCATGGTCCGCCCGGACAGGTGGCTGGCCAGGTCCAACAGTGCCTGCGCTATGGAGTCCACGTAACCTTCGGTTTGAGGCTGGGGCATATCCTCCGGTATCAGCAGCAGGGCAGCCTTGCGGTAGTCGAAGGGAGAACCGACCAGCAGTTCCTCGGTTTCCTCCGGCAGCGCCAGCCGGCGGCGGGCGTAATCGAAGTTGCCCTGGGCGCTCATGGTGGCGCTGGTCAGGACGACGCTCTCCTTCTGGTCGAACAGTTGTTCCCGGAGGGCCGGACCCACCTCCAGCGGCGCGGAATGAAGGCTCAAATCGTCCCGGGCCTGGTCCAGGTGCAGCCAGTGAATCCGGTTCGCATCCTCCCGCCCGATAATGGACATCAGGTTTTCGCGGAGGTTTTCCACGTTGCCCTGGAGGTTGCTGGATTCCGAAACCAGGGACGATATTTCTACCCTGGAAGAAGGAGAGGGCAAATCGGAGTTCTTGGCGGGAACATCGTTCTCCTGGAGAAATGCGTGGAGCCGGCCCAGGGCCTGCCCCAGGTTGCTCAGGCCCACATCCACGTTCTCCCAGGCGGTAACCAGGTCGGACCAGCTTCTGTGGCTGCGATTTCTGGGGGTTATCAGCAGGTCTTCCCCGTCCTTGCCCTGGGCGGTGAACAACCGCTGGGCGGCCGCCCACATTTCGTTCCAGTTCTGCCGCAGCCGAGGGTGCATCTGCTCCAGGTCACCGGTCATGCGCTCGCCGCCCTGCCTGACCAGCGGGGGCATGTCAATGGCGGAAAAGGCCAGCCGCGTTTCCCGCAGCAGCCTGGTCAAAAGTTCCGATTCATCGTTGAGTTGGTCGGGCCCCAGTTGAAAACCGAACTGCCTGGTGGCCTCGTCTTCCAGGTTGTGTGCCTCGTCAATTATCAGGTACTGGTACTCGGGAATGATGCCGCCACCGTAGGCCAGGTCGGAGAGCAGCAGGGCATGGTTGACCACGACGATGTGCGCCTGGTCGGCCCGCTCCCGGGCGCTCCTCAGGAAACAGGCGCTGTTGCCGCCGCGCAAGGCGGGACACCCACCCTTCTCCCCGGCCGAAACCTTGCTCCAGGCGAATGAGTCCCTTCCCGACAGGTTTATCTCGGCCCGGTCGCCTCCCTCAGTGTTCTGCAGCCATACGGCCGTTTTGCTCAGCAACCGGGTCTCGTCAGCCGTGAGGTTATCGCTGTTGGCCAGGTAGTTCCAGCGCCGCAGGCAGAGATAGTTGGTGCGGCCCTTGAGCAGCGTGGCCTTGAGCAGGCCCTCCACCACCAACCCGGAGCCTTCCAGGACGTTGATGAGGGCGGGAATGTCCTTGTTGATTAACTGCTCCTGCAGGTTGATGGTGTTGGTGGAAATGACCACCCGCAGGCCGCGGGCCGCCGCAAACAGGGCGGACGGCAGCAGGTAGGCCATGGACTTTCCCACCCCGGTGCCGCCTTCCACCACCAGTTTCCGGCCCTGGTAGATGGCCTGGGCCACCTTCGACAGCATCTCATCCTGCTCTTCGCGGTGTTCAAAACCGGGAAAAGCCTGGGCGAAGGGGCCTCCGGGCCCCATTAATTCCGATATCTTTTCGGCAGTCCAGTGGCTCAGGCTCTCGTCATATCGCCTTTTTTCGGGACGCCCCAGCCGCGCTGTAAGGCCGCTGAGGTTCAACCCGGACAGGTTGAATACGGAGGTTCCTCCCTCGATATCCTCCAGGCGCTCCAGGCGCTCCAGGCCCTCCATGCCGGCGAGAAGGCTGCCGACGCTCCAGTTGCCCCGTTCCGCCAGGGCTTTGATGTACGCCAACAGGGACGGGTCCAGCTCCCCGGCCAGGCGGAGCAGGGTCACAAATAGCTGCTGGGTGGCTTCGGCGTCGTCTATTGCCTGGTGGGCCCGGTGGTGGTCCAGTCCGAACCTGCGGGCCAGGGCTCCCAGCGAGTACTCGGTGGTGCGGGGCAGCAGGAAGGAGGCCAGGTCCCAGGTGTCGTACCGGGAGTTGTCCAGCGGCAGGCCGTGGGTCTCGAGGAAGCGCAGGTCAAAGCCCACGTTGTGGCCTACGACCGGGTGGTCTTCGAGAAACTCTTCCAGCTTCTGGCTGACCGATGAGAAGAAGGGGGCGCGGCTGACCTGCTCCGGGCGGATGCCGGTCAACCTTTGCACAAATTCCGGTATCTGCCGGCCCGGGTTTACAAAGGTCTCAAAACGGTCAATTACCTGGTCTCCCTGGAATTTGACGGCGCCTACCTGGATAATTTTCTCCACGTCGGGATTCAGCCCGGTGGTCTCCAGGTCCACGGCGACAAAGGTCTTTTCCAGGGCGGGAATGGTCGTGGGCGTGTGGCCCAAGGACATATCTCAGGTCCTTTCAGTCAGCGATGGGGCGTAAAGCCGGTGTGTTCGGGCGCCTTGAAGCACATCCCCGGCGACACCCGGCCAAGCGCCGGCTGCAGCGAGAGTCCGGAGTTCAACCGGCAGAAGGTCAACCGGTATAGGGACGCAGTTGTCCGGAGCGTAGCCCCACCGCCGGGAAGTACTTGCCGGACCGCAGCGCGGTCAGGAACTCCGCTTCAGTGTTGATTTCGTCGGCAAAGGCGGTTACGTAGCGGCCCAGTCCATGAGTGCTGTGGGCGTCGCTGCCGCCGGTTACCGGCATTCTCAACAGGCTGGCCACCTGCATGGCGAACCCGTTTTCCTCGTCCGCCGTGCCGCCGTTGACTACTTCGATGGCGTTGGCGAGCTTGAAGACCGGATGGTCCAGGGCTTCCGTAGGCAGCGATGGCAGGGGTTCATCCGGCATGGAGCGGTAGAGGTAGGGGCGCTCGCGCATGTGCCTTCCCAGAACCCCGCGGAAGGGATGGGCGCTAACCACGAAACCGCCTTCGGCTCGGGCGGCGCGGCACAGGACTTCGGCCTTGTGAAAGCCGGACTGGTAACTGTCCATGCCGAAGGCCAGCATGTGGCCCATGTCGGTATCGGCCTCCATGGCCCTTACGAGCACCACGTTGTGAAGGCTGGCGAACCGCTCAAATTCGTGCCTGTCCCAGGGCCCACTGTGTTCGGTAATGCAGAGACCCCGAAGGCCCAACCTCTCCGCTTCCAGGATAAGGTCTTCAGGGCTGAGGTTGCTGTCGGCGCTGCCCTTGGTGGTATGGATATGAAGATCAAATATGCGAGCCATGTGGCCCGATTTTATCCGGGCCAGGGTTGCTAGTCAATGGACAAGTGTCATCGGTGGCAAAACGAAAGGCCACTTGCGACAAAACGAAACAGGGAATTGCGTCGCCGTCCTGCAACGGGACAGCTGCCGGGGCCGCGCCCCACAGCTATGCGGCAAAGGTGCCCGTATAACGCCAACCACGCAATCAATGCCCTTAATCCGGGGTAAATGTGCCTCCCGGATATGCGGTTTCCTGCTTGATTGCGCAATTAACCGTGCGGGGGTATTGATTGCGGAACAAATTGAATATAAAATCTTTACTCTGTTGACCCGGAATCAGGGGATGATGCCCCGCTAATGAAGAGGAGGGCAGGTGATTGAATGTACTAGGTCTGCACCTTTTGTTGGAACTCAAGGAGTGTAACCCTCAACTTCTTGACAACCTGGACTATGTCCGCGATGCGCTGTTTGGAGCCGCCGAAGGCGTGGGGGCGCACATAATCGGCGAATCATTCCATCAGTTCACTCCTCAAGGGGTCACCGGCATTTTATCCATCGCCGAATCCCACATATCTATCCACACCTGGCCGGAGTACAATTACGCCGCTGCCGACATATTCACGTGTGGGTCCTCTTTTCAACCCAGGGACGCTGCCAAGGTGCTCATAGAGCAGTTCGAGTCCAAGAAACCTGAGATTACCGAAGTACGACGCGGGTTGCTTTCTTTGCCCGCCGGCGTACAGTAACCGGGTCTCTCCGTCCCAGATGGAAGAAATCACCGGCAAGTGGCTGCTGGAGACCGTTTATCCCGACCTGGCCGTAATGCTGCGGATTCAGCAGGTGCTGTTTTCGGGAAAGACGGAGTACCAGCACGTCGAAGTGGTAGAGTCGAACCTCTATGGCCGCAGCCTGGTTCTTGACGGCAAGACTCAGTCCACGGAGCGGGACGAGCACATCTACCACCAGGCGCTGGTCCAGCCTGCCATGATACTCCACCCGGACCCGTTGGACGTATTCATCGGCGGCGGCGGTGAGGGCGGTACTCTGCGGGAGGTATTGACCCATTCCTCGGTGCAGCGGGCGGTAATGCTGGACCTGGACCAGCAGGTCGTGGAGCTCTGCCGGCAGCACCTGCCCAACCACCATCAGGGCAGTTTCGACGACCCCCGGCTGCAACTCTTGCACCAGGATGCCCGCGCTTACCTCAATTCGCCCGGCGTTGAGTTCGACGTGATGGTGATGGACCTGGTGGACCCGCTGGAGGGTGGCCCGGCCTATTTGCTCTATACCCGGGAATACTATGAGATTGCCAAGTCTCGCTTGAAGGCCGGCGGAATCCTGGTAACCCAGTCGGGACCCGCGGGACTGCTCAGCCACCAGGAGTGCTTCACCACAATCAACAGGACCCTGTCAACGGTTTTTGCCCATTGCGTCTGCTACCAGGTGCACGTGCCCGCCTTCCAGACCTTGTGGGGTTTCAACATTGCTTCCGACGCTCCGATTCCTGCCCTGGACGCCGCCTCGGTGGACGCCAAGTTGGCCCAGAGGCTTGGCCGCGAGCTGGAGTTCTACGATGGCGAGACCCACCTCGGCATGTTCAACCTGCCCAAGTTTTTGAGGACGGGCATAGCCAACGAGACTCGGGTTAACACCGACTCCTCCCCCGTCTTCATGGTCTAGAACTTCCCCTCCACCGCAGCAACGGGCTACTCCGCCGCTTTTGCCATCTCTGGGAACCGGCCCAAATCCAGCGCCTCTCCCGTCTCTTCAAAATGGTCCACCAGTTGGCGAATGGCGTCCGGCACCGGCCGGGTGGCGCCGGTATCGGCATGGAAGCCCACGTAAACCGCCTCTATGGAAGTCAAAAGGCGTTCTTCCCCCTGGGGATAAATCTCCACCAACAGGGTGAGGCTAGTGTTGCCAATCCGGGAGACGCGGGCAAACAGTTCCAGCACCTGGTCAACCCGCGCCGGCGCCTTGAATTCCAGTTCCACCTTGACGACGGCGCTGTCGAAGTAGCCGTTCTGGGCGATGCGGTAAATGGAAAACCCCAGGTTTCGGAAGTACTCGGCCTGGGCAACTTCCAGGTATCCCAGGTAGGCGCCGTTGAAAACGATACCCTGGGCATCGCCTTCCATCCATCGGACCCTGATTTCCGTGGAAAACCTGAAATCTGACTTGGGCATTTCCTGGTTCCCTTCTTGGTTCCGGCTAAATTCCCGACCCCTCGCTGCTTTCTGCCGCTGGCGCTCCCGCCGAAAAACCCAGTTTGGCCAAAAATTCAAGGTCGTCGGCCGACAACTCTGCCGTGGCCAGCAGGTCGGGCCGGTTCAGGTAGGTGCGGCGCAGGGATTCCCGCCGGCGCCACTTCTCTATTTCGGCGTGATGCCCGGACAGCAGGATGTCCGGTACGGTGATTCCCCGGAAGTCGGCCGGCCGCGTGTACAGGGGATGCTGCAACAGGCCGGAGGTGATGGAATCTTCCTGGACGTTTTCGGCGGAACCCACCACATCGGGCACAAAGCGGGAAACGGCGTCCACCACCACCATGGCCGCCAGTTCGCCGCCGGTCAGCACGTAATCGCCGATGCTCACGTCGTGGGTTGCCAGGTGTGTCCTGACGCGCTCGTCCACGCCTGCGTAGTGCCCGCAAACCAGCACCAAGCCCGGGGCTTGGGCCAGTTCCAGCACCAGGCCCTGGTCCAGCTTGCGGCCCTGGGGGGACAGGAGGACCACGGGAAGGGAATCACGCTCAGCCTCGGGATGGTCTGCCAGGGTATCCTCGACGGCGTCAAAGATTGGTTCAGCCTTCAATACCATGCCATGGCCGCCACCGTACTGGTAATCGTCGGCGGTGCCGTGGGCATCATGCGTGTAACTGCGAATATCAGTAATCTGGACGGAAATCAACCCGCGCTGGATGGCCCGGCCCAGCAGGCTGTGCCTTACCGGCCCTTCAAAGGCTTCGGGGAATAGGGTCAATATCTTGAAGTTCATACGGTGAAATCGTGCGCCCCATCAAAACGGCTGCGGGCCGGCCCTTGGCCCGGGCCGACCCGCTTCAGGTTCTTTTTGCCACGGCTTTCCGGCGCGTCGGTGCGGCGGTTTTCAGGAAACCGGCTGAGGCTCACGCGCGGGGAGTTTGTCAACAGCCGTGTCGCCGGCCTTCATAACCAGCTTGATGCCGCCGGGCCGCCGCAGAACCTCAATGTCCTTGAGGGGATTGCCGTCAATTACCAGCAGGTCGGCGAACTTGCCCTTGGTTATGGTGCCGATGTCCTTGTCCAAGCCCACGCATTCGGCGGCCCAGCCCGTGCAAGCCTGGATTGCCTGCATGGGGGACATGCCCTTCTCCACCATGATCTGCACTTCCCGGGCGTTGTCTCCGTGGACATAGCCGCCCGCGTCGGTGCCGGCCACCACCTTGACGCCGGCTGCCAACGCCTGGTGCATGGTCTCCCGGTGAATGTCCATCAGCGCCCTGGAACGGGACTGCATGTGCGGGGCGCTCAGGGTGGCGTGAAACTCGTAAATCTCGAAAGTAGGCACCAGGAAGGTGCCGTTGTCGGCCATCATTTTCAGCAGGTCCGGGTCCTCGGCCAGGTAGCAGCCGTGTTCCACCGAGTTGGCGCCAGCCTCGACGCACATGCGCAGGCCGGGCCCACCCACCGCGTGGCACATGGTACGCCGCCCCAGCGCCCTGGACTCTTCGATTAGCGTCCGCACTTCCGACGGGCCGAAGGCTATGTCCAGGGGGCCGTGCCCGGGCCGGGAACTGGCCCCGCCCGTGGTGGCAAACTTGATAACGTCGGCCCCAACCCGGCACATCTCCCTGACCTTGGCCCGGACCGGGTCATCCCCGTCCGCAATTCCCGAGGGTATCATCGGGTCGTCGTGCGGGAAGCACTGGCCCGAGGGCGTAACCTTGTCGGCCAGGCCGCCCGTTGGCGAGATGATGGCCACCGACAAGACCAGGCGGGGCCCGGGATAAAGACCCTGTTCCACGGCCTGTTTGAAACCGGCGTCCAGTCCCCCGCCGTCCCTTACGCAGGTGTACCCCGCCTCCAGGGTCTGCTCCAGGACCTTGGCGGTGCGCAGGTGCTGGAAAGATAGGGGCGCGTCAAAACCCATGCGGCTGGGCAGCCCGTAGTCCTTGGATGCCAGGTGGTCATGGCAGTCAATCATTCCCGGCATTACCGTCATGCCGGAAACGTCAATTACCTCCGTGCGAGGGGGCAGGTCCACCGCCAGCCTCGGCCCGGTTTCCACAATCCTTGCCCCGTCAATCAATACGGTCGAGTCCTCCACCACCGGGCCGCCGGTACCGTCAATCAGGTTTGCTCCAACCAGGGCCTTCATAACCTCACCTCTCTTGCCGTATTGGCTTGCCATTATTGGGGCCGTATTTCAACGCCGGACGGCGCACGCCGGATTCAAAGCGACACTTTCCCAGTGTCGCGCCCCCGTGCAACGCACTGGGGCGGCGCGGTTCGGGCAGCCTAGGAAATTGGTGTAAGGCTAATTAAGCCCAATGTGCTTGTCAAGGTTGGGTGGCGGGCCGCTCCCGTCCCAACTTTGGGCTGGTGGCTCCCAGATTCAGCCGTCGCGGGCGGTCCACGCCCATTGCGGGGATATGGGCAGGCTGGGGCATCGCCCGAAAGACCGGCGGTTCCGCAACCACCGGGCAATTCCCCAAGGGCCCGGCATTGAATTGGGTACGCGTTTATGGTTGAAACCCATGAAAGTGCCACGTTCGCAACGATTTTGGTCGCAAAACGCAAGGAGATATATAGGCGGGTTAGTTGAGTCCTGAAGTAACCTTTATTGTAGGTGGCTATCCGGGTCTCATAGCCAGACTCTGCTCCTGAAGGCCCCGGCGCGCGGGGCCGGGAGCAAGGCGCCAAAGGTGAATGGGTGAAGTGAGGGGATAATGAGCGTTCTACTGCGTCGCACCGTCAATTCCAGCCCTGGCCTCCTGGTCTTGGTCTCGACGATCTTCTTCCTCGTAGCCGGCTGTTCTTTTCTGCCGCAAAATGACAGCGGCATCGTTTACGTTTCGGACACCGATGGCGACCTGGAGATATATCTCCTTGACCCCGAGACGGGCGAGTCCTCCCGCCTGACCAACAACGGCAGCGCTGACGAGGACCCCCGCTGGTCCCACGACGGCCAGCACGTCGCCTACGTTTCCCGGGAAACCGGGGACAAGGAAATCAGCGTCGTGGACAAGGAAGGCAACCAGTTGAGCCGCCTGACCAACAATCCGGGCCTCGATGCGTCGCCCCGGTGGTCCCGGGAAGGCCAGATGCTGGCCTTCGTTTCTGAGGTAGAGCGGAAAGGGGAGTCCCACACCGAAATCTACTCCGTCGCCATTGAGGACCGGGAAGTCAACCAGGTGACCTTTGAGGAGTCTGCCGAGGCGTTGGGGGACTGGTCGCCCGACGGCGAATGGGTGGTTTTCTACAACCAGGAGCCCGAGGCAGACCGGGGGCTGTGGCTGCGAAACCCCCGGGGCGTCAACCTGGTTCGGCTAACCGAGGGCGATGACATGAACCCCTGCTGGTCTCCCGACGGCAAGTCCATAGCCTTCGTCCGCCAGCAAGAGGATGCAAAGGCCATTTTCCTGGCCCAGAGGACGAAGGGAGGTTCCTGGGAGGACGGCGTTGAAGAGGTGCGTTTGACCAACGGCACCTTCGATAACTACGCGCCGGCATGGCATCCCAACAGCAAGACCATAGCCTTCGTCTCCACCAGGGACGGCAACTCCGAGATATACACCATGCAGGCCGATGGGGCCAACCAACACCGTCTCACCAGCAACAACGCCTCCGAGTCCTCTCCGGTGTGGTCTCCCAACGGCAAGCGCATGGCCTTTGTCACCGACCTCTATGGCACCGCCGACATCCTGGTTATGAATGCCGATGGCAGCCAGCAGCGCCGCCTGACCAAGAACGGCGGAGAAGACATCAGCCCGGACTGGTAGCGGCCTGGTCCGCAGGCCCCTTTCGGCCTCTTGCTTGGCTCCAAAATGTTTGACCCGGGGCGGCCTAAGAAGGGCTGCCCTTTTTCCTTGGGGAGCCACCCCTGCCAGATTACGGCTCAGTTGCTTCGGGATTTCGACAAGCCGCCGGCACGGTGCTAAACTCGTGCTGCTCGGCATTTGCCGCAGAAAATTCCCGTGCCGGGCCGGCCCGCCGGACAGCAGCATGGAAAACGCAAATATCGGCCCTATTATGGGACGGCTCTGGTCTCCCCTGGCCGCCGTTACCAGCCATCTTGACGGCAAGCTGAACGCCCAGATAGCCGTAGCCATTTCCGCCGCATCCATAGTCCCGGACCGGCCCCGGGTGGTGGCGCAGATTTACAAGGCAAACTACAGCCATAACCTGATTTTGGGCAGCGGTACCTTCGCCCTGAACTTCCTGGCCGGAGACCAGCTGGACTTCATCAGAGATTTCGGCCTGGTTTCCGGCAAAGACCGGAACAAGCTGGAGGGCGTGGCATTCGAAACCGGGGCGTTGGGGAATCCGATTTTACGGGACTGTGCCGGCTGGCTGGAGTGCCGGGTCATCAACGCCATGGATGGAGGCGACATGACCTGCTTTCTGGCCGACGTTGTTGCGGGCCACGCCGCCGCGGACAAGTCCCCTATAACCTGGCGGGAGGCGCGCCGCCTGATTCCGCAGGAATGGAACGAGGCCTGGGAGCGGAAGATTGGCGCCGAAATTGAGGTTTCTAGGCTTCGCATGGATGACCTGGATGCCTCCGGTTGGCAGGCCCTGAGCAATTGGCAACGGAGAGAATGTAGAAAGTAGATGGATGCAAACATAGAAAAAGTGATTGCCCAGATGCACGACACGCCGCACAAGTCGGTGCTGGTGGTCGCCGGCGCCGGCAGCAGCGCCATGTCCTGGCTGCTGGGGGTGTCCGGGGCCTCGCGCACCATCCTGGAGACCCTGGTGCCCTATGGCCGGCTCTCCATGATTGACCTGGTGGGGCAGGAACCGGCCCAGTACGTGTCCGATCAGAATGCCCGGGACATGGCCCGGGCCGCCTACCGCCGGGGGATGAAGCTGCGGGAGGATGACTCGCCCGTCGTTGGCGTGGCCTGTACCGCCACCATAGCCACCGACCGGCCCAAGCGGGGTGACCATCGCGCCTGCATAGCCGCCTGGGACGACCGGGGCGTCCACGGCTACAACCTGATTCTCGACAAGGGCAAGCGGGACAGGACGGGTGAGGAGGAGTTGGTCAGCCGCCTGCTGATTCAGGCCATGGCCAGTTCCTTCGGGGTGGAGTCGGATATCGAAATCGGGTTCACCAATGCCGAAAACCCGGACGTGATTTCGGCTTCCCATGCCAGTCCGGTGCAGAGGCTTCTCGACGGAGAGGTGGACCTGGCGGTGGCCTGGCCCGCTGGGAATATTATTACGGCAGAGGCGGAATTACCCGGCCCGCTGGCTATTCTGCCTGGTTCTCTTAATCCCCTGCACGAGGGGCACGAACGGCTGGCGGCCGTTGCCAGGGACATTACAGGCCTGGACCTGATGTACGAATTGGCGGTATTGAACGTGGACAAGCCACCGCTGGAAGAGGCTGAAATTTTACGACGGGTGGCGGGCATTGAGGGCCGGGCCGCTGTGGCGCTGACCCGGGCGCCCACCTTCCGGCTCAAGGCCCGGATTTTCCCGGGCAGCATCTTTGTAATCGGGTGGGACACCCTGGTCCGACTGATTGACTCCCGGTATTACGGCGATTCGGAGACGGAAATGCTGACCGCGCTGGCCGAGATTTGGGCCCTGGGCTGCCGCTTCCTGGTGGCCGGCCGGCAGAGCGGAGGGGCGTACCGGACCCTGGCCGATGCCCAGGTACCGCCGGGATTCCTACCCTTGTTCGAGGAGATTTCAGAGGAGAGGTTCCGGTTGGACATTTCCTCGACAGAGTTACGCAGCCGGGGCGCCTGAGCCCTTTTGGCTCCTGATGCAACGACGATTTAAGGCGAGACCCGTTCCCGTCAACTTGGAACGATTGCCGGACGGAACCCAAATTGACACTCCCATAGCCCGGTGCTATCATTTTTTCGCTTTCCCGAACGGGATATCCAGGTTTGGTGGTGGATTTAGTGCCTTTCGACCCTGACATTTACGCCGGCAACTGGACGATGGTCACCCTTTCAGCCATTGTAGCCGTAGTAGCTATAAGCGGCATGTTCCTTGCCAGCCGCATTCTCTCTTCCCGCCGACCTTCCGCAACCAAGCTCAGCACCTACGAATGTGGCATCGAGCCGGCCCGCTACTCCTGGTCAAACATCAACCTCCGGTTCTACATATTCGCCATCCTCTTCCTCATTTTTGACGTAGAGGCCGTGTTCCTCTTCCCCTGGGCGGTGATATTCCTGGAACAGCGCGACCTGGGCAATTCCATCCCCTTCTATGCAATGGTCTTGTTCCTGGGCGTGCTCTTCTTTGCCATCATTTACGGTTGGAAGAAAGGGGTCCTTGAATGGCAGAAATAATTCTCGGCCCTGGCAACACGCCGGCTCCCAGCCTGCTTACCCAGGCCACGGCGGGCAAGGTGCCCGGCGTCGTAACCACCACCTCCGAGCAGCTTTTTGGCATGGCCCGCAAGTCCTCCTTGTGGATGCTGAGTTTCGGGCTGGCCTGCTGCGCTATCGAGATGATTTCCACCTACATGGCCCACCACGACTTCGACCGCTTCGGGGTGGTTACCTGGCCCTCTCCCCGCCAGTCCGACGTGATGATTGTGGCCGGCACCGTGGTCAAGAAGATGGCGGAGCCCATCCGGCTGCTCTACGAGCAGATGCCGGACCCCAAATGGGTTATAGCCATGGGTAGCTGCGCCACCAACGGCGGCCCCTACTACCGTTCCTATTCGGTGGTAATGGGGGTTGACCACATTATTCCGGTTGACGTCTATGTGCCCGGTTGCCCTCCACGCCCGGAGGCCCTGCTGTTCGGAATCCTGAAGCTGCAAGAAAAAATCATGCAGGACGCAAAGAACAGTGGCCGCTAACCGTCACTCCGGACACGACGGCGAGGCCGAACCGGAACAGCCCGATTACTCGGTGCTTTCCGAGGCCAGCCTGGCGACGCTGGAGGCCGCCGAAGAATTGTTCCGGGACTTTAACCCCCAGCGGGGCCTGCTTTCCGAGCTTCCCCAGGTGACCGTAGATGCTTCCGGCATTGACCATGTCTGCCAGCTTGCCAAGGAAGATTCCGGGTTGGCTCTGAAGATGCTCCTGTGCATGTCCTGCGTGGACTATGAGGACCGTTTACAGATGGTCTATTTCCTGCACTCCATGGATAAGGAACAGACCCTGGTGATTAAGGCCGACCTGTCCTGCGACGAGCCGGCTCTGCCTTCCGTTTCCCGCGTCTGGGCCGCTGCCGAATGGTACGAGAGAGAGGCCAGCGACCTTTTCGGCGTCACCTTCCAGGGCAATCCCGATTCGTCGCCGCTGCTGCTGTACGAAGGCTTCGGCGGCCACCCGGGGCGCAAGAGTTTCCCCTTCTACGAATACCGGGAGTTTTAAGCATGGAAACCGCCGTCTTGACCGCAAGGGTAACCTGGCAAGACGGAAAGTTTGTAGCGGCCATCGAAGGGTTGGACCTGGAAGCCGCCGGGGAGACCGTAGAAGAAGCGCAGAACGAGTTGATCCTTGTAATGCGAAACTGGATTGAGGTTCAGGACGGCAGAAGCCTGCTGGAAGAGACCCTGGCCCACGCCGGGTTTCCCGGGGTTAAAGAGGACACGGAACTGCAACTGGAGTTTGTTGAATAGCATTTCCATGGCTGGGCAGGGGCCGGTGGCAAGGGCTTACGCGGAAATCGGCGCACGGTCAGAGGGCCGGTTGTAAGCCCGGCCTGAAGCAGGGATGATTGGACAAAATCGTTTATCAGATTGAAGAGTCCCGGGAGGGTAAGTATTTTCTGGCCTATTGCCCGGAACTCGTGATTACCGCGTTTGGAGACACGGCCGAAGAGGCCAGGAGTTCCCTGAGGAAGGAGATATCCGGTTACCTGGAAGATTGCGAGGCCCTGGGCATTCTGGACGAAGTGCTCATTGACGCCGGCTTCTATGACAACGATGAAGTGTGGATGAGCAGCCTGGTAACGCCGCCGAAGGAACCCAGGATAGAGTTTTTGTAAGAAGCACTACTTATTTTGGTGCAGCGCCCCTTGCGCCGCCCGCCCTTACAGCCTTGGCAACCCGAGTGAATATCTGCGATGGTTGAAAGCCAGACCAACATAGCCGGCAGTGCGCCGCCCAACGCCGAACCGGTGGAAATGCTCCTCAACATGGGGCCGCAGCATCCGTCAACCCACGGCGTTTTCCGTATGGTTTTGTGGGTGGACGGCGAGAAGATTGTGGACGTGGAACCCCACATCGGCTACCTGCACCGGGGTTCTGAGAAGCTCTGCGAGGGCGAGCAATACCACCAGGTAATTACCCTCTTTGACCGCCTGGACTACGTAGCCAATTTCAACAATGAACTGGTCTATTGCCAGGCCGTTGAAAAGCTGATGGGGCTGGACGTTCCCGAGCGCGCCGAGTACATAAGGGTGATTTTGTGCGAGCTTAACCGCATCGCCAGCCACCTGCTCTACGTCGGCACCATCGGTCTGGACGCCGGCGCCATGACCCCTACGATGTTCGCCTTCCGGGGCCGGGAGCGGGTTCAGGCCCTCTTTGAAGCCGTCTCCGGCGCCCGCATGATGCACAACTATTTCCGCATCGGCGGGGTTAAGGAGGACGTGCCCAACAATTTCGAACAAATGATGGCCGAGTTGCTCCCGGTGCTGCGGGAAGACGTTGAAGAAAGTGACCGCATCCTCACTTTCAACGAGATATTTCTCTCCCGTCTGAAGGATGTGGGGACTATTTCGGCGGAAGAGGCCATTGACTTCGGGTTTACCGGGCCCTGCCTGCGCGGATGCGGCGTCGAGTATGACGTGCGCAGGGCCCAGCCCTATTCCATATACGACCGGTTTGACTTTGACGTTCCGGTGGGGTTGGACGGGGATTGCTGGGACCGCCACTGGGTGCGGGTCCAGGAGATGTACGAGTCACTGAAAATCGTTGAACAGGCCCTGGCGCAAATGCCGACGGGCGAGGTTGTATCCTCCCTGGGTCGCCGCCTCATCCGGCCCCCGGCCGGCGAGGTTTACGTTCGGGCCGAGAATCCCAGGGGCGAAATAGGCGTGCATCTGGTCAGCAACGGCACCGACCGCCCCTATCGCCTCAAGATTCGGCCCCCTTCCTTCTGCAACTTATCCGCAATCAGGCACCTCCTGATTGATTCCTGGATTGCCGACTCGGTGGTAATCCTGGGGTCGCTGGACATTGTTCTCGGGGAGGTGGACCGTTGATTTCCTTCTTCCCGACGCTGATGGCCGTTACCATATTGCAGGTGTTCTGGATGGTGGCGGCCCTGCTGCTGATGTTCACCGCGCTGTCCATCGTGGTGCTGTCCCTGACCTGGCTGGAACGCAAGGCGCTGGGTCGGCTTCAGTTGAGATTGGGGCCGACCCGCACCGGGCCGATGGGTCTCATGCAGCCCATCGCCGACGCGGTGAAGCTGATACTCAAGGAGGACATCATACCCACCTCGTCGGACCGGGCCATCTTCTGGGCCGCCCCGGTGATTGTGGTGCTTTCGGCCTTTATGATCTGGGTCACAATACCCGCCTCTGAAAACGTGGTGCTTCGGAACCTGGAATTGGGGCTCCTTTACATAACAGCTTTCGCCGTTATGGGTATTTTGGGACTGGTGCTGGCCGGCTGGGGCTCCGCCAACAAGTACGGTGTCCTGGGCGGGCTTAGGTCCGCGGCCCAGCTCATCAGCTACGAGATTCCCGTCATCATGGTGGTAGTATCGGTGGGTATGCTGGCCGGTTCGCTGGACCTGCGGGAAATCGTGGCCAGCCAGGAACAGATACCCTACGTTCTAATCCTCCCCCTGGGAATGGTGGTGTTTTTCGTTGCCGGGTTGGCCGAGGTGGGGCGTACTCCTTTCGACATTTATCATGCCGAGTCTGAGGTGGTGGGCGGGCCTTTCGTAGAATACAGCGGCGCCCACTGGTCGGTTTTCTTCCTGGCGGAGTACATCAATACCTTCGCCATAGCGGCCCTGGTAGTCCTGCTGTTTCTTGGAGGGTGGTCGTGGCCCTGGAACACGGCGGCTCTGGCCTGGCTTCCGTCGCTGCCCGCCTGGCCCTGGCTCGTCCCCTTGTTGAGCGTGGCCTGGTTCCTGGCCAAAGTCTATGCGGTAATCCTGGTGGTATTCTGGATACGGGGCACCTTCCCCAGGCTGCGGATAGACCAGTTGATGGCCTTTGCCTGGAAGGCCATGGTTCCCCTGTCTTTCTATGCAATTGTGATTACCGCCGTTTACCTTTACTATGATTGGCCCGGCTGGACCCTTACGGTAATGTCTGCGGCCGGCCTGCTGGTGGTTGGCTACATCGTGTATCGCAAGATGACAGCCCCCGCCCGCCGGGTGGCTGAAGTCCGGGCCCGGCAGGCGGAACAGATGGCTCGGCGACGGGCCTCCGGACAGGCCGGTTAGCCGGGATTGGGGAGTTCAAGAGATGCTGAACAGTGTAAAGGGCCTGATGCTGACCCTGGCTTCCACCTTTAACGGGCTGCGTAAGCCGGTGACCCGGCAGTATCCTACCGTACCGACGCCGGTGCAGCCCCGGTTCATGGGCTTTCCGGCTTTGACCTGGGACAGCGACGTGGGGGAACCCTTCTGCACGGGCTGCATGGTGTGCATTCGCAACTGCCCCACCCAGTGCATGTCCGCCAGCATGATGGACAACCCCCTCAACGAGGAAGGCAAGAGTTCCCGTAGAAAGATAGTTGACTACTTCGAAATTAACCTTAATCGGTGTATACTTTGCGGGATTTGTGTGGAAGTGTGCAATTTTGATGCGATTGTGATGAGCCACGAGCACGAAATGAGCACCTACCAGCGCAATGGCGACCGGGTGAACCTGCCCGCCCTCCTGGAAATCGGCATGAAACACCAGGAGGAAACCAACTGGGTACCACCCACGGTTATCGCCAAGGCCAAGAAGGAAGCCGAAGACGCCGCCAAGGCTGCCGAAGCGGCCAGGGCCGAGGCGGCGGCAACCACGCAGGACGGTTCGTAGCGGCCCTGCATTGGTTCCGGAAAGTAACATCCGGCCAGTACAGACATTCCAGGTGATTGGCCGATAAGGACACTAAAATTCCCAAACGAGAAGACGAACGAAATTTGAGGCTGGCGGGCAAGCACCCGGCTTACTGCACCTGCCAGGGCTGCACCGACGCCTTTCTGAAGAAGCGGAAAATCAAGCCGGCTCGAAGAGGGGCAGTTGCGCCGGAAAGGGTGGAGAGCCACCCGCGGGACTGCAAATGCTCAACCTGCCAACTGCTGGGATCGGTGGGCGATTTGCCCCCTCTCAACCGCGGCAGGGCCGGATTTTTGAAGCGTCTGCTTGGCAAGTTTCGTTAGGCCGGGCCCTTTGGGCCGGACGGACAATCTGGAATCAGAAATATTTATGCTAGTTTTTTGTAAGCTAATGACAATGCCCTCCCCGGCGACGACGGGTGAGTTGGCATTCCCCGCGCCGTCAGCCGCTTCCTGTGAAGGTAGCTGATCGTGTCGTGGTTCCTCTTTATAGTTCTCTCGGTACTCACCCTGGGCGGTGGGCTGGGCGTGGTGGTTACCCGCAACGTGGTCCATGCTGCCCTGTTCCTGCTGGTCTCCCTGGTTGCGGTAGCCGGGCTGTACCTGATACTGTTCGCCGAGTTCCTGGCCCTGGTGCAGGTCTTGATTTACGGGGGCGCGATTATTATCGTGCTTCTCTTCGCCATCATGCTTACTCGCAACGCCGAGTACCCGCGCATTTCCGATAACCGGCAGTGGCCCCTGGCCGCGGTGGCCGCCGCCGCAGTGGGTGTGGTGCTGGGCGCTGCCTTCTGGCAAAACAGCCTTCCTGAAACCAGTCCCAACAGTCCTACCTTTGGAGACCTTGCCAATTCGCTGTTTACCACTTGGGCCATTCCCTTTGAAGTGGCTTCGCTGGTCCTGCTGGTGGCCCTGATTGGCGCCATAATTATCGCCCGCACCGGGGAGGACAACCGTTAATATGGTTCCCCTGGAAGCATTCCAGGTGCTCAGCGCCGTGTTGTTCGCCATTGGCCTTTATGGGGTAATGGCCCGCCGCAGCGCCGTGCTTATTGTCATGTCCATCGAGTTGATGCTGAATGCGGTGAACATCAACCTGATTGCCGCGGCTTCCCACCTGGACGGCATGGGCAACTGGGCCAACTTTGACGGCCACATAATTGCGATTTTCGTTATCACCGTAGCCGCCGCCGAGGTGGGCCTGGCTATGGCGATTATTTTGCGGATATACCGCAACCGCTCCACTGTAAACGTGGACGAAATAAACCTGATGAAGTGGTAGTGCTGAAGCGCGTGTTTGCAGACGTTTCTTATACCCAGTTGAAGTTGACGCCCGGATTTGGAGGCCGTCCATAGCATGGAGTGGGCCTGGCTGATTCCGGTACTCAGCTTCGCGGCTGTCCCCCTCATTATCCTTTTCGGGAAGTACCTTCCCGGCAAGGGTTCGCCCCTGGCAATTGCTGCCATACTGGGCGGTTTCATCATTTTCTGGTTTGTATTTGCCGGCTTCCTGGGAGCGAGCACGGATACCGAGGGTTGCCACCTGGGCGAGGGTACGGAAGCCCTCACCTGCAACTACAAGGTAACCTGGTTCGAGGCCGGCATCCCCGACGCGCTCACCGATACTTTCAACCGCATACACCTGGAATGGGGCATTATTGTTGACCCCCTGACCATAGCCATGCTGGGGCTGGCTACCTTCGTCGCCCTGATGGTGCAGATTTATTCCCTGGGCTACATGCACGGCGACCCCCGGCTCGACTGGTACTATGCCTTCCACGCCCTGTTCATAGCGTCCATGCTTACCCTGGTCCTGGCCGATAATTTCCTGCTCCTGTACGTGGCCTGGGAATTGGTGGGCCTGTGTTCCTACCTGCTAATCGGCTTCTGGCACGAGCGACCCGAACCCCGGGAGGCGGCCAAGAAGGCCTTTATTGTCACCCGAATCGGCGACGTGGGCCTGCTGGTCGGAATTCTGCTGCTGTGGAGCCAGGTGGGCAGCTTCAGTATGCTGGAGACGTTCGCCGCCGTAGAGGCCGGGGAATTGAGCGACGGCGTGGTTACCGTTTCCGCCCTGCTCCTGTTCCTGGGGGCCATGGGCAAGTCGGCCCAGTTTCCCTTTCACGTCTGGCTGCCTGATGCCATGGAGGGTCCAACGCCGGTCAGCGCCCTGATTCACGCCGCTACCATGGTCGCGGCGGGCGTGTACCTGGTGGCCCGGGCCTTCCCCATCTTCAGTGAATCCGAAACGGCCCTGCTGATCGTGGCTTCCGTCGGCCTGATTACCGCGTTGGGCGCGGCCACCATTGCCCTGGTGGCGACGGACCTGAAGCGCATCCTGGCCTATTCCACCATCAGCCACCTGGGCCTGATGATGCTTTCTTTAGGCGCGCTGGGCTATACGGCCGCCATTTTCCACCTGCTGGCTCACGGCTTCGCCAAGGCCCTTTTGTTCCTTGGCGCCGGCAGCGTTATGCACAGCACCGAAGAACTGGAAGTAACCAAGATGGGCGGCTTGAGAAAGGTGATGCCGGTCACGGCTATCCTCTTTTCCATAGGGGCCCTTTCGCTGGGCGGAATTCCCATCCTGGCCGGGTTCTGGAGCAAGGACGAGATTCTTATTGCGGTCAACAAGGAGTTGCCGCTCATATTCATCGTTCTGACCTTGTTGACGGCGTTGCTCAGCGCCCTGTACATGGCCAGGGCCATGTTCGTAGTGTTCTACGGCAGATTCGCCGAGCAGTTCCAGCACGTCCACGACGCTCCCCCCACTATGGCGATTACCATGGGGCTTCTGGCCGTGTTTGCCATTGTCTTTGGCCTGGCTGCCCTGGACTTGCCGGGGCCCTTCAAGGGCATTGGCTACTTCATTTTTTACCATGAGGGTCACGGCCTGGAGTTTGTCATCTGGCTGGCGGCTCTGTCCACCGTGCTGGCCGTGGCCGCCTTCATTTACGGCTACCTGGCTTACGCCCGAAAACGGGTCAACCTGGAGGGCGCTCGACAGCGTTTTGCCCTGCCGCTCCGGGTAGCGGAGAACAAATACTACATTGACGAGCTTTACCAGTGGAGCATTGACCGGGTGGTCCTTTCCTTCTCCCGCTTCATCGCCTGGGTTGACCGGGCGTTGGTCAACGACGTGGGCATCAACGGACCGGCAGACATTACCCGCGTCCTGGGTCACAGGCTCCGTTACCATGTGACCGGATACGTTTACAGCTACGCCCTGGCTATGGCCCTGGGCCTGATTGGACTGGCAATTTTCTGGTGGATTGTCTCTACCTGATTGATACCCGAGTGATTGATACCCGAGTGATTAATTCCCGACCAATACCCAAGAACGGCGAATGAGTAGTCTGAACCACGTCGCATTGCTTCTGATAATCCTTGTGCCGCTGGCCGGCGCGGGGCTGTCAATGCTGCTTCCCAGGAATCGTCCTGAGGATGCGTGGTACTTTGCGATTTTCGTTTCGGCCATAACCCTGGTCCTGTCGGTGCTGCTTTTCATCCAGTACGATTTTGAGGCCGGTGGGTACCAGTTCGTCCGGGTTTATGAGTGGCTGGACGCCCCGCTGAACATTGACCTCTACCTGGCTATGGACGGCATCGCCGCTCCCCTGGTCCTGCTCAACGGCATCGTGCTTTTTGGCGCGGTGCTTATATCCCAGACCATCAAGCACCGCACCCGGGACTTTTTCGTCCTGCTCCTGGCTTTGGGGTCGGGGGTCTTCGGCGTGTTCGTAGTCCAGGACCTGTTTTTCCTTTTCTTCTTCTACGAACTGGCGGTGCTGCCCATGTACCTGCTTATCGGAGTGTGGGGCAGCAGCACCTACTTCGACAGCGACAGGCAACGACTGTGGGGCTTGCCCCTAAGGTTCGACCTGGGCTCATACAACCGGCCCAAAGAATACGGCGCGATGAAGCTGATGCTGGTGCTGGTGGCGGGCAGCGTGCTTATCTGGGTGGGAATTCTCGCCTTGTACGTGGCCGCCGGGCAGGTTGGGGAAGCTACGTTCTCTCTGGTTGACCTGGGGAAGCTGTCGGAAGCCGGCGAATTCAGTCCGGCTTTCCAGAAGTGGGTGTTCCCCCTCTTTATGATTGGCTTTGGGGTGCTGGCCGGCCTGTGGCCCTTCCATACCTGGTCGCCCGACGGTCACGTGGCCGCTCCCACCGGCGTCAGTATGCTCCACGCCGGCGTGCTGATGAAACTGGGAGCCTTTGGCATCATCCGGGTGGGTATGGTGCTGCTGCCCGAGGGAGCGCAGGACCCGTTGTTCTACGCCGGAGACTTCGGTGTCAGCTGGATGGCGATCCTCATAATCATGGGCACCGTTAACGTGGTTTACGGCGCCATTTCCGCCATGTCCCAGCGAGACCTCAAGTACATCATCGGTTATTCCAGCGTCAGCCACATGGGCTACGTGATTATGGGCATTGCTACCCTGCATCCGGTGGGCCTTACGGGCGCGGTGCTCCAGATGTTCTCCCACGGAATAATGACTGCCCTCATGTTCGCCATGGTTGGGGCAATTTACGAGAGGACCCACATTCGCGACATTACCATCTTGAACGGTCTGATGAAACGAATGGGCTTTGCCAGCTTTTTCTTTGCCATTGCCGGCCTGGCCTCGCTGGGCCTGCCGGGGTTGAGCGGGTTTGTGGCGGAGTTCATGGTGTTTACCGGGGCGTTCAAGACCTACCTGCCGCTGGCCGTTCTGGCGGTAGTGGGTGCGGCCCTGACCGCTATCTATATCCTGCGGCTGCTGGCCCGCACCTTTTTCGGCGAGGCCGACCCCCGGTGGGAGGGCTTGACCGATGCCAGCCCGGTGGAGAAGACGGTTGGCGGCGCATTCGTGCTTATTCTGCTCTTTGTGGGCGTCTGGCCGGCTCCCTTCACGCGGGTAATCAACGTAGGCGTGGACTCGGTCATGAAGAACTTTGACCTTTCGTCCGTATCGGCGCTCCATCCGGGAATTGAAGCGGCCCTGAGATTCTTTTAGCCGGTTCTGCTGAATTTTTGTGACAACTGCCAATCTGACAGCCAATCTACAACTGTTGACGCCGGAATTCGCCCTGGCGGGTTTTGCGCTGGCAATATTCGCCCTGGACCTGTTCCTGCCCAACAGCCGCAAGGAAGCGCTGGGCTGGCTTTCGGCCCTGGGCTTGATAGTCCTGGCCGTGTTGTCGGTGTTCATGCTTTCGGGCGAAGAGGAATCGCTGTACAACGGCCTGCTGGCGGTTGACTACTACTCCCTGTTCTTCAAGGTCTTTTTCATGGGAATTGGGGTGTTCATCATCCTCAGTTCCATAGACTACGTCAGGAAATACCTCGATCACCCCGGCGAGTTCTACGGGCTGCTGCTATTCTCCATCCTGGGAATGAACCTGATGGCCATGTCCCGGGAACTGTTGACCGCCTACATTTCCCTGGAACTGTTGAGTTTCAGCCTGTACGTCATGGTGGCCTATGCCCTGGGCAACGCCAAGTCCAACGAGGGCAGCCTCAAGTACATCATCATTGGCGCACTCTCATCGGCCATCCTGCTGTACGGAATCAGCATGGTGTACAGCACGTTGGGCGTCACCAAGTTTGACGCCATCAGGATTGCCTTGAGCGATCTGAATGGGGTTAGCCCTGCTCTCTGGGCCGGGTTGGCGCTGATAATAGCAGGCTTGGGGTTCAAGCTGGCGGCCGTGCCCTTCCACATGTGGGCGCCGGACGCATACGAGGGCGCGCCGCTCCCCGTCACCGCTTACCTGGCTATTGCGTCCAAGGCGGCGGCCTTTGCGCTGGTGCTGCGCCTGCTGGCCGAAGCGTTCGTCCCCGTCACCGAGAGATGGGACCAGTGGCAGATAATCATTGTGGTGCTGGCGGCGATTTCCATGTTGGTTGGCAACCTGGTTGCCCTGGCCCAGAGCAATCTGAAGCGCTTGATGGCATATTCCAGCATCGGCCACGTGGGCTACATCCTGGCCGGAATAGCGGTGCTGTCCCCCGACTCCCTCCTGGGCGCCAACGGCGTGATTTTCTACCTTGTCGGATACTCGGTAACCAGCATGGTGGTATTCGCCGCGCTTATAGCCTTCTTCAACGCCACCGGGCAGGAGGAGATACCTGACCTGGCCGGCTTGGCCGACCGCCAGCCCTTCCTGGCGATGGCCATAGCCGTCGGCCTGTTTTCCCTGAGCGGTCTGCCCATTTTCGTAGGGTTCACCATCAAGTTTTACCTGTTTACCGCCGTGGCCAACGGGGGTTACTTGTGGCTGGCCGGCCTGGCGATTCTGACCAGCCTGATTTCCCTCTACTACTACCTGCAGGTCATCAGGCAGATGTACATCCAGCCGGCGCCGGTCCCGGAGGGGGAATCCTCAATGGCTCCGGATGGGCACGGTTCGGAAGAATCGGGCGAAAGCGAAGCCGACGAGACCGAGGGAATTGATGGGGTTGGTGAGGCTGACGAACATACCCACACGCCCGCGCATCATGAGCCGTCATCCGATTATGTGCCATTGCCCAGGCCTTCCGTGGCGCTAATTACGGTGGTTTTCCTGGGGTTGGTAGCAACGGTGGCCCTCGGCGTTTATCCCGCGCCGCTGCTGGAACTGGTAGAGGGAGCGAGCGCGGCAATTCTGCCCGGAGGATAGGCACGAAGCTCATGGACCCGCAGACCCGACAAGATAGACTACGGGCTTATGAGCAGGCCTTCGAGCAGCTAGTCGAAGGCCTGAAGCAGTTTCCCAGGGAAATGTGGGAGTTTCGGGACGAACACGGATGCTGGAGCATTCACGAGCATTTGGTCCATATTGCCGACAGTGAAGCCAACAGCTACATACGCTGCCGGCGGCTGGTCGCCGAACCCGGCCAGGGCTTGATGGCCTATGACGAAAACCGGTGGGGCAGCGAGCTTGATTACCATTCCATAGGTACTGAGGGCGCGATGGAGTTGTTCCGGGTGTTGCGGCGGCAGACCTTCGAATTGCTGAAGACTTTGCCAGAGGATGCCTGGTCCAACACCTGTTTTCATCCCGAAAACGGGGACATGACCCTGGACGACTGGCTGGACGTATATGCCAGTCACGTTGCCGAACATCTGGAGTATATGGGCGAAAACCACCGGGCATGGCTAGACTCCAGGCATTAGCCTTTGCCCTACGTTTGGGGAATTGAGGAATAGGGAAGCCATGATTATATCCGTTATCGGCAGCAGTACCGCCAAGCCCGAACACGCAGCCCTTGCCGAAGAAGTGGGCCGGGAGTTGGCCCGGCGGGGGATTATCGTTGCCTGCGGCGGCATGACCGGCGTGATGGAGGCGGCTTGCCGGGGCGCCAAGGCTGAGGGCGGCACCACCATAGGCATCTTGCCCGGACGCCGGGGCTCTCCCTTCAACTCCTTTGTTGATATTCCCATCTTTACCACCATGGGCTACGCCAGGAATATCATTGTGGTACATTCGGGAGAAGCCTGCATTGCCATCGGCGGGGCATTCGGTACCCTTTCCGAGATTGCCTATGCCCTGGATGCCAAGATTCCGGTAATTGGCCTGAGCAGTTGGCCGCTGACCATCAAGGGCGACGGGGACCCGATAGTTGACGGAGTAATGCCCGCCTCCAGTCCCGTGGATGCCGTGGACAAGGCCGTAGCCGCGGCGGCCATGGCTGCATAGCCTGAGCAGGCAAGCAAGTGGCCCGGCCACTTTTCTTTGATGGGTAAACAAGGCAGTCCGCTAATGGTGAGCCTGTCGAACTAGGAAGGGGCGGCCCTTCGACAAGCTCAGGGTGAGCGGAAAGTTGTCCTTCAGTTGAATTAAGTTGAACCACTAATGAGCGGGCAGGTTGGCAGTGAAGATTGGGCCGACCCAGTCCGTCGTTCACGTGCAGGCGGCAACCTCGACAGGCCGGAGTTAAGATTCCTTCCTTCCCAGGAATGACGATTCGGTGCATTGGCCGTCACTTCGGAACGCTTGAATCACGTATGGACCGGCTCAACGCCCTGCCTGTCCATACCCAGCTTTGATCACATCCCCAACCGAACAGCTAAGCGAGATAACCTATGGCGGAGCGCGACAACAACACAGTGGTAACCGATATCCGGGCGCGGGAGGTCCTTGACTCCAGGGGCAACCCGACGGTGGAGGCCGAGGTGCGCCTGTCCACAGGAGCAAGGGCCCACGCCGCCGTGCCCTCGGGCGCCAGCACGGGCAGTTACGAGGCCCTTGAATTGCGCGATGGAGACCGGGCCCGGTTTGGCGGCGCAGGGGTACGAAAGGCTGTGGCCAATGTCAACGAGGTTATCGGCCCCGCTTTGCTGGGGAAGTCTCCCCTGGACCTGGCTGCCTTAGACCGGGCTATGCTCGACCTTGACGGGACTCCCACCAAGAGCAAGTTAGGAGCCAACGCCATATTGGCGGTTTCCATGGCTATGGCCAGGGCCGGGTCCCTGGCTTCTGCGGAAGCCGACGGCGAATTGTGGCGGCACCTGGCCGGGGGAGACCCAGTCAGCCTGCCGGCCCCCATGTTCAACATCCTGAACGGGGGAAGGCATGCTTCAAACTCCGCCGACATCCAGGAGTTCATGGTCTCGCCGGCCGGCGTCCCCACATTTTCGGATGCCCTCCGGGCCGGCGCCGAGATATACCAGGCCCTCAAGAGCATCCTCCGGGAGGGAGGGCACAACCTGAACGTGGGCGACGAGGGCGGTTTCGCTCCATCGCTGCCGTCCAACCGGGATGCCATCGAAGTCGTCCTGCGCGCCATCGAGACCGCCGGCTACGCGCCGGGACGGGACGTGTTCCTAACCCTGGACGTTGCCGCTTCCGAGTTGTACGACCGGGACCGCGGCCGGTACGTCCTGGAGCGGGAAGGCACCACCCTGGATGCGGGACAGTTGGTTGACCTGTACCAGGAATGGACGCAGGCCTACCCCATTGTCAGCATAGAGGACGGCCTGGACGAGGACGACTGGGACGGATGGGCCGAGCTGACCCGCCGCCTTGGTTCTTCGGCGCAGTTGGTGGGCGACGACCTGTTTGTCACCAACATCGAACGCATACGGCGGGGCATAGACACCGCCGCCGGAAACTCGGTATTGCTAAAACCGAACCAGATTGGTACGCTTACTGAAACCCTTCAGGCTTTGCAAATGACGCGGGAGGCCAACTGGAGCGCAGTAATGAGCCACCGTTCCGGCGAGACTGAGGACACAACCATTGCCGACCTGGCAGTGGCGTGGAACGTGGGCCAGATAAAGACTGGCGCTCCGGCAAGGTCAGAACGCGTAGCCAAGTACAATCGTCTGCTTCGCATAGAAGCTGAACTTGGAGCGGAGGCCGTATATGCCGGAAGTCGAGCCTACGCCGGTTACGGAGCGGTCTAATTCATACCTGGCTTGGCGCATATCCCGCTACCTGGCCATTCAGGGCGCCAAGGGGCTTATCAGGCTGACCTGGTGGTTGATCGTCATGTCGGGCCGGGTGATAGTCGGCTTGGGGCGTCTCATGTCCGCCCCCACGCCCAGCCACGTAAACCGCGCCAGGATTACCAGGTACGGCTGGTTCCTGTGGCGGCGGTAGGCCGGCTTTCACTGTGAGTTGAGTTTTCGCCCGGGCGGCAGTTGTTGCCAGGGGCCATGAGACGGCGCCGCATTCTTGATTCGTTAATTGAAGGTTGGAGATACAGATAATGACTACTCGTGTTGGAATAAACGGATTCGGCAGGATTGGCCGCCTGGTAACCCGCGCCACCATGGAGCGCTACCCCGAAAAGATAGAAGTTGCCGCGGTGAACGACCTTACCGACGACAAGACCAACGCTCACCTGTTCAAGTACGACACCAGCTATGGCGTTTACCAGGGCCAGGTCGAGGCCAGCAACGGCGACCTGGTAATAGACGGCCGGAACATCAAGGTCTTTTCCGAGCGCGATCCTTCCAACATTCCCTGGTCCGAAATGGGTGTGGACCTGGTTGTGGAGTCCACCGGCATCTTCACCGATGGGCAGCAGGCGGCCGGGCACCTTCAGGGCGGCGCCAGCAAGGTAATCATCTCCGCCCCGGCCAGCAATGTTGATCTGACCATGGTGCTGGGAGTAAATGACGACCAGTACGACAAGGAAAAGCACAGCATCGTGTCCAACGCTTCCTGCACCACCAACTGCTTTGCGCCCATGGTCAAGGTGCTGCACGAGGCTTTTGGCATTGAGCATGGCCTGATGTCCACCATCCACTCCTACACCAACGACCAGGCCATCCTGGACCAGCGGCACTCGGACCTGCGCCGGGCCCGCGCCGCCGCCATGAACATAATACCCACCAGCACCGGCGCCGCCAGGGCGGTTGGGTTGGTGCTGCCCGAGCTTAACGGCAAGCTGCACGGCATCGCCTTCCGCGTGCCCACGGCCACCGGTTCGGTAACGGACTTCGTGGTTGACCTGGGCCGGGGGGTTACGGTGGAAGAGGTCAACGAGGCCTTCAAGGCTGCCGCCCAGGGCGCCCTCAAGGGCATCCTGGAATATACGGAAGACCCCATCGTCAGTTCCGATGTGCGGGGTAACCCCCACAGCTGCATTTTCGACGCCCTTTCCACTATTGTCATGCAGGACAACATGGTCAAGGTCATGGGTTGGTACGACAACGAGTGGGGTTACTCCTGCCGCACCGCTGACCTCTGCTCCTTCATGAGCGACCAGGGAATCTAAGCCTTACCGGAAGACTCCTTACAACTACACGCGCCTTGAGGGGAGGGGCAGATATCTTATGAGATACGTTCCTCCCCCTTTGATTTTCCCTTCGACCTTCTTGCCGGGGCGACTTGCCGCCGTTTTGCGCCCGTTCGTTGATTCCGCCTCCGGAGCAGGGCTTTGCGCCCACTGAACCGACTTCTTTCCCGGCGGCTGCCCGTGGAGCAGATTCTTCTGCTCCTCGTCATTGTCGTTGCCTTTGCGTTGCGGCTGAACGGTCTCAACTGGGACGCCGGCTATGGCTTTCATCCGGACGAGCGGTCCCTGTACCTGCGCGCCGGGTGCATGTATGACCTGTTGACGGAGAGGCCCGGCTACGAAAGCTGCCTGGCCGAACATCCTCAGATTCAGCCGGGAATACCGGGAATTACTACGCTGCTGGACTTTGACCGCAGCCCCCTTAACCCCCGCTGGTTCCCCCTGGGTAGCATCCTGATTTACGTGCTGGTCCTGGCGCGCTCCGGCATTGAGCTGTTCACCGACATTGGCGCGCTGGACATGCGGTACGTGGGCAGGTCTCTCTCCGCCCTGGCTGACGTGGGCTCCGTGGCGCTGGTATATGTCCTGGGACGCCGGCTTTACGGCAGGCTGTATGGTCCGTGGGTAGGGCTGCTGGCCGCCTCCCTGGTGGCCTTTGCGGTAATCCACGTCCAGCATAGCCACTTTTACCGGCCTGAGACCTTTACCGCGCTGCTGGTGCTGGCGGTTTTCTGGGCCATGCTCAGGATGCTGGAGTTGCGCCGGTTGCGGGACTCGCTGCTGCTGGGCCTGCTGGTGGGGCTGGCCTTCACGCCCAAGGTGAGCATTCTGCCCCTGGGCATCCCCCTGGCGCTGGCCTACTATTTTCGGCTGGTTGACGGCGGCGGCGGGCGTATCTCGGGGTTGCCCCGCGGGGCCATTGAGCAGACCTCCTTGCACTGCCTGGCCGCCCTGGCGGTTGCCCTGGGGGTGTTCTTTCTTGTCACCCCGTATGCGCTGCTGGACCTGTCAAATTTCCTGGGCGAACAGGCGGCCCAGGCTGAAATGGCCCGAAACGCCGGTTTCTGGCCCTTTACCATCCAGTACGTGGGCACTCCGGCCTTTCTGTACCAGTTCAGCCAGACGGGCGTTTGGGGGCTGGGCCCCGTTCTTGCGATAGCTGCCTGGTCAGCAATTGTTTTCACCGCCGTGTGGGCCTGGCAGGGCAGTTTCGCCAGGCGAGGCGACCTGCTGATCCTGGCGTGGCTGGTTCCAAGCATTCTCTTCCTGGAAACTTTCGAGGTCCGGTTTCAACGGTATTACTTTGCGTTGGTCCCGTTCATGCTGCTGTTGTGCAGCAGGATGCTGCTCTGGGGCCCCTTCTTTCTGCAGTCATGGCCTGGCAGTTTGCAAAGGAGCGGCGAGGGCCGGGACAGAAGGGCCGGCCGGGCGGTTTCCAATGCCAACCGAATCATCACGCAGTCCTGGAACTATCTGCGGTTCAACCCCTCGGGCCGGCTTTACATTACCTGGGCGGCGTGGTCGGTGGTGGCCCTGGTGGTGGCGACCTCCCTGCTTTATTCCCTGGCCTTTCAGCGGATTTACTTGAACCCCCACCCGGCGGTGGCTGCTTCCCAGTGGCTGAACCGGGCGGCGCCCGACGGCGCGCGGATTGTGAGCGACAACCACTGGGATGAATACGTGCCGGAACTGCACAACTTCCAGGTGTGGCAGTTTCCCGCCTACGATGCCGACAATGTCGCCAAGATGGCCGAACTGGGCAAGCGGCTGGCAGATGCTGACTACCTGGTCTTCTACAGCCATCGCCCCTACGTCAGCGTAGCCAGTGACCCCCAACGATTCCCCCTGAGCGGAGAGTATTATAGCCGTCTCTTTGCGGGCGACCTGGGCTATGTGCTGGAGCGTGAGTTCACGTCAGGGCCCGGCCTGGCGGGGGTCGAAATCAGCGACGACCCCTTCGACCGCACACCCTTCACCCACCCCACACCCGAGATTGAAGGCGATACAAGTTGGTTGACGCTTAACTGGGGATATGCCGACGACAACGTGGTGGGCTACGACCACCCGGCAACCCTGGTATTCCGCAACCAGGACAAGCTTCCGCCGGAAGCCATTATCGGCATCCTGGTGCAAGGGGCCGGCAAGCCTCCCGATAACCTGAAGTTCTCGGAAGAGGAATGGCAGAAGCAGCGGGCTGGCGGTACCTGGTCTGACCTGTTCAGCCGGGAGAGCCTGGCCAACCAGGTCCCCGTACTGGCGTGGCTGCTGGTGGTGGAACTGATTTACCTGGCCGCCCTGCCCTTCTGTCTCTTTCTCTTCAGGCCGCTGGCCGACCGGGGCATGATACTGGCCCGGGGCGTGGGACTGCTCGCCGCAGCCTACGTTACCTGGCTGACGGTCAGCCTGGGGGTGATGGAGTTTTCCGTCCTGTCCATTGCCGTGGGCCTTCTGGCGGTTTTGGCTATTTCCGGGGTGGCCCTGGCTGCTTACTTTCAACAAATGGTGCAGTTCCTGGGCGCAAGGTGGCGCCTGCTGCTAACTGGGGAAGCGATTTTCCTGGGGGCTTTCCTCGCATTCGTGGTCATACGCGCGCTGAATCCGGACCTGTGGCATCCCTACCGCGGCGGGGAAAAGCCCATGGAACTGGCCTACTTCAACGCCGTATTGCGTTCTACCATCATGCCGCCCTACGACCCCTGGTTTGCCGGGGGCTATTTGAACTACTACTACTGGGGCTATTTTCTGCTGGCCATACCAACGCGGCTTGCCGGCGTGATGCCCACCGTTGCCTTTAACCTGGCGGCGCCCCTTCTCTTTGCCTTGACCGTGACGGGCGCCTATTCGGTGGTCTATAACCTGGCAGAAGGCTACCGCACCTCGCGCCGCCCGGCGCGCCCCCGTCCCGCGGAAATCCCTGAATTGGAAACTGACCTGGGATATGCCGGTGATTATCGAACCGGTGCTTCGGGTGAAGACGGGCCCCTGAAAAGAGCTGCCCGGAGCCCTATAACCGCGGGACTGCTGGCCGGTCTTTTTGTTGCGGTGATCGGAAACTTGGACGGAATAGTTCAGTTGGCGCAAGGACTCTGGGGCCGGCTGGCCGACGGCGCAGAGGCGGTCCTGGCCTTCGACTTCTGGCGCAGCAGCAGGATGATTCCCAACCTGGAAAGCGTCGAGCCGGGGCTGCTGGCCTTCTGGCTGTGGGGCCGGACGGATTCGCCCGCGGAGGTTTCCTGGCACATAACCGAGTTTCCCTTTTTCAGTTTCCTGTTTGCCGACCTGCACGCTCACATGATGGCAATACCCTTTACCATCCTTGTGGCGGGCCTGGGGTTGAATCTGCTGTCGGGAATGAGAAAGCTGGGGCTGGCGTGGCATTGTGCGGCGATTGCAGCGGCGGGGGTAGCGGTGGGCGCCCTGTGGGCCGTAAACAGCTGGGACTATCCTGCCTACCTGATACTGCTGGTGGCGCTGGCGGCCGCCAGCGCCTACCTCGGCTGGGAAAACAACGGCCACAGGCTGGCCTGGGCTTTGGGCATTTCGGCTTGCCTGGTCCTGGTCAGCCTAACGGCGTTTCTCCCCTTCCACCTGGCGGTGGAAACATTCGACACCGGCATAGAGGCTACCCGGTGGAGGACGCCGCTGGCTAACTTCCTGGGAATTCACGGGCTGTTCCTGGTAATCGTTGGGTGTTTCCTGCTGTGGCAGGCTCGCCGCCCCCTCTACATAGCGGCCGGCGCCACCTGGAACCTCCAATACCTGGACGTGGCGGTGGAGACGGACATTCGACTCCGGTATTTCCAGCGGTGGCTCCGGTATTTCCTGGCTGGGGGCCTTATCCTGGTCGCCTTCTTTGCCCTGGCCGGGTATTGGACGGTTGCCGCGCTGCTGGTTTTCTTCGTCCTGGCCAGCCTGGTTGCCTGGGATACGGTGATGTCCCGGGACGGGGGACGCGGGTACGCCCTGTTCCCGCTGCTGGCGGCCATGCTGGGCCTGGGCCTGGCGGCGGGCGTGGATTTGGTCAGGGTGGAAGGCGACATCGGCAGGATGAACACCCTGTTCAAGTATTACCTGGCAGTGTGGGTACTGCTGGCGATGGCGTCGGCCTTTTTCCTCTGGCGCATGTTGTACGACAGCCAGTTCCGGTCTGCTTCTTTGCGGGGCTGGAGGCTGGCATTGCTGGGTGTGGTGGGTCTGTTGGTGTGCGGCAGTCTCATCTACACTTTCCTGGGTACGAATGCGCGGGTGGAAGACCGGTTCAACGAGTTGTCTCCCACCCTGGACGGGGCCGCGTACATGGAGCGCGCGGTGCATTGGGAGAAAGAACAGGCCATTGAACTGCGGTGGGATGCCGAGGCCATCAGGTGGCTGCAGGAAGAGGTGCAGGGCTCTCCCGTAATCCTCGAGGCGCATACCGAACAGTACCGGTGGGGCGGCCGCATGGCCAACTATACGGGCCTGCCTACCGTGCTGGGCTGGCCCTGGCACCAGATACAGCAGCGGGGCCCGTACTCCGGCGAGGTTCACGACCGGGCGGCGGATATCCGGGATATATATGAAACTGCCGACGTTGCCCGGGCAATTGACCTGCTGAACAAGTACGAGGTCAGGTACGTGATTCTGGGAGACCTGGAGAGGGTATTCTACAATCCGGTGAACCTGGGCAAGTTTGATATAATGGTGGAGCAGGGCTTGGCAGTAAAGGCATTCGACAACGGGCGCACGGCCATCTACCGGCTTGAACGGTGACGGCAAGACTGGGCCAAATATACTGGTGAGGGTGGAAGAAGCAGGATGGACGAGAGCACTTTGGTACTGGTTTCCTTCATCAAGGACTTGATGATAATCGTTTCCCTTTCCATCCTGATCATCGTGTTAATTGCCCTGGCGGTGGCAGCAATCAGCCTGATTGGGCCGATAAAGTCCCTCAAGAGAACGGCGCAAAACCTGGAAGAGACCTCAAGCACTATCCTGGCTTCCACCAAGGATGTTTCGAAGACTTTTGGGATTTTCGCATCATTCAACAGGACGCTGGAGCGGGTGCGGGAGCGTTTCAGCAAAAGCAGCGAGTGAGGCCGTAACTGCCTCGGGATTCCTCATCTTCTAGCTTCTCCTGGGGCGTGTCGTTAATTTCACCGTCCTTCCTGCGAAGGCAGGAAGTTCTATTACAGCCGGTCGAGGTTGCTGCCTTCGCGGGAACGACCGGTTGGTCCGGCCCAATCATCTTTTCAAATTGTCACACTATTAGCAGTTCGACCAGTTTGCATTGATGGGTGAAATTGCTTCTCTCCGTCGTTCCGGCGAAGGCCGGAATCCAGGAGTCCTGAAGGTAAGGAACCATGTCCGGCGCTAACCTTCCTGGATTCTGGCCTTCGCCAGAATGACGGGTTTCGATAGTTACCCGTCATTTCAAATGAGTTGAACTACTAGCGGCCCGTAGTGTTACGGGCCGCATTTCATAGCCAGCGCAATCTCATGAATGGCCGGGCAGAGTCGCTTCAGTCCCTTGGCCCGCCAAACCACCGGGGATAGGACCCGAATACCTTCAGGCTGCTCACCTGCCTTTCCAGGTCCTCCAGCGCTTCCTTGACTTCCGGGCTTTCCCTGTGGCCCTCGCAATCCACCAGGAAATTGTAGCGTCCGAGAAATTCCTTGGTCGGGCGGGATTCAATTTTGACCAGGTTTATGTTCCGGGTGGCAAAAATTCCCAGGGCGTTGTACAGGGAGCCGGGAGCGTCTTCATGGAATGTGAAGCAGAAGGAGGTCTTGTCCTGCCCCGTTGGCGGGTGGTCCCGCCATCCCAGGAGGACAAACCGGGTAACGTTGTTGGTAACGTCCTGTATTCCTACCCCGACAATCTCGGCGCCATAAATCTGCGCCGCCCGCTGGGGTGCGATGGCAGCGGACGGAACGTCGCTGTCCATCATGTCGTTGACGGCTGCGGAGTTGCTCAAGGACGCGATGGGCTGGGCGCCCGGAAAGTTGTCCTCAATGAAGTGGCGACACTGCGCCAGGGACTGGGGATGGGAATACACCAGCTGGATGCCCTCCGTGGTGGCGCCGGGGCGAATCATCAGGCAGTGCTCAATGGGCAACACCACCTCGTTGAAAATCGAGAGGTCCGTTTCGCCAATAAGGTAGTCCAGCGTATAGACCACCGAGCCCTCGATGCTGTTTTCTATCGGGACAATTCCCTCGTCAACCAGGCCATCGGAAACGGCCCGGCACACCGACGGTATTGTTGGACAGGGCACCAGTTCCGCGTACTGGTCATAGAGCAGGGCCGCTTCCTCGCTGTAGGTGCCGGCTGGGCCCAGGTAAGACAGGCGTTTTGCCATCGCTAAACCCCGGTTAGTTGGTCATAAAGGGTTTGTTCCTCATCGGCAGTGGTTATTGCGAACACTTCATCCTCAGCCTCATATACCAGGTCTTCACCAGGCAGGCGCGGTTCGCCCCCGCGCATGACCAGCGTAACGCAGCTTTTCTCCAGGCCGGTATTTGGCTTCACGTCGGAAAGGGTCTTCCCGACCAGGGCCGCGTCCGCCGGAACGGTAACGCTCACGAGGAAAGAGCCTGGATTTCTCAAGGTTGCCAGGTGATTGAAACCGCTGCCGAGGACAGTCTGTTCCAGGCTGTTCAACACCAGGTCGGGCAGGTTAACCACCGAGTCCACGCCCAGCATACGGAAGATTGGCTGGTTCTTGTGGTCCTTGATGGTAGCAACAGTCTTTTCGACCGAGAATACGTGCTTGGCAACCTGGCAGACCACCAGGTTAGTCTCGTCGCGGTCGGTTACCGCCACAAGGGTATCGGCCCTGGCTGCCCCGGCTCGTTTCAAGTCAACCGGGTCCGAGCCGTCTCCCTGCATGATGATGCTGCCCATTTCGTCCCACATCATCTGGCAGCGGGCCAGGTTCTTTTCAAGGACCATTACCTCGTTCCCCTCTACCAGGAGGCGCTTGGCCAGGTGGTAGCCGGTGGGGCTGCAGCCGACGATAAGGATGAACATTTGGTCAGCCTGCCTAACCTTCCAGATAATCTCGGGCGGTACTCAGGAACTCCGGCCCGTTGTCAATGATACTCACGTCCAACTGGGTGTATAGGTCCTGCAACTGGGGGTCTTCCAGGCGGCACATCACCCGGGCCACATTGTAGATGCCGGACGCGGTCTGGCACAAAAGCAGGTTCAGGTGGTCATCCTCGGTCAGGGCGAAAAAGGCCTGAGAGGGTTCAATGCCGGCGGCCAGAAGGTAGTCCTGCATCAGGGGTTCCGTCGTGTGCAGCGTATTAACCGTGGTCTGCTTCTTGAGGATTGCCAACCGGTCGGCGTTGGCATCCAGAACGGTTACTTCGTGGCCGTCCGCCACCAGCGCCGGCGCCAGGGCATCGGTCAGCCTGGTGCAACCGTAAATGAGGATTCGCATATTGGCTAGTCCTGCCCGTTGGCTGCGCCGGAGGTCGCACCCCGGGAAATTACCACCTGGCAGTGAGAGTTCTTGAGGAGGTAGTCTGCGGTGCTTCCCGCCTGGATCAGAGGGCCGGATTCCTCGTAGGGCACTCCAACCACCAGCAGGTCCACGCCCTTGTCGGCGGCTTCCAGAACGATGGCCGGGCCGGCGTTCCTTGCTTCCACCATCATGGCGCCAACGCGGCAATGCTCCGATTCCGCGATTTCCTCGGCTGACTTCAGGATGCGTTCACCCTGCATGATGCTGCTTCGACCCAGCGCGCTCCCCAAGGGCGCTTCCATGGGGACCTCAAAGACATAAAGGGCCAGCAGTTCGGCGCGGGAGTTGCGCGCTAACTGGCAGGCCCAGCGGAACGCCTGCTCGCTGGCAGGGCTGCCGTTCACCGGCGCCATAATCAGGTGCCTGTTCTTCTTTAGCATCTTTAGCATCGGCTGAGCGTTACTACCTCAATGGTAACCAATATAGTGGCTAGTAGTCCGACAACTTTGAGCTGATAGTTGAAACTGCTTCTCTCCGTCGTTCCGGCGAAGGCCGGAACCCAGGAGTCCTGAAGGTAAGGAACCATGTCCGGCGCTAACCTTCCTGGATTCTGGCCTGCGCAAGAATGACGGGTTTCGATAGTTACCCGTCATTCCAAAGTGGTTGAACTACTAGGGGCTTAATTTATTTGAACCGATAGCTAATGGTCAGGGTCGTCATTTCTGCGAAGGCAGGAATCTTAACTACAGCCAATCGAGGTTCCCGGCTGCGCGGGAACGACGGGTTGGAACGGTCCAATCATCACTTCAAATGCGCCAGACTATCAGTGGTTCAACTAACCTGCATTGGTGGACAATCCTCCCGCTCACCCTGAGCTTGTCGAAGGGCAGTCCGTTGATGGTTCGACAGGCTCACCATGAGCGGATTTTCAAGGCCCACCATCAGCGGACTTTCAAAGCTCACCACGAGCAAACTACCACTTTATCCTTCATTCCTATGCTGATGGGCTACTGAGCCACGGCGGTTTCCTGTTTATTGTCCTCCGAGGTGAACACTTCGGCAACATGCTCGCTGGGCCCCACTACCATCAACACATCGCCCGGCCTGATTTCCTCGTCCTGGGAAGGGTTGATGATGTAGTTTCTCCCTCGGCGAACAACCACAACCCAAAGGGAGCCGTGCTGGCCGCCCTCACCGGACAGGCCGGCTTTTCCGAGCGTCGTCCGCACCATATTCTCCAGGGGCCTAACCTTGGTTATGCCGACGTTGGTGGCGATTTCCATGTAATCGAGAATGCCGGGGTTTAGCTCCACGTGGGCAAGGCGCTTGGCGCTTTCTTCCTCGGGATAAACTACGCGGCTAACCCCGATACGTTCCAGGGCGTTGCCGTGGAGTTGGTTGGCAGCCCGGGCGATTATCATGGGAATGTTCATGTCCTTCAGAACCATGGCAATCAGCATGCTGGCCTGGACGTTCTCGTCGCCCAGGGCCAGCACCACGGCATCATACTCGTGAACGTCCAATTGACGGAGGGCCGTCTCATTGGTTGCGTCGGTCCGGACTGCGTAGGTGGCCTGACCCAGCATGGTCTGCACTTTTTCGTCGTCGCTGTCTATGACCAGCACGTCGTGACCGGCCTGGTACAGCTCCTTGGCCACTCCCATGCCGTATCTGCCCATCCCTATTACGCAAATCCGTTTCTTCATTCCTCCCCTCCGTCACCCTATTTTAACCTCTTCCTCGGCAAAACGGTATAGCACCTCTTTCCGGGGGGCCAGCGTTAGCGCCAGGCTGAGGGGGCCGATTCTGCCCACCAGCATGGCCCCGATGAATACCAGTTGGCTGATGGTACTCAATTCGGGAACAATGCCCGTGGATGAACCGTTAGTGGCGAAGGCGGAGACCGTGTCGAAGAACAGGTCGAGGAACTGCAGATTGCCCGACCGCAGCCCTTCCGCCTCAGTAATGGTCAGCACCGGCACGGTGATAACTATGAATGCGAAAGAAAGCACCGCAATCGTCAGCGCCCTGGAAACCTGGGTCTGGGGCAAACGTCTGCCAAAGGCCTCGGTCTCAGGACGGGCCCGTATGGAGGAAATCACGGCGACCGCTATCACCGCCAGGGTATTGACCTTGATGCCGCCGGCCACCGACGCCGACCCGCCACCTATCAGCATGAGAAAGGTGAACACCAGCTTGGTAAAGTCTTCCACAGCGCCGAAGTCGGCAATGATGAAGCCGGCCGTTCTGCCGCTGATGGAATGGAACAGGGAATCGCCGGCGCGGCTCAAAATGTCGCGGCCGCTGTCCGTGGTCAGCGAAATGAAGTCGGTCATGAAGAAGGCAAGGAACCCGATAAGCCAGAGGACGATACTGGTGCTCAGCACCAGCTTGGTATCCAGGGAAAGCCTGGAAAAGCGATGCTTGCGATAAATGTCGTTCAGGACCGGCCAACCCATGCCTCCCACGATAATCAAGACTGCCATCACGCTTTGCAGCGCCCACCGGTCGTCCAGAATGGCCAGCGACCGGGCGTCGCTTATTTCGGGCAATATGGAAAACCCCGCGCTATTGAACGATGAGACGGACAGAAACAGGGCCTGCCACGCCGTTTCCAACGGCCCGAAGTTGGTGATTTCCCTTATGGCCGGGAACATTATTACCGCGCCCACCGCATAGATAATGAGGGCCACCGAGGTGATGACGGTGATAAATCTCCGAATGCCCCCCAACTGGTCTATCCCCATTAATTCCTTGAGAACAAGCTGTTGCGAGAGCTTGGACTTCTCGCCGATGAGAAGGAGCATGAAGGTGGCAACCCCCATGTACACCAGACCGCCCACCATCATCAAGACGAAAATCACCGCTTGTCCAAAGTAACTCCAATGCTGTGCCGTGCTTACCACTGTGTGTCCGGTCACGGTGACGGCCGAGGTGGCAGTGAACAGGGCGACAATGGGTGAAGTGGATACCTGGGGATTATCGGCAAAGGGCAGAGCCAACAAAACGGTTCCCCCGACTATCAGGCCGAGGAAGAAGTAAAGCAGGATAAAGGGTGGTGTCAGCGCGTGCCTGGGGCGTAGCTCTTCCTGTACCTCGAAGACCCTGGGCTGCAACTCTGCTGCCCGCCGGAGGTGTATGATTTTGTCTATCGGGCGACGACGACGATTCTGACTCACCAGCGTCTCGGTAAGGGGCTACAGGGCTGTGGAGACTACCGCTCGGTAAAGCGGCGCGGGTTGCCTGACTGTTCCACTGTGATTCCCTTCTTTTCAATCCAATAGGGATTCTAGTTTCTGGTATGAGCAGTGTCAATTGGGTGTGTTCTAACCTGCATGTAAGCGGAGGGCAGTCACGGCGGTGTCGCGGCTCGGTTCTCTCATCCCCGGGTGCGCCCAGCAGTCTGACAGCACAGGAATGGCGCTTAAACTGAGAGTCCGCTCGTAGTGAGACTGTCGAACCGTGAACGGGCGGCCATTGGCAAGTTCAGGGTAAGCGGGCGTATAGTCCATCAGTTCAAATGAGTTTAGCCGGCAGGCCGCTGTTGGCGCTTCATTTGCAAGGGAAATCCCGGCGGCTAGCCGTCAACTGTGCTAATATATGTGCCAGCCGCTCATGTTTTGAGGTGACTACTGATGACTTCCGCTCCCCGGCAGGTTGAACTTCGCTTCGACCCGGTAGAAATTGACCGCAAGTGGCAGGAACGCTGGGAGAAGGATAACCTTTATCGGGTTGACGATGCCGACGGAAAGCCCACGTGGTACGACCTCACCATGTATCCATACCCGTCGGGCGACCTGCACATCGGGCACTGGTACGCCATGGCCCCGTCCGACTGCCACGCCCGCTTCCGGCGGATGCAGGGTTACAATGTGCTGCATCCCATCGGATTCGACGCTTTCGGGCTGCCGGCCGAGAACGCCGCCATCAGCCGGGGAATCCACCCCTACAGCTGGACCATGGAAAACATAGAGAACATGCGGGGCCAGCTCAAGTCCATTGGCGCCATTTACGATTGGGAACGGGAGCTAATCTGCTGCCTCCCCGAATATTACCGCTGGAACCAGTGGTTCTTCCTGAAGTTCCTTGAGAAGGGACTGGCCTACCGGGCCCAGGCGCCGGTAGTCTGGTGCCCTTCCTGCCAGACGGTTTTGGCCAACGAACAGGTGCTCAACGGAAACTGCGAGCGTTGCGGGGCCACGGTTACCCGCCGGGACCTGGAGCAGTGGTTTCTCAGGATTACCGACTACGCCGATGAACTGCTGGACTTTAGCGGGCTGATTGAATGGCCGGAGAAAATCCTCACCATGCAGCGCAACTGGGTTGGGCGCAGTGAGGGCGTTGAAATCAGTTTTGACATTTCCCACAACGGGTTGGAAACAAAGGAAATAAGGACCTTTACCACGCGCATAGACACGATTTTCGGGGTCACTTTCCTGGTGCTGGCCCCGGAGCATCCCCTGGTTCCTCTGTTGACCACGGAGGAGCAGCGGGAGCAGGTTGAGGAATATGTCCGCGAGGCCAGGCAGACCTCCGAGATAGACCGGCTTTCCACGGAAAAGGAAAAGACCGGCGTTCCGCTGGGTAGTTTTGCCGTTAACCGCCTGAATGGCGAGCGCATTCCCATCTATACCGCCGATTACGTTCTGACCACCTACGGCACCGGTGCGGTAATGGGCGTTCCGGCCCACGATGACCGTGACTACGATTTTGCGAGAAAGTACGGTTTGCCGGTGCGGACCGTCATCGCCTCCATAGAGTGGGACGGCAAAGAGCCCAATGAGGCCTACCTGGGCAGCGGTTTCATGACCAACTCGGGCAAATACGACGGCATGACCGACGAGGAGGGGATGGCCGCCATTGCCGGCGACGTGGAGAGAAACGGGTGGGGAACACGCACCACCTCCTATCGCCTGCGGGACTGGCTGATTTCCAGGCAGCGTTACTGGGGCACGCCCATTCCCATAATTTACTGCGCCGCCTGCGGAGCGGTGCCCGTGCCCGAGGAAGACCTCCCCGTATTGCTGCCGGAAGACGCCGAATTCAAACCCACGGGTGAATCGCCTCTGGCGGAAAACCAGGAATTCCTGAACGTGCCGTGTCCGCGGTGTCAGCTTCCCGGGCGGCGGGAAACCGATACCATGGATACCTTCGTTGACTCTTCCTGGTACCTGTTGCGGTATGTCAGTCCCAGGTTTGCCGACGGCCCCTACGAACCCGACCTGCTGAAGAAGTGGCTGCCCGTTGACCAATATACGGGCGGCGCGGAACACGCGGTAATGCACCTGCTGTACGCCCGCTTCTTCATCAAGGCCATGCGGGACATAGGGTTAGTGGACTTTGACGAGCCCTTCCTGCGGTTGTTCAACCAGGGCGTTATCCTGGGTTCGGACCACGAAAAGATGAGCAAGAGCCGCGGCAACGTCGTAAATCCCGATGACGTTGTCGGCGTTATGGGCGCCGATGCGGTGCGCTGCTTCCTCATGTTCATCGGGCCGTGGGACCAGGGCGGGCCGTGGAGCGACGTGGGCATCAACGGAGTGGCCCGCTGGCTCAACCGGGTGTGGGCCCTGGTGGAACGGAATCCCGAAGACTTGAACTCGGCTGAAACTGACCCGCAAGTGGTGCGAGACACGCTGCGGGTGCTGCACCAGACGGTGCGGAAATGCCATGGCGATTTGGACCGCTTCAAGTTCAATACGGCCATCGCCGCCCTGATGGAGTTGGTCAACCACCTCAGCAAAGTCTGGGCCGAGGGCAGCGTGGACCCGGATACCTGGCAGGAGTGCGTGGAGAAGTTCCTGTTGATGCTGGCCCCCATTGCCCCCCACATTTCTGAAGAGATGTGGGAGCGGACCGGCCACCAGTACAGCATTCACCAGCAGCGATTCCCGCAATGGGATGAGTCCCTGGCCGCCGACGAGACTATCACCCTGGTGGTGCAGGTCAACGGCAGGGTGCGGGACCGGATAGAGGTGCCGGCGGGCATAGACGAGCCCACGGCGCACCAGTTGGCCCTGGCCAGCGAAAAGGTGCAGCCCTATACCGAAGGAAAGGTCGTGTACAAGGCCATTTACGTGCCCGGCCGCCTGGTAAACGTAGTTGTTTCCTGAAGCTCAGTTAAATGTGAAGACTTGCCGGCGGTCCGGCCCCCAGAGTATTGAAGTATGACCCTGGTAGAGCAATACGCCCTGTTGCCCGAGGAGATTGACCGGGAAAGCCTGAAAATGGTCCAGGCCGACCTTCCGGCCGGCATTCAACTGGAACCGTCGGAGCATTACGTGCTTTGCCGGATTGTTCGGGCCGAGGGAGACCCGGCCATCGCCGAGTTTGTCCGGTTCAGCCCCGGTTCCCTGGCCAGCGGCCTGGCTGCGCTGAAGTCCCGTGCGGATGTGGTTACGGACGTTCGGATGGTGGAAATGGGCATCTCCAGGGCTCTTTTGAGCCGCCGCGAGGTTGCCACCCGCTGCCTGATAGACGTCCCTGAGGTGGCCGAGCGGGCCCGGAGAGAGGGTACGACCCGGTCGGTGGCCGCAGTGCGGGAACTGGCGCCCCACCTGAACGGGGCCGTGGTGGCTGTTGGCAACGCTCCCACTGCATTGCTGGCGCTGCTGGACTTGGTGGATGCGGGCGAGGTCTCGCCGGCCCTGATAATAGGCATGCCCGTGGGCTTTGTGGCCTGCCCTGAATCCAAGGAGGAACTGGTGCGCCGGAATGTTCCCTACATAACGATTATGGGGCGTCGTGGGGGAAGCTCCGCCGCTGCCGCCACCGTCAATGCCCTGCTGGAACTGGCCGGGGCAGACACCGGGCAGGAGGCCAATTGAGCGAACATCAGCATGAATCCGGCGGGCACGTCCACGCCACGGGTAACGCCCTTAGTGATGCCCAAAGTCACGGACACGGGGACTCGCATGGACACGCCCACGGCGGCCCATCGGTGGCTAGATTCGAGGTTGCCGCTCCCGCACCGGAAAATCCGGACTGGGGAGTGTTGCTCCTGGGGCACGGCAGCCAGAGGGGCGCCAGTCCCCTGGAATGTTCGTGCGCCTGGCAGCAGGCTTCGGGAGAAGCTGGGAGTCCGGTTGAGCCCGGCTCCCTTTCCATCGCTGATGCCCCGGGCTGGCCGGGTTGGTGCCGGCGCTGCCCCAACACTCCCCAGGGTCTGGGGCAGGTGGCCGAGAAACTCCAGGCCGAGTTGGGCCGCGACAAGGCGCAGGTCATCCTGTCCTGCCTCGAGTTCATTGAGCCTTTCCCCCACGAGGCGGTTAGGATTCTCTCGGAACGGGGCATGAACCGGGTGGTAGTCCTACCGTATCTGCTGGGCAACGGCAAGCACGCGACCATAGAAATGTACGAGATGCTGGACGATATTCGAGCCCAGACCCCGGCCGTGGAGTTGACCCTGGCCGAAGGACTGGGGGCAGATCTCCGTCTGGCAAACCTTATCGTTGACCGCATTGGAGATCTGGGGGACAAGGCGCCCGTTCCCGCAGACGAGAAGACCGTGGGAATTCTGCTGGTCAAGGCGGGTACCCGCACCCAGTACGACGATTGCTTGTGGCTGGCGGAACTGGGCCAGATGGTGGAAAGCCGGCTGGGAGCAGGTTACGCCGTGGACGTTGCCCAGTCCCATTACGGCGACCCGACAATGGAGTTCGCCACCGCTCGCCTGATTGAAGAGCGGCGAGTATCGTCGTTGATTTGCGTTCCCTACATCTTTTTCCCTGGCTTGATTTTAACCCGCAACGTACTGGGCACCATGGGCAGGATGCAGGAAGAATACCCTGACGTGCCCATGACGGTGGCTCCGCCCCTGGGCGTGGACGACCGCCTGATTGCGGTGGCGGCAGACAGAATTCGCCAGGCCTGGACCCAGGTCTGAACATGGGCCGACGTAACGGTACAACCCTGACGGCAAACGAATTACCATGGTTTCCACAATTCCGGTGGAAACGATGCAGGTTAGCGGATGACCGAACCTAGAGAAACAGAAGAAAGGCCGGAGAGCGACTACAGCCGGCAAACGGTGCGGCGGCGCAGCCTGCGTACCGGCTACACCACGGGTTCCTGTGCCGCGGCAGCTTCCCGCGCCGCCGTCCAGGCGCTCCTGACCGGAGAAGCGGTTACTGAGTCAACCATCCACCTGCCGGTTGGCCAGGACGTTACCTTTCAGGTTAACCGGTGTGAGTGGTCGGAGGACGGGCAACGGGTCACCTGCTCTGTCACCAAGGATGGAGGCGACGACCCGGACGTTACCCACGGCGCGGAAATCTGCTCCACGGTCTGGCGTGACAGTGACCCCGGTAGCTCCGGCGTTACCATTGTGGGCGGCCCGGGCGTTGGAACGGTGACGCGCCCCGGTACCGGCATCGAGGTAGGCCAGCCGGCGGTGACCCGGGTGCCCCGCCGCATGATTATGGAATCTGTTGGCAACGCCGCCGAAGAGCAGGGCCTGGACCGGGATGCCGGGTTCGTGGTCCAGATCTCCGTGCCCGGCGGAGAGGAAATCGCCACCAAGACCACCAACGCGAGGCTGGGGGTGTTGAACGGGATTTCCATCCTGGGCAGCACCGGCGTTGTCCAGCCCTTCTCCACCGCTGCCTGGCGGGCCAGCGTGCACTTGGCCATTGACGTGGCGGCCACCAACGACCTGTCCTACCTGGTGCTGTCCACGGGCACCCGCAGCGAGGAATACGCGAGGAATCACCTGGATTTGCCCGATATGGCCTACATCGAGGCCGGCATTTTCAGCGGGCCGGCCATGAAGCGGTGCGTCATGAGGGACGTTAAGCGGGCCGCCCACGTCGGAATGGTAGGCAAGCTGTCCAAGATGGCCATGGGCTATTTCGTTACACATGTCGCCGGCAACCAGGTGGATACCGACTTCCTGGCCGACCTGGCGCAGCAGTGCGGCGCATCGGAAGCGGTCCAGGAGGAAATCCGGGGGGCCAGCAGCGCCCGGCATTTTCAGGAAATTGCGCAGGCCAACGGCCTCTTGGCGGTATTTCCCCGCATGTGCGAGATGGTCTGCGACCAGAGCCGCAAGCAACTGGGAGACGATGCCGACTCCCTGATAGTTGACGTGCTCTGTTTTGACTTTGAAGGAAACCTGCTGGGACACGCCTCGACAGCCCCGGAAGGCGTTCCGCTGGTGGCGGGCGCCGGAGCCTGACGGTTTTGCGTCGCCTCCCTGCCGCGGCCTGACCGTGTCCTGGTTGTGCCCTGGTCCTGGCTGGACTGTTGCCTGACCGCGAGTTGAGTGCTTGGATTGACAGCTTTGTCGAGTAGCTATCGCGCCCTGGGCCTGCGAGACGAGGACTTTGAGCAGCGGCGCCCATTGAGGGGGCAAATAACCAAGCGGGAAGTTCGCGCTCTGTCTCTGTACTGCCTGGGCCTGCGCCGGGACAGCATTGTATGGGACATCGGAGCCGGAACCGGGTCCATCACTGTCGAAGCCTCGGTCATTGCCCATGACGGCCAGGTTTACGCCGTGGAGCGGGACACAGACAGCCTGCCCCTGCTGGAGAACAACGTCCGGGAATTCGGTTGCGGGGAAATAACGGTTGTCTCCGGGCCTGCCCCTGATGCACTGGCCGACCTGCCTTCGCCTGATGCAGTCTTTGTCGGAGGCAGCGGCGGGCAACTGTCGGAAATACTTGCAGTCGCTGCGGACCGGCTGAAGGCGCAGGGTCGAATGGTCGCTAATTTTGCTACCCTGGAAAGGACCAACGATACGTACCAATGGTTTCAACAACGAGGATTTCGCGTGGAAATTGTCATGGTAAATGCCGCTCGCAGCAGGGACTTGCCGGATGGCTCAGTGCGGTTGGAAGCAATGAACCCGGTGTTTATAGTGACCGCATGGCGGGAGAGGGACACCCTGGAGGACTTGTCTGATGAGCAGCAACGCGACTAATCCCGCTTACGGGTGTCTCTATGGCATCGGCGTCGGCCCGGGCGACCCGGAGTTGGTGACGCTGAAGGCTCAACGCATTCTGCATAACGTGCCCATAATCTGCACTCCCCACTCCGACACCAGCAGAGACAGTTTCGCCCTGTCCATCGCCCGCCGGTTCATAGACACCGACCGGCAGGAGTTGCTGCGGTTCGGGTTTCCCACCGACGACGCGGAGGCCGCTTCCAGGGTGTGGGAAACTGCCGCGGAAACCCTGGCTGTCCGGCTGAAAGAAGGCCAGGACGTGGCCTTCATTACCGAAGGTGACCCCATGCTGTTCAGCACCTTTTCTTACGTGCTGGAGAGCATTCGCGCCAACCACCCAGATATCCGGGTGGAAATCGTGCCTGGCGTTTCCTCGGTTATGGCTGCCGCGGCTACGGCCAGCGTTCCCCTTGTGACCCACGGCCAGAGGCTGGCGATTCTGCCGGCTGTGTACGGTATTGACGACCTGCGCGAGGCCATCGCCAACTATGACACCATTGTCCTCATGAAGGTGAACCGCGTCCTGCTGGATGCTCTGGCCAACCTGGAAAACCTGGGTCTGGCTGGCAAGGGCATATACGTGAGGCGTGCCACTACCGAAAGCGAACAGGTGGTGCAGGACCTCCAGCAGTTGACCGAGGAAGATCTGGACTACTTTTCCCTACTCATTATTAAAAGGTGACAGCATGGCCGAAGGAAAGGTTTATTTCATAGGCGGGGGCCCCGGCGACCCGGAACTCCTGACGCTCAAGGCAAAGCGGTTAATCGAGGATGCGGACGTCGTAATTTACGCCGACTCCCTGGTGCATCCCGCCATAGTTGCGTTTGCCAGCGACGAGGCGGCGGTTTACGGCAGCAAGGACATGGACCTGGACGAGATTATGCAGGTAACCCTTGACGCCGCTGCCGAGGGAAAGACGGTGGCGAGAATTCAGAGCGGCGACCCCTCGGTTTACGGGGCCATGCTGGAACAGATGCGGGTGCTGGAAGCCGCCGGGGTTGACTACGAAATCATACCGGGCGTCAGCGCTGCCTTTGCCGCGGCCGCCAAGCTGAAGGTCGAGCTTACCGTGCCCGACGTGACCCAGACGGTAATCATGACCCGCGCCCAGGGCCGGATTGCCATGCCCCCCAAGGAACAGTTGCGTGACCTGGCGGCCCACGGCTGCTCACTGATTATTTTCCTGGGCATAACGCGAATGCCCCGCATTGTTCGGGACCTGGAGGCCGCCGGCTATCCCCGGGAAACCCCGGTGGCTATAGCCTACCGGGTGGGCTGGGAAGACGAGCAAATCATCCGCGGCACCCTTGAAGACATCGCCGACAAGGTACGGGATGCCAAGATTACCCGGCAGGCGCTGGTGATGGTGGGGCGCGCCGTTGACCCGGCGCTCCGAAACCCCGACCTGGTTTCCGATGAGGAATTTGCCACGTCGCACCTGTACTCCGGCGATTACACCCATCTCTTCCGTCGCTCCCGCAACCGCACGCAGGCGGCTGACTCCGCAGGCGAAGAGGGCGCCGCCGTGGTCGGCAGCAGCGCCGCACAGGAGTAGCAAGCGGCATGGGCGGGCTGGGAAAGCCTGGGTGAAGGAGTCGGACTGAGGTGGTCGGCCCTTCCGTTGAAAGAAAAACGGGTATAGTTGCAATCTCCGGGAATGGCGCCCGCCTGGGCGGCATCGTGGCCGGCAGTTTGCCCGGTGACACCGTTCTGCATGTAGCGGAAGGACACCTTGAATCGGCCCGAGTTGCTGGGGGCGTCTGCGTTCAGGCTTTCCCCCTGCCCCTGCGTCCGGTATTGGGTGAGCTTTTTTCCCGCTACGCCAGACTGGTGCTCTTCATGCCCGTCGGGGCTGCGGTTCGGCTCCTGGCCCCCCTCTTGCAGCACAAGTACAACGACCCCGCGGTGGCCTGCGTGGACGATGCCGGCCGCTTTGTGGTCAGCCTGCTGTCGGGCCACGTGGGCGGCGCGGACCGGCTGGCCCATGAAGTCGCCGCCGTCCTGGGGGCGCAGCCCGTCATAACCTCGGCCTCCCATGTCCTGGATACCCTGGCAGTGGACATGCTGGGCCGGGAATACGGCTGGCGAATTGAAGCCGATTCAACCACCGTAACCAGGGTCAGCGCCAGCGTTGTCAACGGTGAAAGTGTGGCCGTATGCCAGTTGGCGGGGGAACGCGACTGGTGGCCGGCAGACCGTCCGCTGCCCGCCAATATCCAATTGTTTCAACGGCTGGAAGAGGCCCTTGGCTCCGGCTGCGCCTCCCTGCTGCTTATAACTGACGAGGCTGACGTGCCGGCCCGGAGTGTGTTGACGCCGGGCGGGGAAGGGCAGCCTGCCGGCGGCGTAATAGTCTATCGTCCCCGCAGCCTGGTGGTGGGAATGGGGTGCCGCCGGGGAGTGGAGCGCCAACATCTGCAAGACCTGTTGGAGTCAACCTTCGCCTCCCACAATCTTTCCACCGGCAGCATAAAGTGTATCGCCACGGCCAGCGTCAAGCAGGACGAACAGGGACTCCTGGAACTGGCGGAGCGCTATTCAGTCCCCCTGGTCTGCTACGAAGTCGAGGAGTTGAACGGCGTATTTGAAGCGTTGGGCTGTCCTGAACGGACAACCGGAAGGGACAGTTCCGGCGAGCCGGAAACGGCAAGTCACCCCGCGGGCGGGCTCAATCCTTCCAGCGCGGCCCGCCGGCTGCTGGGAGTTTGGGGAGTATCCGAACCGGCGGCTTTGCTGGCGTCGGGCGGCACGGAGTTACTGGTCAGCAAGGTAAAGACCGACCGGGCTACCATTGCTGTAGCGCGTATTCCATTTGAAACATAGAGATTTGGGGCGAGGCGACGGGACAAGCATGATTGAGGATAAGTCCGACAATAACGGCAACGGCACTCTGCTGTTGGTGGGCCTGGGTCCGGGTTCGCCGTCCCTGCTGGCTCCCGGGGCGGCGGATGCGCTGGAGCAGGCTGACGTGGTGGTGGGCTTCCGGGGCTACATGGAACAGATTGAATACCTGACCGGCGGCAAAGAACTGATTGCCATGGAGCTGGGGCAGGAACTGGAGCGAGCGTCCCGCGCGGTGGAACTGGCGTCAGAAGGCCGCACCGTGGCGGTGGTATCGTCCGGCGATGCCGGCGTCTATGGAATGTCGGGCCCCGTCTTTCGTGTGCTGGCAGAGAGGGGTTGGGACGGCCAGCGCCCGGAGGTTGTCACGGTGCCGGGAGTATCGGCTTTGCAGTCTGCGGCGGCGTTGCTCGGTTCGCCGCTGATGCAGGACTTTTGCGCCATCAGCCTCAGCAACTTGCTGACGCCGTGGGATGCCATAGTTCGCCGTTTGGAAGCCGCCGCCGCCGGAGACTTTGTGGTGGCTCTCTACAATCCCCGCAGCCGACGCCGGGACTGGCAACTGCTGGAAGCGCGCCGCATTCTGCTGGCCTGCCGGCCCGAAAGCACGCCTGTCGGCCTGGTGCGGGAGGCCTACCGGAGCGACCAGAAGGTAACTATTACCACCCTGGCTAATCTGGAAGACCTCTGCGCCGACGTTGATATGTTCACCACCGTGATTGTGGGTAATTCCACGTCCTACGTGCTGGGGGGCAAAATAGTCACGCCCAGGGGATACGAAGATAAAACCAGGCCTGATTAACGGTTTTCAGGCAATCCGCAAGGGAAGGGGAAGCAGAATGGCAGCTATCAGAGCTAACCGGATAAAGGAAATGCTGGCGGACGGCCAGCCAACCGTAACTATTTCGGGAATCCTCAGCAGCGAGATGGTTGACTTCCTGGGGCCGCTGGGGTTTGACGGCATCTGGCTGGAGTGTGAGCACGGTGGAGTGACCTGGGACCAGTTGGGTGACATGACCCGGGCCTGCGACCTGTGGGGCGTAACGTCCATCACCAGGGTAAACGCAAACGAACCGTGGCTCATTACCCGCACCCTGGACCGGGGTTCCATGGGTATAGTCACCCCGCACATAAACAACCGGGCCGAAGCCGAGAAGGCCATGAAGTCGTCCAAGTACGCGCCCCTGGGCTACCGGGGAATGTTTGGCGGCCGGCAGTCCTACGGCGTTGGAGACTATTTCCAGGCCGCCAACGACCAGAGCATGGTGGTTGTCCTCCTGGAAGAGGTCGAGGCCCTGCAAAACCTGGACGAGATTCTGAAGGTTGACGATATTGACGTTTTTTTCGTGGCCCCGTCAGACCTTGCCCAGACCATGGGACACCTGGGAAACCCGGGCCATCCCGAAGTGCAGGCGGCAATTGACACCGCCATAGCAAGGATAGTGGACTCAGGGAGAACGGCCGGCACCCTGGTAAACGATGCCAACGTTGAAGCCTACCTCGAAAAGGGCGTCAAGTTCCTGATGACGTCCTTTAACGCCTGGGTCGCCCGCGGGTCTTCCGACTTCCTGGCCCGGGTTCGCTGAAGCCGGGGTTCAGGCGGCTTCTTCGGCTACCTCTTCGTCGGCGTGGACAAGGTGAGTGTGGGTCTGGTTCAGCGGCAGGAGCAGGACACTGCCCAGCACGAAAAGGGTTGCTCCCACCACCAGCAGGGCGGCGTAACCGGCCCCGGTGGAAACCAGGTTGTTGGACAGGTCCACCAGCGGCCCGAGAGTCTTGGAGAAGGCCGCTCCCCCGATGGTAGCCAGGTTGACGATGGCCATGTGAGTGCCTTCCCGTCCGGGCAGGGCGAGTTCGTTGGCCAGCGCCCAACTTGCGCTGAGCACCGGTCCGATGCACAGGCCGATAACGCTGGAGATTATCACCACCTGGATTGTATTGCCCGCCCAGAAAATCCAGACCGTTCCCACGGCGGCGCCGATGGCCCCGGCAATAATCACGGGCTTGCGCCCGATGCGGTCGGAGAGCCAGCCAGCGGGATAGACGCTCAGGGCCAGCGCTCCGCCAATGGAAATCACGGCGGTGCCCAGGGTCTGCGCGGGGTTTTCCACCATCACCACGTCCCGCAGGAAATACAGGCCATAGGTGGGGAAAATGAAGGTGGCCGTAATCAGCATAAACCTGGATAGCAGAAACCAGAACAATTGGGGATGAAGTCCGGAGGTGGGGTGGCGGAGGGTGGTGGCGCCCCGACGCAAAGCCACCGTAGCGCGCTCACGGGTAACTGCCATGGCAGAGCTGATTGCTACGGTGACCAGCAGCGTGCCGCCCAGCACGGCCAGCGCAATTCTGAGCCACAGCACCGATTCCGGCCCTTTGTACAGGCTTACCAGGCTGCCGCAAACCGCAACCAGGACCACGCCGCCGGCAGCGTCCGAGAGGATTTTGATGGACGACGCTACCCCGATCCGCTTGGCCGGCACCAGGTCTCCTATCAGGGCAAGGAAGGGGGCCGTGCCAATTCCCGCGTTGGCCTGAATGAATATCCAGATTATCAGCAGCGAAATAACCGTCAGGGAAAAGGAAAGCCCGGTGAGGCCGAGGCAAACGAACACCACGCCCCACAGCATGTAGGGCACTCGCCGGCCCAGCGGCGACCGGGTGCGGTCGCTGTATGATCCGACGATGGGCTGCACGATGGCCGCCGCCACCAGGCCGCTGAAGCCCAGCGCCCCCAGCAAGGAATTCTTGGCTCCCTCCGGGGCTACGTCCAGCACCAGCGTTGGCAAAATGATGGTTTCCATTGCCAGGAAGAACCCGGTAATGCCGAAACCGAAGGCTCCCAGGCCCGCCAGGGAGGGAGCGCTCCAGTGATGCAAGTTTTCCGTTTGCTTTGCAGCCATCTGGTAAAATTCAGGGCGTTAACGGGCCCCTGATCGCAGAGTGAATTCCGGTCTCTTCGGCCGCTAACCGTTTCGGCCAGGTCGGTAGGAAGGACTGTGTATATTTTAGCTTAGAGAATCCGGTCAGTACCATTAACGCTACATAACAATAGGCCCAATTCAGCCAGGCGGATTGCAAAGGCTTCGTTGAACCGTTGGTGGCGAGCTTGTCGAAGCAAATGCCGTTGGAACGCGGATGCCCCAGGGCAATCGCGTTACAAATTCGTCCAAAGGTCACGGAGTGAGGTCATGTCGCCTTTAGCTTGCCGAAAAGCCTAATATCCTAATGCCCAGTCGCGGTTGGCGACCCGGTACAATCTTGCTGGGCAGGAGTTTAGATGCTTCCGCTTCGCTCAACATGGCATTATTTCATGTCGCGATTGCCCTGCGCATACCCTTGTTGAGCCTCAGGATGAGCGGAAGAGTGGGTAAGGCCTGATCTTTGCGACCGTCCCGTTATTCACCGTGACTGTTAAGAATTAAGAGGAAAAGCCAGCTCCCCACACCGTTAATTCCCCACACCGTTAATATCGTAATGGTGGGACTCTCGACTTGAGAGCATCCAGGTTTCCGCCGGCGTGGGAACGACGGAATTTGGGCTGTCCAATCCCTAGATTTTTGAGCGGCTAGAATTCAGACGATGGCTTGAGATGATTCTGGTAAAACTATGAAGATATGCTCCTTGCTGCCGAGCGGCACCGAAATCCTCTACGCCCTGGGACTTGGCGACCAGATAATCGGGGTTACGGACCTTTGCGACTATCCCCCGGAGGTCAAGTCAAAACCCATAGTTTGCCGCAGCCGTATTGACGTGGACTCGTTGACCAGCCAGCAGGTCGAGGAGATGATGCGCCGCATCCTGGCTGCCGGGGAGAGTCCCTACGAGTTGGACGGAGATTGGCTGGCCAACAACTCCCCGGACGTGGTGTTGACCCAGGACTTGTGCTATTTCTGCGAGGTGGATGCGCAGACCGTGGGCCGGACGGTAGACTTGATGCCCATGCCGCCGGAGGTGGTGGTACTGCAGCCCCGTACATTGAAGGGCATACTTGAAACCATCCTTCAGGTTGGCGAGTCCTGCGGGGCGCCGGCCCGCGCGCGGGAACTGGTGACCGAGCTGGAAGGCCTGCTCCACGGCGTGGAATCGGCCCTGGAAGGAATCACTCATCGGCCGCGGTCATTTTCGCTGGAAGGAATTAACCCCTTGGTCGTTGGCGGCCATTGGATCCCTGACCTGCTCCGCCGTGCCGGTGGCCGGATGGACATGTTCGAGCCTGGCGCCCCGGCCGCCCGAATCGAGTGGAAACAGGTACGGGACTACGCGCCGGAAAAGCTCTACATTGACCTTTGTTCTTCCGACCTGCGCCGCCAGAGGGCGGAAATTCACTGGCTGGCCGCCCAGGATGGCTGGTCGGACTTGCCCGCGGTGCGGGACGGGGAAGTGTATCTCATAGACCACGTCTATTTCAGCGTTCCCGGCCCCAGAATCCTGAAAGGGCTGGAAATCCTAGCCCAACTGACCCATCCGGATAGGTTTGAAGGCCTGGCGCCGCCCGATACGGTGCTGAAGCTTGACCCGTCGTTGGTCGCGCGCTGCTCACCCGAAACAGTTGGCGATTGCTTCCTCCCCTGGCCTCAGGCGTCGACGTGAATCGGCCGGGAGCCTGGGCCCGCGCTCCTTTCCAGGGAAAACAGGGGCCTAAGTGCAAGGGAATCCGGTAGCGAGTTGAACCGGCAAAGGTTATAATTGGGCAAAACCTCAAAGGGAAGGTTGGTATCTTGACAAGCAGAGATGACTTCAGGTCGGCAATGTCCCTATTCGCTACCGGAGTTACCGTGGTAACGTCCATTGACGATGAGGGCGTACCCCACTCCATGACGGCAAATTCCTTCACTTCGGTTTGCCTGGAACCGCCCACGGTTCTGGTCTGCGTAGCTCACAACACCCATACCCATGGCTATGTGGAGCGCACCGGGCGCTTTGGAGTGAACATCCTGGGCGAGGAGCAGGAGGACCTGGGGGTCTATTTTGCCAAGCGGCCCGAGGACCGGCAGGAAGGCACCGACTACCACTACACTATATCCGACAGCCAGGTGCCCATGCTGGACCATTCAATGGTCTTCTTCGGTTGCGAGGTGGTTGGCGCCCACGTTTACGGCGACCACACCGTTTACATGGGCGAAGTTAAAGAAGTCATCCGCAACGATGATGGTGACCCCCTGATGTTCTACAAGAGCCGCTGGTACCACCCGAACGACCGCCTGGAATAGTTAGCGGGTCCTACCTTGGCCGGGTCAATCCGTTAAACAAGCTATCCCAAGTTCCCGCGCCGGTTGTGGCGTCGTGGCTCCCTTGCTCTCCTGAAGAAACAGGCCTGGACACACAAATGTGTCCCGGCCGTCCTTTTGCCCATCCATTTGCGGGAGAACCCTGGCGAAGAGACGGGGCCGCTTCACCGCTTCTCCCACTTGTTACCGCTACTTCAGCGAGGCAAGGAACTCTTCAATGCTGGCGTTTACCTCCCGGTATTTCTGCAACTGCACGAAGTGGGAAGCTCCCGGTATTATTACCTTCTTGGCGCCGGGAATGCTGTCCGCCAGGTAATCGGCGTACTTGACCGGTGTCATGGTGTCTTCCGACCCACAGATAACCAGGGTGGGCAGGTTGATGTTCCTGACTTCCTGCATGACGTCGAACTTGTCGCAGGCCGCGAGGTCATTAAATTCAACTGCCGGCCCAACTTCCCTGGTACGGCGTTTGAGAGACTGGACCATATCGGGGGCGACGCCCGGGTAGTAGGCCAACTGGTTTTCCAGCCACGTGGAGTCGTCCTCGATCGCTTCCTTCCCCATCCTCAGGTAGTCGGGATGGACCCGGAGCCGGGCCCCGGTCCCAACCAGGATTATGCCCTTAATCTCCTCCGGGTAACGCAGGGCGTAGAGCATGCTTATGGCGCCACCCATGGAGTGACCGCATACGACCATGTTCTTGTAGCGGCGCGCCGTGGTGAACCCTCTTACCCACTCCAGGTAGCTGTCCACGCTGTCGCAGGGCTTCCCCACGGGATGCCCGGGCAGGTCCAGGGCCTTGGAGTTTCTGAAGTGCTGCAATTGGTAGTAGAAGGCCAGACTGGAGCTGCCCGCCCCATGAATGTAGATTAACTTCACCTTTTCACTCCATCTTCGCCTTTCCGGCGAAGGAATCCCGCAGATTTATTGCATTTGCTATTCCAAAAGATTAACCAGTGCAAGATTATACGGGATATATATGACAACATCAAGGGGGCTATTGGAATTAACCAATAGCCCCCAATACGGTCGCTTGGAACGTCGTTTATCAGTGGATCAACACATTCGAACCTATGGATGATACACCCGCTCACCCTGAGCTTGTCGAAGGGCCGCCCCTTCTTCAGGGCAATCGCGTTTTAACGAATTATCGTCCTGAACGGCCAAAACTGTCATTCTGAACCCTTCGGCCTGCTCAGGGTAAACTCAGTGAAGAATCGAAAAGCCTTCCCAGAGTCCGGTTACGGACCCGAACGTTGGCTTGGGGGAAGGATTTTAGGCCCTTCGGCAAGCTCAGGGCGACATGACCTCCTGCTTGGACGTTCAGCCCAGCCCAAAACGCGATTGCCCTGGCCCTTTCATGGTTCTACGAGCTCACCCCGAGCGGACGTTTTACAGGTTCACCATGAGCAGATTCGCGAGATTGCTCATAAATGAGATGTAGGGGCGCATGGCCATGCGCCCCTACGGTCTGGCAAATTTGAAATGATGGTTGACCTGACCAATCTGTCGTTCCTGCCTACGCGGGAACCTCAACAGGCTGGAGTTCAGATTTTTGCCTTCCCAGGAATGACGATTTAGTGCATGAGCCATCATTCCTATGGCGATGGACTGCTATCTATGGCGATGTGCCACCAGGACGGCCGTCCACCAAAATGTCCTACTCGTCCCCTTCCGTCGGTTCGCCGTCTTCCTCTTCCATGTCATCGTGTAGGGAAGCGACTCCTTCTTCGACTTCTCCCACCTCTTCAATGTCGTCTGCCTCGGCCCCTGGGGAAATGGTGGATGCCGGGGATGCCTCGGCTGTGCCGCTGCTCTCGTTCGACGAAGTTGCGGCGTCGGCGGTGGCGGGAGTGGAATAATCGCTCTCCATGAAGCAGGCCACCGAAGCCACATAGTCGTCGGGCTCGCGGTCGCGCCAGACTATGACGCCCTGGGTGTAACGGCTGTTGGTAACCCTGACGTCCTCCAGGTTGATGCGCACCACCTGGGCTTTTGCGGAGATGATAAAGACTTCCTGGCCCTCCTCCTCGGTGACCACCCGGGAAGCCGCCACAGGCCCGGTCTTGTCGTTGACCCGAAAGGTCCTTACTCCCTGGCCGCCGCGCCCGTGGCGGGGATAATTCTTCAGGGGCGTGGACTTGCCGTAACCTCCCTGGCTGACCACCAGCAGATGGCCGTCGGGAGTGACCGGCGCCATGCCCACCACCTTGTCTTCCGACAGCAGGCGAATACCCCGCACGCCTCCGGCGGAACGGGAGCGGGGGGTCATATTCTTGCGGGGGTCTTCGCAGTTTCGTATCTGGAAGATTATGGCCTGTCCCATTTCGGTAACCATGACAATTTCGTCCGAGTCGCCAATCTGGGACACGCCTACAAGCTCGTCGCCATCTTCCAGGTCCATGACAATCAAGCCAGAGGGCCGTATGTTGGTCAGCTCGCCCTCTTTCAGGGCCTTGACTTCGCCCAATTTGGTAGCCAGAACCAGCATGGCGCTGTCGCGGGCGTTCTTCACGGGCAGCATGGCCTGGACCTGCTCGTTGCGGGCGATGGGTATGAGGTTCACCAGCAGGGTTCCTCGGCTGGCGCGGGAGGTATCGCCCTGTATCTGGTATGCCTTGAGGGGGTAAACCCGGCCACGGTTGGTGAAGAATAACAGCGTGTCGTGGGTATCAACCACCACCAGGTCCATGAGGGCATCGTCGTCCCTGGTCGTCATGCCCCGGACGCCCTTGCCTCCCCGGTTCTGGGTACGGTAGGTATCGCAAGGCACCCGCTTAATGTACCCCTTCTGGCTCAGGGTAATCATCACGTCCTGGTGCGGAATGAACTGCTCTGCGGTCTGCTCGCCCACCTCTTCGGGTTCGATCCGGGTCCGCCGGGCGTCGCCAAAGTCCTTCTTGAGCTTGCGGGTCTCTTTCTTGATTTCGTTGAGTATCTTTCCCGGGTCTGCCAGCAGGGCTTCCAGCGAGGCGATGGTCTTCAGCAGTTCCTGGTGTTCGTTCTGCAGGCGTTCCCGCTCCAGGGCGGCCAGGCGGCGGAGTTGCATGTCCAGTATGGCCTGCGCCTGGACCTGGCTGAGGTCGAATTCGTCCATCAGGTTGGTGCGGGCCGATTCGGCGTCGTCGGATGTTCGGATGATGGTTATCACCTGGTCCATGGCGTCCAGGGCCAGCAGGAGGCCCTCCAGTATATGGTCCCGGTCCCTGGCCCGCTGCAGCAGGTGCTCCGAACGGCGCCGGATTACCTCCTGGCGGTGCTCCACGAATAGGGTCAGGGCGCGCTTCAGGGGCAAAACCTGGGGCTGGCCCGCCACGAGGGCCAGCATTATAACGTTGAAGGAACTGCGCAGGGCGGTATGCCGGTACAGGTTGTTCAGGACGATGTTGGCCTGGGCGTCGCGCCGCAGCTCAACCACCACCCGCATTCCCTGCCGGTCGGACTCGTCGCGTATGTCGGAGATTCCCTCGATGCGCTTTTCCCGGACCAGTTGGGCGATTTTCTCCACCAGGTTTGCCTTGTTTACCTGGTAGGGGAGTTCGGTAACCAGGATTCTCTGCCGGCCGCCGCGCAGTTCTTCGATTTCGGTTTTGGCTTCCATTACGATGCGGCCGCGGCCCGTGGTGTAGGCATCCGTAATGCCCTGGGTGCCCCGAATGTAGCCGTAGGTGGGAAAGTCGGGTCCCGGAACCAGCTTAATCAGGTCCTCGGTAACGCAGTTGGGGTGGTCAATAACGTGGCAGACGGCGTCGCAAATTTCGCCCAGGTTGTGGGGCGGCATATTGGTGGCCATGCCCACCGCTATACCCGTGGCCCCGTTAATCAACATATTCGGCAGCCGGCTGGGCAGTACCTCCGGCTCATGCAGCGAATCGTCGAAGTTCAGGGAGAAGTCCACGGTGTTCAGGTCAATGTCGGCCAGGAGTTCGTCGGCGATGGCGGCCAGCCGGGCTTCGGTGTACCGCATGGCTGCTGGGGGGTCGCCGTCAACGCTGCCGAAGTTGCCCTGCCCGTCAATGAGGGGGTAGCGCATGGAAAAGGTCTGGGCCATGCGGACGAGAGCGTCGTACACCGGCGTGTCGCTGTGGGGGTGGAACTTGCCCAGCACTTCACCCACGATGCGGGCGCTCTTGCGGTGGGCCTGGTTGGGACGCATGCCCATCTCGTGCATGGCGTATAGAATGCGCCGCTGCACCGGCTTCAGCCCGTCTCTCACATCCGGCAAAGCCCGGGAAACTATGACGCTCATGGCGTAGCTGAGGTAGGAGGTCCGCATCTCCTCTTCAATGCGGATAGGCCTTATTCCACCGGATGGCGGTGGGGGAGCTGAAGTTACCATAACACTTACTCCTTGGTATTCTGGGACATTGGCGCGACTCCTGGTGTACTGCCACCGCTAAGGCCACTGTCCAAAAACATTTCTGCCCGCTCGTAGAAGGCGGCAAAGAGGTTGGCGAAACTGCGCGGGACTTCGTCCTGCCGCTCGGGATGGCATTGGACACCGATAACCCAGCTGTGGTTGGGACTTTCCAGCCCCTCAATCAGGCCGTCCTCCACCGAGTAGGCGCTGGTCATGAGCCTGGGCGAGCGCTGGGCCTCCCGAAGGCCCTGGTGGTGCAGGCTGTTCACCCGGAAGAAGCCGGCGCTGCCGATAATGGCGGCAGACTTGGCCCCCGGCGCCATGTAGATGAGGTGCCTGGTGGGTTCCCAGCAGCCGTTGTCTTTTTCCGCCTTGTGCCCCGGCAGGTCCTGGATCAGTCGGCCCCCAAAGGCGACGTTCAGAAGCTGCATTCCCCGGCAAATCGCCAGCACGGGCATGTCGAGCGCCAGGGCGTAGCCCAGGGCCCTTAATTCCAGGTCGTCCAGCGGCCGGCACAATTCCAGGTCGGCGCCGGGGTCTGCGTCCGCGTGATAGAGCGACGGATCCACGTCGGGCCCACCCGTCAGGAGCAGTCCGCCCGACCCCTGCAACAGGTCGCGGCCCTGCCGGTCGTCCGGGGGGAGCAGGAGGGAAACTTCCGCGCCCAGCGACTCCATAATTTGAACGTACCGGCGGGAATTTGGGAGGTCAACAGAGGTGATGGCTACCTTCGTCATACAGTTTACATATTATAGCTGAATCCGGCCTGATTGCCCAGCAAACCGTTTACGAATTAGGGCGAAATGCAGGGCGTTGAATTTGTTTGAGTATGTAAAATTTGGTAAGCTTGAGAGAGTCGGGGCATCCTCAGTTCATGCTCACCGGCTTCATCTATTTTGGGTGCTCCCGCATAGAGGCGCTAACTATGAAAGAAGTTATCGAGGAAACCGTAAGACAGCTTGAGGAAGAGAATCCCTGCGTGCTGGCCACGGTGGTCCGCACCAAGGGCTCAACGCCGCAGAAGGCGGGTTCGATGCTGCTGGTACGGCAGGACGGCACCGGCGTTGGTACCCTGGGCGGCGGCTGCGTTGAAGGCGATATCTGGTACGCCGCCAGGGAAATGCTGCGCAACCACAGCGGCCCGGAGTTCAAGGACTACTTCCTCAACGAGGATATTGCCGCCAGGGACGGGCTGGTTTGCGGCGGCACCATGTACTTCTACCTGGAACCCATCTACGAACCCGAGTCTTTTCTGGACATCGGCCAGCGCCTGATAGAAGCCTACGAGGGCGGCGACCCGGTGGGCCTGGCCACGGCGGTTAACGTGCCGGAGGGCAACCTCAACCTGGGCTCCAAGCTCATGCTCCTGCTGGACGGTTCGGTGGTGGGCACCCTTGGCAACAAGGAGGCCGATGACCGGGCAGTGGCCGCCTGCCGGCAGGTGGCCGACGTAGGTTCCACGGACAGCTTCACCACCGACGAGGGGGTGGAGGTGTTTGTCGAGGGATTCACTACACCCCCCACTCTCACGGTCATCGGCGGCGGGCACGTGGGGAAAGCCACGGCCGACCTGGCGAACATGCTGGGCTACCGGGTCTTCATCGTGGATGACCGGTCCGAGTTTTCCAATCCGGAACGCTTCCCCTACGCGGAGCAGACGGTGGTTACCCAGTACGACCGCTGGTCGGAGGACCTGTCCATAAACGTCAACACCTTCGTCGTAGTCGCCACCCGGGGGCATCGCTTCGACGACATGGCTTTGGAGTCCGCGCTCAAGACCAAGGCCCGCTACATCGGCCTGATGGGCAGCCGGCGCAAGAACCTGATGATTTACCGGCGCCTGCTGGACCAGGGGGTTGCCCTGGAACGCCTGAAGGAAGTCCACGCGCCCGTTGGCCTGGACATCGGCGGCCTGCAGCCGGAAGAACTGGCGGTCAGCATCATGTCCGAGATTATCATGGTGCGTCGGGGCGGCAAGGGCGGGCCCATGCAAATGGAGGAACGGTACATAGACCGGGTGGCCGAACGGTTCCACGACGCCATCGAAGTCTGACCGGAACTCAACCCTAAACCACCGGGAACGGTTCTGCGATGCCCGAAATTGCGGCAATTCTCCTGGCGGCGGGAGAGTCCAGGCGAATGGGCAAACTCAAGGCCCTGCTTCCGTGGCAGGGCCAAACCCTTATTGCCCACCAGCTAAGCGCCCTGGCCGAGGCCGGGGTTGACCGGATAGTTGTGGTGGTGGGGCATCGCCATGAAGAACTGGTGGCAGAGGTGGATGGCAAGGCCCGGGCTGAATGGGTGTTGAACCCCGACTATCTCCAGGGAAAGACCACATCCATCAAGGCCGGCCTGCGGGCCCTGGAAAAGGCCTTGCCCGAATCCCTCTTGCTGTTGAACGTGGACCAGCCGCGGAGTGCAGCAACCGTTGCCGAAATACTGGCGCGCCACCGGGCCGCCGCTCCCCTGATAACCATACCGGCCCACGGCGGCAAGGGAGGCCACCCCATAGTCTTTGACGGGGCATTATTTGATGAGCTGTCCCGCATCGAGGAAGAAACCCAGGGCATCAGGGAAGTGGTGCGCAGGTATGGGCAGGACACGCAGCGGATAGAATTGGACACGCCGGAAGTTCTCTGGGACCTGAACACGCCCGAACAATACCGGGCAGCCCTGGAGAACGCCCGCCGATTTTAACGGAGGCCGAGCCGGACGGTTCCCGGTTTGTCAAATAGTCTGTTCCCCTGAAACAATCAGGGCCCGGTACGCCTACCGGGCCCTGACCTGCTTTCGCTTTGTATCCCCGCTGTTCCGGTTCACTAAACCGGATGTACCCTTCCTGGAGTAATTCGCCAAGAAACTGGGTCAGTTGGCAATTACGCGGGGCTTACTTTTCTCGCTTTCTCCCTGCCGCTTCGGTTTCATCCCGTCGCCGGGTCACCCGATCCCACACGAACCGGCAGGGATGTTACAAGGGAAAATCCATTTATGGCACAGTTCGAAAACCTTCGCCATATTCCACCTCCTTACCGGATATCGGAACAATCGGGGCATTAATGCCCGTCTCGCTCTATAAATAGAGTATCACGCTACGATATAGTTGTCAACACCTTTTTCAAGAATTGGTACAAAAGTCATACAAATAAATGAGGGGGGCGGACACTTGCCCGCCCCCCTGTTCCGCCCGGTCGGCCGCTGGGCTGAAGCCGTCTATGTGGCCTGGGCCAGCGCCCTGGGCCTGTTGGGAATCAGGAAGGCCACCAGCAGACCGAAGAAGTAGATTGCGGCGGAGATGTAGAAGCCCAACTCCCAGCCGAACCACCGCACAGCGAAGAAGATGACCACCGCGGATATGGCGCCGAACAGGGTATTGTTGCCCCACATCAGGCCCAGGAACGAGGACTCCAGCCGCCGGCCCACCGCAATGTCCGCAGCCGCAGCCTGTGTCAGATTGTTAACCGAGAAATTGAAAGTGCCGTAGATGGCGATGAGGACCGTAATTATGGGTGTGTAACCATCAGCCAACTGGGCGCTGATGACCGTGGCCAGGGTCAATATAGTCGTCAAAGCCATGACAAAGACGATAATCAGCTTCCTTCCGATTTTGTCCGACACTGCGCCGATGATCGGGCCTGAGAAAATACCCGGAATAACCATGAGCGCTACGTGGAATGCCAGGAGCGTTACGACATACGGGTCCAATACGTGATACCCGTCCTGCTCCAGCAGGTAGGCCAGGTAGAGCGGGACTAGGAACAGGTAAGACCGGTCTGCCATGCCCCTGACCGCGGAGACGGTGAAGATGGCCCACATGCCGGTGCCCCGGAAGGCGTCCTTCATGCCCTGCCAGTTGGTGTTGAACCTCTCCCGGATGTTTATCCCCTCCGGCTTCTCCCCTCCCGCCCTGCGCAGCAGGACAAGAATGATGACGCTGGAGGTGAACATGATAACCGTGCTGAAGCCCACTATCAGCCGCCAGCTTATCGGTCCCCAGGGCAGGTCCCAGGAGAACAGGCCTTCCCAGGCAATGACACCCCCGAGGAAGGCGCCCAGCGCCAGGGGGCTGATGGCGTCTCCAATACTGCCCATAGACCGGTGCAAAGAGATGAACGCGCCGCGCCGCTCGGGGAAACGCCTGGCGAGCAGACCCAGCGCCGGCGGATGCCACATTGCGCTGCCAATTGAACCGAGCGAAAGCGCCGCCAGTATCAGGACATAGCTGGGCGCTATGGACATTAATAGATAGCCCAGGCCTACGCTGAATGCGCTTACCGACAAGACCCACGCCACCCGATGGTGGTACAGGTCCACGAAAAAGCCCCCGACCGTGCTGCTGACGCCACCAAAAATCGAGCGTATGGCGGGAATCAGCAAGCCCAGGGTGGCATTCACGCCCAGGTCGGCCAGGATGATGGGCGCCAGCAGGGGGATGCTGTGGGCGTAAAGGTGCTCAAAGGCGTGGGCGCCTATCAGGGTAGTCGCCAACACCGAATTCTTGGTCCGCCCCTCCTGTCCACTTTGAGGGGCCACAACTGCGCTTGTTGCCAAAGTCGTCACCTGCCTTTACAAGACTGACTCGACAAATGGTGTTCCAATGGCCGCATAGGCCATCCTAGACGGGGGATTGGGGCCGATTATACACCTTTGGCAAAGGCAGAGGCACCATTGAAAATCACTTGCAGGGGCGGTACCTGCGAGTGTTCCCTCGCCAGCGCCGCCAACGGGCCGTCAATAATCCTGGAACATGCGCTGGATTTCCCTTCTTTCGGTGGTAAGAGTCAGGCCCAGCATCAACAGAATCCGCGCCTTTTGGGGTTGGAGGTTGTCGGAGACGACGAACCCCTGCTCCTCTTTTCGCGGCGTCATAACCACGCGGCCGGCTAGGGACCGGGAGGCCAGAACCACCGGGAGGCCCTCAGCCACAGCCTGCGCCGCCGCCTCGATGGCCCGGGGAGGGAAACTGCCCCCGCCAAAGCCGGCCAGTACCAGCCCGTCGGACCCGTGGGCCCGCACCGCATCAATTAACAACTCGTCGGAACCGGCATAGCAATAGACGATGTCCACCCGGGGAAGAGAGTCCAGGCCATCCACCGCAAATTCCGTGGCCGTGGTGTGCCGGCGCAGGGGCGCCCGGTACATCACCACCTGGCCGTCGGAGTCGGCGTAGCCAAGAAACCCCAGTTCGTTGGGTTTGAAGGTCTCAACCCGGAAGGTATTGGTCTTGACCACATCCCGCGCGCACTGGATTTCGTTGTTGAGAACGGTAAGCGTGCCCAGTCCGGCCGCCGCCGGGCTGGACGCCACCCTGACGGCGTCCAGCAGGTTCAGGTCTGCGTCGGTTCCCAGGGCGGTGGGCGGCCGCATGGCCCCGGTCACCACCACCGGCTTGCCGGACTTCACGGTCAGGTGCAGGAAATAAGCCGTCTCCTCCAGGGTGGCGGTGCCATGGGTGACCACAACCCCGTCAATGTCGTCCCTGGACAGCAGCCCGTTGATGCGTTTGGTCAGGTCAAGCCAGTCGGAGGGGCCGATGGCGGTGCTGCCCACGCTTACCAGGTCTTCCGCTTCCAACTGGGCGATGTCCCGCGCCTCGGGTATTCTGTCCAGGGACTGGGCGATGGTTATGTGCTCGCCCAGTTCCGGATATAGGATGAAGTCCATGCGGTCGGGGCCCACCCCGGCTATGCTGCCGCCGGTGGCAACTATTGCGATTCTGGCTTTTTCAGTATCCAAGTGCCCTCCTTGTAAGTGCGGGGGTAACTTCCAACGCAACTGCCGAGGGAAAGCCGATGATCCTACCCGGCAGAGATAGCCGGGCGCCGCCGACATAGGGTTAAACAATCTCTCCAGTAGGGAGGGGTAGCCGCATTGCTATAATGGTTCCAATACGTCCCCAAGATGGCCCTGTAATTGCTAAGGGCCGTACAGGTCTCGGTTCCGGCAATCCGAAGACTAAATCGGCGTGAGAAGCCTGTCAATTGAGACGGGTCCGTCGCGTAAAAGGACTTCATCACTTGCGCGCGTTAATTGTTTCCGACGTTCATTCAAACCTTGCCGCCCTGGAAGCGGTCATATCCGACGCCGAGGAGAGGGGTGGCTTCGACGTAGTCTGGTGCCTGGGCGACACCGTGGGATACGGCCCCGAGCCCGGGGCGTGTATCGCATTGCTGAGAGAGCATCCCCTGGTGGCGGTGGCGGGCAACCACGACCGGGCCGCATTGGACGTCAGCGAAAGCGCCGACTTCAATAGCGCGGCGGCCTTCTCGGCCCACTGGACGGCCTCTCAACTTACTGGAGAGGAACGCGGCTTTCTTGCCGGCCTGCCCCTGGTGGCAACCGCCGAGCAGTTTACCCTGGTCCATGGCAGTCTCCGTGCGCCGCTGCGCGAGTACCTGCTCAACGAGGAAGCGGCCGCCGCCACCTTTGGGCGCCTTACTACCGCTCATTGCCTGGTAGGCCACTCTCACTTGCCTTTTGTTTGCCAGGAAAACCGGGACGGCCCCCGCTTCGTATCATTTGTGGAGGACCGGTTGCTTGAGCTGGACGACCGGCGGTGCATAGCCAATCCCGGCAGCGTTGGGCAACCCAGGGACTACGACCCCAGGCCCAGCTATGCCATTTTCAGTTGCGATGGCCCGGGCAATCTGGTGTGCCTGGAACGGCATCGGGTGGAATATGACCGCGCGGATACCCAGCGAAAAATGCGCGAGGCAAACCTGCCTCGCAGCCTGATTGACAGGCTCGATCACGGGGTATAGGGCGTGTGGTCAGAAGCATCGTCATTCCTGCGCAGGCAGGAATCTCGACTCCGCCCTATCGAGGTTCCCGCCGAGGCGGGAAGGACGAAAAGGAACACCCGGAGGCTTCTACCTTCAATTTGAGGTACGCCCTGGCAGTTTGACCACTTTGCATTGATGGGTAACTATCGAAACCCGTCATTCTGGCCTGCGCCAGAATCCAGGAAGGTTAGCGCCGGACATGGTTCCTTACCTTCAGGACTTCTGGGTTCCGGCCTTCGCCGGAACGACGGAGAGAAGCAATTTCACCCATTGTTTCAAAGTTGTTGGACTACTAATGGTTTGACCACTTGGCATTGATGGGTAACTATCGAAACCCGTCATTCTGGCGAAGGCCAGAATCCAGTCAGATTAGCGCCGGACATGGTTCCTTACCTTCAGGACTTCTGGGTTCCGGCCTTCGCCAGAACGACGGAGAGAAGCAATTTCACCCAGCATTTCAAAGTTGTCGGACTACTAATGCTTTGACCACTTGGCATTGATGGGTAAGCGGGGAGTCCGCTCATGGTGAGCCTGTCGAACCATAAGATTGTCAAACTGCGAATGGGCGGCCCTTCGACAGGCTCAGGGTGAGCGGAAATACTATCCATACCTGCATTCAAATAAGTTAAACCATCAGGGTGAGCGGTAATACTATCCATCATTTCAAATAGGTTGAACCATTAGCAGCCCCGCCGGGCATTTAAAAGGCAAGCGAAGGGCCAGCGACAAAGGTTTACGGACCTTCTGCTCGTCCTTGGGTGGCGGGCTTGCGGCGTGGCCTGGAATGGCAGCCGGTTTAGGGTAGCCAAATCCCGGTAACTCCTGGCTGAGTTACCAGCGATGCACGGAAGTCCTTGAGCGCCTTCAGGGCAGCGAAAAAAGCAGGGGCGGCAAGTACGAGGAACGGCGTCCTCTATTGACAAAATTGGACAACAGTTGATAGGCTTTTGCAACTTGGGAGCGGCTGGTTTTCGCTCTCTTAATCAGGCTGGCCCGCTAGCTCAACTGGCAGAGCAACGGACTCTTAATCCGTAGGTTCTCGGTTCGACCCCGAGGCGGGTCACCAGCGTTCAATTAGAAGCACTGAGGGTTTAATAGACCGGGGGAGTGTCGGAATTGGTAGACGAGCATGACTTAGGATCATGTGCTGCAAGGCGTGGGAGTTCGAGTCTCCCCTTCCCCACCAATCTAGGAACCTGACACCGGGCCGGGCATGGCCCAACCATATTTAATCCGGCGCATAACGCAATGCCCTACTAACTTGAGACGCCGGGGGGAGGCCAGTTGGCTACGCTGCTGGAAGTGAAAGATCTTAGGACCCATTTCTTCACCTTTGAGGGTGTCGTCAAGGCAGTTGACGGCGTGTCTTACGAGGTCGAAGAGGGTGAAACCCTGGGTCTGGTTGGCGAGAGTGGATGCGGCAAGAGTGTCAGCGCCCTATCACTAATGCGCCTTATTCCTGATCCGCCAGGCAAGATTGTTGACGGCGAGCTGCTCTTTGAAGGTGAGGACATTCTGAAGATTGACATGGACGAAATGCGCCGCATCCGCGGGGCCAAGATGTCCATGGTTTTCCAGGAACCCATGACCTCCCTGAATCCGGTTCTCACCCTTGAACGTCAGCTTAGCGAAACCCTCCAGCTCCACCGGGGCATGAGTCGCGAAGAAGCGCGTCACGAATCGGTGGACCTGCTGGCCCGCGTTGGCATTCCCGATGCTGAGCGCCGGGTAAAACAGTATCCCCACCAGTTCAGCGGGGGTATGCGGCAGAGGGTAATGATAGCCATGGCCCTCAGCTGCAATCCCAGGCTGATTATTGCCGACGAGCCCACCACCGCTCTCGACGTAACGATTCAGGCCCAGATTCTTGAGTTGATGAAGTCGCTGACCAACGAGTTCGGCGTTTCATTGATTATCATTACCCATAACCTGGGCGTGGTGGCCCGTTACGCCGACCGCATGAACATCATGTACGCCGGCAAGATAATCGAGAGGGGGACTGCCAGGGAAGTTTACAGTAACCCGAGACATCCCTACACGGTGGGCCTCCTGAAGTCGGTGCCTAGGCTGGACCTGCCCAGGCGGGCCAAGCTGGACCCCATTGAAGGTCAGCCGCCCGACCTGATTAACCTGCCCCAGGGTTGCTCCTTCCGTGACCGCTGCCGCTGGGCCGTTGACAAGTGTGCGACGGAACCTCCTCCCCTCATGCTGGTCAACGAAGGACACTGGTCTGCGTGCTGGCGGTCGGATGAACTGGGACCAACGGCGCTGGACTTCCTTAGTCTTCCCGATGAATTGCCTGCTGCCACCAACGGCGGCGTAGCCGTTGAAGAAACGGAAGAAGAAAACTAGCCTGCGGAGATTGTGCCATTATGACCACAATGACTGAAGCGGACCAGAGAGCCGATGGGGCCCGCCCGGATGGAGACATCCTGGTTGAGGTCAGGAACCTCCAGATGTACTTCCCGGTCACTGCCGGCATTATTTTCCAGCGGGCCGTGGCTCAGATTAAGGCGGTTGACGACGTAAGCTTTTACGTTCGCAAGGGCGAAACCCTGGGTCTGGTGGGAGAGAGCGGATGCGGCAAGACCACCACGGGCCGCTGCATCCTCCAGCTCTACAAGCCCACCGGCGGCCAGGTGCTCTTCGGTGGGCAGGAGCTTACGAGTATGTCCACCAGGCAAATGCGCGTCATGCGACGCCAGATGCAGGTTATTTTCCAGGACCCTTACAGCTCCCTCAACCCCCGCATGACGGCCGGCAACATTATCGGGGAGCCGCTCATTGTTCACGGCTTGGTGAACAGCAAGGAAGAGTACCGGGAGCGAGTGTCTGAACTGTTGCAGAACGTGGGGTTGAATCCCTACATGGCCGACCGGTTCCCCCACGAGTTCAGCGGCGGACAGCGCCAGCGTATCGGGGTGGCCCGGGCCCTTTCCGTGGACCCGTCCTTCATTGTTTGCGACGAGCCGGTATCGGCTCTTGACGTGTCCATCCAGGCCCAGATAGTCAACCTGCTGGAGGACCTGCAGGAACAGTTTGACCTGACCTACCTGTTCATTGCCCACGACCTTTCGGTGGTGCGGCACATCAGCAACCGGGTTGCGGTCATGTATCTTGGCCATATCGTGGAGATAGCGGACCGCAACGAGATTTACCAGAGTCCCATGCACCCCTATACCCGCGCGCTGCTGTCGGCCGTGCCCATACCTGACCCGGTAATTGATGCCCAGCGCGAGCGCATCCTGCTAAGCGGTGAGGTACCCAGCCCCCTGAATCCGCCCTCTGGCTGCGTGTTCCATCCCCGTTGCCCGGTCGCCATTGACAGTTGCTCCAGCGTTGTGCCCGAACTCAGGGAAGTGGATACGGAACACTGGGCCGCCTGCATACAGAGCCCCGGTTACGGCTCCTACTAATTCCTGGCGCCAGACTTAGCCCCGAGATTAAAGGGCCGGCGAACCGCCGGCCCTTTGATATTTCCACGGTTGAAGTTTGCCTCTGACTCCCCGCGCCTTGGGTGGCGCCAACGGGCGGCCCTTCGACAAGGTCAGGGTGAGCGGAATATTATCCATCAGTTCAAATGCGTTGAGCCTCCAGAGGAGGGAAGCGAAACATTGTTGCCGCCAGGCGACCGTGCTACTATGATTAAGCTATGAATCCAGAACTTATTCGCAATTTCTGCATTATTGCCCACATTGACCATGGCAAGTCCACCCTGGCCGACCGCTTCCTGGAAATCACCGGGACCGTTCGCCCCCAGGAAATGAAGGCCCAGTTCATGGACTCAATGGAACTGGAGCGGGAACGGGGCATTACCATCAAGGGCAAGGCCGTGGCCATGCGGCACCAGTCCAGGGACGGCAGGGAATACCAGCTCAACCTGATAGACACGCCGGGCCACGTGGATTTCAGCTACGAGGTATCCAGGGCCCTGGCGGCCTGCGAAGGAGCCCTGCTGGTGGTGGACGCCAGCCAGGGCATTGAAGCCCAGACCATTGCCAACACCCTGCTGGCCATGGAGTACGACCTGGAGTTGATTCCGGTGGTCAACAAGGTGGACCTTCCCGCGGCTGAGCCCCAGAGGGTCGCCGGCGAATTGCAGCAGGTTTTTGGTTTCCGCGAGGACGAAATCCTGTACGTTTCAGCCAAAGATGGCACCGGCGCCAATGACATCCTTGATGCGGTGGTCGAGCGCCTCAAACCCCCGTCAGGCGATACTGAAGGCGCTCTGCGGTCCCTGGTGTTCGACTCGGTTTACAACAGCTACAAGGGCATAATTGCCCACGTGATGGTCGAGGACGGGCAGGTTTCCAGGAATGACAAGATAATGGTCATGTCTTCGGGCAAGGTGGCGGAAATCATGGAGGTGGGCGTTTTTGCGCCCTTCCCCAAGCCGGTACCCGCCCTCTACACCGGCCAGGTGGGCTATATTGCGACCGGCTTCAAGGACGTGCAGGAATGCAGCGTAGGCGACACGTTGACCAGCAGCGTAAGGCCGGCGACGGAACCCCTTCCCGGGTACGTGGAACTGAAGTCCATGGTTTTTGCCGGCCTCTACCCGTCGGACGGCGAAGAATACAACAGCCTCAGGGCGGCCCTTGAAAAGCTGCGGCTGAACGACGCTTCCCTCTCCATGGAGCCGGAGAACAGCGGCGCCCTGGGTTTCGGCTTCCGGTGCGGCTTTCTGGGTCTGATGCACCTGGAAATCGTTCAGGAGCGGCTGGAAAGGGAGTACGACCTGGACCTGATAGTCACCGCCCCCAGCGTGGCGTACCAGGTGATTCTCCAGGACGGCAGCACCATCCGGGTGGATAATCCCTCCAAGCTGCCTCAGCCCCATGAAATTAAGGAAATTCAGGAGCCGGTTCTGGGCCTGACCATCGTTGCTCCCAACCGGCACGTCGGGGCCATAATGGAGTTGATGCACAATCGCCGCTCCGAGTTCAAGCGCATGGAGTACATCCAGAGCATATCGGCCCGGGACGGCGGGGAAGCCAGCGAAGAGCAGACCAGGGTGGTCATGGAGTACACCATGCCCCTGGCGGAAATGCTGGCCGACTTCTATAACCAGTTGAAATCGCGTACCCAGGGCTATGCTTCCCTGGACTACACCTTCGAAGGGTACCGGGTCGCGCCCCTCAGCCGGGTGGACATACTCATAAATCACCAGCCGGTGGAGGCGCTGTCCACCATTGTCCACCGGGATTCAGCCGTGGCCCACGGGCGGGCCCTGGTCGAGAAACTTAGGACCACCATTCCCCGGCAGCTTTTCGAGGTGCCCATACAAGCGGCAATTGGCAGCCGGGTTATTGCCCGAGAAACCGTGCGGGCGATGCGAAAGGACGTGCTGGCCAAGTGCTACGGTGGCGACATAACCCGCAAACGTAAGCTGCTGGAAAAGCAGAAGGAAGGCAAGAAGCGGATGAAGAGCGTGGGCCGGGTTGAGGTGCCCCAGGAAGCCTTCCTGAGTTTGCTGGGAATCGGCAGTGAGCATTAGCAGAAAGTTGAGCCATACCCTTACCTCTACCGAGAGCGAAGGTTGGTATGGTGCTTTCGACCGCCGATAATTCGCCGGAAGCCAATGCCTCAACGATAATCTGGCGGTTCATTAGCCTGGAGAGCCGGCTTATGCAATAGACCGTCAGTCCTGCGAAGGCAGGAACCTTACTCCAGCCTGTCGACGTTCTTGCTCAGGCGTGAACCATTGGTCGGTCCGGCCCAATCATGGGTCTTATCTTGCCAGACCGTAGGGGCGCACGGCCGTGCGCCCCTGTATTTTTCCGATGGTCTTTTTGCAAGACCAGCGTGGTGAGCGGAAAGCTATCATTCAGTTCATGTAAGTTGAACCAAGGGATATCGCAGGCTTTCTTAGTCGTTGCCCCCTTCCGCATTTGCCGCCGCGGCCTTGATTTCCCGCAGCTGCTCCAGGTGCTCCCGCCAGTGCCCGGCGAACAGCCGCTCTACCAGCCACTGGGCCGGCCGCGGCTCGTCCCAGCCCCGGTTGCGCTGGTGAACCAGGGCCGAGGTTTCGGCCAACGCGGCGTCTGTAGTTCGGTCCATTTCCTGCTCCAGGCTGTTGAAGTAACCGGCCAGTTGCTCCTTGACCTCTTCCGGCGTCCACCTTTGCGCCTCTTCGGTCAGGTATTTCTGGTCGGCCCAAAGGTCGTATTCCGCCACGGCGCCGGCCAGCAGTTGCTTCAAAATGGTAGGGACTCCGCCCGGCGGGGTGTACAGCATGTGGGTAATTACTTCCCGGGCCGACCAGGATTCTTCGTCGGCCCGCCAGTCCAGGGCCTCTTCCATTCCGTCAAGAATCTGGAATAGTCCGGTGCGAATTTCCCGCACGTCTGCCAGCCCCTGTTCTCTAACCGTAGTCATGCCTTCCTCCTGAAATTAGCCGGTCTGGCTGTCCTGTTCTTCCTGGCAGGCCCACCCCGCGCCACTCACGGTTTGAATACCATCAGAAACAGCACAACTATGGGTATGAGGGTCATAACTCCGCCGGTTATGTTCCAGATTTTGCTGGCCCGGCGGTAGGCCTCATCCTGCGAGGCGCCTTCCTGGGATGAACCCTCCAGCCTTTGCAGCGCCAACCGCGCCAACCGACGCTGCTGGGGCATGAGGATGGCCAACCACAGAATGCCTATCAGGACCGTCAACACGAAGGAAGCGCCCAGCCATGGTTCCTCGAAGCGTCTCCAACTGGTCAGGCCCACCATCCAGATTCCGGTAGCCAGCAGGCCAACAATCCCGGGAGCGGTGAAAATTAGGTCCGCCCGTACCAGCGCCTGGGCAGTGGATGCCACCTGCTCCCGGTTGCCCGACTGGTCGGCCCGCTTCTTCCAGTAGGCGGCGCCAATCAGGTTGGTCATCAGCCAGATGGCGGAAAGGATGTGCAATGTCAACAACAGTTCAAACATCAACATTCTCCATGTTTGGTCAGTGTTTAGCTGGCGAAGGACGGTCGGCGCCCCTGGCTATCAGCCAACCTGAAGACAGGAGCAGCCAAACCAGGGCAGGGATTCCTACCAGTTGATTCAGCACGCTCAAGGTCGGCACCCAGACCAATTGGGGACGGTCCCAGTCCAGTGGCATCCGGCCGATGCTCTCTGCCCATGCGAGGAGCAGGAAGAGCCCGGAAGCAATTCCCAATAAGCCCAACCACCTGGGCAGCGACCCTTCCCAAGCCACCAACCCGCCGTAGGCCACCGCTCCCAGGGCCGCGAAGGTAAGCCATATTTTCTCGGACAAGACGAGCAAGGGAACCAGAGCGGTGTAAAACTCCCTTGCTCCATCAATTGCCCGGAAGCCCCCTTCGGACAAGACCTGCCCAGTGAACCCCTGCCCTAAGGCCAGCCCTGTCATGGCGGCAAGGCAGGCGAAAACCGCCGAAACCAACAGGAACAGCGTACCCGCCAGGGCCAGGGTGGGTTCATAGGGGGCAAATATGCGGTATGCCAGGGCCGATATTGCCACCATCAAAATCCCCGACAACAGCCTGGCGCCGTAACGGATGAACTGGTCGGCGCGGTCGCCGTGGGTCTCAAACTCTATCTCCTCTTCGCCCTGGTGGGTAATGGGGAGCCTCAGTACCAGGTCTTCAGTGGCGGACATCCGGGCATTTACCGATACCAGGATGGCGGCGACGTAAAGCAACAGGAGCGCCACTACCGCGATTTCCAGTCCTCTCCGGGGTATCTTTCCTCCTGGCCGACACGGGGCGGGAATATTTTCTCCCATGAACTACAGTTCGGATGCCAGGGAACGGACAAGGGTGCGTATTGCTTCCGCCGTATCTTCCCGGGCCAGCCCAAACTCCAGCGATGCCCTCAACAGGCCCAGGGGTGTTCCCCCGTCGTACCGGGTACCACTGAACTCGCAGGCATAAATGTCCCGGTCTTCCAGCAGCAGGCTGATTCCGTCGGTCAGCTGGATTTCGCCCTTGGCCCCGGGCGGGGTGCGCTCCAGGCAGTCGAAAATTTCGGGAGGCAGAACGTACCGTCCGACGATGCTCAAGTTGGAAGGCGCCTCTTCCCTTGTTGGCTTTTCCACCAGGCCCGTTACGCGGCATGCCTTGCCAGCGGCGGCGTCCTCCGCGGCGACCACGCCGTAGTTGTGGATGATATCCCAGGGAACCCGTTCAACGGCTATGGCTCCGGCCTGGTGGCGAGCGGTTACCTGAAGCAATTGAGCGGTGGCCCCGGGGCTGTTGTCTATGATGTCATCGGGGAGAATCACCACGAAAGGCTCGTCTCCCACGGCCTCCCTGGCGGTCAGTACGGCGTGGCCCAGCCCAAGGGGTTGCTCCTGTATGACAAAGGAAACGTCGGCCAGTGATGACACATACCGGACCAACTCGGCCATCTCAGCGGAGCCGGCCGCTGTCAAATGGGCTTCCAGTTCGGGCTTTGGCTGGAAGTAGGACGCTATGGACTCCTTGCCCCGGGAAGTGATGATGATTATCTCTTCTATACCGGCCTCGGCGGCTTCCTCCACCACATACTGGAGCATGGGCCGGTCCAGGATTGGCAAAAGCTCCTTGGGCACCGACTTAGTGATGGGCAGGAACCGGGTGCCCAGTCCTGCCGCGGGAATTACGGCCTTTCTAACCTGCATTGCGGACTCCTCTACCCACCAATTCTAGCATCCCCACCAGGGAGACGCTATTTTGGGCGAAGAGTGCAACTGCTGACGTTCAAGGCGGTAGAGGTTATCTGCCGGGGGGTGCGCTACTGGCCCGGAAGAGCAGGCCGCGGGGTTTTGCGCTGGCTGCGCATATTTGACAGTGTTGCGGGACTACCCTAACATCTATTAGGAGACCGTGCTAGACGGGGAGCTAGCGGTGCCCTGTACCCGCAATCCGCTATAGCGGGGTGTAACTCCTCCCTTCGGCCAGACCGGTTGGACCGCTGTCCGGGGATGACAGTGTTGATGGCTGGGTCCCACGCGGCGCAGGCTTGTGAACCCCGCCAGGTCCGAGAGGAAGCAACGGTAAACAGGACCCTGCGGGTGCCGTGGGAACGCCTGGCCTGAGCTGCAACCCCTGAAATGTTCAATGGGTTTTCGTCAACGGGGGGTGCGCGGTCTCTTATTTTTGTCCCTTTTGTTTTAGCCGTGACTGCCGTCTTTTCCACCTCCCGCCAGGGTTCATCCAGGTCCCGCAAATCCCTCGGTCAGCACTTTCTTGCCGACGGACGCATCGTCGGGCGGATACTGGACGCCGCCAGGCTGGAGCCTGAGGATGTGGTGGTCGAAATCGGCCCCGGCCGGGGAGTCCTTACCCGGCGGCTGGTTTCCAGGGCCGCCAGGGTCGTGGCGGTGGAGCTGGACAGCGCCCTGGCCGGTGAGCTTCCGGGCCGGCTGGGTTGGCCCGAAAACCTCACGGTCGTCAATGAAGACGCCCGTACCCTGGACCTCGCCAGCTTCAGGTCAATGGGCGAAAGCTACAAGGTTGTGGCTAACCTGCCCTACTATGCGGCCAACCCCATCACCAGGCTATTTCTGGAATCCGATTTCTTCCCTGCCCTTATGGTGATAATGGTCCAGAAAGAGGTTGCGGATTCCATGACCGCCGGCCCGGGAAAGATGTCCCTGCTTTCGGTGGCGACCCAGTTCTACAGCGCAGCGAAACAGGTCTGCGCCGTTCCCGCAGCGGCCTTCAGGCCGGCGCCCAAGGTCAACTCTGCCGTGGTCCGTCTCGAGCGCCATCCCGCGCTTCCCCTGGACAAGGGCCCGGCCGAGTCTTTTTTCAGCCTGGCCAGGGCAGGTTTCAGCGCACCCCGCAAGCAGCTGCGAAACTCGCTGTGCCAGGGGTTGGGACAGGATGCCGCCACGGTGTCGGGCCTGCTGGAAAGGGCGGGAGTGGACGCCACCAGGAGGGCGGAGACGCTGACCATGGAAGAATGGCTGGCGATATTCCATGCTTACCGCCTGGTGCAGAGTGACCCCTCGGATGCGGGTGTGCCGGCGTGCTAGTTTCGGCCTTTGCCAAGCTCAACCTGAGCCTGGAAGTGCTGGGCAAACGCGGCGACGGCTACCATGAAGTCCGCACCGTAATGCAGACCGTAGATCTATGCGACGAATTGGAGATATTCCCCTCTAGTGGCCTGGATGTCCGGTGCGACGATCCTTCCCTGGATGGAGAGAGCAACCTGGTCTGGAGAGCGGCGAGGGACGTGGCCCGGTTTCGGGGCAGGCTGCCCTTGGTTTCCATCTACGTCAGGAAGCGAATCCCCGTAGGAATGGGGCTGGGAGGCGGCAGCAGTGACGCGGCTGCGGTCCTGGTCGCGCTGAACGAACTTTGGGACTTGCGGCTGCCCCTGGGGGACCTGGCTTCCCTGGCCGGCGAACTGGGCTCCGACGTTCCCTTCTTTCTCTGGGGAGGCGCGGCGCTGGCCAGTGGTCGCGGGGAGGTAATCGAACCGCTGCCGGCAAGACCCGGGCTTCCGGTAACCCTGATTTGCCCGAACGAGTCCCTGGAGTCGAAGACCGCCCATATCTATGGCAGGTTACAGCCCTACCATTTCAGCGACGGGGGCGTGACCCAGCGGCTGGTACAGGAGATGATGAGCGGATTCTACGGTGATAACCTGTTCGTCAACGCATTTGATGAAGCGGCCTCCAGCGAGTTTCCTTCACTGCGCGAGGTGGCCGGCGCCGTGGAAGCCGCCTGCGGGCGTCGCCCTCACCTGACGGGAACGGGTCCGGGGCTGTTCCTGCTTCCTTCCAGCGAGCGGGAACATGCCGGCATCCAAAAGGCCTTGCCACCGGACCTTGCCAGGGCGTATTTTGTACGCACCCTGGGACGGAGGGCCGGCGTGGAAGCCACCCCCGGGCAACAGGCATTTTAAGACAGACAATCAAACACCCTTTTGGTGAGAACTTTTTAATGACTACATTGGGCGCAATCAATATTCCTTTCAACCCCAATATCCTGGATTTCGGTCCCTTTCTGCTGTCCTGGCACGGATTCTTTACCTTTGTGGCCGTGGCTACGGCGGTGATACTGACCGTCCGCTGGGGCCGAAAGGAAGGCCTGGACGGAGACGCAATCCTGTCGGTTTCGGTGTGGTGCATCATTGGCGGCATAATCGGCGCAAGATTGCTGCACGTCGTTGATTTTTGGGAGCTATACTCCGCCGACCCGGTTCGTATCTTCCAGGTTTGGGGCGGCGGCATCGCCATTTACGGAGCGATAATCGGCGGCTTCTTCGGCGGCTCCATCTACATCCTGATGAGAAACTCGGGCTGGTTCCTGAGCTTCTGGGGGAAGTATTTCAGGTTCGCCGGCGAGCCGGAAAAGGCCCCGCTGCCCTCCATAGGCCGGCTGGCTGATATAGCCGCCCCTGCCCTGCTGATAGCCATGGCTATCGGCCGCCTGGGCGACATCATCAACGGCGAGCATTGGGCCAAGTTTACCGACCTGCCGTGGGGAGTGGTCTATTCCCACATTGACAGCCCAGGCGCTTACCGGGCCGCCAGCCACCCGGCGGTTGCCTACGAGTTGATTATTGACCTGTTAATACTGGCCGTCATCTGGCCCCTGCGCAACCGGCTTCGTCCCAACGGCATGATCTTCCTCCTGTATGGCGCGCTGTACTCCATCTGCCGGTTCTTCATAAGCTTCCTGCGGGTGGAGCAGAACACTTACTTCGGGGGAGTATTGAACGAGGCCCAGGTAGTGGCCCTGGTCGTAATCCTGATAACCGTGCCCATACTTATCTATAAGGCCCAGTTTGTGCGATTGCCCTCCAACCGCCGGTCGGCCGCGCAAGGGGCTAGACCTGCCAGCGAGGAGTAGCACGTAGTGGAAGGTCACACGGGCAGCGCTCCAGCGTCTCTTGCCGGCTTTGCCCAACAGGACATTCGCAAGGTCAGCTACGAAGAAATATCCCAGGGCATTGAAGCGCTGTGCGACCTGATTTCCGCGTCACCCGACGGATGGAGCCCGGACGCCATTGTGGCCGTGGTGCGGGGCGGTCTGGTTCCGGCAACCCATGTCTGCCATTACTTCAACCGCCCCATCTTCTTCATCTACAACGATGTTCTGCTGGACGAGTTTGGAGGGCATCACCGCATCTTGATTGTGGATGAAATCAACGACACGGGCAGGGCCTTTCAACGCATTCGAGAAAAGGTATTCGGCAGCCCGCCCAACGATTCTCTCGATACCCGGTACGCCGCCCTGTACACCCGCCACACCACCGGTTTCAAGGCCGACTACTTTCTCGACTTTGAGCCTTACCTGCTGAAAACCGCTGCGTGGCAGCTTTTTCCCTGGGAGCGGGAATAGACAAGGGGGTGCGTCGCCACTGCCCCGTAAGGCGCTGGTCTTACTTGTTCAGCTTTGGTGAGGCCGAAAGTCCTCCGCCACCAGGTTAACCTGCCGCTTGCCCTGCCAGTAATCAACCCCTATTGAATAAACCAGGTCAATCCTCTCGGTGCTATCCTGCCATTTTTCCGACCGGTTAAAGGCCAGCACGGGCATGCTCCGACGGCCCTCCCCCACCAACAGCTTGAGGTGCTGACCCTGGCTGCCTATGCGCCAGGCTCGCTTGACCGGAAGGTTTGGGGTCATAAAGAGGGGCTTGGGATTTGCTTCCCCGAAAGGTTCCAGTCGGCCGAGCCAGGACAGGAGTTCTTCGGAAATGTCGGCCAGTTTCAACTGGGCGTCGTACTCCAGGGCCGGCTGAAGGTCGGCGCCGTCCAGCTTTAACAAGGCGATTTGGCAAAGACGCCGCTCCAGTTCCGGCAGCATTTCCCCGGCGATGGAGAATCCCGCCGCCCGGGCGTGGCCGCCGTGCCGGAGGAAAAGGTCGGCGCATTCATTGAAGGCTTCAATCAGGTTGAAGGCGGGCATACTGCGCCCGCTGCCCACCCAGGTTCCGTTTTCCATGGGGGCGAGGGCAACCGACGGCCGGCGATACCTTTCGGTAAGGCGGCTGGCCACCAGCCCTGCCACGCCCGGAGTTACCATCTGGTCGCTGAACAAGATAAATGGCGCCAGCTCTTCCAACCCGTCAACGTAGGCCTGGGCGGATGCATATAGTTGGCGGGTAAGTTCCTGACGCTGCCGGTTCTGCGTCTCCAGTTGGCGGGCCAGGTCCCCGGCCTCGTCGGGGTCAGCGGTGGTCAGCAGCTTCAAGCTGTCCCTGGCGTGGCCCATGCGTCCCGATGAATTCAGGCGCGGGACCAACTGAAAGGCTGCGGATTCTGCGTCAATCGGCTTGCCCTCCAGGCCGCCTATGCGATACAAATCCTTCAGGCCGGGCCGGCTGGTATTTTCCAGGGCCTTGAGTCCCTCCCTTACGAGGAAGCGGTTCTCGTCTATCAGCGGCACAACGTCGGCAATCGTGCCCAACGCAACCAGTTCGAGGAGGCTGCCGGGCAGGGGCTTCCCCAGCAGCTTGTACAGCCCTTCCATCAGTTTGAAGGCAAGACCCGCGCCGCAGAGGTGCAGGAACGGATACTCATTGCCGGGCACTCGCGGGTTGATTATTGCCGCCACTTCCGGCGGTCGCGGGGGTGGAGAGTGATGGTCGGTAATGATGACGTCCATGCCCATTTGCCTGGCCAGGGCCGCTTCAGCAACCGAGCTTACCCCGCAGTCCACCGTGATTATCAGCGAGGCCCCCTGTTCAGCCAGGTATCGCACCGATTCGGTGGACAGGCCGTGGCCTTCGGACACCCGGTCGGGCAAATAGGGCGCGGTCGGAATGCCCAGGCCCGCCAGTCCCTCCATCAAAATGGCTGTTCCCGTTATCCCGTCCACGTCAAAGTCTCCGACAATGCCAATTCGGCCGCCTTGGGCTGGGCCGGAACCGTTGTCGGGAATTTCCTGCTTCAACCTTCGGAGAGCGGACTCCATGCCGCTCAGGCGCATGGGGCAGTAGGGCAGGCGGTGGGGTGGTTCAAGAAAGCACTGCAGCGCCTCATCGCTGTTGATTCCCCGGGCTGCCAGTACCCTGTAAATCGCTTCCGGGATTTGGGAAAATCGGTTTCCCTGGACGGCAGGGGTCGGTCCGTCAGGTAGATTCTTTAATCGCCATTGCATCGCTCATCAGCCTGCGGGGATTCCATGATGGGGTTGCTGCTGTCGGCAAGGTATGGCTTGCCTGGGCCGGAAAAGGGTCAGGGCCGGCAGCCGACAACCGTGTCGCGCAAAGGGCGCCGGACAACAGGGTAATCCATTATTGGGCGGGAGCGAAAGAAGCGGTTGTCAGTGGGGGCAACTACTGGCCGCCGGACGGTGGGTCGGCCCGATTCGATATTTCCCGCCGGCGGTTCCGTTGTTCCTGCCGGCGGAGGTTGGCCGCCGTCACCCGGTCAACGAAATTGCTGATGAATATGTAGCGGAAATCGTACCCCCATGCGGTATCCCAGGCTCCCCAGAGGGTGTAAAGAAAGAGGAGAAAAGTCAAAACGAAGGACATTGCCTGAAGCTGAGGAACCAGCATGTCGCCCATGCCGATGAAGACGAAGGTCAGGACCACCAGGATAAGCTGCGACAGCGCCGCCTGCATGGCCTGGAAAGCGCCCCAATGAGACTGCCGGCGGCGGAAGGAACGGGAGATTACATAAGCGACGATGGGGCAGGGAAGGATGGCCATGAACAGGTTGCCGCCCACCAGGGGCGTAATCAGCACCAGCGGTACGCCCACCAACAGGGGCGTTCCGTGAGCAACCGCGCTCCCGATACGCTCCCTCTTGCTGAAGACAGGCCGTTCTTCTTCTATTTCATCCGGTCTGGGACGGCGAAACATTGGGACGGCTCCTCAGTCTTCCCATGCCGGGTCAGTTATTACCAGGACCGAATTGTGGCCTCCAAACCCGAAGGAGTTGCTCATAGCCACACTGACGCTGCCTTGCCGGGACTTCAGCGGCGTGTAGTCGAGGTCACATTCGGGGTCCGGGTCAACGAGGTTGATGGTGGGAGGTATGATGTCGTCCTGGATGGCCCGGACGCACAGGGCTGCTTCCAGGGCTCCTCCGGCTCCCAGCAGGTGGCCGGTCATGGACTTGCTGGAACTGATGGGAACCCGGTAGGCCTCTTCTCCCATGGCCAGCTTTATGGCCTTAGTTTCCTGCCAGTCGTTCAGCGGCGTGGATGTGCCGTGGGCGTTCAGGTAGTCAACCTCGGAGACATCTACAGCGGCGGCTTCCAGGGCCAGCCTGATGGCGTTGGCGGCGCTCTGGCCGGTGGGATTGGGCTCGGTGAGGTGATGAGCGTCTGACGTCGCGCCGTAGCCCCGGAGTTCGGCCAGGGCCTCGATGCCGCGCTGCTTCAGGTGGGCCTCGCTTTCCAGCACCAGCACCGCCGACCCTTCACCCATAACGAACCCGTCGCGGTCCCGGTTAAATGGCTTGCTGGCCCGGGGAGGGTCTTCGTTGAACCGGGACAGGGCCCGCAGGGAATTGAAGCCCGCGACGGCTATGGGGACTATGGGAGCCTCGCTGCCGCCGGCCAGCACCACGTCGGCCTGCCCGCGGCGTATCATCTGCCAGCCCTGGCCCAGGGCATCGGCGCCGCTGGAACAAGAGGACACTACGCAGTAATTGGCCCCCATGCAGCCGGTTACCATTGACACCTGGGCCGAAGCCATGTCACCCAGCATCATGGGAATGAGGAAAGGGGTGACCCGGCGCGGCCCCCGGTCCCGCAGCACATCGTACTGCTGAGACAGGGTCAGGATTCCTCCAATGCCGCTGCCGATGATGGCCCCCACCCGGAAGGGGTTTTCAGACTGAAGGTCCAGGTTGGCCTGCCGGCAGGCTTCTTGAGCTGCTACGGCGGCAAACTGGGCGAACCGGTCCATCCTCCGGCTTTCCTTGCGCTCCAGGTAGTTCTCCGGGTTGAAGCCCCGTACCTCTGCCGCAAAAGTAGTGTCAAAGCCTTCGGTGTCGAAGGCGGTGATGTAGTCAATGCCCGACTTGCCCTTGACGATGGCATCCCAGGTTGTGGGTACGTCAAGGCCCAGGGGACTGATAATTCCCAGTCCCGTTACAAAAACCCGTTGGGGCGTGTCACTCATATTGCTCCAGGCCTCGGCGCCGGGCCACTCGGCTGGCGGCCGGCTTCAGGGAAATCGGGACACGGGCGGAGGAGATGCGCTCCCGGTACTACGGTTCCAGTCAAATGGCCTGCCTGATAACAGATGACAGGCCGAGAGGGGGCCGGGCTCAGCCTCTCATGCCTGTCGAAAGTTTCGGAAAACTGCCAGGGAAACCGGTTGCCTACTCTTTGGCCGTTCGCCGGCGATTGGAGGACTCAACCAGCACACTGTTGACCATGTCGGATATCTCGTTTATCCGGGTTGAGATGTTGTCCGCCAGGTCCTTGCTTCCCACGCCTACCGGGTCGGACATGCCCTTCAACGCGTCGGCCAGTTCGTTCACCTTGGTGTTGATGTTGTCGGTCAGTTCCCGGCGGGCATTGGCCAGGGGCTGGGACATACTGCGCAGCGTGTCGGCCAGTTCATCCACGCGCTGGGAAATGTTGAGGCCAAACTCCTTGCCGGCAATGGAAACGGGGTCCGACCAGGACCGCAGGTTCTCGGTGGCCTGGGCAATCTGGGTATTGATGGAATCGCCCAGTTCGTTGCCGGCGGTAGCCACCCGCAACTTATAGGACCTCAAAATACGGAAGATGCGTCCGTACAGGTCGTCAATCGAAGTCAACTTGGCGGTGTAGCGGTCGAACAACTCCCGGCTTTCCTGCATGGACCACCGGCTGTCGTAGTGGACGAATTGGCGGCCCGTGTAAAGGTGGTAGGGGCGCATCTCCCCTTCCTGCAGCAACTCACCGTGCTCATTGAGCGGCTGCAGCGAGTCCCAGTTGGAGGTCGCCGGCAGGGGAGTGAGCAGGTTGGCCGTCTGGTACTTGCTGAACTGGGTGACCCAATCGGCCAGATTCATAATGTCCTCTTCCCGGTCGAAGGGCAAACCAATAATGGTCATGGCAACGACCGAAAAGTCCATTTCGTTCAGAGTCCTGAGGTCCTTCTCCATCTGGCCCGGTTCCTGCCGCTTGTTTACGGCCAGGAGGCTTTCGGCGTTGTTAGATTCGACGCCCAGGTAGAGCATTTTGATGTTGGCCTCGTACAGGGCGGTGGCCAACTCGGGGTCCTGACCTATCTCGGCGCGGGCCTGGCAGATCAGGTACATGTTGTCGGTATGGCCCTTCCAGTTCTTGAGGCGTTCCAGGCGCTCATTGCGGAATTTCACGGCCCGCAGCGGCGGCGTGTGCAGGTCGTCGGAAATGAACACATTGAACTTGCCGCTGCGGGAGGTATGCAGCAATCCGTCATTGGCCAGTTCCTGCAGCTGGCTGAGCCGCTTGATTTCCGTTTCCCTGGGAATAAGCCGGTAACCCAGGAACTGCTGGATAACCTGGCAGTAGGTGCAACTTTCGGTGCAGCCCCGGACCGTTTCAATTACTCCGCCAGGCATGGGCTGGGCGGGAGTAAGGTCCTTGATGGAACGGTAATCCGGCAACTCGGCGAATGCCGGGTCAACCAGCCCCTGCCGCCTGGTCTGGACCATCTGGCCGTCTTTCCTGAAGCTGATGCCGGGAACTTTCTCCAGGTAGGTCTCCCTGGAGCCGACCGGGTGGGTCAGCAGCAGGTCGCAAAGAGGAGCGATAATGTCCTCGCCCTCCCGCTGCACTATCACGTCAAAGTTGCCCATGGCAAAGGCTTCCTCAGGTAGGGGGCTCATCTGAGGGCCGCCGCCAATGGTAATCAGTTCGGGGTGGTACATCTTGGCAAGGCGGGCCAGTTGGTAAGCCCGCGGCGCTTCGTTAATCAAGGCTGTAACCAGCAGGATGTCAACGCCATCCAGGTCCTTGTCCGGGTCCATCAAACCGCTGCGGTCTTCGAACCAGATTTCCCGCTCGTAGAAGAAGGGCCCCTCTTCCCACTGCCCAAGGGCGGTGGAAAGGAACAGCATCCCCTGGCGGGGAATGGCCATGTACTCGAAGTTGCCTCCGGCCGAAGCCGGCTGAACCAGCACTACTCGCTTGATTCTTGACTCTGTTGTAGCCATTTTTCCCCCAGTCTGCGAGACCACTTCAGGCAGACGCTTTCCATAATAGGTTGATGCAGCCAAAAATGGTAAACCATGTGGCGCGTCAGTTCAATATTATACACCATAGGAAAACCGTTAAAGGACGGTTAATCTCGCTGCCCAGGGCAATCGCGCCTCAAGTTAGGCTGTGCACCCAAGCCGGAAGTCATGCCGCCCTCAGATTGCACAAGGATCCAAGGCGTGTCGTCAAAAGAAGCGCCTGTCCTTCCTCCCCGGGGCACATGCTTGGGCCGTCCCAACTCGGCCCATTATTTCAGCTCACAAGGGGAATGACCTCGGCGGCGATGGTCTCAATTTGGCGGACTCGTTCCTCCCTGGGGCAAGCTACACTGAAAACGATGTGACGCGCCCCGGCATCTATGTATTCCCGGAGGCGCTGGGCGCACATCTCGGGAGTGCCCAGCAGGCAATAATTCCTGACTATGTTGAGAAAGTCGCCACCGTAAAGATAACGCCCGCCCAGGGCCTCGGCCGCAGCCTCGGCGGCCTCAACCTCGGTGGGATAAATGGCGATGTAGGGGAAGTAGGCCCACTGGAATGATGACAGTTCCCGCCCCTGCTCTTCTGCGAATGCGTTTATCTTCTCCACGCTGTCCCGGTAGCGGGCAGGGCTGTAGAAATACGGGAACCAGCCGTCGCCATACTTCACGGCGCGCTCCATGGCGGCATCTCTGCGACCCGCCACCCACACCGGCGGATGGGGCTGTTGCGTGGGCCGGGGGTTGATGGATGCGTTGGAAAACCGGTAGTGGCGGCCCGAAAATGAGACCTCCGAGTCAGTCCACAGTTGCCTCAGAGCATCCAGGCACTCGTTGGTCTGCCGGCCCCTCTGCCTTACATTCAGGCCGGCAGCCTCAAACTCGACGGGAAACTCACCGCCGACTCCCACGCCCAGGGTCAGCCGGCCGCCGCTGGCAATGTCCAGCGAAGCCGTCAACCGGGCCAGCACCAGCGGATGGTAGAAGGGAGCCAGCAGAACCGATGAGAGCAACCGTATCTTTTCCGTGGCGCCGGCGGCCACGCCCAGCAAGGGCAGGGATGCGTGGGTGGGTCCCGGTGGGTTGCCCCGCATGAAATGCTCGCCCACGGATATGTACTCGAAACCCAGGTCTTCCAGCCAGCGGGCCTCGGCGGCAATTTCGGCCGCTCCCAGTACCGCGCTGGCGCCAAAATGCAGGTCAAGTGTTGCCATTCTGATCGCTCCCGTCCGGGTCTGGTAGGGTGCCCGGCCCGCTTTCGCCGTGAATTGCCTTCGGACTGGACTGGGTCATGTCGCTCGCGCCGGCGCAGTTTATATTACAATATTTGCAAGGGTTCATTGCCAAAGGGGCCATTTCGGAACCTGGCAAAAACTCCAATACAAAGCAATCCGTCAAGGGAGAGGCAAGTGACTGTGCTGGTTACCGGCGCCACCGGGTTTCTGGGGCGGCGGGTGGTACAAAAGCTGCTGGAGCATAACTACCAGGTCCGGTGCCTGGTAAGAACGCCGGGCAGGGAAAGGATTTTTCCCGAGGGCGCGGTGGACGTTTACTATGGAGACATTGACAGCCCGGAAGCGCTGCTGAGCGCCTGCCGGGGCGTGGAACAGGTGATACACCTTGTAGCCGTAATCAGGGAAACCGGGGCTGCCACCTTTGATGCGGTAAACCGCGTGGGCGTGGAGAACGTGGTTGCGGCCGCCAGCGCGGCAGGGGGAGTGCAGCAGTTAATCCACGTCAGCGCGGTGGGCGCGGTCAACAATCCGGAGTACCCCTATTTGCTGAGCAAGTGGCAGGGAGAGCAGGCGGTAGTCGCCAGCGGCCTGCCCCACACCATCATTCGACCTTCCATAATTTTCGGAGAGGGGGACGAATTCCTGAGTTCGCTGGCGGCCCTGGTCCGTATTTTTCCCCTGGTCCCGATTATCTCCAGCGGCCGGAACCGTTTGCAGCCGATATGGGTTGACGACGTAGCCCAGTGCATCGCCCTGTCCCTCAGCCGTCACGATTTGCAGGGACACATCCTGGAACTGGGCGGGCCGGAGCAGGTAAGCTACAACGAGATTGTAGGTATCCTGTCCCGGACCATGGGCCGGAAACGGCTCCGCCTTCACGTGCCGCTTTGGATAATGCGCATTAACGTGGCGCTGATGCAATTGCTCATGTCCCGCCCTCCCATAAACTCGGAAATGCTCAAGATGCTGCGGGTCCGCAACGTCGCCGAAGTAGGCATTGTGGAGCAGACTTTCGGTTTCAGGCCCAAGCCGTTGGAAGGCAGCATTGACTTCGTAAACTCCATAACCTTCGGGGATGCCCTGAAAATCAACATGGGTTCCATGCCGTCTCATATCAGGGACCATTAGCGGTTCGGTAGTTTTGAAATGATGGCTGATGAACCAGAGCGTCATTCCTGAGAAGGCAGAAATCCGAACTCCGGACGTAGAGGTTCCCGCCGGCGCGGGAACGACGGGTTGGGTTGGTCCAATCATCCTTTCAAATTTGGCGGGCTACTGGTAACCCATGAGCTTTAACTGCGTGAAGGGTATGAACTATACCGAAGCGGTTGATTACCTGCTTAAACTGGTTGACCACGAAAGGCAAGAGCCCAGGTTGCCGCGCCAGAAACGCATATACGACCTGCGTCGAATGACCGGGTTTCTGGAGGCCATGGGTGAGCCCCACCTGAAGATACCGACGGTTCATGTGGCTGGGACCAAGGGCAAGGGCAGCACGGCGGCGATGGTGGATTCGGCCCTTCACGCGGCGGGATACCGAACCGGGTTCTATTCCTCGCCCCACATGCATACTTTCAGGGAGCGAATCAGGCTCAACACTGACCCGGTAGATGAGGAAACTTTCTCCTCGTTGGTGGAACGGCTCGCTCCCGTGGCGGAAGGGCTCAGCGAAGAGACCGACCTGGGTTATGCCACGCTTTTCGAATTTATGACCGGGATGGCCTTCCATTGCTTCGCCGAGCAGTCCGTGGACTTCCAAACGATTGAGGTTGGCCTGGGTGGCAGGCTGGACGCTACCAATGTCGTGCAGCCGGCGGTGTGCGCCATCACTTCCATCAGCCTGGACCACATGGCCATACTGGGGGATACCATTGCCGAAATTGCCTCCGAAAAGGCCGGCATTATCAAGAAAGAAAGGCCCGTGGTGTCGGCCCCCCAACTCCCCGAGGCGACCGACGTAATTGCTGGCGTATGCCGGGAAAAGGCGGCCCCGCTGGTCCAGGTGGGAGTTGACGTCAACTGGCGGCGCCAGGGCACAGACCTGTCTGGACAGACCCTGGAGGTAGAAGGCCGCTTGAACCGTTATCAATTACGGTTGCCCCTGCTGGGAAACCACCAGGGAGAGAACGCCGCTACCGCCGTAGCAGTCCTGGAATGCCTTGAAGAGGAAGGCCACCAAATAGGCGCGGACGCCATCGCTGAGGGTTTTTCCAGGGTAAGCTGGCCCTGCCGCCTTGAAGTCCTTTCGCGAGAGCCTCTAATAGTGGCTGATGGCGCCCACAACGTCTATTCCATGCAGACCATGCTGGCCTCACTGCGGCACAGCATAGACTTCGGGAGGCTGGTAGTGATCGCCGGCTTTTCGAGGGACAAGAGTGTAGCCGGCATGGTTGAGGTGCTGGGGCCCCAGGCTTCGGCCGCGGTGGCCGCACGCTCCCGTCATCCCCGTTCCATGGCTCCCGGGGCGGTGGCCGCCGAATTTGCCGCCTGCGGTACGGGCGAAGTCTGCCAGGCTGAGTCCGTGGCGCGGGCGTTGGAAATGGCCAGGTCAATAGCCGGCCCGGAGGACCTGATTCTCGCCACCGGGTCGCTGTTCGTGGCCGCCGAGTTGAGAGAGGCAGTGCTGGGAATTGAACCGGAAATCTACCCCGACCTGCTGCCCGCGGACTTGAGGTAGATTTGGCGGAGAATCGGGCCATCGTTGTCTCATTCAACGGTGGAGAAAGGCAGGGAATGCCGTCAGGCCCGCCGTTAGTACCGCAAAGACGGGAATCTGGCCCGACCCGTCCGAGTTTTCTTTAAGGCGTGACGTCAAATTGAAGGTAGAAGTCGCCGAGTGTCCCAATTCGTCGTTTTCGCGAGGGCGGGAACCTCGATAGGCCGGAGTCGAGGTTCCTGCCTGCGCAGGAATGACGGCGCTTTTGTCGGCAGGCTCCAAGGGCAGGCGAGACGAAAATGAACATTGAAAACTCCTGCCTTGATTGGGCGGCAGCCATAGGTAAGTACACCTATAAAATCCAAGATTCAGTGAGCGGACTCTCATACCGATAATGGACAAGCAAAGAGTTGTAATAACCGGGATTGGGGCGATTACCCCGCTGGGCCAATCCGCGGATGCGTTCTGGGCAAACCTGGTTGCCGGCAAGTCCGGCATAGGCCCCATGACCCTGTGTGACCCAACGGATTACCCCTGTCGCATAGCCGGCGAGGTTACCGACTTTGACCCGGTAGAACACATGGCAGCGCGGGACGCCCGGCGCATGGCCCGCTTTTCCCAACTGGCAGTGGCGGCCGGACTGCAGGCGGCGGGGGACACGGGCCTGGACATGGCGAAAGAGGATCCCTTCCGCGTCGGAGTGCTCATCGGCAACGGCAACGGCGGCTTTCCCACCCTGGAAGAGAATTGCCGCATCCTGGCATCGAGAGGCGGGATGAGAATGTCGCCATTTTTCTTCCCCATGGTCTTGCCCAATATGGCCGCTGCCAACGTCAGTCATTACCTGGGGGCCATGGGCTACAATTCCACGGCTACCACTGCCTGCGCCGCCTCCAACCAGGCCATAGGCGAGGCCCTGCGTCTCATCCAGCGGGGCGAGGCGGACATAGCATTTGCCGGCGGCGCCGAGGCGGGAATCAGCCAACTGGGCCTGTCGGGCTTTGCGGTCATGCGGGCTCTCAGCACCAGGAACGATGCGCCGGCGAAGGCCAGCCGGCCCTTTGACGCCGACCGGGACGGTTTCGTTCCCGCCGAGGGTTCCGTCATCCTGGCGCTGGAGTCGCTGGAACACGCCTTGAAGAGGGACGCGCGGATCCTGGTTGAATTGGCCGGCTTCGGCTGCACCGCCGATGCCGGGCACCTGGTCCAGCCGGAGGAAACGGGAAAAAGCGCGGCCCGGGCCATGAGCCTGGCCCTGAAGGACGCCTCCGTGGGCCTGGGCGAAGTGGATTACATAAATGCCCACGGCACGTCCACGCCGTTGAACGACGCGGTGGAAACCCTGGCCATCAAGAGCCTTTTTGGGGAAGGGGCTTATCAGATTCCCATCAGCTCCACCAAGTCCATGATTGGTCATGCGCTGGGGGCCTCCGGTTCTCTGGAGGCAGTCGCGTGCATCAGCAGCATAACAACGGGGAAAATTCATCCCACCATCAACTACGAAACTCCCGACCCGGAGTGTGACCTGGACTACGTGCCCAACCGGTGCCGAGAGCGGGAGGTTAGCGTAGCCCTGTCCAATTCCTTCGGCTTTGGAGGACAGAACGCCTGCCTGGTGTTCAAGAAGTTCGAGGCGTGACCGGCGGGCCGCTGACAGGTTGGGCTCTCAAGGGCTGTCGTTAAATTGAAGATGGAAGGTGGAAATCTTGGAACGTCTCATTTCGTCGTTCCCGCGCCGGCGGGAACTCGGCCAGGCCTGAGTCGAGTTTTTTGCCTTTGCAGGAATGACGATGCCTTTGACGACACCCCTGGTCCTAAGTGCGCCCGATAAAAGGGCCACGGCGCACAACTCCAATGGCGCTAAACAAAACAAGGCCAAGGGCTGAAAATGCCCTTGGCCTGTCGCAATGTCTGTTAGAGTGTCGAATCTGGAGGCAGGGCCCCGGTGATGGGCCCGCGAGTCAGACCTAGACCACTTCGGCGGCTTTGTCCTCGCTAGCCAGCACATCATCAAGAATTCGCTGCAAAGCCATGGTGTGGCTGCAAATGCCCCGGGTGGTGAAGAACAGGCACTCGCAATGCCAGACGCCGGACTCGTACCTAACCTCGTAGGTATTATGGTTGCCGGTAAAGGTAGCGTGGAAGCTGTTGATGCTTACCCTCTCTCGCTCTTCGGCGTACTTCTTGGCTTTGTCAATCTTTCCGATGAAGCTGGAATTCATTAAAACCTCCGTATGTCCGAATAAGAGTGAGGCCTTCAACTGAGCGTCCTTATGTTAAAGGCTCATTTGAATTGTAAAATGCGGCTCTACCAGGGTCAAGGCGAACACGCCGCTAATTTGCGTGCCTAATCCCTATTGCGCCCGCAAATGCCAGAAACGCGCCAACGAAGACCAGAAAGGGCTTCAATTGACGGTACTTTGGGGCTGGCATAAAATCCAGTTACTCCGCAGCGGGTTGCTATCAACCGGGCGGGAGACATTCATTGGCTGGGCAGGTGGACAAATTTGATGACCGGTGACGAAATCAGGAGATCTTATATTCAGTTTTTTGAAAGCAAGGGACACCTTCACATGCCCAGCGCTTCACTCATTCCCGCCGGCGACCCGACGCTGCTGTTTACCAGCGCGGGAATGGTGCCCTTCAAGCCTTTCTTCATGGGCGAGCAGACTCCCCCCAACCGCAGGCTGACCAGTTCCCAGAAGAGCTTTCGAACCACCGACATTGACGAGGTGGGCGACCACAAACACCTCACCTTCTTTGAAATGCTGGGCAACTTCAGCATTGGCGACTACTTCAAGAATGATGCGGTGGCCTTCGCCTGGGAACTGGTGACTTCCCTGTTCAAGCTTCCCCCGGAGAACATCTACGTGACGATTCACCTGGACGACGATGAGGCCTTCCACATTTGGAAGGACGAGATTGGCGTGCCGGAGGAGCGAATCTACCGTTACGGCGACAGCGACAACTGGTGGGGGCCGGCCGGCACTGAAGGCCCGACGGGTCCCTGCTCGGAACTGCACTTTGACGGAGGGGCCGGCAAGGGCTGCGGCCCCATGGTCCCTCCCGAACAGCTGACCGGGATTTTTCTGCGGGAACGGGATACGGGAGAAGCGCAGGAAATACCCGGCTGCCACCCGAATTGCGATTGCGAACGATTCGTAGAGCTGTGGAACCTGGTGTTCATGCAGTTTTACCAGGACCCGGAGCGAAACCGGACACCCCTGCCGGCGCCCAGCGTTGATACCGGCATGGGCCTGGAAAGGGCGGCGGCGGTGCTGCAGGACAAGCCAAACGTCTATGAGACCGACCTGTTCCGGCCCGTCATTGACCGGGCCTGCGAACTGTGCGGTAAGACCTACGGCGTTGACCGGGAAACCGACTATGCCCTGCGCGTAATTGCGGAACACGCCAGGGCCGCCTCCTTCCTCATCGGGGACGGAGTGGTGCCGGGCAACGAGGGCCGCGGCTACGTGTTGAGGCGAGTAATTCGCCGCGCCATCCGCTACGGTCGCCGCCTCGGCCTGGACCAGCCCTTCCTCACCAGCGTTTCCGAAGTGGTGCTGGAGCGGTTCAGCCCGGCATACCAGGAACTGGCGGTGAACCACGAGTTCATCATCCGGGTAATCGCACTAGAAGAGGAGCGGTTCAGCCGCACCATAGACACGGGCTTGCCGATACTGGAGGCCGAGTTGAAGAGCGGCGGCAGCGTCCTGCCGGGGTCTTCCATTTTTCTGCTCTACGACACCTATGGCTTTCCGCCTGAATTGACCGCCGAAATAGCGCGGGAGCATGGCCTGGAAGCTGACATGGACGGGTTTGAAGAGGAAATGGAAGCCCAGCGGGAGCAGTCACGCTCCGCCCAGGGCTTCACCGGCGGGATGGAAATGCTCACCGCCTACGAGAACCTGGGCATTGACCCCACCCACTTTGTCGGCTACCGGGTGCTGGAAGAGGAAACTAAAGTGGCGGCCCTGCTGGTGGATGGCGCGCCCGCCGGTCACGCTACCCGGGGCCAGCAGGTTGAGGTGTTTCTCGATCAGACTCCCTTCTACGCGGAGAGCGGCGGCCAGGTGGGAGACCGGGGCGCTATTTGCGGCCCCAACGGCACCGTCCGCATTGAGGATACCCAGAGCCCGGTCGCCGGGCTGGTGGCCCACCGGGGCGTGGTGGAAGAGGGCGATATTTCCCTGGGGGATGCCGTGGCCGCCCGGGTTGACCCCGCTCGCCGGCTGGACGCTGCCCGGAACCACAGCGGGACTCACCTGCTCCATGCCTCGCTGCGGTCGGTGCTCGGCCCCCACGTGAGGCAGGCCGGGTCGCTGGTGACTCCTGACCGGTTGCGGTTTGACTTCAGCCACGTGGGGCCGTTGTCCCCGGAAGAGCAGCTGAAGGTGCAGAACCTGGCGAATGATCGAGTAAGGGACAATCTGGAAGTCTCTACGGAAGAAAGCACCTACGCCGAGGCCGTTCGAGACGGCGCCCTGGCCTTCTTCGGAGACCGGTACGGCCACACTGTCAGGGTCGTGAAGATGTCCAACGGCGAGGCCTTCAGCGTGGAAGTGTGCGGCGGCACCCACGTCGGGGCCACCGGGCAGGTGGGCACCCTGTTCGTGCTGGGCGAGTCCAGCATCGGCGGCGGCATGAGGCGCATCGAGGCGGTCACGGGCCGCGCCGCCGAGGAGTTGTTCGTAGAGCAGACCACCCGGCTGGAGTCCCTGGCCCGCCGGCTGCAATCCCCGGTTGTTGACCTGGAATCGCGCCTTGACAGCTTCCTGCAGGACACCGAAGACCTGCGCACCCGCCTGGCCACCCTGGAAAGGGGCAACCTCAGGACGGAAGCCGAATCCCTCTTGGACGGCGTCCAGGACGTTGAAGGCGTTAAGGTCGTGGCCGGCCGCACGTCGGCTAACAGCGCCGAGGCCATGCGCGAAATGGGCGACTTCATCAAGACCCGCGTGCCCAGCGGAGTGATTTGTCTCGGCGCGGTGATTAACGGCAACCCGCAACTGGTAGCCATGGTGTCCGGGGACATGGTGGATAGGGGCCTGCACGCCGGCAACCTGGCGCGGGATGCCGCCAGGGTGATGGGCGGCGGCGGCGGCGGTCAGCCGGAGATGGCGCAGGCCGGGGGCCGCCAGCCCGAGAAACTCGACGAAGCCCTGCGCCAGGTGCCTACCTTGGTCCGGGCCTCGCTGCAGGGCTCCTGAATGGCGACCGGCGGCCCGCTGCTGGCCCTGGACCTGGGTGACCGGCGCATAGGCATGGCCATCGGCGCGGGAGCCGGCATTCCGGCTGTGCCCATCGGCTACCTGGAAAGACAGTCCCTGCGGCGCGACGTAAAGCGGGTGCTGGAAATCTGCGGAAAGCGTAGGGTGTCCGGCCTGGTGGTAGGTATGCCCTATTCGCTCTCGGGAGAATCCGGGAGACAGGCCAAGCTGACCGAGGGGTTCATCCGGGAACTGGGCCGGAACACCGACCTGCCGGTTTACAAGGTGGATGAACGGTACACTTCCGTAGAAGCCGAGGGCCTCCTTCGGGAATCGGGCGTTGAACCTTCCAGAATGAAGGGCCAGGTTGACGCTGTGGCGGCAGCGTTGATTCTGGAGAGGCACTTCGCCCAGGCAAGGGACTGAGCAGCCGTGCAGGAACAGGCGGAGGGAGAGGCCCGTGGTTAGAGCGGCGTCCTGGTGAAGCTATCTGAGAGGCAGGTCATCGTTTCCAGGTCCCAGTCGAAAGTCAGAATCACCGAGCTTTCGGAAGTTGCCTCCAGCAGTCTCTCCCCGTCCCGCGCCACCACGCTTTCCGCCTTGCGATAGTCCAGTTCCTCGTCCTCCACGCCCGAACGGTTGCAGACGATAATCGGCACCCCGTTGTCCAGCGACCGCTGTTCCCATTCGCCGTCGGGAGCGCACTGGCCCGGCCCCCAGGATACGGGAGACACGTAGATTTCGGCCCCCTTTTCCTTCAGGACCTGGGCTACTTCGTTCTTGTAAGCATCGGCGCACACCAGGATGCCCACCCTGGTGCCGTCGCAGTCGACAGGTTCTATGGTCTTACCGGCAGTTGACCAGCCCTCCGCTCCCCGCAGGGCCTTGACCTTGCTGTGCTTGCCAATGATGGAGCCATCGGAATCTATGACGAAGATGGTGTTGAACATCTGGCCGGATTCAGCGTCCCGCTCCGGGTGGGAAAGAAACACGGTCAGCTTCAGTTCCCTGACCAGGTCGCAGTACTGGCGCATCCAGGGGTCGGGTTGAGGCAGAATCCAGTCGGTGCCTATCTGCTTCAGGAACATGTAGCCGGGGATGCACAACTCCGGGGTAACCACCCAGTCGGCGCCGGCCTGGGCGGCGACTCTCGTTGCCCGTTCCACCAAGCGTCGGTTATGGGCAATTTCGCTGGTCTTGGGCGCCAGGTGAAGCAGGGAGACGCGAATACGTTTCATTTTCCTGTCCAGGGCTAGTAATCCGACAACTTTGAAATGATGGGTGAAATTGCTGCTCTCCGTCGTTCCGGCGAAGGCCGGAACTCAGGAGTTCTGAAAGTAAGGAACCATGTCCGGCAGTGACCTTCCTGGATTCTGGCCTGCGCCAGAATGACGGGTTTCGCAGGAATGACGGTTTTCCTGAAGACACGCCCTAAAAGCACAATGAGTAAATTATGGTAAGAGCCAACTGGTA
>DAOUIY010000074.1:0-46550 GCA_034423215.1 Dehalococcoidia bacterium
GCTTCTTAGGGCGTGTCGTCAAATGCACCGTCATTCCTGCGAAGGCCGTCTATACAACACCGAAGGCTTAACTACTGCCGGTCGAGGTTCCCGCCTTCGCGGGAACGACGAAAGGGGATGCTAGGAAGCCCCCACATTCAATTTGACGACACCCCCTAGTGTCCCCATATATTTCGCTGATTACGGAACACCAACCCGCACGGGGCCCCGGCCCTGTCGCCGGACAAAGAAAAAACCCGCACCCCTTTCGGGCTGCCCTATCTGGGCGGGTGCAGGCGTGAAACCATGGAAATGTTCGCCTGCCCCCTATGTACGGGGACAGGTACACAAATGTTTTGTCGGATATTTCGTACCGTTCATTTCTTGGGAAAGTCTATCCCCGGCCCTGAGACTTGTCAAGCAAAAGCCAACGTTTCTCTATCTGTTGGCTCAGGCCTTTGCTGGCGCGCGCCGAGGGCAGGCTTGCGGACTTATACGTTCTGGGCGGAAAGGTATTTCTGGCGTTGGGCCAGGTGCTCCAGCGTGATGTTGGTCAGGACGCTTTCGATGGCCTCTTCAACCGACTTCCAGATTTCCTGCTGGGCGCACGAGTCGGCAAAAATGCAGTCCGTCGGATAGGTAATGCAATCGAGGGGCGAGTTGTTGCCGTCCAGGGTGGACATAATCATGTGCAGGTTTACGGCGGATGGGTCCATGGCAAGCATGTGCCCACCCTGGGGTCCCCGGCGGCTCTGGACAAACCCGCACCGGTTGAGGGTCGTCATCAACTGCACCAGGTACGACTCGGGAATGCCCTGCTTTGAAGCGATTTCGGAGGTCTGCACCTGCCCTTCACCGTAATGCATGGCCAGTTCCACCAGGGCACGGACGCCATAGTCCACTTTCATCGGGATTTTCATGACGTTTACCTCCAAACCGTAACAACAGGTAGAATTATAGCATTATCTCGAAGGTAGCAAAAGGCGAAGTGTGGCAAGGTCAGCGCAAACGCATTCTAAATTTTGGATAATCCGTCGTTCTCTCGGAGGCGGGAACCTCGAACCTGGCAAGTAACGTACCAAATCCCTCTTAACCTTCGGGAATCCGGCTAGGTGGGAGAATGCGTTTGTCTTCGGTCAAGACCGCTTCAGCGTCACAAGTAGTTGGGGCTGTGCTAGAATCACTTCCGCTCAATTGCCACTTTGTAAGGCAAAATCAACCGGCCAATTGAAACACCTGCTTGAACCGGCGATTTGAACGGCAGCAGGCCACCGGAACGAGGAGCAGATGCTGATTGGAGCCCTGGTAGGGTTGGGGATAATCGTTGGTTGCTTCCTGGTGCCCATCGCGCACTTTGTTCTGGCGCCAGCGGGTCCCTTCATTGCCGGCTACTGGGGAATCCAGTTTGCGCCGAATCCGGGCCGGCACTATGCCCTGCACGGGCTGATGTACGGCTCCCTGCTGGGCTTGCTCATGGGCCTGATTCTGGTGGGGGTAGCATTCCTGTTCATTGCCCTGTTTGACGACCCGAGGGTGAAGGTGCTGGCGTGGATTGGCGTCATTGTGTTTACCCTCTACACGGGCAGCATGAGCACCATGGGGGCGATGTATTCCGCTCTGCGGGAGCAGCAGCGAGCCGAGCGGCAGGCCAGGGAAAATGAGCAGAGCTGAATTTGCGCCCCGAAATGGGGCTACTGCAAAGGGCTCGCAGCCGTGCCCGGGAAAGTGTGCGGCCGAACGCCTGCCGGACGGTCGTTGCCGATGAACGGCTACTCTGCAATGCTGGTTGACCTGGACGGCACGCTGATGGTGACCGACACCATCTCGCAGCGGGTGAGTGAAGCAGTCCGGGAGGTTGAGCGGCATATACCCGTGTCCATTGCCACCGGACGGCGCGCCTCGGACCTGCTGGAATACGCCCGCCGGTTGGGGCTAACCTCCCCCCAGATTTGCAACGGCGGCGCCACCCTGCTGGACCCCAGGGACGGAAGGCTCCTGTGGAACAGCCACATGGACGACGGGCAGGCCCGGGGAATAATAGAGCTGTTGGCGGAGAGGGAAATCAGCTTTATCGCCACTCACCCTGGCGGCGACTCCACGTCCATTGACCAAATCCATCATTGGGACCTAACGCGAATCTCGGCCATGGACATTACCGAGGCGGAGGCGGACTACCTGTCGGGCCGCTTCAGGGATAGAGACGGATTGTACGTGGTCAAGGTATTCCTTCATTACAACGGCTGGTGGGCGGTGGACTTTACCGCAACCGGGGTTCACAAGGGAGCGGCGGCCCGAATACTGGCAAAGCGCCTGGGCATTGAAACCGGCCGGATGATTGCCGCAGGTGACAGCTACAACGACCTGCCCATGCTGGAGGTTGCCGGCTATCGCATTGCCATGGCCTCGGCGCCCGGCGAAATGAAGGCCATCGCGGACTTTGTAGCCCCTCCGGTTGAGGAGGACGGCCTGGCCGTAGCCATTGAAGAGGCGGTGCTGCCGCTGCTGGCCGGGCAGCCCCTGCAGAAAGGTCAATCCGGTAGCGTCATTTGACGGGATGGAACAGCCGGACGATTGCCGTTGGTTAACGCCCACAATCCGGGCGGCCTGCCATTGCCGATAAGATGCCCGGACTAGGGTATGTTGTCAGATAGAAAATTGAAGCTTCCGAGCGTACCTTTTAGTCGTTTTCGCGAAGGCGGGAACCTCGACCCGCTGTAGTCGAGACTCCTGCCTTCGCAGGGATGGCAATGCAGTTGAGACAATTCCCAGTAGATTGACGAGTTTGCATTGATGGGTAAACCGGGAGTCCGCCCATGGTGAGCCCGTCGAACCATCAAATTGTCAATCTGCGAATGGGCGGCCCTTCGATAGGCTCAGGGTGAGCGGCAACACTATCCATCATTTCTAATATGTTGAACCACTAGTGGTTCAACCACTTTGGAATGACGGGTAACAATCGAAACCCGTCATTCTGGCGCAGGCCAGAATCCAGGAAGGTTAGCGCCGGGCATGGTCCCTTACCTTCAGTACTCCTGGGTTCCGGCCTTCGCCGGAACGACGGTGAAAAGCAGTTTCAACTATCATTCCAAAGTGGTTGAATCCCAAGTGTTCCGAGGGAATTATTCTCGAGGGGCGCAATTTCTGATTCCCATGGCAACGATGCAAGAGCAAACATGACCAATTCCGACTTGCGCCGCAGGCTTGAAGAACTCCAGCGGGGCGACAGCAGCGTTGACGAACTGCTGGCCTACCTGCGGGACTTTCCCCTTGAAGACCTGGGGTTTGCCAGGATTGACCATCACCGTCCCCTTCGCACCGGCTTCCCGGAAGTTGTGCTTGGTCGCGGCAAAACGCCGGACCAGGTAGCCAGGATTGTCGAGTCCCTCCAGGGACGGGGCAATCCGGTATTGGTTACCAAGACCGACGAGGCCACTTTCAACGCGCTCCTGCCCATCGCCCCCACCGCTGCCTATCACTCGCTGGCTGCTAGCATCGTAGTCCCGGCCGAATCGCCTCCCCCGGCGCTGGACGGTGTGGCCGTGGTTACCGCCGGCACGGCTGACTTGCCGGTGGCGGAGGAAGCGGCCTTGACCGCTTCGCTCATGGGCAGCCCGCCGGAGCGATTCAACGACGTGGGCGTGGCCGGGCTGCACCGCCTGGTGGCCTGCCTTGACCGTCTCCGGCAGGCCAGGGTTGTGGTCGTAGTGGCCGGCATGGAGGCGGCCCTGGCCAGCGTCGTCGCCGGCCTGGTTGCCGCCCCGGTTATTGCCGTACCTACCAGCGTCGGTTATGGGTCAAACTTTGAGGGTCTCTCTGCCCTCCTTGGTATGCTCAACAGTTGCGCTCCGGGGGTGGCCACCGTCAACATAGACAACGGTTTTGGCGCCGGCTACCTGGCGGCCCAAGTGAACCTGCTGGCCCGCGACGGCTGAACCCGCAGATGGTCAACAACGCCAAAAGGCTGCTGCTGGTAGCGGCCCTCACCTGTCTTGTTCTCGCCGGCCTGGCCGGCTACGGCGACGTGCGAGAGGTGTGGGAGCATGTGGCCGGGTTTCCCATCTGGTCCCTGCTGGCGGCCCTGGCGTTGGCTGGGGTCAACTACTTTCTACGTTTCCTGCGATGGTCCTACTATCTCAGGGTTCTGAACCTCTCCGTCCCGCTGAAGATAAGCCTGCTTGTTTTCTTGACCGGGCTGGCCATGACCATCACCCCCGGCAAATTGGGTGAACTGCTGAAGTGTTACCTTCTCCGCGACTATGCAGGAATACCCGTACCCAACTCTGCCCCGGCGGTTTTGATGGAACGCGTTACCGACCTGTTGTCGGTTGCGGCGATGGCCCTGTTGGGCCTTGCCCTGCTCCCCGCACCCGTTGCGGTGGTCCTGGGTGTGGTTCTGGGCGGCTCTGCCATGCTGGTTTACCTGGCAACCACCAGGCACACCGACCGCATCCTTCGCCTGCCGGTTATTCGGCGTTGGAGCGGTGAGATTTCGGAAGCAAGGGAAGGGGTCAGGGCTCTGTCCAGGCCAAGGCCCATGACCATCGCTGCCCTGCTGGGCCTGGTCGCCTGGGTGAGCGAGGGAGTGGCCTTGTGGGTAGTCCTGCGCGGGCTGGGGGCCGACCTGGATTTCCTGGTCTCGCTGCCGATTTATGCCGGTTCAGTGCTGGCCGGAGCCATTACCACCCTGCCCGGGGGACTGGTCGGAACGGAAGGGGCCATGGTCGCCCTGCTACAGCAGCTTGGGATGGAACGGGACGTCGCAGCTGCCGGAACCCTGGTGGTGCGTCTTGTCACCCTCTGGTTTGCCGTGGTGGTGGGCCTGGTCGCCCTGGGCTGGCTTCATTGGGTGGTCGGCAGAAGGGTAGTCGGTAGAAGGACGGTTGCCGGCCCCAATATACCGGCTCCCACCGAAGCTGCCGGCCCAGTGCCGGGCGTGGCCGAACCTGAATCCGGCAAAGGCAACGGATAGTCGCATGGAAGAGTCCAGCCGGAAAACAGGGGAGTCTCGATTCGGCGGCGTGGTTGCCCTGCTGACCGCCCTGCGTCCCCGGCAGTGGGTCAAGAATGTCCTGGTATTCCTGCCCTTCCTGTTTGCCGTGGACCTGGCCTGGAAGCCCTCGGACTTCGGGGCGGTGCCGGGCTTGCTGCTGCAGGTGGCGCTGGCGGCGGCGGCTTTCTGCGCCCTGTCCGGGGCGGTGTACCTGTTCAACGATTTGCTGGACCGGGAGTCTGACAGGAACCATCCGGCCAAGCGCCACCGTCCCCTGGCGTCCGGCCGGGTAAGCGTCGCAACGGCCGCAGCTGCCCTGGCAGTCCTGGCCGTGGGCGGTATCGCGGCGTTGGCCTGGGCCAAGCTTCCGCTGGCCTGGATCGGACTGCTCTACGTGGCGATAAATGTCTGCTACTCGCTGGGGCTCAAGCGGCTGGTGGTGGTGGATGTGCTGCTGGTGGCCAGCGGCTACGTTATCAGGACTGTAGTCGGCGCGCTGGTCATTGGGGTGGACCCTTCTCCCTGGCTGTACACCACCACCGCGGCCGCGGCCATGTTTATTGTCCTGGGCAAGCGCTTTGCGGAGGTCAGGTTGGCCTCCGGCGATGTTGAGGCGCAGCGGCCGGTGCTTCGCCAGTACCCTCCAGCCTTCGTCGGTCAACTGCTTAACATCAGCGCCGGGACCGCTCTGGTCAGCTATGCCCTGTACACCATCGAGGCGGCCAACCTGCCGGACAACGACGCCATGCTGCTGACCATTCCGCTGGTGACCTTTGGCCTGTTCCGTTTCCTATACCTCGTTCACACCAGCGACCAGGCCGAGTATCCGGAAGTGCTGATGGCCAGGGACATGCCTATGGTATTATCGGTGGTGGCCTGGTTGATAGTCGCCGGCGTCGTGCTGCTGTGGAACAGCGGCGCGTGACCGGCGGGATTCGGAGAGTAGGACACCATGCAGCAACCCCACGTCACCGGTACCTCTCCCGCGGGAGAGGCCGGCCCCTTTAACGCGAGACCCGCCGCCGACCCGGTGGTGTCGGTGGTGGCTACCCGCCCCGAAACGGTGCTCGAAGATGTGGGGCGGGCTATGACCCTGGCTGGGGTAGATCATGTCCTTTCCCCGGAACTGGCCACCCTCCTGAAAATCAACATCTCCTGGCAGCACTGGTACCCGGGCTGTTCCACCACCCCTTGGCAGTTGGAGGGTGTGGTGCGGGCCCTGCAGGGTCTGGGCCACCGGGACCTGATAGCGGCGCACAACGGCACCGTGGTCGTGGATTCCTACGAGGGAGAGGAGAACAACAGGCATAAGGCGGTCCAGGACAGGTATGACCTGCCCACCGTACACCTGGATACGCCGCCAAACAAATGGATTGACTACAAGCCCCGCGCCGAAATGCTGGTCCTGGACGACATCTTTCCCGAGGGCATCCAGATTCCGGAGATATTTCCGGGGAAGAATATCATCCAGCTGCCAACCATGAAGACCCATGTTTTCACCACCATGACGGGCGCCATGAAGAATGCCTTTGGCGGGCTGCTGCACCGGAAACGCCACTGGACCCACTCGGTGATACATGAAACCCTGGTGGACCTGCTGGCCATACAGCAGGAAATCCACCCCGGGATATTTGCGGTCATGGACGGCACCTTCGCCGGGGATGGCCCCGGCCCCCGTGCCATGCGCTGGCACATAAAGAACCGGATACTGGCCAGCGCCGACCAGGTAGCCATTGACGCGGTAGCCGCGCACATGATGGGCTTTGACCCCATGAGCCTGAAATTCATCCGGCTGGCCCACGAACGGGGCCTGGGGTGCGGCGACATTTCAAAAATTGAGGTGGTGGGCGAAGACATCAGCGGCGTGAACTGGGGTTTTTCCGGCGTGGAGAACACCTTCGCCAGCCGGGGCCAGAAGTTGATCTACTGGGGCCCGCTGAAGTTCCTGGAGAATGCCCTGCTGCGTAGCCCCATCGCCGCCTGGGCCTACATGGCCTCCAACATTTACCACAACGGCTACTGGCTGAACACCCACGGCAAGGGCCGCATCAATGCCGCCCTGAAGACGGAGTGGGGCAAGCTGTTCCAGTCTTATTAGCCGGACGCCAGGTTTTGGATACCAGTACTCTGCCAATTTTGAAATGATTGGCGGACCGGCCCAACCCGTCGTTCCCGCTAAGGCGGGAACCTCGACCGGCTGCAGTTAAGCTTCCTGCCTACGCAGGAATGACGAGTCAGCATATCAGCCGTCATTTCAAACTGCTTGGCCCATTGACAGTCCCACCGCTCTGCATTGACGGGTAAACACGAGAGTCCGCTCAGGGTGAGCTTGTCGAACCATGAACGGACGGCCCTTCGACAAGCTCAGGGTGAGCGGGAACTCTACCTTCACTGCAGGGCGCCTGACCTGCTACGCAAGGTACTCTTCCCTTGCTTGGGCTTCGGCCAGGCGGTAGATGTCCTGCAATGGTTGCCCGGATTCCAGCGCCAGCAGCCGGCAGTCCTCGAACTCCGGCACGGCGGCAACTACGGCGCCGGACAGGTACTTCAGCTTGATGCGAACCGGACCCAAGACCGTTTCCATCTGGACGGTCTTCCGCTCCGCCGCGTACCTTTCCACCGGCCGGCTGCGTACTCCCAGCGTGGGGGTTTCCCGCAGCATAAGCTCCACACCTTCCGCTTCCAGGCGCTCTGGCACCAGGGCGGACAAAATTACTCCCGGCCGGTTCTTCTTCATCTGGATGGGTGTGTGCCAGACGTCCAGGGCCCCCAGGCTGAACAATCGTTCCTGGGCATAACCCAGGACTTCGCCGGTTACGTCGTCCAGGTTGGTTTCCAACAGGACGATTCCCTGCTGTTTCCGGGCAAATACTGGCTCTGACGCGGGCTGATTCGCAGTTTGCCCCAGCCAGATGCGGACTACGTTGGGAAACGCCTCGGGGTCCTTGCCGCCCAGTCCCACTCCCACGCCCTCTACCGTCATGGCCGGCCTTTCAAAGCTGGCCAGGGTGGTGATAATGGCGGCCCCGGTGGGAGTCGTAAGTTCTCCGGCGCCTTGATGTATCGGCAGTTCCGGCGCAAGCGGGGCGCTGGCCATGGCCGCCAGTTCCAGGGTGGCGGGGGCGGGGTTGGAGTATCCCCCGGGCCACCGTGGCGGCGAGGATGCGCCCAGGACCAGGGGAGCGGCATAAATCTCGTCTATGCCCATCTGGTGCAGGCCCCAGGCAAACCCGGCTACGTCCACCAGGGTATCAACCGTGCCCAACTCCTCCAATTCCACGTCGCCGGGGGCTTCACCGTGTACCCTGGCCTCTGCCTGCCACAGGTTGTGCAAAACGCTGAGTGCCCGAGTCTTTACGCGTTCAGGTAGCCCACTGCTTTCAACCAGGCCGGAGAGAAATCTGGGTGAGTACCTGGCTCCGTGTTCCAGGTCCACGGTGAGCTTGGTGCCCCTGACCTCGCACCGGATGCCCTGGTCCGCCGAAAGTTGGTAGCCGTCCAAGTTCAGGAGGGAGAGTCCTTCCTGCAAGCTCTCCAACGACAGGCCCAGATCAATGAGCGCCCCCAACAGCATATCGCCGCTGGCGCCGCCTATGGACTGGATGTAGGCTGCTCTATTATTTGTCATTCGCCTGACGCCATTCTTCTATTTCCCGTTTGCTTGACTCATACTGTTGGGAAGCCCTTTGGAATCGTTCATCCGCCTCTCTTTCTGACTTCGCAACATTCTGGTGAGCCCGTTTGCTTTCTTGGGTCTCTCCTTCCAGTTGTTCGCTCGGTCCATAACCGTTCAATCTCCGCCACTCGGCGATTTCCCGCATTGTGGATTCGTGCTGCTGATACGCTTTTCGAAATCGCTCTTCGGCCATCTTCTCAGAGTTTTCTACATTCTGCCTTTCCTTTTCCTTTCGTCGCCGTTCAGATTCAACAAATTCTCTCTCCTCTATGCGTTTTTGCTCCGCATCTTCTTGTTCTCGCTGCAACGCCAAGGCTTCGCTTTGCTGTTGCTTCCTTTTTTCGCCCCACTCTTTTCTCCACTCTCTAGTGTCTAAGTTTGATGAGGACGATGCGGTAACAGGTGAATAAATAGTATCAAGTAAAGATAGGTAAGCGATTTTGTAGGCGGCCTTCAAATCCTCGCCCGGATCCACTTTTGCCTCTAACCCAAATTCTGTTGCGCTGGTGGCAGAGTTGTCCACAGATGAACCATAAGGGAATTCGAAAATCACAATCTTGACATTGATTGTAGTTACTTCCATTTTCTACCTCTAAGCATGCAAGGCCCAAACTCAAAGGGGCCCTTACCATTTCTGAGTTGTGAGAAGAAACGATCTTACTTATTCGGAGTGTAATTTGCTCGTTAGAGGTCTCACGCTTACTTGAGGGATGTCATGTTGTACGCCCCCAACAGCATATCGCCGCTGGCGCCGCCTATGGACTGGATGTAGGCTACTTTCATGGCAAGGTCAATTGAGAGAGGACTTCGGGGCGCGCCTGGCGGGGAGAGGTCGTTGTCTTGACTTCAATGGATTGCCCAAGCTGGGCATTCAAGCTGCCGGACCGCAGCCCGGAAAGGTCCAGCGATACCCACAGGTAGCCTATCCGCTTCAGGTTATCGGCAATCTCCTTGCGATGCGTGAAGGCCAGGTCCATTTCAGCCTCGCCCACTTCGACCCGGCAGTGGTTGTAGTGGTGGCGGGCCCGGACCTCCTTCAGGCCCAGGCTCTTCAGGTAACTTTCCGCCCGCTCAATCTTCGACAAGGTTTCTTCGGTTACCGGAATGCCGTAAGGGATGCGAGACGACAGGCACGGCTGGGCCGGCTTGTCCCAGACCGGAATGCCAAGTTGCCGGGCCAGTTGCCGCACGGCTTCCTTGTCGAGCCCCGCCTCTACCAGCGGGCTGCGGACGTGGTTTTCCTCCGCTGCCAGGAGTCCGGGCCGGTAATCACCCAGGTCGTCCAGGTTGGCGCCGTTGGCCACCCAGGCGTATCCTTCCGCTTCGGCCATTTCGCACAACCGGAAGTACAACTCGGTCTTGCAGAAGTAGCACCTGTTGGGGGCGTTGGCGGCATAGCCATCCCGTTCCAGTTCCGCGGTGGTGATAGTCCGGTGTTCAAAGCCCAACTGTGCCGCCACCTGTTTCGCGATTTCCAACTCACTGGCGGCCAGGGCGGGAGAAACTGCCGTAACGGCCAGCGATCTTTCTCCCAGGGTCCGGTGGGCGGCGTAAGCCAGCAGCGCGCTGTCCACTCCACCCGAAAAGGCAACCATGACCGAACCCATATCCCGCAAAACCGGTTCCAACCGTTGCCAGGAGTCTGGCAGCCCCCTTGAATCCATGTCTGGTACTTTGTTCCGTGGCTTTGCCATGCTCTCAGTCCGTTTGTTACCATTTAATCGGGGTTTGGGAAGTCTGGGACTTGCTTGTGGTGGATTCAGCAACGTAGCCCTGGTTTTGCCTGTCCCCGGTTGCCCAATGCCATACCGTTGGCAGGCAAACCCGGCAATCAGCTGGTGGTGAGCGGAAATGCTGCCCGCTATTCCGAAGAATTCGCCCCGCCGGTTTTCTGCCGTATTCGGGCATTATATCAGCGATGCCAGCCTGGGAGATGAAATTGACTGTCGAGAGCATCAGCGCCATTACCCTTTCGGTGCGGGACATGGCCCGTTCCGTGACCTTCTACCGGGACCAGGTGGGCCTGGACCTGCTTTACGGCGGGGAATCCGCCGGATTTACCAGCTTCCGGGTGGGCAGTGGGTATGTGAACCTGATTGCTTCCGAGCAGGAAATCCACTGGTGGGGCCGTGCAATCTTCTACGTTGACGACGTGGACTGTCTGCATACCCGCCTGGTGAGCCTGGGCCTGGCTACCGACACTAACCCGGCCGACGCTCCCTGGGGCGAGCGGTACTTCCACATTACCGACCCCGACGGCCACGAACTTAGCTTTGCGCGTCCCCTGGACAGGAAACCGGGCCACCCAGGTTCTTGACGTAGAACTGGACGGTCATTGACCCGTAACTTTCCTGGCGCGTCAGCCTGAATCCAGCGCTCAGGTACAAGGCTATGGCCGGCTGCAACTGGGTGACGGTGGAAAGGGTCAGCCGGCGGTAGCCCGCCTGCTCGCAAAAACCCACCACCGTTTCCAGCAGCTTTCTGCCGATGCCCTTCCTGCGAGCTTCGGAGGCAACGCTCATGCGGCGCAGTTCACCCTCATCGGAGCTTAACATCTGTACGCCCACCATACCCACAACCCTGCCGTCCAACTCGGCGACCCAGAAATGAGAGCCCTCATCGGACAGGTAATGGGCGTCAATGTCGGACAGGTCAGCTTCGAGGGAACGCCGGAGGTAGGCTTCCACCTCACCTTCCAGCCCGGCGGCGAAGTCGCGCTGTCCCCGGACAAACAACTCATGCACCCGGTCAACATCTTCGGGTCGGAATGTCCTGACAGTCAGCATCGGTACCGGAGCGCGGGGGGTTAGACGTTCACCAGGAAGTTGATGACGTCGCCGTCCTTGACCTGGTAGGTCTTGCCTTCCGAGCGCAGGGCCCCTTCTTTGCGGCCCTGGGCGATGTTACCGCAGCGGCGCAGGTCATCGTAGGGGATAACCTCGGCCCGTATGAAACCGCGCACAAAGTCGGAGTGAATGGTTCCGGCGGCTTCCTGCGCTCCAATGCCCTGGGGAACGCTCCAGGCGCGCACCTCGTCGGGCCCCACGGTCAGGAAGGAAATCAACCCCAGGGTGCCGTAACTGGTCCTGATAACCCGGGTCATGGCCGATTCGTCCAGGCCCAGGTCTTCCCGAAACTCCGCTTCCTCCTCTTCCGACATCAGCGCCAGTTCCGCCTCCAGCTTGGCGCTGAGGCACACTTCGCCCAGGCCGGCAGCGGCGGGCAAGTCCAGGTCCAGGTCGTCCAGCGAGGGCTCCGGCCCGGCCTCGTCGGTGTTGAATACCACGATGACCGGCTTGCCGGTGAGAAGCTGGTAGTTATCCAGGATTGTATTTTCCGACTCGGTCAACTGCTGGGCGCGGAGGGGAAGTCCTTCCTCCAGTGCATCCTTGACCTTTCTGACGGCTTCCATTTGACGGATCATGGCGGGCCGCTCCGCTGGCTTGGCCTTCTTCATGCCGTCTTCCAGTCTTTCGATGGCCCGTTCCATTACTTCCAGGTCGGCAAAGGTCAGTTCGGCGAGCATGGACTCCAGGTCCCGGCCGGGGTCTATGGTTTCCAGCGGATGGACCACCGCCGGATTTTCGAAGGCCCGCACGACCAGCAGAAAGGCGTCCGCGCCCTGCAGAATGTTGCGGTACTTGCCCACAATGCCCTGCGACTTGGCCAGGGATTCCGGCCCCGGCACGTCCCAGTACTTGATCTCCGCCGGAACCACCTTGCGGGGGTTATACATCCCTGACAGGACTTCCAGCCTGGGGTCGGGCACCTTCACCACGCCCAGGTGCATTTCAGTAGCAGACCCGCTGGCGCCGCTGGTATCAGCATTGCCGCGGGTCAGCGCATTAAAAACCGTGGTCTTGCCCGATTGGGGCAGGCCAATAATTCCTATGTCCATGGGTTATAGCATCTCGCGTCGTTAGTTTTAGGTCGTTGGTTGTGGTCGGCACTCTTACAGGCCTTGCATCCGTCAGTAAGGCCCTCGTGGGCAGCGAGCGGCCTATCAACAAAAAAATCATGGATAAGCTGAGAGTTCTCTGGTGGTGAACTCGTCGAACCATCAACTTGTCAGGCTGCTAACGGACGGCCCTTCGACAGGCTCAGGGTGAGCGTGACTTTTATCCATCTTTGCAAATAAGTTGAGCCCCTAATCCCTAGCCAGCACCACGGTGCCGGTGGAGGACAGAGAGCCGCCCGTTCCGTTTACCAGGGAGACCCGGGGGCTGTCGCTGCCGTCCTTCGCCTTGACCTGTCGGTCGCCGGCCTCGCCTCTCAACTGCCGCACGGACTCGACCAGGAGGAAGCTGCCGTACATTCCCGGGTGGGTGTAGGACAGGCCGCCGCCGGCCGTGTTCAGCGGGAAGTCCCCGCCGGGCGCGGTGCGCTGGTCGGCGACAAAGTCCGGGGCCTCGCCCGGCCCGCAGAACCCCAGCCCTTCCAGTGACAGCATGACGGTGTAGGTGAAGGAGTCGTAGATGAGAGTTACGTCAATGTCGTCGTGAGTCACCCCGGCCCTCTGCAGGGCATTGGGCCCGGTCTCGCGGGCAATCAGAGAAGTGTACGAGGGCATCTGGCTAATCAGGTTGTGGTCGTGCGCTTCCGCGGCCCCCAGCAGCCATACCGGCGCCTTCCGGCAGTTGGCCGCCTTCTCCGCCGTGGTGACCACAATGGCGGCGCCGGAGTCGGTAACCAGGCAGCAGTCGAACAGGTGGAAAGGCCACGAAACCCACCGGGAATTGTGGTAGTCGTCGAAGGACATGGGCGTGTCGTGCATCACGGCCTTGGGGTTAAGGTTCGCCCACTTGCGGGTGGACACCGCAATTTCGGCCATGGCCTGTCGGGTGCGGTCCTCGCCGTACTCGTGCATGTAGCGGGTGCAGGCCATGGAGTAGTTGATGGGCTGGCCAATCAGTCCGTAAGGAGTCTCGTACTGGGCCACCGGCAGGTTGGGGTCCCCGGGGATCCTGGCCCGGGTGGACCGGCCGGCCTGGCCGTGGGTTATCAGCACCGTATCGCAGTAACCGGCCCTTATGGCGGCGGCGGCGTGGGCGACGTGAATAACGAAGGAAGAGCCGCCCACCGAGGTGTTGTCGGTGAATCCCGGCTGTATTCCCATGTATTCGGCGGTTGCCAGGGTGGAGAAGCCGGCAGTCAGCAAGCCGTTGACTTCCGACTTGGCAATTCCGGCGTCTTCCAGCGCATTGTAGGCGGCCTCGGCGTGATGCTGCAGGGACGACTTGTTGGGCACGGTGCCCATTTCGTCGGATTCTGCTACGCCTACTATGGCTATGTCTCTCTCAAGAGTCGAGCTTGACGTCATGCTTTAATTTTCCTCCTGAACTGGGCCTCCAGGGGGAGGCGGTCGTGGTTCGGGATGATGTTACACTAATTCGGCAAGGCAGGACAACGCTTTGACGGCTATTTGGCAACTCTAGGGCGCCGCCTGTCGTTCACGCCATGGCCGGCAGGTAACAGCCTGGATTGATGACGATACGTGCTAGAATGGTTGTAATGAGCGGCAGTTCGTTGTCGCATACCTTTCACCACCCTGTCCGCCGCTGCCGGACGGGGAGTAGCACCGTAGCCGCAGCGCATCGGTGACGCCGCGAGGGACACTATGCCCAGAAACTTCTGGATGATCACCTGCAACGAGGAAAATTACAACATAACCCGAGGCCTGGACTTCACCAAGCAGGCTTTGAAGTCCGAATACCGGCGCAAGGTGCAGCGGGTTGAAAAAGACGACAGGCTGCTGTACTACGTTATGGGTATTCGCAAGTTCACCGCAACCGCAACCGTAACCGAGTCCTACCGGGAAGAGGACTCTTCAATTTGGAGCAACGAGGGCAGCGCCACCTGGCCCTATTTGATTGAAATTAAGCCCGAACTGGTCCTGGACGAAGAGCAATACATCACCGCCGGCCTGCTGGCCCACCGGCTGGACTACGTGCGGCGGTGGCCCCCGGAAAACTGGTACATGGCCTTCCAGGGAAACCTTCACCTGCTGCCCAAGGGCGACTTCTTCCTGATTGAAGAGGAAATGAAGAAGTTGAAATTCGGGAGAGAGTATCTGCTGGACGCCCCGCCGCCGCCTGCCCCGGCAAGCGGCCGTGGCCGCAAGCAGCGCCGGTCCGGCGGGCGCCGGGAGCCCCAGGGCAAGGCCGCCGCCGGCGCTTCAGAGTGCTGATGGCTGCTAGTTTGTTACGGTGCGGCTATAGTTCCAGCCGGATTGCTCGGTAGCGCCTTGGCGACGTTCACCGGGCACCGACAATGGCCGGCAAGGTTCAACCGCTGCCGCGTTGTCTTGGCGACGGGCCAACGCGTTCCATGGCTGCTTCGATTTCCCGAATTGCCCCGGCGTCGGTTTCCTTCCCCCTGGCCTGTGCCAGGCATTGAAGGGCGGCAGGACCGCCGATTTCTCCCAGCGCCCATGCGGCGTGGCCCCTGACCAGCGGTTCAGTAAACGTGAGCGCCCTGCCCAGTGCGGGCACCGCATCGGCTTCCCTCCGGTTGCCCAGGGCTACGCAGGCGTTGCGCTGCAGCCCGGTCCGATTCGCCCGCATGACCGGCGTGCCGGCAAACCGCTCCCGGAAAGCTTCCTCTGTCATTTCCAGGATTTCCACCAGGTCAACACTCGCCATGTCCTGCCGGGAGAAGGCGGCTTCTCCGGTGGGGCGTTGCTTCCGGTTGACCGGGCAGACTTCCTGACAAATGTCGCAGCCAAAGACCCAGTCAAGCATTTTTGGCCTTAGCTCTTCCGGTATAGGCCCCCGGTTCTCGATGGTCAGATAGGATATGCACCGGGAGTTGTCAATGACGTAAGGCGCCACGATGGCGCCGGTGGGGCAGGCGTCAATGCACTTGACGCAGCTGCCGCAGGTCTTCTTCAGCGGCGGGTCGGGTTCCAGGTCCAGGTCGGTTATTACCTGCCCCAGGAAAACCCACGAGCCGAGCTCGGCGGTCAAAATGTTGGTGTTCTTGCCGAACCAGCCCAGGCCCGCCCTGGCGGCGGCGGCCCGATCCAGCATTGGCCCGTCGTCCACGTACCACCGGGCGGCCAGGCCGGACTCCAGGCTATCCCCCAACGCCAGTACCAGGTTCCGCATTCTTCGCTTCATCAGGCGGTGGTAGTCGCGGCCCCTGGCGTACCTGGCAATCCGTCCTCTCGCGCCCTTGATGGCGGCGCCGTCGTCAGGCTTATCACCCTGCCGGGGAAAGTAGTTCAGCGCGAGGCAGATGATGGACTTTGCCCCGGGAAGCAGGGCCGACGGCGCGGTTCCTCTTTTCACCCTCGCCTCTGTGTACCAGGGCAAGCCATCCATTAACCCTTCCCTGGTACGCCGCAGGGCAACTTCCCGGTCGCTTTCAAAGTCCTCCGCCGACGCAATTCTCACCAGGTCAAATCCCGCCCGCAGGGCCTGCTCCTTGACCAGGGACGTCAGCTCCGCCTTCCCGGTGACCTGCATCATTTGCCTTCATCCTGGTAACGCCCCGCGTAACCCTGCTGCACCGGCCCGGCCAGATGGAAGAACACCAGTTGCAGCAACCGCGCCCCTTTCTGCACCCGGTAACCGTCCGGATTGTTGACAGATAGCAGGGCCTGGGACCGGCCCCGGTACCCGGCGTCCCAAACGGCCGTGGGTAGGTTGACTCCGCTGCGCAGCAGGCTGGAACGGGGCAGCCCCAGGGCCATCAGGTCCAGAGGAATATTGACCACCTCGTTGAATGCAACCAGGTAATGGCCCGGGGCGAGGGTGACCCAGTCGTCGGAATCAAAGGAAATCTGAACGGTCTCGGAGACTTGGCGGTCCCTGTTGTCCCGGCCCATGGCCCCGGCGGATGCGAAACCGGAAACGGCGCCCAGGCTGATGTCAATGCCGTTGGGCTGCAGCTGTTCGTCCAAGTTTAGGAATCCTTCCACCAGGGGAGCCGCGCCCTCCCCTGGGGACTCTATTAACCGCCGAATACTCCCCCGGTCCAGAGCTGCGCCGTGCAATTTACTGCCCCCAAAAACGGTTTGGGGAGCCCGGTTGTGACTGGCTCCCCGTAATTTGCTCGCCGGTCTGGACATTGCACCCAAACTTTGCGGGGCAACCTCCAGAATAAGGATGGCTCTCCGCCCCGGGGCGGTTCAATTAACTGGACTGATGGATACAGTTTCCGCTCACCCTGAGCTTGTCGAAGGGCAGTCCGTTCATGGTTCGACAGGCTCACCATGAGCGGACTCCGGGGTTCACCCATCAATGCAAAGCGGTCAAACTACTAGTCGTGCATGAAGTCCTGAACGTCCGCCGGCAGCGGCTTGTACTCTGGAATTTCGGCGACTACAGCCTGGGTGGTCAACAGCATGCCCGCGATGCTTCCGGCGTTCTGCAGGGCCGACCGGGTGACCTTGGCCGGGTCAATGATGCCGGCTTGCATCAGGTGTGTAAATTCGCCCCTTTCCGCGTCGAAGCCCCAGTCGCTCTCCCCTTCCCGGACCCGTTCCAGAATGACCTGGCCGGAATGGCCGGCGTTCTCGGAGATGAGCACAATGGGCTCGGCCAGGGAGTCCCTTATCAACCGGGCTCCCAGCGCCTCGTCGCCTGACAACGATCCCACCAGGTCGTCCACGGCCTGTTCGGCCCGGACCAGGGTAACTCCGCCGCCGGGCACTATTCCCTCTTCCACCGCGGCCCGGGTGGCCGACAGAGCGTCCTCGGTGCGAGACTTGCGCTCGTTCATTTCAGGTTCGGTGGCAGCCCCCACGCGAATGACGGCAACGCCGCCCACCAGCGCAGCCAGCCTTTCCTGCAGCTTCTCCCGGTCGTAGTCGGAGGTGGTTTCCTCAACCTGCACCCGGATTTGCGCTACCCTTGACTCCGTGGCCTCCGGGGCGCCGCGCCCTTCCACAATAGTCGTCTCGTCCTTCAGCGCCACGATGCGGCGCGCGGAACCGAGATGGCTTATTTCAACGGCGTCCAGCGACAGGCCGGTGTCGTTGCTGATTACGGTGGCTCCGGTCATTACCGCAATGTCCTCCAGCAACGCCTTGCGGCGGTCGCCGAAGCCGGGGGCCTTGACCGCTACGCAGCTGATGGTGCCGCGGAGCTTGTTCACAACCAGGGTGGCCAGGGCTTCGCCCTCCACGTCTTCGGCAATGATGGCCAGGGGCCTTCCGCCGGCCTGGGAGACCTTTTCCAGTGTGGACACTATGTCGTTGACCGATGACACCTTGGTATCGGTGATAAGGACCAGGGGTTCGTCCAGGATGACTTCCATCCGCTGGGCGTCGGTAACGAAATGGGGCGAGAGGTAGCCCCGGTCCAGGCGCATGCCTTCAACGAAGTCCAGCTCATCCACCATGGACTTGGATTCCTCGATGGTGATGACGCCTTCCCGGCCCACCTTGTCCATGGCCTCGGCTATCAGGCCGGCAATTCCTTCCTCGTGGGCGGAAAGGGCGGCGACCCGGGCAATCTGCTCCTGGTTTTCTACAGGTATGGAGTTCCGGCCTATCTCTGCCACCACCGCGCCAACTGCCTTGTCAATGCCCGTCTTGAGGCTCATGCCGTTGGCGCCGGCCGCTATGTTCATGAACCCCTGCCTGACCAGGGAGCGGGCCAGAACCACGGAAGTGGTCGTGCCGTCGCCCACCACGTCGTTGGTCTTAGAGGCGGCCTCTTTCACCAGTTGGGCGCCCATGTTCTCGTAAACGTTGGGCAGTTCAACCTCTTTGGCAATGGTAACTCCGTCGCTGCAAACTACGGGCAGGGACCACATGCGGTTAAGCAGCACGTTCCTGCCGCTGGGGCCCAGGGTAATGCCTACCACCCGGCCCAACTCGTCCACCCCTTTCATCAGGCTGGCCCGGGCCTGGTCGTCAAAAATCAGTTGTTTGTCTGCCATTCCAGTATCAACCTCCGCAAATGCGTGCCGCGCTTCAGCGCTGCTACGTGGGTACAAAAGATTTCGCCGAGCATAGCGAAAAAGCCGTCAAGATGACGACGAAATCGCAACGATTAAAATATGCTTTAGCGCCGAAAGATTGTCAACAGTTGCCGGTAGCAAAACCCGCTATTCAATCGGCTCCTCAACCCGGCGCCTGTTGCGGGACAAGACTCGGCATTAGGCCTGCGGTCACTCCGCAAAGTTGCCCGGTGCCCCGCACCAGTACCTCACGCCTTCTTTTCCCTCAACCATGTTTGCCAGTTCGGAGATAAGGCGGCCGGCCACGGGATGCCGGAAGTTTCCGGCGATTTCTGCCAGCGGCACCAGCACAAAGGCCCGCTCGTTCATACGTGGGTGAGGAATTTGCAAGTCCGGCGAATCCACGCTGATAACCTGGTCACCATACAAGAGAATGTCAATGTCAATTGGCCGGGGGCCGTACCTGATTCCTGCCTGCCTGCCCAGGTCCCTTTCTATTCTCTTGGCCAGGGCCAGGAGTTCCTCACCCGTCAGGGAAGTGGCAACCCTGGCCGCGCAGTTAAGAAATCTGTCCTGCTCAGCGTAGCCCCACGGCTCCGTTTCGTAGATGGCGGAACAGGCCTCCACCTTGACGGCCGGGTCTTGGTCCAGCATGGTAAGCGTGTGCGCCAGGTTTTCTGACCGGTCTCCCATGTTGGAGCCCAGTCCCAGGAATACGGTTACCTGGTTTGAATCTAGCGGTTCCAGTTTTCCGGCCTCCAACCGCGGATGATGGCGTCGGTCATGCGGCAGACCCGGGCCATTTGCTTCACGTCATGTACCCGAACTATGTCCGCGCCCCTGGCAATGGAAAGGGCCACCGTCGCCGCAGTCCCTTCCAGCCTCTCTTCCACCGGAAGGTCCAGCACGTAGCCGATGGTGGACTTGCGGGAAGTCCCCACCAGCAACGGAAATCCCAGTGCCTTCAGTTCATCCAGGCGGTTCAGGATTTCCAGGTTGTGGTCCGGTGTCTTGCCAAAGCCAATCCCCGGGTCCAGCGCCATGTTATCCCGGCTTACGCCGGCGGCAGCGGCAATTCCAACACTGGTTAGAAGGCTTTCCATCACGTCGGAAATCAGGTTGCCGTACTCACGATTAGCCTGGTTGTGCATGAGAATTAACGGCGCCCCGGATTCGGCGGCGACTTCGGCCAGCCGTGGGTCGAATTTCAGCCCCCAAACGTCGTTGATGATGCCTGCGCCGGCGGCGACTGCGGCCCGCGCCACGTTGGCCTTGTAGGTATCCACGCTGACCGGCAGTTTCGCCACGGCGCCCACGGCTTCCAGGGCGGGTACCAGCAGCCGGATTTCTTCCGCCTGGGTTATGGGTCTGGCCCCCGGCCGGGTTGACTCGGCGCCTACGTCCAGGAAGTCGGCGCCCTCGTCCTGAAAGCGCAGGGCCTGTTCCACAATGGCGGGAATGTCATCGCCTAAACCGTCCCCGGAAAAGGAATCGGGGCTCAGGTTGATTATTCCCATGACGTAGGTGCGATTGCCCCACACAAGGGGCTGCCCGCCGCCAACCGTCAGTTCAGTAAACTTGCGCTTCCCCACGTTGCTCATCCGGTTAGAGGGACTCTATTGGCATTTGACCGGTGGTTCAACCTGTTTGAATTGATGGAATAACATTCCCGCTCACCCTGACCTTGTCGAAGGGTCGCCCGTCCATGGTTCGACAGGCTCACCACGAGCGGACTCTCTACTTATCCATCATTCCTTGGGCGACGGACCACCAGCAGCCCGTCAGGTGATTGTTCCGGGCCCTTGGCCGTCCTTCATTATATCTGGCTATCGGTTATAATGGGGCAGTCTGGCCGCCGGCCCTAGTTTCTGTTGCGGCCAGCCCAGGTCAACGCTGACCCAACGCCAATCCATCGCCAGTCCCGCGGGAGAGACCGTGACCACCGAGAAGCGCATTATTGACCAGAAAATTGACAACCTACAGGAAATGAGGCGGCAGGCCCGGCAGGGCGGCGGGGCGCAGCGTATCGAGCAGCAGCACAGCAGGGGCAAGCTGACGGCCCGGGAGCGGCTGGCGCGGTTGATGGATGAGGGCACCTTTCAGGAGATTGACTCCTTCGTCACCCACCGTACTACCGACTTCGGCCTGGCCGACCGCAAGGTTTTGGGCGATGCCGTGGTTACCGGGTACGGGCTGGTACAGGGGCGGCAGGTATTCGCCTACGCCCAGGACTTCACGGTTTTTGGCGGCTCTCTCTCCGAGGTGGTCGGCGAGAAAATCTGCAAAGTAATGGACCTGGCCGGTAAAACCGGATGTCCTCTGGTTGGCATAAACGACTCGGGCGGCGCCCGTATCCAGGAAGGGGTGATTAGCCTGGGAGCCTACGGGGATATATTCCTGCGCAACACTCTCTACTCCGGTGTTGTCCCCCAGATTTCCGTGATTATGGGCCCGTCGGCTGGCGGCGCCGTCTATTCGCCGGCTATTACCGACTTCATATTCATGGTAAAGGGTACCGGCCAGATGTATATAACAGGCCCCGACGTGGTGAAGGCCGTTACCGGCGCCGAGGTTACCCACGAGGAACTTGGAGGCGCCAACTCTCACGCCACCCGCAGCGGGGTGGCCCATTTCGTTCACGAAAGCGAGGATGAATGCCTGGCGGAAGTAAGAAGGCTGCTGGGGTTCCTTCCCTCCAATAATGTGGCGGACCCGCCGATGTCGGCTCACGGTGACCCGGTTAACCGCGTTGACCCTGACCTGAGATACCTGGTGCCCGACGAGCCCAACCGACCCTACGACATCCGCGACATTATCTACCGCATCGTGGATATTGGCGGTGATGAGGAACTGGAAGAAGTCCCCATCGAAGAGTTCATGGAGGTCCAGCCGGACTTTGCGCCCAACGTGGTTATCGGATTCGGGCATTTGAATGGCAGCACGGTGGGCATAATCGGGAACCAGCCCTCCTACCTGGCCGGCGTTCTGGATATTGACGCTTCAGCCAAGGCCGCCCGGTTTGTCCGTTTCTGCGACTGTTTCAACATTCCCCTGGTAACCCTGGTGGATGTTCCGGGATTCATGCCGGGCGTGGACCAGGAGTACGGTGGAATCATCCGCCACGGCGCCAAGCTGATTTACGCCTATGCCGAGGCTACCGTGCCCAAGATCAGTGTCATCATTCGCAAGGCTTACGGCGGCGCCTATATCGTGATGAGCAGCAAGCACCTGCGGTCGGACATCAACCTGGCCTGGCCCTCGGCTGAAATTGCGGTTATGGGGCCGGACGGTGCGGTAAACATTATCTACCGGGAGGACATTTCCCGGTCGGAGGACTCAGAAGCCCGGCGGCGGGAGCTAATTGCCGACTACCAGGAGAAGTTCACCAATCCCTACATTGCAGCAGGGCAGGGCTTCCTGGACGACGTGATTGACCCGGCGGAGACCAGGGCACGCATAATCGGCGCCCTGGAAATGCTGCGCAACAAGCGAGACAACCTGCCCGCCAAGAAGCACGGCAACATACCCCTGTAGCTTCAGGTACGGGTTCCTGCCCAGGCCCCGGTTCGGGCCGCTGCCTATCCTTGGCGCCCAATGACCCTGGAAGCCAGCTAACGGGTTATTCTACCCACAGGAGCGAGCATGGAATTTGGAATCTTCGACCAGTTGCCCTGCGCCGATTACCAGTCGCCAGCAGCCCGCTACGCCGACATTATCTCCCAGGGCCAGTTTGCCGATGAACTGGGGTTTGACGCCGTCTGGTTGGCCGAAGTCCACTTCAACCCCCGATTTTCCGTCCTGCCGGCCCCGTTGCTGCCGGGCGCGGCCATCGCCCAAACCACCCGCCGGATAAAGATTGCCACCGCCGTAAACCTGATGCCGCTCCATCACCCGGTCAGGTTGGCCGAGGAATTTGCAACGCTGGACGTTATTTCCGAAGGAAGGGCCATTCTGGGAACGGGGCGTGGCGCCATGCTCCAACAGTACGCCGGGTATGGTATCCAGGTGGATGAGGGCCGCGACCGTTTCCTTGAGGGGCTGGACCTGGTGCTGAAAGCCTGGACCTCCGACGAACTGGATTACCAGGGAAACTACTACCAGGTGTCGGGCGTGCGCGTCGTTCCCAAGCCTTATCAGCAGCCTCACCCGCCCGTTTATATTGCTTCCAACAGCGTGGACACTTTTCCCATGGTGGGGGAATTGGGGCAGAACATCCTTATCGCGCCCATAGTCGTAACCCTGGACGGCGCCCAGTCGGGGCTCAGCGAGTACCGCAAGACCCTGGTGGAAAACGGGCATGACCCCGCCGAGAAAAAGGTAAACATAAACATGCTGGTACACGCCACTAAAAACGAGGGTAGCAGCGCCGTGCAGGAATATGAGACCAGCGTGCGAAACTACCTGTCCATCCTGCAGGGCAACAGGTCCCGGGTCATTACCGGGCGCACCCGCGACCTGAGCTATGAGCATGTTTCCACCGAGCTTTCCGCCATCGGCAGCCCGGAACGAATTATAGACAAGCTGGAGGAAATCAAGGAACTGCTCGGCGCCGACGAGTTCATGTGCTGGTTCACCGCCGGCGGCCTGATGCCCAACGAAGATGTCCATGCCTCGATGCGCTTGTTCGCGGAAGAGGTTATCCCCCACTTCAAGTAGGCTCTCTTGACCTCGCCAGACTCCCTTTTTGACTTCGGGCGTCGCCAGCAGGCCGGGACCACCGCGCCGCTGGCGGAGCGGATGCGGCCGGGAACTTTCGACGATTTCGTAGGGCAGGAGCACGTTCTGGGAGAAGACCGGGTGCTGCGCCGGTCCCTGGCGGCGGACCGGTTGCCCTCCTTCATCCTCTGGGGGCCGCCGGGCACCGGTAAGACCACGCTGGCCCGGCTGGTGGCGGCGTCGGCCCAGGCCCACTTTGAACCCGTAAGCGCCGTTACCTCGGGCGTTGCGGACCTTCGCCGCATCGTGGCCGAAGCCAGGGAGCGGCAGGGTATGTACCAGGGCCGCACCATCCTCTTTGTTGACGAGATTCACCGGTTCAACAAGGCCCAGCAGGATGTGATTCTCCCTCACGTTGAAGACGGCACCGTAACCTTTATCGGCGCCACCACCGAGAACCCATCCTTTGAAGTTAATGCGCCCCTGCTTTCCCGGTGCCGGGTGTTTACGCTCCAGTCCTTGACGCCGGAACAGGTCGCGAGCATCGTGCAAAGGGCGCTGGACGACCGGGAGCAGGGACTCGGCAGCCTGACAGTAGCCATCTCCGACGACGCCCTGGCCCACCTGGTGAACATCGCTAACGGCGACGCTCGGGTCGCCCTCAATGCCCTCGAAACCGCCGCCTTTTCCCTTCAATCCCAGTCGGTTCAGGCATCTCAGTCATCCCGGCCGGCTGAGACCCGTGAAATTACGCTGGACCTGATATCCGATGCCCTCCAGCGCAGGTCTCCCCTCTACGACAAGGCGGGAGAGGGGCATTACGATACCATCTCCGCCTTTATAAAGTCGGTGCGCGGCTCATCGCCCGATGGCGCCCTGTACTGGCTGGCCCGAATGTTGGAGGCGGGGGAAGACCCACTCTTTATTGCCAGGAGGTTGGTCATTCTGGCGTCGGAGGACATCGGCCTGGCCGAACCCCAGGCATTGCCGCTGGCGGTGGCCGCGCAGCAAGCGGTGCATTTCCTGGGAATGCCCGAAGCCCGCATACCCCTGGCCGAGGCGACGGTCTTCCTGGCAACTGCGCCCAAGAGCAACACGGCCTACATGGCCCTGGAACGGGCATTGGAAGACGTGAGAAAGAAGCCCCTGGATCCAGTCCCGCTTCACCTCAGAAACGCGGTTACGGGCATGATGCGGGCCATGGACTACGGCAAGGGCTACCGCTATGGCCATGACTTTGCCTGCCATTTTGTGGAGCAGGAATACCTGCCTTCCCCGCTGAAGGACGCCACGTATTATTTTCCGTCCAGCGAGGGGAAGGAAGAGGAGATCGGGGAGAGGCTGCGGCGCTGGTGGGGCGACCGGAGACCGGGATACGGCTCTCAGCCGGACAATGCCTGAATAACGTCTGCCGCGCCGACAACCTCGGCCTGTCGCGGAAAAATCCGCTGGGTAAGAAAGTCGTGGACTTCCGGGTCCTGGTCAGAGCAGCAGTCCTCAACGATGAACAGCCGGAAGTCGGCATCGGAGGCGTAGCGAGTGGTGGACAACACCACGCCGCTGGTGGCGTAGCCCAGGATTACCAGGGTGTCTATGTTATTGGCGCGCAGGGACATTTCCAGGTCGGTGCCGAACATGGCGTTGACCCGGTGCTTGCCCGCCACCACCTCTCCCTCCACCGGCCTTACCGATTCGTGAATGACCTGCACCGGGTCGCTGACGGCCGGCTGGCCGGAGGCCTTTCTCTGGCTGAAGGTCTTGTTCCGCTCGCTGATTTCCGGGTAGCCCGGCCTGAAAACGGTGGCCGAGTAGCAGACCATTATCCCCGCTTCCCGGGCTACCCTCTGCAACTCCTGGGTCCTTGCAACCACGCCCCGCTCCACGGCGTGAGGGATGGTATTCATCATCTCCGCGTAGAAGTCGGCGATGAGAAGCGCGGTGCTAGCCTTGTTCAAAGTAATTTCAGCCATTTCGGGCTCCCTTGGTATTTCCAATATGAGGTATGTTGCTTCGCAGCCGGATAGCGGCAATCCGCACTTTCCGTAACTCTCGCAGTTGACCTATCAGGGCTAACGCATTCTAAATCTGGAAGAGTCCGTCGTTCCCGCAAACGCGGGAACCTCGAACCTGGAAATTAATGTCTCAGGGTTCGTTTAGCTTTGGGGAATCCGTTAAGGTGGAAGAATGCGTTTGCCCCGGCTGACTTATCCTTTTTTCAGCCCTTCTACCACCTGAGCCACCCTGGCCAGCGCGTCTTCCACTTCGGCGCCGCCTACCTGGCGATGGGTAACCATGCGCAGGGTCTGGGCCCGCGACGGGGTCACCTTCACCCCGGATTCCGCCAGGGCCTGCAGGACCTCCGGCGCGGTGCCCACGGAGGGGTCAATCTCGAAAATTACGATGTTGGTCTGAATGCTCTCGGGGTCCACATTGATGCCGTCTATTTCGGCCAGCCCCTGGGCCAGGCGACGGGCGTTGGCGTGGTCGTCGGCCAGCCTTTCAATCATCGTGTCCAGGGCCACCAGTCCCGCTGCCGCCAGCACGCCGGCCTGGCGCATTCCGCCGCCGATCATTTTTCGCCAGCGCCGGGCCTCGCCGATAAACTCCTCGCTGCCGCAAAGTACGGAACCCACCGGGCAGCTTAGAGCCTTGGACAGGCAGAAGGAAACGTCGTCCACGTCCTTGACCAGCTCGCTGGGCGGGACCTCCAGGGCGACGGCGGCGTTGAATATGCGGGCGCCGTCCATGTGAACACTGGCGCCGGCGTCATGGGCCACGTCGGACACCCGCCGCGTGTCCTGGGGCGTCAGGGCCGCGCCGCTGCAACGGTTGTGGGTATTCTCCAGGCAAACCAGCGTGGTGGGGGGCATGTGGACGTTTCCCCTGGGGCGGATGGCCGCCGACAGGTCCTGGGGGTCTATCCTGCCCTGGTCGTCGTTGGGCACCAGCCTGACCTGGGCGCCGGCCAGCGCAGAAACTCCGGCCGATTCGTTCCAGAACATGTGGGCCTGGTCGCCCATGATGATTTCGTCGCCCCGGTGGCAATAGGTAAGGGCGGCCACCAGGTTGCTCATGGTGCCGCTGGCGGTAAGCAGGCCCGCCTCTTTGCCGAGCAACTGCGCCGCCCGCTGTTCCAGTTGGTTTATGGAAGGGTCTTCGCCGTAAACGTCATCACCGACCTCGGCCTCGGCCATGGCCTGACGCATGGCGTCCGTGGGGTGGGTGATGGTATCGCTGCGCAGGTCAATCACGTTCATTCAATGCTCTCCCCGGGGAAAGATTCGGGTTATTCTAGCAGGATTCCTTGCCAAACTCTATTGAGTCTTCTAATATGAATCCAGGCAACCCAATAGTTGTCGGAGGTTTGGAAGTGCGACAGAGCGCGGTCAGTTTCAAGGCCAAAGGCTTGAATTTCGAGGGAATAGTCGCCACGCCGGACGATGTGGGCGGTTCCGTTCCCGGTGTCGTAATTTGCCATCCTCACCCGCTGTTCGGCGGCAACATGGACAACAACGTGGTGATTGCCGTCTCCTTCGCCCTGGTTGACCAGGGGTTTGCCACCATCAGGTTCAACTTCCGCGGAGTAGGCAACAGCGAAGGGGAGCATACCAAGGGCGAGCAGGAGCACCAGGAGGTGCTTGCCGCCTTTGATTTGATGAAGGCCTGGCCCGGCGTTGACGGCAAAAGTCTCGGGCTGGTTGGGTATTCCTTTGGCACTTCCGTCATTCTGGGCAGCGCATCGGTGCAAAATAAGGCCAAGAGCATTGCCCTGCTCTCCCCGAACATTCGCGCCCTGTCCGACACTCCCCTCAAGAAGTCCAAGACCCCTGCTATGATTATCACCGGCAGCCGGGACAAGTTGGTGGAAGCGGAGGACTTGCAGTCCAACCTCGACGCGTTTGCCCGTCCGCCCCAGTTTCAGGTCATTGACGGCGCGGACCACTTCTGGGGCGGCATGGAGCGCCAGTTGGTGGGCCCCGTTGCCGAGTTTTTTGCGGCGAACCTGAAGTAGCCCTCCAATGGCATTGCCCCCAAACCCGTATGAGAGCCGGGAAGGCTCGGAAGTCGCCCCATCCCCGGTTGAACCCCGGTCGCCATCGCCGGAAGACAGTCAAAGTCAACCTTCGCCGCCGTTAGGCCCGGCCCCCGGCGTTGAGGTTCCATCAAGTGACAGTCCTTCCGAGAGCAGGGTATCCACCCTGCCGGCGGGGCAGTCAACCGATGGGACGAACGAGCCCTTCCGCAAACGCCCCATCTACCGGGACTTTGACCTGCTGCAGTTGGCGTTCATCTTCTTCCTGCTGGACCAACTGACCAAGTTCCTGGTACGGGCTTATCTGCCCTTTGGCCACTCGTACCCCGCCACCGGGTTTTTCCGGTTTACCCACGCGGAAAACACGGGCAGCGCCTTCGGCATTCTCCAGGGGCACAACACTCCCCTCATAGTAGTGTCCTTTGTCGGAATTGCCGTCCTGGCGCTGGTGTACCACAGCCAGGAGCGGCCCGGCAATCTGCTGCGGTTAAGCCTGGCCCTTCAGTTTGGCGGAGCCCTGGGCAACCTTCTGGACCGGTTTCGCCTGGGCGCGGTCACGGACTTTATTGACGTTGGGGCGTGGCCGATATTCAACCTGGCCGACGCTTCGATAGTCTCAGGCCTGGCCCTGCTGGGCTGGGTGCTGCTCATGCCCGGCGGGCGTGGGGAAGCGGTAACCGCCGGGGAGCCGGCCTACAATTACCAGTTGAAAAGGCGGGGCCGCTGCGCCACCTGTGGTCGCTACCGGGCCGGTAGCCGGGCGGCCTGCCGGCACGTGGCCGCGCACCGGGCAGAATCCCGTTACATCCGGCGCCGGGCCCACCGAAGGTAGGTGACTGAAGCCATGGGCACATCGGGCATTCAGGTCAAGGAGTTTACGGCTGCCGGCCTGGCGGACAGGCTTGACCGGTTCCTCGCCGGGCGGGAGAGGGAGTTGACCCGGAGCCGGATTCACTCCCTGATAACGGACGGAAAGGTCACCGTTAACGGCGCGGTTGGTCGTCCTTCACAGAAGGTCCGGCAGGGCGACCGGGTAGTCTTGACGGTGCCGGAACCCAGGGAAACGGAACTGGCGGCCCAGGACATTCCCCTGACCGTGGTTTACCAGGACGCCGAACTGGCGGTAATTGATAAGCCCGCCGGCCTGTCCGTCCACCCAGGGCCGGGACACGCGGACGGCACCCTGGTCAATGCCCTGCTCGCGCTCTGTCCCGACATACGGGGCATTGGTGGCGTCGTCAGGCCGGGTATCGTACACCGGCTGGACAAGGACACCTCGGGTCTGATGGTCGTGGCCAAGACTGAAAGGTCGCACCTGGCCCTTTCGGCGCAGATAAAGGAGCGGCAGGTCACGAAGGGCTACCGGGCCCTGACCGTGGGCGTGCCGCCCCAGGATGAGGGCCTGATTGACGCTCCCATTGCCCGTGACCCCCGGAACCGCAAGCGCATGGCCGTAAGCCTTGGCGGTCGGGAGTCCAGAACCGCCTTCCGGGTTGTCCGGAAATGGCAAAAGCACGCGCTGCTGGAGCTGGACCTGGAAACGGGGCGGACGCACCAGATTCGCGTCCACCTGGCCTATCTGGGCTATCCCCTGCTGGGTGACCCGCTATACGGTCGCCGCTGTCCGGCGCTGGCGCGGCAGTTTCTGCACGCCAGCTTACTTGGCTTTCGCCACCCGGCAAGCGGAGAAGGGCTAACCTTCACATCCCAACTCCCGGATGACCTGCTGTGGGTGCTGGCACTCCTGGACGGCGGCCGCGCCGTGGACTAAACGGCCTCGCCCGGTCCGCTTTCCACCCGCCATCGGAAACTTGGGCCAGGAAGTTCGGAGCCTGCCTTTTTGCCCTGAACGGCAGTGGTGCTAAAATAGGCAGGGGCTAAAAACTCCATATCTCACAAGACACTGGTGGGTCAACTCATTTGAAATAGTAGATAGCAATTCCGCTCACCCTGAGCTTGTCGAAGGGCCCCTTTACGATGATTCGACGCGCTCACCATGAGTGGACTCCCGGGTTTGGCTATCAATTCAAGGGGGTTGGGCTGCTAGCAGAGGAACATTCCAGAATGACTTCCCCGGACAGTTCTCCATCCGACTTCATTCGCGCCATCGTAGAAGATGACCTTAAGACCGGCAAATATGACGGGAGGGTGGTCACCCGCTTCCCTCCCGAACCGAACGGGTACCTGCACATAGGGCATGCAAAGTCCATCTGCCTGAACTTCGGGGTCGCCTCCGAATATGAGGGCGGCGTCTGCCACCTGCGCTTCGACGATACCAACCCCCTCCGCGAGGACATCGAGTACATCAACTCCATCCAGGAGGATGTACGCTGGCTGGGGTTTGACTGGGGGCAGCATCTCTATTACGCATCCGACTATTTTGAAGCGCTCTACCAGTTTGCCGAGAAGCTGGTCCTGGACGGCAAGGCTTACGTGGACAGCCTCACCGCCGACGAGATTCGCGAGTACCGCGGCACGTTGACGGAACCCGGCAGGGAGAGCCCTTACCGCAACCGGTCGGTGGAAGAGAATCTGGACCTCTTTAGGAGGATGCGGGCCGGCGAGTTTGAGGACGGCGCTCACGTCCTGCGGGCCCGGATTGACATGGGATCGCCCAACCTGAACATGAGGGATCCGACCATCTACCGAATCCGCCGGGCCACCCATCACCGTACCGGGGATGAGTGGTGCATTTACCCCATGTACGATTACGCCCATGCCCTGTCGGATTCCATCGAAAAGATAACCCATTCCCTTTGCACGCTGGAATTCGAGGACCACCGGCCCCTCTATGACTGGACCCTGGAGGAGGTGGACGTTTACCGCTCCCAGCAGATTGAATTTGCCCGGTTGAACCTGACCAACACGGTAATGAGCAAGCGCCGTCTCCTCCAGCTGGTTGAGGGCGGCTACGTTTCGGGCTGGGACGACCCCCGTATGCCCACCATCAGCGGGCTGCGGCGTCGCGGCTACACGCCCGAAGCAATCCGCACCTTCTGCGACCACGTCGGCATTTCCAAGCGGGATACGGTGGTCAACATGGCGCTGTTGGAGCATTGCATTCGGGAAGACCTGAATCGCGCGGCTCCCCGGGCCATGGCGGTGCTCAATCCCCTCAAAGTGATAATTGATAACTACCCCCGGGGCATGGAGCAGGAATTTGAGGCGGTGAATAACCCGGAGGACCCGTCCATGGGCACCCGGAAAGTGCCCTTCTCCAGGGAGATTTACATCGAGCGCGACGACTTTCGTGAGAATCCGCCGTCCCGTTTTTTCCGCCTGGCGCCGGGCCGTGAGGTCAGGCTCAGGTACGCCTGCTACATTACGTGCCAGGAAGTGGTGAAAGACCCGGACACCGGCGAGGTTACGGAACTGCACTGCACCTATGATCCCGAATCGGTGGGTGGTTCCACGCCCGACGGACGCCGGGTTCGCGGCACGCTGCACTGGGTTTCCGCGCCCCACTCCCGGCAGGTAGAAGTCCGCCTTTACGACCACCTGCTCCAGGACCCAAGCGAGGATTCTGACGAAGACAGCAGGGACTTTATTTCCCTGCTGAACCCCAATTCCCTGGAAGTCTTAAGCAATTGCCGGGTGGAGCCCGGCCTGGCCGAGGCTCTTCCGGGCAGCAGGTACCAGTTTGAACGACAGGGCTACTTCTGCGTAGACTCCAGGGACTCAACCCCCGGCTCGCCGGTTTTTAACAGGACGGTTTCCCTCAGGGACTCGTGGGCCAGGATTGAACAGGCGCAGCAGTCCGGCAGCGGGTAGCATCGCTGGACAAGGACGGCATCTCCGGAGGCTGTCGCCAAATTGAATGTGTAGGCCTTGGAGCGTCTAATTTCGTCGTTCCCGCGAAGGCGGGGACCTCGACAAGCAGGGTCAAGATTTCTTACGACACAGTATCAATGCGATCCACTTGACGACACGCCCTGGGCATTCCATTTTCTGTGCCGGACCCGCCCCGGTCTCGAGTCGTTAATTGTCCGGGCTTGTTCCGTTTAGGTTTGAAAGAATAGAATCGGTTTGCATAAACCGTCGCAAATTTCAGGAGGCGTATTTTGCCTAACGAAGTACGCGTGAGGTACGCTCCCAGTCCCACGGGCCTGCCCCACATTGGCAACATCCGTACCGCGCTTTTCAACTGGCTTTTTGCCCGCCACCACGGGGGCAGGTTCATTGTTCGCATTGAGGACACGGACCAGGAAAGGCTGGTGCCTGGAGCCGTTGACGGCATCCTCGACGGCCTGGAATGGCTTGACATTGACTGGGACGAGGGCCCCCGGGTGGGCGGAGAATTCGGCTCATACTTCCAGTCGGAGCGTCTGCCCCTGTACCATGCCGAGGCGGAGCGCCTGATACGGCAGGGGGACGCTTACAAGTGCTTCTGCACCCGCGAACGGCTGGCCGCGCTGCGTGTTGAACAGGAGCGGGACCGGGTTTCGCTGGGTTACGACGGCCATTGCCGTCATCTGGGCGATGCCGAACGGAGCGCCCTGGAAGCCGAGGGCGCGCCCTGCGTCGTGCGTTTTGCTATGCCCGACACCGGCATTACCCGCCTGAACGACCTAATCCGGGACGAGGTGGAATGGCAGAACGAACTGGTTGACGACTTTATCCTGCTGAAGTCCGACGGGTTTCCCACCTATCACCTGGCGGTGGTTACCGACGACCACTACATGGAAATCAGCCACGTGCTGCGGGCCGAGGAGTGGCTGTCCAGCGCACCCCGTCACCTGCAACTGTACCGGGCCCTGGGCTACACCCCGCCGGAGCACGGCCACCTGCCCATGATCCTTGGCCCTGACCGGGCGAAGCTCTCCAAGCGGCACGGGGCCACCTCCATCCTGGAGTACCGGGACGACGGTTTCCTGCCCGAAGCCTTGCGGAACTTCATGGTTTTGCTGGGTTGGTCGCTGGACGACAAGACCGAGGTTATGCCGGTGAGTTCCATGGTGGAAAACTTCACCCTGGACCGGGTGGGCAAGCCGGCAGCCATTTTCGACCGTGAGAAACTGTCGTGGATGAACGGCGTATATATTCGGGATATGGATGCCGGCCAACTGGCGGACGCCGTCACTCCTTTCCTTGAGCACGGGTTGGCCCCGGGCCTGCTGCCGCTGGACCGGGACTACTTGCTCCGAATAGTGCCGCTGATTCAGGAGCGATTGAAGCTGCTCACCGAGGCGCCCGACATGATTTCCTACTTCCTGGAGGAGCAGCCGGACTACGACCCGGCCAACCTGGTGCAGCGCGGGATGTCCACGGAGGAGACCCAGCGGGCCCTTGACCGCGCTCTCGAATACCTGGAAGCCGCCGAATTTGATGCGGAAGGACTTGAGGACGGAATGCGCTCCCTGGGCGAGGAACTGGAACTGACGCCCCGGCGTTTCTTCGGCGCCCTGCGCTGGGCCGTCACCGGGCGCAACGTCTCGCCGCCCCTGTTCGACACCATGGTTGTCCTGGGCCGGGACCGGGTAATGGCAAGGCTGCGCTGGGCCTCCAACAACCTGCCGCGGGCGATGCCGGCCGAGGCGCAGTAGCCCGGCAACTCTGAAACGATAATTGGGCCGACCCAACCCGTCGTTCCCGCGCAGGCGGGAACCTCCACAGCCCGGAGTTTAGATTCCTGCCTACACAGGAATGACGGTAAAGGGCATTAGCCGTCATTAAAGAATGGTTGGCCTGGTAGTGGCCCAACGCTATTGGAATGATGGATAAGCTGAGAGTCCGCTCGTGGTGAGCCTGTCGAACCATGAACGGGCGGCCCTTCGACAGGCTCAGGGTGAGCGGAAATACTATCCACCATTTCAAATAATTTGAACCACTAGCCGTCGAGGGACTCCCCGCAGTGGGGGCAGAATCTCGCCGAACGGCTCTGTCGCTGGATTTCCGACAGGAACCCGGAACCGAGGATGCCCGCCGGCAGGGCGAACATGCCTATTCCCATTACCGCGATTATCCCCGCCATAACTTTGCCCAGGGGCGTTATCGGGGAGACGTCCCCGTAGCCCACGGTAGTCAAGGTAATGATGCTCCACCACATGGCTTCCGGAATGCTGGCGAAATCGTCGGGCTGCGCTGCGTTCTCGGCGTAGTACATAACCGCCGAAGCCAGCACCAGCATTACCCCCAGCACCAGCACAACGGTCATAAGCTCGTACATTTTGCTTCGCAGGACGGTGCCCAGGGTGCGGATGCCCTCAAAGTAGCGGCCCAGCCGGGCGGCCCAGGCCAGCAGCCGCAGCGCCCTCAGGATTCGCAGGTCGTCCAGCCCCACGAAAGGCAGGTAAAAGGGCACCAGCGCTATCAGGTCAATGAGCAGCAGCGGCGTGGCGCCGAAACGCAGCCGGCCGTAAAAGGGATGGGAGTAACGCTCCTCCTCCGTGCACGACCAGATGCGCAGCACGTATTCCACGGTGAACAGGACCATGGAGGACAGTTCCAGGAGGTTGAAGAAGGCCGGGGAGGCATTGTAAATGGGGTCAATGGTTTCGAGGATTTCGGCGATGGTGTTGACGATTATCAACCCGATGATGAAGTAGTCCAGGGCGCGGCTGACCATGTCTCCTGTAGGGTCAACCTCCAGGAGTTCGTGAGTCCTTATCCGCAGATCGTCTATGGCTGAAATGTTCCTGCTCCGGAGTAATCTGCTTTAGCCGGTTCCCGTTGCTCGCCCGTTTCCTGCACATACTTGCCGGCTCCGTGCATGGCGGAGGGTTGCCGCAAGATGGGCTGGGAAGATGGGAGGAAAACTTTTTCTAAATTTAGGAAATTTCTCAAATTTTGCCTTGACAACCCCCAAGCAGGGCATCTTAACCTCTAAATGCAAGGGAAGTTCCGCCGGCTAATTTCCGTCAAACTTCCCCGCTCTCGATACACTCCGTAATCGCCAGGTCAGTTGCCACAACGCGACGGCCAAGAGGATCGCCGCACCCCGGGTAGCCCCGCGGTCCCGTTCTGATTGTCGGTATTCCGGTTCGAAAGACCTGCGGGTCTTCCGCGGGTGACCCTGTACCCGGAAATCAAGGCAGCGGAGACATCTAATATTCAATTCAGTGGTACCCGAACCCTGGTTCAGCCAGCGTTCAAACCATAAGAATACTAGCCTAAATTCTCGGACCAGGCACCATGAGACGGGTGCGTATTAGGCAGACTTTGGAAGTGAGGTGGGCTTATGGTGTCTACGGAAGCTCGGGTTATTTGCGACGGCACCCTTAAAATTGATGGGGGCGCGCTGTTCGGTCAGTTGCCCAAGACAGTCTGGGAGAACATAGCGTCCACGGATCGGAAGAACCGCATCACGCTGGGCCTTAACTGCTGGCTCTTCAACGTGGCGGGCCAGTGGGTGCTGGTGGATGCCGGCGTGGGAACGAACCAGGATGACAAGGACAAGGAGTATTACGGCCTGGTACCCAGCCGTCTGTTCAAGGAGTTGAAGAACGCCGGCCTTACCCCCAAAGACATCAGCGCGGTTATCCTGACCCATCTCCATTTTGAACACAGCGGCGGATGCACCCGCATGGACCGCACCGGTTCGATTGTTCCCACCTTCTCCAGGGCCAAGTATTACGTGCAGCGCGCTTCCTGGGACGAAGCCAGCAATCCCAGCGAGCGGGGCAAGTACGCATATCGTATAGAAAACTTCACGCCCATTGCCGAGCGGGGGCAGCTTGAGCTGCTGGACGGTGATACCGAGATTTTCCCCGGCCTGCAGGTTATCCAGTGCGATGGCCCGGCCAAGGGACACCAGTTGGTGCTCTTCAATCACGGAGGCGAGCGGTTGGTGGTGCTGGGTGACCTGGTGCCCACGCCCTTCCACCTGAATCTGCCCGTTATCTCCGCCTTTGACTACTCCCCCCAGCGCACCCTGGAGCAGAAGCGGGAGGTGCTGAAGGACGCAGAAAAGATGGGTTGGCTCCTGGGATTCTCCCACGGTCATGAAGTAAAGAGCGGCTACCTGGAACGCCGGGGGGAAATGGTCTATGTGACCCCGGTTGACCTTACAATCCAGAACCGGGCATGAAGGCGCCAGTTTCTCTTATTACCTAAAAGGAATCTTCGGATAATAATTGGGCCCCGGGTGTCTCCCGGGGCCCATTCTTTTTTGAGGTTAGCCAGTCGAACCGCGAAGGGACGGCCCTTCGACAATCTCAGGGTTAGCGGGATAGTTAGGCGTCAGTTCAAATGAGTTGGATCGCTGGTAGCCTGGAAAGCTTGAATTAACGATTGGGCCGGTCCAACCCGTCTCCCCCGCGAAGGCGGAAACCTCGACAGGCTGGAGTTTAGATTCCTGCCCTCGCAGGAATGACGGTTAATCACCGCCCCATTACTTCAAGCGCGATATGCCACTAAGGGCATGGTTCGGCCAGGACCGCCTTTCCGCGCAGTTGTCCCAGGGTGGCGAAGGTTATGGAGTTGGCCAGGTCCCGGGGGGTTGCATCTTCACCGCCGGGCGTGTACTCAACGCGAATGTAGTTGTCGGTCAGACCGTATAACGGGCCGCTCCCGGAAGGACCTCGCACACCCTCCCACAACACCGGCCTGGTGGACATCTCCATTCCTTCCCTGAACTCCCGGAACGACCGGCCGGCCACGGCCAGGGCCCTTTGCACCCGTTCCTTTTTAACAACCTCCGCCACGTGCCCGCCCAGGTAAGGCGCCGAAGTGCCCGGCCTGGGGGAGTAGGGAAAGATATGCATGTCGCTGAAGCGCATTTCTTCGGCAAAGGCCAGGCTCTCCGCAAATTCGGTCTCAGTCTCGCCGGGAAAGCCAGCAATCAAGTCTGCCGTAATGCCCGCGTCCGGCATGGCCTGGCGAATCAAAGCCACGGTTTCGGCGAATTTTTCAGCGTCGTATCGCCGGCGCATCGCCTTGAGGATGGCATCTGAGCCGCTCTGAAGGGGCACGTGGAAGTGGGGGCAAAGCCTGTTGTCGTCGGCCCACAGCTGCAGCAGCGGTTCGTCAATCTCCTGGGGCTGCAGCGAGGACACGCGCAGTCGGGGAATGTCGGTTTCGGCCAGGATGTACCTCAGCAGTCCCTTCAGGTCCGTACCGGTTAGGTCAAACCCGTAGGTTCCCAGTTGGGTCCCGGTGAGCGCCACCTCCTGGCAGCCTTCGGAGATTCTTCGCCGGATTTCACCCAGAATCTCATCGGGTGGAATGCTCCTCTCCCTTCCGCGCACCCTTGGGACGATGCAATAGGCGCAAACCTGGTCGCATCCTTCCTGGATTTTCACCATGCCGCGGCTGCGGCCCGGCAGATTGGCGGGGGCAGCATTCATGCCCGTGCCCGGAGCGGCGCCCAAGGGGGAGGGAGATTCGCCGGTTGACCCGTCCAGGTCTCCCGGTAAGCGCCCGGCCAGTTCCTGCCGGTGGGCGGCCACCGCCAGGTCCACCAGTTGGGGCTTGCTCTCGTTGCCCACAACCAGGGAGACCGCCGGCATCCTCTCCAGGTCCTCGGCGGCCCTTTGCGGGTAACAGCCGGCGGCCACAATTATGGCGTCGGGGTTGACCCGGCGGGCGGCGCGCAACGATTGGCGGGCCTTGGCGTCGGCGGTGGCCGTCACAGTGCAGGTGTTAAGCACATAGATATCCGCTTCGCCCACCTCTTCCACCACGCTGTAACCTGCCTGCCTGAACCGGCGGGCCAGCACGCTGCTGTCCGCCTGGTTCAGCTTGCAGCCGTGGGTCTGGATGACCACCTTGCCGGCGTGCCGGTTTCCGGCTTCCAGTTGTCCATCCGGGGCGTGCCCGGGCGTGCCTGACGGCGCAAGCAACGGGACGGTAACTCTATTTGCTGAATCTGCTGGCATAGGACTCAGTCACTCGAAGGCTCGGAGCCAATGTTGGCGTCCACCAGGTCCCAGAGTTTCTCAACTGCGCCGCTGATGTCTTCCAGGGCTCGGTAAACGCCGTCCACCCGGCGGCGGCTCTCCCTGGCCCTTTCCAGCGATTCATTCAACGACACCAGCAATGAGAAGGCTTCCCTGATCCTGCGGTCTCGCAGGTCCGCGCCCAGGCTCTCGGCATAGACTTTGACCGCCGCATCGTCTTCCAGTTCGTCTCCGCGGCTGAGGGCGGCGCCCTTTACCGCCAGGGTCAGGCTGCCCCAGAGCAGTTCTTCCGACCGATTCCACCTGCCGCCGCCCAGTTCGGTCATGGCGCTGTTCAGCAGCCGTATGCTCTGGCTGCGGTATCGGTCCAGTCTCTTCAGGTCCGGTTGGTTATTCATGGTCTCTATCACGCCGGGAGTTGCTGGCGGCTCGGAATGTTCCAAAATTTGTTGCTAAACGAACACCAGGGAGAAAGGCGCATTGTTCCAACTCTGCTCTCCCTCAAGGAGAGGGGCCGGGGGTGAAGGCAGCCGCCTAACCCCGACTAGTGGTTCAACCACTTGGGAATGACGGGTAACTATCGAAACCCGTCATTCTGGCGCAGGCCAGAATCCAGGAAGGTCAGCGCCGGACATGGTTCCTTACGTTCAGGACTCCTGGGTTCCGGCCTTCGCCGGAACGACGGAGAAAAGCAGTTTCACCCATCATTTCAAATTGGTCAAACTACTAGACCGTTTCGAGGCGAAATGCTCATCCCACCTTCGCTTTAGTCTAGTCCGCTCACCCTGGGTCGGACACGAGGTCGCTTGGAGGGCCGCCTTTTCTCTAGTTCGGCAAGCCCGTCCCGGGCGTCCTGCCGGCGCTCCCGTTGTTTCGTTAATCCCTTCGGCGCGGCGACCTATCCTACCACCGCATCCAGGCCGTGGGGTGGTGTCTGGAAGGGAGGCCGCAGGTTTGGCATGGGCACCTCGATGACCGCCGGCCGCTCGGCTGCCAGGGCTTCCCGCAAAGCTGGACCTAGTTCGCGCCGGTCCGACAGTTTGATGCCCAGGGCGCCGTACACCTCGGCCAGTTGGGCAAAGTCCGGGTTGTGCAGTTCGGTGCCAATGGCGCGTCCGCTGTAGCGGTTCATCTGGTCCGCCCGCGATGCCCCCAGCAGGCCGTTGTTGAATACCAATGTTACCACGTTGATGCCTTCCTGGACGGCGGTGGACAGTTCGCTGCTGGCGTACATAAACCCGCCGTCGCCGATGGTGGCAACCACCTGCCGGTGCGGATTGCCCACCTTGGCCCCCAGGGCGGTGGGAAAGGCATAACCCAGGGTTGCAAAGTAGCTGGACGTCAGGTAGGAGCGGGGCTTCAGCACGGGAAAGGTCAGGTGACCCCAGTAAGCGACTTCCGTGGTGCCGGCCACCATAATGACGTCGTCGTCCAACTCGGCGCGCATGGTCTCGGCTATCTCCATCTGGAGGGGCGCCAGGGCCCTGAGGTCCTCGGCCGTCTTCTGCCTTACCTCGTCCAGTTCCTCACCCTTCCATCGGCTCGATGTGCCGGCCCCGCCCAGTTCCGCCAGCAGGTCGGTCACGGCCAGGCGCGCGTCTGCCGCCATGCTCACCTGGGACTCCACGTTCTTGCCCAACTCTTCCGGGTCGGCGTCAATGCGAATCACGGTCTGGTCGGGCCGGAGGGACCAGGGGGTGCGCGGATTCAGGTTCATGCGGCTGCCCACGGCCAGAATCACGTCGGACTGGGGCAGCGAGTGGTAGGCGGGTCCGTGCCCGTAATAGAAGGTCCCCAGCGAGAGCGGGTGGTTCTCGGGTATGGAGCCTTTGCCCTCGGGAGTTGTGATTACGGGAGCGTTCAGGGCCTCGGCAAGTTCTGCCAGTTCCGTTGATATATCGGCCTCGCGGCAACCGCCTCCTGCCCAGATCAGGGGCCGCTGGGCCCGGGCCAGCAGTTCGGCGGCCTCCTTCACCCGGGCCGGGTCGGGGGACTGCTTGACCGTTCCCTCCCGCTCCAGCAGTTCAATGTCCCTGGCAGCCGGCAGAATGTCGAAGGGCACTTCTATCTCCACCGGGCGGGGCCGTCCGTCCAGCGTGTGCTGCATTGCCATGTGTACCAGGTAGGGGATTTCTTCGGCCCTGGTGGTGCGGGCGTTCCACTTGGTTATGGGCTTGAATACGTCCAGTTGGTCGTTCACTTCGTGCAGGGCGCCCCGGTTCTGCCCCAGCATGGAACTGTCTATCTGGCCCGAAATCAGCATTACCGGCGACGAGGCGGCGTAGGCGGTGCCAATGGCTGCAGTGGCATTAAGCGCGCCCGGCCCAGGCACTACCAGGGCTACCCCCACCCGCCCGGTGGTTCGGGCGTAACCGTCGGCCATGTACCCGGCAGTTTGCTCGTGGCGTACCGTGATGAGGCGGATGCCCGGCTGTTCGTACAGGGCGTCGTAGATTTCCATTATCTGCACGCCGGGCAGCCCGAAGACCACCTCAACCCCTTCCCTGGCCAGGGATTGAATCAAAGCCTGCGCGCCCGTCAAGTTGGCCATCGTCCACCTCAAGGTAATTCAGGAATCATTCCGGTAATGATGCTGACCCGGAGTCCCGTGTGTCAATGGGAAACGCTGGCGGCTATGGGAATCGTTGCAAGTCAGCGAGGTGGCGATAGGCCGGCTGCCAGGGCCCGACGCATACACCGCCGGCGGCGTTTGTGGTATAACATTTACCATTGCCGGTACCGCTTGCAGGTACCGTTGCCAAATCCGAGAGGGACAAGCTGAAATGAAGTATGACGTGATAGTGGTGGGGGCCGGCGCCGCCGGCTGCGTTCTGGCGGCCCGCCTCAGTGAGGACCCGGAGCGATCGGTGCTTCTGCTGGAGGCCGGGCCCGATTACCCCGACTACGACCAACTGCCCCTGGACCTGAAGGAAGGCAACAATATGTGGCGTTCCGCCTACGGCCCCCATAACTGGGGATACACCGCAACGGGAACGCCGGTGCAGGCCGGACCGGTCCAGATTCCCCGGGGCCGCGCCATCGGAGGCTCCACTTCCATCAACGGCCAGGTTCTGTTTCGCGGCGTGCCCGGCGACTACGACAACTGGGCCGCCTGGGGCAACGACGAATGGGACTATCTGAAGGTTCTGCCCTACTTCCGGAAACTGGAAACAGACCTGGACTTTCCTGGCGACGACTTTCACGGTAGCGATGGTCCCATTCCCGTTCGGCGGTACAAGCGCGACGAGTGGCTGCCCCACGCCACCGCCTTTTACGATGCCTGCGTTGACTTGGGCTTCCGGCAGGACCCGGACCAGAACCACCCCGATTCCGCCGGCATTGCCGCCAGGCCCCTCAACAACATAGACGGCGTGCGCATGAGCACTGCCATAACCTACCTGAACCCGGCCAGGAACCGGCTGAACCTGACGGTACGGGGCGATGTCACGGTGCACCGGCTCCTGTTTGACGGAAACCGTGCCATAGGCATCCAGGCAGAGAGCGGCGGTGAGACCTTCACCGTCGAGGGCGAGGAAATAATCGTCAGCAGCGGCGCCATCGCATCGCCCCAGATACTCCTCCTTTCCGGGGTTGGTCCCCCCGACCACCTGCGGGAAATGGGCATAGAAGTGGTGCGAGAGTTGCCCGGCGTGGGCGAAAATCTCCGCGACCATCCATCCTGCTTTACCCTCTTCCGGGGCCAGGGCGCGCCGCCCGAGGAACTGGCGCCCAGCATTCAGGTGGGTCTAAGGTTCAGCCTGGAAGACTCTCCCACCGCAGGCGACATACAGTTGGCCCCCATTTTGATGAACAGCGAGCACCGGCCCGCCAACGTGGTAATCGAGAGCGAGGACTTTCATTTTGGTTTCAGCGCCGCAATCCAGAACGCGGTCAGCGCCGGCCGCCTGCGGCTGGCTTCTACTGACCCCCGGGTGCAGCCCGACCTGAATTATGATTACCTTTCCAGCCCCTATGACCGGGCGAGGATGCGGGGCGCCATCCGCACCGGCTTGCGGATTGCCGACCATCCCCTGTTCCGGGACGTCATCGTCGAGCGGCTCAACCCCACCGACGCTGACCTGGCATCGGACGATGCCCTGGATAACTGGATGCTGCGCAACGTGGGTACCCAGCATCACTCTTCCGGCACCTGCAAGATGGGCACCGCCGACGACCCCATGGCGGTGGTGGACCAGTATTGCCGGGTTTACGGCCTGGAAGGGCTGCGGGTGGTGGATGCCTCGGTAATGCCCGACGTTATTCGGGCCAACACCAACGCCACCACCATAATGATTGGTGAAAGGGTGGCTGACTGGATAAGAGAAGGCAGGTAAGCTGACGCGCGGCATCCCGAATATACCAGGATTCATTAGAAACCAAGCATCAGGACGGTAAGAATAGAATGACGACCAGCGAATCCAACGTGAGAATTGAACGGGACTCCATGGGCCAGATGGAAGTTCCCGCAGATGCGCTTTACGGCGCCTCCACCATGCGGGCGGTGCTCAACTTTCCCATCAGCGACCTGCGCTTTCCCCGGACCTTCATCCGGGCCCTGGGACTGGTAAAGCAGTCCGCCGCCAAGACCAACATGGCGCTGGGTGTTCTGGATGAAAGCATCGGCCAGGCCATAGTGGAAGCGGCCCAGCAGGTTATTGACGGGCAATATGACCGTCACTTTGTGCTGGACGTATTCCAGACCGGCTCCGGCACTTCCACCAACACCAACGCCAACGAGGTGATTGCGAACCTGGCATCGCAAATAATGGGAGGCGATCTGGGTTCCAGGCTGGTGCATCCCAATGACCACGTCAACCTGGGCCAGTCCTCCAATGACGTGATTCCCACTGCCATGCATCTGGCCGCCCTGATAGCCATCAAGGAAGACCTGATTCCCGGCCTGGAGTTCCTGCGCGATGAGCTTCAGAAGAAGTCCGACGAGTTCTGGCCCGTAATCAAGACCGGACGGACCCACCTGCAGGACGCTACCCCCATCCGGTTGGGGCAGGAGTTTCTCGGCTACGCCGGGCAGGCGGAAAACGGAATCCGCAGGCTGCGCCGGGCCCAGGAAGCCCTGGCCGAGGTAGCCCTGGGCGGCACGGCGGTGGGCACCGGGGTCAACACCCACCCCGAGTTTTCCGCCAGGACCTGCCGCACCCTGTCCGAGGTGACGGGCGTGGAGGTACGGGAGACGGACAACCACTTCCAGGCCCAGGCAAGCCTGGACGGTGTGGTAGAAGCCAGCGGCGAACTGCGTACCATTGCCATAAGCCTGCACAAGGTAGCCAACGACATCCGGTTCATTGCCTGCGGACCCCGGGCCGGCCTGGGCGAAATTACCGTGCCGGAAGTGCAGCCGGGCAGTTCTATCATGCCGGGCAAGGTAAACCCCGTAATTGCCGAGTCGGTAATCCAGGTGGCGGCCCAGGTGGTGGGCAACGATGCTACCGTTACCCTGGCAGGCCAGGGCGGGTACTTCGAACTGAATACCATGATGCCGGTGGCGGCTTTTAATATCCTCCAGTCCATATCGTTGCTGGCCGCCTCGGCCAACAACTTTGCCGAGCAGTGCGTCAGGGGCATTGAGGCCACCGACGTGGGGCCGGCCATGGTGGAAAAGGGCCTGATGCTGGGCACGGCCCTGGCTCCGGCAATCGGCTACGACGCCGCGGCCGCCATCGCAAAAGAAGCCGCAGCCACGGGGCAGACCATCCGGGAGGTTGCCAAGCTGCGAACCGAAATCAGCGAGGAGCAGTTGCAGCAGTTGCTTAACCCGGAGGATATGACCAAGCCCAGCCTTGAAGTGCGGGGAGGCGGGGGCTAGCAGTTCAACCACTTAGGAATGACGGGTAACTATCGAAACCCGTCATTCTGGCGCAGGCCAGAATCCAGGAAGGTTAGCGCCGGACATTGTTCCTTACCTTCAGGACTCCTGGGTTCCGGCCTTCGCCGGAACGACGGAGAAGAGCAGTTACAACTATCATTTCAAAGTTGTCGGACTACTAGTAGTCCATCGCCAAAGGAAGGACGGATAACCCGTGAGCCCGCTCGTGGTGAGCCTGCCGAACCATGAGCGCGCGGCCTTTCGACAAGCTCCGGGTGAGCGGACATAAAATCAATCAGTCCAAATTAATCGAACCCTCAGGGGTGCAGAAGCTTTTCCTGGTCCCCGGCGCCGCTATTGCGCCGGACGGCCCCTGACAATCAACCGAGCAGAAACAAAAACGGAGGATGAGAATATGGCTCTGGTACGATGCGTAACCGAAATGGGAATGGGAGTTGACGTTCACGGCCTGGATTACACCAACGCCGCCAAGAGGGCCGTGTTCGATGCCCTGCACCACAGCAGCCTGGGCTTTCAGCGGCTCATTGGCAAGACGGCCGACGATATGCGGGTTGATGTAACCATCGGCGTGCCCAATCCCGATGCGGTGGACGGCGATGCCGTCATCGCCACCTTGCCCCACGGAACCGGCTTCATCAACGTGGTTCACGGCGGCTTGCAGGTCCTGAACGATGAGGGCACCGACGGCACCCTCATAGCCAATGCCATCGTAATTGTGAGTTTCGACGACGGTAACTGACGGCCTTTAGAAGCTGTCGTCAAATTATAAGCTGAAGTTGCCGGAAGTTGCCTAGCGTCTTTCATCGTCGTTCCCGCATAGGCGGGAGCCTCGACCGGCTGTAGTCGAGATACCTGCCTGCGCCGGAATGACGGCGCTCTTGGCGACACGCCCTTAGGGGCTGTCGTCAAATTGATGGTGGAAGTCTCCAAGCGTCCTATTTCGTCGTTCCCCCGAAGGCGGGAACCTCGACAGGCTGGAGCGAGACTCTTGCCGGCGTAGAAGTGAAACGGTGAATTTGACGACACGCCCTTAGCGTAACGTCAGAACTTTAGGGCCAAATGAAGGGCCCCGGACAAACGTCCGGGGCCCGTCTCATGGGTCTGGCGCTATTTCCGCCGGTAATCCGTTACTCGCCTTCGGGGGCGCGGGTGCCGAATACCTTCTGGCCCTTGACGAAAATGCACTTGCGAATGTTGTTCTCCAACTCCGTGGGGTCCTCTACCGCCGGATAGCGCTGGCGGGCCGCGTCGCTGCGGAGATACGTGTAAACCTTGTCGAGGACATCGTCCTCGGAATCGCCCGTGATTATTGTCTTGTCGCGGGAGTCGGACAAGAAGTTGCTCGGCCTCACGTAGTAAACATCTGGCATGATTCCTCCTCCATTATCACCAGAGATTTCGGCGCCATCGCCGACCCGTATTTTCCGTACAAAATCTATACACTAAAGGCAATTGGATTGTCAATGTCAGCGCCATCGGTAACAGGGCAATTGGGTTGTAAGGTTGCCGTAACTTGCGCCAGGTCCTTCAACTGGAAATGAAGGTCACCCTGGCCTGCCGAAGGGTCTAAAGTCCTCCCACGAAACCATGCCCGGAAACCGAAACCAGGCTGCTGGGTAGGAGTTCAGATGCATCGGCTTCGCTCAGCATAACAATTCTCGATAATGCAATTGCCCTCCCATCGGTAACAGGGCGATTGCAGAGCAGAGAAGCCCCTAACATTTCCGCTAATCTTGAGCCTGTCGCAGGCTTTCCCCTTCCGGGGCATGGTTCAATAAGGCCACCACGAGCAATTAGAAGCACGCCTTGCCATTGGCCTGCCGCGCCGGTTAGGGATCTGCTCGGTTGCCCGGCGCCCTGCCGCTGTACGCTCCCTTTACGCGCCCTCTTCCGGGGCTGGTTGTCCCCAGCCGCCACCGCCGGGGGTGTGAATGCTGAGAATATCGCCGGCATTCACGTCCAGGGTTTCCTTGCCGGCCAGGTGTACCTCTTCGTAGCCTCCCTTCAGCAGCACGTTTTCGCCCGGCTGGCCATGGTGGCCCCCGTGAAAGCCGGGTGGGTGAAACTTGCGCCTTTCGGAGAGAATGGTCACCCTGGCCGGGCTCAGGAACTCCACGTCCCTGACCAGGCCGTCGCCGCCCTTGTGAAGGCCGTCGCCTCCGGAACCGCGCCTCAGGGCATATCGCTTCAGCCGCAGCGGAAAGGCGAACTCCAGCGCTTCGATGGGCGTATTCATGGTGTTGGTCATGTGGGTGTGAATGCCCGAAATGCCTTCTTTGGTAGGCCGGCCTCCCATGCCTCCGCCGATGGTCTCGTAATAGACGAAAGGCCGCTCCCTTTCCAGGTCGTGCCCGCCAATCAGAAGGTTGTTCATGGTGCCCTGACTGGCGGCGGGAATAAGCTCGGGCAGGGCCTGGGCCATGGCCGTAAGCAGCACGTCGGTGATTCGCTGGGAGGTTTCCACGTTGCCTCCCGCCACTCCCCGCTGGGGTTCCGGGTTGACCAGGCTGCCCCGGGGCGTGATAACCGTGACCGGGCGCAGGCAGCCCTGGTTGGCGGGGGCGCCCTCACCCACTATGCAACGGATGACGTAGAGGCTGGCGGACACCGTTACCGCCTGCGGAGCGTTGATGCAACCCGGCCGCTGTGCAGACGTCCCGGTGAAGTCTATGGTCATGGTGTCGCCGGCGATTGTAATGGACACGGCAATGGGGACCGGTTCCTCGGTCAACCCGTCGTCGTCCATGTAGTCCACCACCTGGTAAACGCCATCCGGTATCTGCCCGATGGCCAGGCGGGTAACCCGCTCCGAATAGTCCAGCAACGCGTCCATGTGCTCGCGGGTCTCTTCCAGCCCGTACCGCTCCACCACCTCCTGCATACGCCGCTCGCCCACTCGGATAGAAGCAATCTGCGCCGCCAGGTCGCCCCGGCGCTCCTCCGGCGTTCGCGAGTTGCGGCAAATAAGCTGTACCACCTCCTGGTTCAGCCGGCCGCCCCGGGCCAGCTTGATGGGCGGGAGAATCATCCCCTCCTGGTAAAGCTCGGTGGACAGGGGCAGGGAGCCGGGGGTCATTCCGCCCACGTCGGCGTGGTGCCCCCGGTTGGAAACGAAGCCGGCCAGTTCCTTGCTGCCGTCCTGATCCACAAAGACCGGGGCCACCAGGGTAATATCCGGCAAATGTGTCCCGCCCAGGTAGGGGTCGTTTAGTATCACCATGTCGCCCGGGCGCAGGGCCCCCGGAAATGTCTCAAGCGCGGCTTGCACCGATGCCGGCATGGCGCCCAGGTGGACGGGTTGGTGCGCCGCCTGGGCCACCATCTGTCCCGCCGGATCAAATATGGCGCAGGAAAAGTCTCGCCGTTCCTTGATGTTTGGCGAGTAGGCGGTACGGAGCAGCGCCACGCCCATTTCCTCGGAAACGGAGATGAACATGTTCTTGAAAACTTCCAGGCTTATGGGGTCAACGGCCATGCGTATAACCTCAGTTGTGGGTGTTCGATTCTTTTAGTCTAGGGCGTGTCGTCAAATGCACCGTCATTCCTGCGAAGGCCGTCTATACAACACCGAAGGCTTAACTACTGCCGGTCGAGGTTCCCGCCTTCGCGGGAACGACGAAAGGGGA